>JACKCW010000005.1 GCA_020633845.1 Caryophanales bacterium | reverse complement strand
GATTTTCTTTTCGGTTTTTTTCTTTTCTTTTAGTTCTTTTTTTGTGAGTTCTCTTTCCGGTCTTGGAAGCGGAGTTAAAAGAACTTTTGGATTATGAAGAATTCTTTGAAGCATTCTAAGAGAGGTTGCGAAGTAATAACCGTCACAGAATCTTTCGTCTGACACGAACTTAACTGGCATTACTCTTTTAAAAGTTACATTGTCATCTTTATCTTTTTGTGGTTCCAACTTTTCAGTTCCGGTTGATAAGAAAAGACCGGTAGTTCCAAAGTTATATACATGATGGTATATCGCCGGAGTTTTTACCGACCGCATATTTGTTATGAAGAATGTTGTATGAAAAGGCATAATATCAATGACTTTTTTGGGAAGAAGTCCATAACGATCCAAAAATTTTATCATATGCACGAGCATACTCATCAGGAAGAAAGGCATAGAGGCTAGTTTTTTGGAAAAATCATCTATATCATTATCTCGATCATTATTTTTGCTTTCTCTTATTCCTTTATCCACTACTTCGTGAACATAGTCTAATGACTCATTACCTTCAAAACGGAATTTAAGTCCAGTTTCGTTTGATTCATAACCTTTTTTAAGAGATTTTTGTACAACCATCGAAAAGTATATTCCGTCTCTTTGGTAGATTCTCCTATTTACGACAAATCTGTTTAAATCAGGTCTTAAGTATATTGTTCTAACAACCGCAGAAACTAAAATTTCTAAATAACTATAAACGATTCCCGTCTCTTCTTGGGCTTTTTTTATAAATTGGTCGAGGTCATCCATGTCGACATCAAATTCGACCATATTCATTGAATCGTCTCTTTTATTCATTACATGAGGCATTAATGTGTATATTCCGTCATGAGTTCTAACTAACTTGCCGTCAGGTCTTTTTCCGAACATATTATTCACCTTATATAACAAAAGCAGATATATTATTTGTCTGCTTTTGTGTTCCTTTCATTTCTTTTATTTTCTTTTTTTATGCGTTTTTCTTTTGCATGTTTCTCATCTTCCGTTAGTGGCACTTCTTCAGGTTCAAGTCTTGAAAGAAGATAACTTGGATTCTTAAGTATTTTTTGGAAGAGACGGAATGAATTAGCAAAGTAATATCCGTCACAGAATCTTTCATCCATAACCACTGCAATTTTCATAATATGCTTATGTATTAGGTTTCCTTCTTTATCATATGACGGCTGATATTCGTCCGTTCCGGTCGATAAGAAAATTCCGGTGGTTCCGAAGTCATACACGTGATGATGCAAAGTCGGAAGCTTAATCGATCGCATATCTGTTATAAAGAAAGTAGTATGAAAAGGAGAAGTATCGAGAACGGCTTTTGGAAGTATACCATGTTTATCGAGCCATAAAACAAAGTTTACAAGAGGTATCATAATAAATGTCGGAACACTTGTTAAGATTCTTGCGGTTCTATCAGTGCTTGTTTCGGCCTCGACATGTTTTGCTTCTCTGATTTTAGCGTCTATTATGTTATGAATTTCTTGAATTGATTCTTCACCTGTGTATTTGGTTTTAATAGTGGTTTCGTTAGATTCCGCGCCTTTCTTTAAAGTTTTTTGAACAGCAAGAGAATAATATATTCCCTCGCGCTGATAGATTCTCGAATTAACTACAAAACGATTTAACTCCGGTCTTAAACATATCGTTCTGATTAAAGCTGCAGCGATGATGTCCATATATGAATATATTATTCCGGTTTTTTCCATCTGTTCTTTTATAAAACTATCCAAATTATCTAGTTCGATGGCGATTGTAATTTGATTCATTGAATCGTATCTTTTCTTCATTACAATCGGAATAATTGTGTAGAAGCCATTTAAATATTTAACTCGTTTCCCATCGGGTCGCATCCCAAACATACAAAATCTCCTTAAATATATATAAATTATAGCGTATTAAAGGAAGAAATTAAAGAAAAAATAATAATGCTATAAAAAGGTTGCTTTTTTAAATTAAGCAAACGTGACTAAAGGAAGATTATATTCTTTAATTTTATCGACATATATGTTAATATATGTTGAAAGGAAATATATCAATGAGAGTAATAGCCGGAGTATACCGTTCGCGTCTTTTAAAAGCGGTAATTGATGATAATACTCGCCCGACAACTGATAAAAACAAGGAAATGGTTTTTAATTCACTCGGGCAGTTTTTTAATGGAGGAATCGTTCTTGATCTTTTTGCGGGAACTGGTTCTCTAGGAATTGAAGCTTTATCAAGAGGTATGAAGTACGGATATTTTTGTGAGTTATCACCGAATACCTATGAATGTTTGAAAGACAATATTAAGAATTTGAAAATTGAGAATGCTACTACGTATAACGGCGATTTTAAGGCATTCCTCAAAAAATACGATAATATAAAGTTCGATTTAGTTCTTTTAGACCCTCCCTATAAAATAAGTGAGGAATTACCAGGAATAGTTAAATATCTTCTTATAAAAGATATGCTAAAAAAAGATGCTCTAATGGTTCTTGAAACGCCAAGAGACATGGAATTTATTCCGGAGGGGTTCGACGTGATAAAGAATAAGTTCGGCGCCGCTTCCCGTTTCGTAATCCTAAAATATAAAGGAGAAAGGAAATGAAAATAGGTTTATATCCCGGATCATTCGATCCTTTAACCAAAGGCCATATCGGCGTTATCGAAAAGGGGAGTCATCTTTTCGATAAACTATATGTTTGTATTTTGGAAAATGCCGTAAAAAAACCAATGTTTTCTAAAGAAGATCGTTTAAAAATGGCAGAAAAAGCCTTGAAAAAATATCCTAACGTTTCAGTTGTGGCCGAAGACGGGCTTACGATCAACGCTTGTCATAAATATAATGCCGGTTTTATTTTAAGAGGCCTTAGGTCATCATCAGATTTTGAATTTGAATTTGAGGTTAACAACACTAACCTTTATTTAGATAAATCTATCGAAACTGTTCTTGTGATGACTAATATCGACGAATCACACATTTCATCATCAATTGTTAGAGAATTAATCGGCTATAAGTGCGATTACTCTAAACTAGTTCCAGAGGAAATATATAATTATATAGAGCATTTGAAAGGAAGCGAGTAATTATAATGTATGACTGTATTATTATCGGCGCCGGTATCATCGGTTCAAGCGTCGCCAGAGAATTATCCAAATCAAAAGCGAAAATTCTTGTGCTTGAAAGAAAAAACGATGTAGCCTGTGGCACGACAAAAGCTAATTCCGGGATTATCCATGCCGGATATGACGCGGCACCCGGAAGTTTAAAAGCGAAATTTAATGTTGAAGGCGCCAAGATGTATCCTGCCCTTTCAAAAGAATTGGATTTCCCTTTCGGGCGTAACGGAGCTTTCGTCCTGTCTTTTAGTGAAGACGGAAAAATAGGACTAGAAGAGCTTATGGAAAAGGCGAAGAAAAACGGGGTAGAAGGATGTTCCATTTTGTCAGGTGATGAAATTAGAAAAATCGAACCATCGGTATCAAAAGACGTAGTTATGGGTCTTTTTGCCAGAACATCCGGCATTGCATCTCCTTATGAAATGTGCATAGCTATGGCAGAAAATGCCTATAAAAACGGGGTAGAATTTAGTTTTGAAAAAGAAGTTGAATCAATAAATAAAGTCGGAGATATTTTTGAAGTTAAAACTGTGTCAGGAGAATTATTTGAAGGACGTACAGTTGTAAACTGTGCCGGTGTCTATGCTGATACAATTAACAATCAAATATCGTCCATAAAATATCATATAACTGCTAGAAAAGGTGAATATTGCCTAATGGATAAGGATTTGGGTTGTGTAACTAAAGCAACTCTCTTTCAACTCCCGACTAAGATGGGCAAGGGAGTATTAGTAGCTCCTACCACTCATTGTAATTTAATTGTCGGCCCAAGCGCAACAGATGTAAATGATAAAGACAATGTCGCAACAACTTATGAAAAATTAGATGAAATTTGGAAGAAAGCGACTTTAACTGTTCCATCCTTAAGCAAGAGTGGAATCATAACTCAGTTCAGTGGCCTAAGGGCTCATGAAGCGGGGGACGACTATGTTATAGGGTTTGCTAAAGATGTTCCCGGCTTTTTTAATTGTCTTGGGATTGAATCCCCGGGTTTAGCATCAAGCCCGGCTATCGCCAGTTACGCAGCAAAAGAAATCAAAAATTATTTATCACTTGAAGATAATCCAAATTTTGATGGCAAAAGAAAAGCTATCAAACATGTTTCCAGCATGTCTGATGAAGAATTGATAGAAGCGGTTAAAGAAAATAAAGAATACGGTCATATAGTATGTAGGTGTGAGGTTGTCTCAGAAGCCGAAATCAGAGAGGCAATCAGAAGAAAACCGGGCGCCAAGGACCTAGACGGAATTAAAAGAAGAGTCAGAGCCGGTATGGGAAGATGCCAGATGGGCTTCTGCACACCGAGAGTTATGGAAATTCTTTCTGAAGAACTCGGCTTAAGTCTAGAAGAAATAACCAAAAAGGGCGGGAATTCTCCAGTTGTTGAAGGGAGGATTAAAGAATAATGAAAAATGTAAGAATACTGATAATCGGCGGCGGACCGGCCGGTCTTGCGGCCGCCATAAGCGCCTATGATAAAGGTGAAAGAGATATTTTAATCCTAGAAAGAGAAGATAAACTCGGCGGTATCTTGAATCAATGTATTCATAACGGATTCGGACTTCATACTTTTAAAGAAGAACTTACTGGCCCGGAATATGCGCAAAGATTCATTGATCAAGTTAACGAAAGACAAATTAAATATCTTCTTAATACAACAGTAATTAGAGTAGAAGAAAACCTGGAAGTAAAAGCATTAAACGAAGAAGAAGGTCTTTTAAATATTAAGGCTGAGGCAATTATTTTATCCTGCGGATGCAGAGAAAGACCGAGAGGTGGCGTTAATATCGCCGGATCTAGAGGCTCCGGGATTTATAGCGCGGGTACAGCTCAGAAATTAGTTAATATTGACGGGCTAATGCCAGGTAAAGAAGTTGTAATACTTGGTTCAGGCGATATCGGTCTTATTATGGCTAGAAGAATGACCTTTGAAGGGGCTAAAGTAAAAGCGGTAGTCGAACTCCTGCCTTATTCAAGCGGTCTCAACAGAAATATTGTTCAGTGTCTTAACGACTTTGATATTCCGCTTATGTTTTCGCATACCGTTGTTGATATTAAAGGCGAAGACAGAGTTACAAGTGTTGTGATTGCGGAAGTTGACGATCACTTAAATCCAAAAATGGAAACAGCTCAAGAAATTAAATGTGATACCTTGCTTTTATCGGTCGGACTTCTTCCGGAAAACGAACTCGCAAAAGGCGCCGGGGTTTCATTATCGAGAATCACAAGAGGCGCTTATGTCGACGATAATCTTATGACCAGTGTTCCGGGGATTTTTGAATGCGGTAATGTCCTTCATGTTCATGATTTAGTGGATTTTGTTAGTCTAGAGGCTAAAGAAGCCGGAGAAAAAGCCGTAGAGTATATCAACGAATCCGAACACATAAAAATCGATAGAATCGAAATAAAGGCCGAAGATGGGGTTAGATACGTTGTGCCTGAGTTTATTCTTAAAAATAACGATGCCAGCGAGATGACTCTTAAGATGAGGGTAGGCAATGTTTATAGAAAGACCAAAATTGTTGTCGAGGCTGACGGCGAAGTCATTCATTCAAAACCTAAACAGATAGTTACACCGGGCGAAATGGAAACCATTCCTTTAAAGAGCGATGAGGTTCTAAAACTGCGAAACGCTAAAGAGATAAAGGTTTACTTAAGGAGTGTGTAAATATGAAAGAATTCATTTGTATTAATTGTCCGCTTGGTTGTCACTTAGTGGTTGATGATTCGGATAAAAACAACGTTAAAGTTACCGGTTATACCTGCTTAAGAGGAAAACAATATGGAATTGATGAAGTTCTTCATCCTAAAAGAATGGTAACTTCATCAGTTATAGTTTTAAACGGGAAAATGCCGGTGGTTTCGGTAAAAACTAAAGAAGCTATTCCTAAAGGTCTTATTTTTAAATCATTAGAACTTTTAAAAGGTCTAAAAATTGAAGCTCCGGTTCATATCGGCGATGTTGTATATCAAAACATCCTCGATACCGGGATTGACTTTGTCGCAACAAGAAATGTCGAAAGGAGCAAGTGATGGAAAAGTATATTTTATCTCTTGATCAAGGCACGACATCATCAAGAGCGATAGTATTTAACCATAAGGGCGAAATTGTCGGACTTGCTCAACAGGAATTTAATCAAATATATCCTAATCCCGGCTGGGTTGAACATGACCCGAGAGAAATATTATCTTCAGAAATGGCATCTCTTCAGCAGGCAATAATCAGAGCTAATATCACTGTAAATCAGATAGAAGCAATCGGAATTACCAATCAAAGAGAAACCACAATTGTTTGGGATAAAAAAACGGGAAAGCCTATCTATAATGCGATAGTATGGCAATGCAGAAGAACCGATGAGTATTGTAAGAGTCTTTTAAAGGATGAAACATTAATCGATAAGATATATGATAAAACCGGTTTAAGACTGGATGCTTATTTTAGCGCTTCCAAAATAAAATGGATTTTAGATAATGTACCAGGAGCAAGAAAAAAAGCGGAAAAAGGCGAGTTATTATTCGGAACGGTTGACACCTATCTTCTTTGGCATTTAACGAACGGAAAAGTACACGCAACTGATTATACAAATGCTTCCAGAACTCTTCTTTTTAATATTCATACATTGTCTTGGGATGAAGATCTTTTAAAACTTTTTGGCGTCCCTAAAAGCATGCTTCCATCAGTCCACCCTTCTTCATATTTATATGGTTACTCAGAAGCAGATGTAATCGGAAGAAAGATTCCAATTACCGGGATTGTCGGAGATCAACAGGGTTCGCTTTTTGGACAACTATGTATCAACAAAGGCGAAATCAAAAATACTTTTGGCACTGGATGTTTTATGCTAATGAATACCGGTGATGAACCGATTAAATCGAAACATGGTCTTTTAACAACTCTCGCGGCTTCTTGTGATGATCATCCTCAGTATGTTTTAGAGGGATCTGTCTTCATCGGCGGCGCTGCAGTTAAGTGGTTAAGAGACGAAATGCGCATGATAAAAGATGCCGAAGACTCGGAAACGTATGCTTTAAAATGCAAAGATACCGAAGGAGTATATGTTGTTCCGGCATTCACCGGGCTTGGCGCTCCTTATTGGGACGGCAGCGCAAGAGGTATAATAACCGGTATCACAAGAGGCACTACTAAAGAACAGTTTATTAGAGCGACTCTTGAGGGCATAGCCTATCAAGTATATGATGTTTTAAAGGCCATGGAAAATGATCTGGGAATTGACATTAGAACTCTTTGTGTTGATGGCGGAGCTTGCAAAAATAATTTCTTAATGCAGTTTGAAGCCGATATTCTAAAAGCAGAAGTTAAAAGACCTAAAGTGGTTGAAGTAACCGCCCTTGGCGCTGCGTATCTTGCAGGACTTAAAGTTGGATATTGGAATGACTGCGAAGATATCAAGAAAAATAAGGAAATAGAAAAATATTTCTTCCCAGAAATGGATGATTCTTTAAGAGCAATTAAAATTCACGGATGGCATCAAGCTGTTAAACTTGTGCAAATACATTAAAAAATGGGCTACTATGTAGCCCTTTTCTTTTGCATTTTGCATTTGACATCATATTTTCTTGTGATAGAATATATATGCATGACCCAATAGCTCAGCTGGATAGAGCAACGGCCTTCTAAGCCGTCGGTCGAAGGTTCGAATCCTTTTTGGGTCGCCACCTATAATTAACTACCCCCAGGGGTTTATCGAGACTATTTTATAGTCTCTTTTTATTATTTTATTCGATTAAAATAATGATAAAACTTGTATGTTAAGCATGTTTTTATTGGAGAATAAAAAATAGAATGCTATCATATTAATAAGAGGAAAATATGAAAAAAGTTAAATCCATATTTATCATACTGTCCATTTCTCTTTTAATTTTGATGCTTTCCGGTTGTAAAAGGACTACAACTACTATAAATACCACAGTAGATAATACAACAACAGTAAGCCCAACAACAGAAACTCCGACAACTGAAGAGACAACGGATATTCCAACAACAGAAGAAGATAGAACTTACACAGAAAGCGAGTGTGAGTCTTTTATAAATGCTATTGTTTCATCCTTAAGTAATTTTGATGAAGCTGAGCTTACATACAGTGGAACTTTTGTAACATCAGATGATATCAGCACTATTACATCAACCTATTATACTATCTATCAAGAAATATCGGGAAAGGGCCACTATTTAAATAAAGTAGACAATAATACTGAAAAAGACCTTTACTATGACAATACTGGTGACAGTGAGATTATTTATAAGACATCTCTCATTGATAGTAATACAGTTAAATATAGTGTATATGCTAATCAAGATGAGTCATATTCATTATCTTCATATTTATCTATGGTTATAGATGAATTTAGCTTATCCGATATGACTTCAATAGATAATCTTCAGGGCAGAATTGAAAATGGATCTCATTATGTTTCATTTTCTGTATTTTCTTCTCTATATGGTCAATCTTCAATGACTTTATCTTTTATAAATGGTGTTTACACATTAAGTGTCAATGGATTCAAAACATATTCTAGAGAAGGCATACTAATAAGCGTTACATCGTCATTATCTTATACGATAGATTTTGACGTTAATGAATTCAACTTTCCTTCAGACGAAGAATATCCGCTTTCATATATAGTTACCTACCATGATAATTACTATCAAACTGATAGTGAAGAGATAATCGCTATTAATACTAATCTCATAAAACCATCAGATCCTTTATCGCCTGAAGATGGAGTTGTGTTTGACAATTGGTACATTAAAAATGGTAGTGTATATACAGTTTTTGATGATTTTAATGAACCCGTCTCTTCATCACTAATTATTTATATTGTATATAAAAACGAAAGCGTGATTAATGATGATAACGCTCTTAATTATATTGCTGACTTCCTTACCGGGAAATTCAATGATACTACAATTAACGCTAAAGTGTATTCCGGAAACACAAGCGACTCTCTTGCTGTTGATGAATCTTATTTATTTACTATTCACCGAACGGCTGATCTTGAATATGACCTTCTTACCACTCAAGATTACTTTATAATATCTGATAGCTTAACACATGAATCAAATATCTATGGAGAAGTGACTGTTGGTGATTCATCTATATCTTATACATCAGAAATTCCATATGCCGAAGTTCTAAACGAACAATATTCATTTTTGATTTCTGTCTTTGGCTTATTCATCGCGCAGGATATTACAATCGAAAGTGCGCTTGAATACAACGGCCTTGTGGATATAATTACTATCGTATTTAACTATAACAACATTGTTTATACCTTGTCGATAGAAAATAACGAGGTTAAAACAATATGCACACTATCATCGGAAGTATATTATGATGGCGACAGCTATAGGCAAATAACTGCGACTATAGAAAACAATGTAACGCCATCATATATTACGCTTCCATCGCTTGATTCCTACCAAACAAGCATTCTAGTTAGATTTGCTTATTTATATGAAGTAGCCAGTACGAGTCTTACTGAACCGATTGATTCAAACGAATTTATCTTGATGTCGTCTTTTGGAACACTTTCATCCTATCCGTCCTTAAATGAAATTACTGGTTTTAGAGCAGTTGGTTATGAATACTCTCTTGATGGTTTTACCACCGTTTCTATTGATGATATCAGCTCATTTAATGTCACATCATCAATGACCATTTACTTAAAATACGAGCGAATAAACACCAAAGAAGAAGCATTTGATCTTGCGAAAAATACTATTGATACTCTTCTTAATCAAACATCTATAACATCAACCGTAAAAGTTGAAGGTATAACTTATATAATGGCAGATAATGATAGTTGGTATATTGTCCTCGATTCTCTTGGAGAAAACGGTTATGTCTACCAATATATCGAAGACGGAGTTTACACAAGATATGAAATAACTGCTGGTGAACTTGGAGAAACGGCTACCGTTTCCTCTCTTCCGATAGAATTTCTTGTTATAACTAAAGCCGAGTATTATTTAACAGATGCCACTGACTCTTTCTTTGGAAGCAATTCCTTTGTTCAATCAACAATTACTGATTATAATTATGAGTGCATAGAATATGGAAACTTTATCTTTACTACAAATGATGAAAATTATTCTTATCACTTTTCCATTTCAAATGACTTACTAAAAATTGAAATCTATGATGAAACAGGAGCCTCTTCACCTCTTATTTATTCCATATTATTTACAGCTGATTTTCAATATCAAAGTTTGATTGATTACATAATTTAAAAGGAGACAAAATGAAAAATAAAAAGCCTCGAAATAAAACTTCGAAAATCGTTTTATCCGTAGAAATGATTATTTGGCTAATTGCCTTAGGCCTTATTGTCCTTTCCTTTCTTTCCGGCCCGGTATTTGGAAGCGATTCTTTTATTGCCAAAATATTCGGCTCGACATCAGGAGACGAGCTCATTACCTCGTGGGACAAACTTATTGAAAGCCTACCTACATTAATTAAAGCTTTGGTTGCCTCTTTTATTGTCTTTGCGGTGGAAAGATTTATTCGATTCTTAATTAGAAAAGGAATGAATAAATCAAAAAGAAGAGAAACCATTGCGAAGTTATCGGATAATTTAATTAAATATTTATCCGCAATCGTCATTATATTTATTCTTCTTGCTGCTTTTGGAGTCGATACCTCTACTCTTCTCGCTAGTGCCGGAATCTTAGGAATCGTTTTAGGTCTTGGAGCGCAGAGCTTGATATCGGATATTATTGCCGGTATGTTCATTGTTTTTGACAATGAGTATCAGGTTGGCGATATCATACTCGTGGATGGCTGGCGCGGCACAGTAAAAGAAGTAGGAATTAGAACCACAAAAATAGAAGATGCATCCGGCAATATGAAAGTCATAAATAATAGTTCGGTAACAACGGTAGTTAATCTTTCTCACGATTATTCTTATGCTTCAACGGTAGTTGGAATCGAATACAGTGAGTCGCTTGAAAGAGTCGAAGCTGTATTAAGTAAAGAACTTCCGAAGGCTAAAGAGAAAATCCCGGCTATAGTTGAGGGGCCTTTCTACAAAGGCGTTAAAACTCTTAATACCTCAAGCGTTGATTTATTCTTCGTTGCCAAATGCAAGGAAGAAGATATCTATCAAGTGGAAAGAGATATGAACCGAGAAATAAAACTGATATTTGATGCCAATGATATCAATATTCCTTTCCCTCAGGTTGTGGTAAACGAACCCAAGGAACCGAAAGGTAATGCCTCAGAAAAAACCAAGAAGATTGCCAAAGAGTTTATTGAAAATCAAAAGGATGCTTCAAAAGGAATTGAAGAACAGGATTAAAAAAGAGCGGAATTCCGCTCTTTTTCATTTTAATGAAAATTAACTTTACTAATTATTCCCATGTGCTAAAATTAAATTAAGTGGTCATTTACACAAAATACAATTTAACAGGGGAGAATCATGAAGACACTCACAAAGAAACAACTTGGCTTTTACGGCGTCGCCGGGATGGGCCCGAACATTCTAAATCTGATTGTTGGAGCTTATTTATGCGATGCACTTTTAACGGTGGGTTTCAGTCAGAATATTGAAAACTGGACCTACATGAACAAGGCTTTGGTCGTTGCGGCAGTCTGGAGTATATTTGTCACAATTGCCAAAATAATCGACGGTATCGCCGATGTTCCTCTTGGAGCTTGGACGGACAGACTTAGAACCAAATGGGGAAAAAGAAGACCGGCTATTTTAATCGGACTTGTACCGATGGTTTTATCTTACTTAATGATGTTAGTTGTTCCAGTTAAGGATGAAAGTATTATAAACACTATTTGGTATGGATTATGGCTTGCGCTTTTCTATACTTTCTATACTTTAACGATGGTAACCTACTATGCGACATTCAGCGAGGTTACGGAATCTTCAAAAGATAGAGTATACCTATCAAATGTTAAATCAACGGTTGATATCATTTACTTCATTTTAGGATATGCCGCTATTCCGGGAATTATCGGATTATTTAATATTCGTATCATTGCCCTTCTCTTCCTACCTTTTGTCTTAACTATGCTTATTCCGCTTTTGATGATAAAAGAACGTTCGACACTAGAAGCCGATGTTAAGAAATATAAAGAAGAGCATCCTAATGATACTATCGCCCAGATAGAAGAAGATCCGGGAATGATCGACAGTATTAAATATACTTTCAAAAATAAAGATTTTCTTATTTGGATGGGATTATATTCGGTATTACAATTCGGTCTTCAGATTTATTTAACCGGTTTTAATGTTTACTATTCTGGAACAATGTCCTTTACCGGAATGTATACCATGATAGCGCAGGTAGCTGCCTTTGCCCCGGTACCATTCACTTTAATTCTTTTTAATCATATTTCCAAAAAGAAAGGTTTCAAGTTCGCCTATCTTTATGCCCTCGGAATATTTACTATCGGTATGATATTCGCGACATTCGTGAGACCTTCTGTCTTCCCGGATTTAAATATTAGATTAATTGCCGCAGTTATCGCGAATGTTATTTGTTCATTCGGTATTGGCGCTTTCTTCTCGGTTACCTATACCGTTCCTTCACAAATCGCCGCCGATGAAAAGAAAAAAACCGGAAGATCTCATCCGGCTATGTATTTTGCCATACAGGGTTTATTCGGTGCTCTTGTGACTTCTATCGCCGTTGGCGTGGTATGGGTTAACATAAAAGCCAATGTGCCGATTAGCGACACTTTCTTCTTAAGAGAAGCGGGAGGTTCTGGGCTTTTAACTCTGATTGTCGCCATCGCTTGTCTTACCGCTTTTGTTCTAGCTTTCTGGTTACCAAAATCACTTAATAATATTGGTAAAACCGACTATGAATTACTAGAAAAGAAAGCCGAAGAAAAAGCTGAAAGAGAGTTTGAGGAATAATCAATTTATATAATAAAAGAACAGGATTCGTCCTGTTTTTTTATTGGTTAAAATTTACAAATATGAACAACTTGTGAATTATTTTTAAAACGATTTTAAAAGATATGACTAAATTGTGTTTTTTTCTCGGAAATTCTGGCGTTTATATAAATTATATAAAGTAGGCAAAAAAATGACATACAGACAAAAAGGGTGGATACTGTGACTTTATTTCAGATGATTTCTATTGTGCTAACTATAATACTCGGTGTCATCGTTTTCTTTACC
>JACKCW010000004.1 GCA_020633845.1 Caryophanales bacterium | reverse complement strand
GGAATTCTTTACTGATCTTATTCAAAGACTTTACAAGATGGATTTTGTCTGCGGAATGTTTATCTACTGTTATAGCGATTCAACCGTATGTTATCAGTGTGGACAAGAAAATTGCCCAGTCGAAACTGGTTGGGGTTTAGTGTCGGTTGATGACGACGCTGAGGTAATGAATAGTGATACCGTGCATCTAAAAGCTTCTTATTACGCGGTTCAAGCTCAGTTTAAGAAGATAATTGAAAGAGAAGCCGGAAGATATAATTAAAAATGTGCGGGCAACCGCACATTTTTTATTCTTTTTTAATAAATAAAAAAAGTAAATACGTTTTTATCTTAATGGTGTAATATTATGTTGGTCTAAAAGAGGTAAAACATGATAAAAATAATTGAAGCGACGACAAAAAAACTACAGAAAGACTTTCTAGAATTTCCTCTTTCGCTCTATAAGAACAACGAATATTACGTTCCGCCTCTTTATGCGGATGAAAAAAATATTTTTACTAAGAAAAATGATTATTACGAAACTTGTGACCAAGTTTATTTTAATGCATATCAAGACGGCATAATAGTTGGAAGAATCTCTGGCATAATTCAGAAGCAGTATAACGAAATTCATAAAGAAAAAAGAGCGAGATTCACTAGATTTGATTGTATTGACGATAATGAGGTTGCGAAAGCGCTGATTAGTGCGGTTGAAAAATGGGCTAAAGATAAAGGAATGGACACCATGTGCGGTCCTTTAGGCTTTTCTGATCTTGAAAGAGAGGGCTTATTAATTGAAGGATTTGATAAACTTTCTACTTTTGAAGAAGCTTATAACTATCCATATTATCAAAAATTGATTGAAAATTCGGGATACGAAAAAGAAGTAGATTGGCTTGAATTTAGACTTTCTTATTCGGATAAATACTATGATAAAATCAGCAAATTATCCGATTTTGTTTTAAAAAGATACAATTTTCATCTGGCAAAAAGAGAAAAGGGACAAAGCAAGGCCGCTTTTTTAAATCAGTATAAAGATGATTTCTTTAATATTCTCGATGAATGTTACAAGAGTTTATATGGAGTGGTTCCTTTTACCGAAAAGATGAAGAAATCAATTATGAATCAGTTCAAACTCGTGATTGATTTAAAATATTTCATTATTATCTGCAATGAAAAAGACGAAGGAGTAGCCTTTGGTCTTTGTTTTCCGGGAATCGGAAAAGCTCTACAAAAAAGCGGCGGCAAAATAAATCCGATATCTCTTTTTAGATTAATTAAAGAAGCAAAACACCCGTCATCGGTTGATTTAGGTCTTATCGCAGTACTTCCCGAATACCAAAACATGGCAATTACGGCGCCAATCCTTAAGATGGCGATGGACGCTTTAAAATATGAAGGCGTAAAATATTTAGAAACCAATTTAAATTTGGAAGATAACGAAAAAATCATTTCCTGTTGGAAGTATTTTGAAAACGAACAACACAAAAGAAGAAGATCTTTCATCAAAAAACTTCAAGATTAATTATGTTGAGACAATAAATCTCAATGTTCATAAAATAAATTGAAAATAGGATGAAAATAATAGATGACATTTTGTTATAATGTAGACAATAAAACATTTAAGGAGGATAGTTATGTTTGGAAGTTGGAGCAATGCTGGCCTTATCGATCAAATTATTGTAAGAGATCCAAGTAACTTTAATTGGACGACCATTTTCTTTTTAGCGATAGTCGTCTTTATCTATTGGGATTTATATCGGAAAAAAGAGTATAAGATGTTAGTTGCCGGTATTTCCCTTTATGCCGTTCACTGGTTTTATGAAATAATGAACGCCGTAATTGCCAAAACAACCGGTTACCCGCTTTGGGCGGTAACCAATGATTCCACTTCATTTATTCTTTTAATCGGGGTATCTGTGGAATTGTCGTTTATGTTCTCGATTGCCGGTATGGTAGCGTGGAGAATGCTTCCTTTAGACAGAACCAAAAAAATTCTGGGACTATCCGTTAAATGGTGGACTGTTATCAGCATGAGTTTATTGTTCTCTGTCATCGAAATATTCTTATATTGGACCGGAAAATTCGTTTGGGTTTATCCTTGGTGGGGAGCTATCCCGGTTTGCATTACTACCTATGTGCCTTTCTTTATCGCGGCCGTCTTTGTGCCGGATGCGAAACCGAAATTCCAAAAAATATTCCTTTCATCATTAATCGGGCTTAATATTCTGCTTCTTGCGATTTTGATTCCACTTGGAGTCATCTAGAAAAAAGTCCGATAAAATCGGACTTTTTTATTACTTAATTTGCACTTTTGTTTTATAATCTTTTGAAATGAGGATATGTATGAAAAAAATATGTTTGATAGGCGATTCGATAAGAATGGGTTACCAGGGCATGGTCACAAATCTCCTAAAGGATTACTCGGAAGTATATTATTACGAAAGCGACAACGGAAGATTCGTTCAATACGAACTCTGGCAACTTAATCAACTAATCAAAGAGCACGGCCCTTTTGATATCGTCTTTTTCAATAGCGGTTACTGGGATATGAATATCGAACCGCCAATGATGGAACCTTTCAATCCAATCCCCATCTATCTTGAAGGATTAAGAAGAATCGTCGAAATGGTAAGACAGTCGTCTTCCATCCCGATTTTTATTAACTCTCTGCCGATTTACGACGAAGGAAAATCTAAAGACAACACGGGAACGGGAGCAACTATAACCTATAAAAACTCTTGGGTTTTAACCTTTAATTCTGCCGCGGAAGATTTAATGAAGGCGTTAGATGTCGAAGTACTCGATTTATATAGCGCATGTCTTGAGGGCGATAAATATTATAAATGTCCGGACATGCTTCACTTAACCAATGAAGGTTATGCTGTATGCGCCGATAAAATTGTGGAAATTACCAAAAGAATACTTAAATGAAATATATTCATGATAAAAACTATTTCAATTCCAAAGATATAAAAGACAACTCTCATATTACTTTCATGACGCTTAATATCCGTCAGAACAACTATAAAGACACCGGGACAATGTCCTTCTTTTATAGAGCCGATTTAGTGATAGAAAATATTAAAGAAATTAAACCGGATATCATCGCTTTCCAGGAAATGCAGGAAGAAGAAGCATCATATGTGACAACTTCCCTTATTGGTTATTCCTATATTCTTAAGTACAGAGAAGAAGGCGATTATGCCGAGAGTTGTCCGATATTTTATCGTGTTGATCGTTTTAACCTTTTAGAAAGTGATACTTTATGGTTAAGTAAAACCCCAAAAGTGATGAGTAAGGATTTTAATTCGTGCTGTTATCGGATATTAACCTATACAGTTCTTAAAGACTTGTTTTCTTCCGTAGTTTATCTGGTGATAAACACTCATTTAGATCATATATCGGAAGAGGCCAGAAAAGAAGGAATTAACATAATTGAAAAACTGGTAAAAGAAAAAGGGATAGAAAAAGTCGTCCTAATGGGCGATTTTAATGATTACCCATCGTCTTTGACTTATCAAAAAGCGGCTTCTTTCTTGTCTGATTCTCTTGTTAAAGCAAAAAAATCGCATGACTCGATAACCTTTCAAGATTTCGGAAGAAGTTTAAGTGGAGAAAGAATTGATTATATCTTTGTATCAGGCAGTATTGAGGTCGACTCATATTCCGTTCTTGACAAGACTTATGATGGGGTTTATTCATCTGACCATTATCCCGTTTATATCAAAATAAAGGCATAGGCAAATAAATTGACAATTCTAAAGGGATTTTATATCATTTAGACATAAGGAGGCTTTTATGAAATTCTACGTTTGTAAACATTGTGGTAATATTATATCTTATTTAAAGGAGTCCGGAGTTAAGGTGGTTTGTTGCGGAGAAAAGATGACTGAACTCATTCCAAATTCGACTGAAGCCGCTACTGAAAAGCATATTCCGGTTATCGCCGTTAACGGAAATCACGTTAAGGTTACTGTCAGCACAACTCTGCATCCGATGATTGAGGCTCATTACATCGAATGGATTGCCTTAGAAACTGAAACCGGAAACCAAAGAAAAGTATTAAAACCGGGAGATGCACCTGTTGCTGAATTCGAAATAGTTGAAGGCGACAAAGTGGTTGCTGCTTACGCTTACTGCAACCTTCACGGCCTTTGGAAAAGCGAATAATACTTTTTAAGGACTAAAGATAAGGAAACCTTTAAACGCGGTTTCCTTTTCTTATGGTAAAATGTTTAAAGAGGTAAAAGTATGTCAGTATTAACGGTTGAGAATCTTAATTTCGGATATCAAAACGAGAACTTATATAATTCTCTGTCTTTTGCCTTACAAATGAGCGAGCACGCTACCTTGGTCGGACCGAACGGGAGCGGTAAAACTACTCTTATGCGGCTTCTTTGTCATGATCTTTCTCTTGATTCCGGAAAAATAGAGTGGGCCAAAGGAATAAGTTATGCTTACCTTGATCAACAACTGGAAGTAAAAGGGGATATGCGTATTGATGAATACCTTTACGGAGTGTATAAAGATCTTTTTGAAAGAGAAGAAAAACTGAACGCCCTTTATCAAGAAGCATCTTTATCAAACGGAGATAATCAAGCAAAATTACTTGAAAGAGCCGAATCGATAAGAGAATCTTTAGAGATTGATAATTTTTATAATATCGAGGTTGAAGTCAATAACGTGGTAAACGGACTCGGACTAAAAGAAATTGATCTATCTCTTCCTCTTTCGATGATATCGGGAGGGGAAAAAGCTAAGGTTTATCTGGCGAAACTTCTTCTGGAAAAACCTGACGTTCTTTTAATGGACGAGCCGACGAACTTCCTAGATAAATACCATATCGAGTGGCTTGAAGGCTATTTAAACGCTTTTAAAGGAACCTTTTTAATTATTTCTCATGATGATGCTTTTTTAAAAAGCATTTCTAAAGTTGTTTACGCTCTTGAAAATAAAAATATTGTAAAATATAAAGGTGACTATTCATATTATCTTTTAGAGAGAGACTCTCGTCATGAAAGAGCCGAAAAAGAATATGAAAGACAAAAAGAATTTATTAAAAAAACCAAGATGTTTATCGAGAAAAACTTAACAAGGGCCTCCACTACTAAAAGAGCGCAATCCAGAAGAAAAATGCTTGATAAACTGACAGTCATAGAAAAACCGAAGGAAGAATATAAAATTCATATTCGTTTTCCTTATTCTAAAGATCTAGGCCAACAGGCTTTAGTACTTGATGAACTTGTAGTCGGCTATGACTCACCGCTCCTGCCACCGGTATCACATATTTTAAAGAAAAACGAAAGGATTGAGTTAATCGGTAGAAACGGAGTCGGAAAAAGTACGCTTGTTAAAACTATTCTTTCCTCCATCCCGCCGATTTCCGGTAGTTTTAGGATTAATCCTTCGGCTACCATCAATTACTTTTCCCAAGAAGAAGCATTTGACGAGTCTTTAACGCCTGTGGGTTACATTAGAGAAAAATATCCTGATATGAAAAACGAAGACGTTTTTAAGACACTTGCTCCTCTTGGTATTAAAAGGGACCTTGCCATTAAGAAAATGTCGGAGTTATCCGGTGGGGAAAGACAAAGAGTACGTTTATCGAGAATGACTCTTCTTAAGTCTAATTTTCTGATTTTAGACGAGCCGACCAATCATTTAGATAAAGTATCCAAAGAAGCTTTGCACGAATCAATAGAAGACTTCCCGGGTTCAGTAATTATTGTATCCCACGAAAAAGGCTTCGCGGATGACTTAGTCGACTATGTCATCAGCTTCAAAAAAGGAGAATAAAATGGAAATTAAAGCCTACAGAAAGGATTTATCTTATTCTTATACTCTCGGTGCTTTTCCGACTTTAGAACTCGTTAGAGCCAAAAAAGATAAGGTCGATAAAGTCATTTTTCACTCGTCTTTTACTAACGAAAAAGTAAAAAAAGAAATAGAAAAGATAGTTGGAATAAATAAAGTGATCATAAACGATAATCTAATAGCTAAACTTTCTCAAAAGGAAAACTGTTATGTAATCGGGGTCTTTGAAAAATATAATGATTGTTTGTCTAAAGATTCTGACCACATGGTGCTCATGAATCCCCAAAATATGGGTAACCTCGGAACGATGATCAGAAGTTCTTTAGGATTTGAAATAAACGATATTGCGATTATTAAACCGGGAGTGGACTTTTTTGACCCGAAAGTTATAAGAAGTTCTATGGGTTCGATTTTTTCTTTAAGAATTGCCTATTTCCAAAGTTTGGAAGAATACATCGAAAAATATCCGCTTCATCATTTGATTAAGTTTATGCTTAAAGCAAAAAAGAACTTAAGAGACGAATATTTTAACCAAAAGCCTCTATCTCTCGTTTTCGGAAACGAAGCGACGGGGATAGATGATAAATATCTTGATCAAAACAGTGTTGTCATCAAGCATTCCGATAAGATTGATTCGCTTAATATCACTAACGCCTCTTCTATCGCTCTTTATGAGTATTATTCTAAAACCCATAGCAAGCAATAAAAAAGAAACCATTTGGTTTCTTTTTTATTTAAGGGCCAAATACAGCCAAATTCCGAGTGATACTAAAGAAAGCACAAGACCAATAATACTGGCTTTAACGACTTTCTTTGAAAAATCTCTTTTTCCTAAATTGATACCGATAATTCCGAATACTACTCCGGGTCCCGGAAGAAAAGCGGTGACAATACTGAGTGTGGCAAACACAACGGCATTGGAAACCTTATAGTAACCGGAAATTGGCTCTTCCACCGGTTTTCGTAAATTACAGCCGCAGGAAGGGCAAACCTTATCTTTTCTTTTGACCGGTTTGCCGCAGTTTTTACAATAAAGCATTAATTATCTTCCTCCTTGAAACCCAAAAACTCTTTTTCATCTTCTAAAAGAGTTTCGGTTTTACATCTAATAGCGGTAAAATCCGGCTGGATTATTTCATTCATCTTAGAGATAAGAATGTTGGTATCAATGATATTGGCCATACTCTTTAAAAGTTTTTCAGTTTTTTCATCTGCGAAAGACAAGAGATTAAACACAAAGAATTTGCCCGGGTTTTCGTTAAGTTGAACTCGCAAACTCTTTCCGTCTTTAGTAAAGAATATTTTGATATATCTAACAGAAGCGAATTCCAAAAAGTAAATCGATATCAGAAGAAGCGGCGCGTCTTCTTCGGTTCTCGTGAAACGCCCCTTTACCACGCATTCATATTTGTTTTTGTAAAAGGAAAGAGTTTGTCTTACCCCTTTATCAAAATTGTAGTGAAGGTTGATATCCTCGTTAACCTGGTCGATATGAAGAATATAATCGCCACTCTCTTTCTTAAAAGAAAATCCGCTGAAGCCTGAAGTATACGTATTCATCACTACCTGAAGAACAAACGGAAGAACACTAACAGAAGCCGTATTTTTTTCTACTGCCTTAAAATAATTATTATTTAACCGCGAATAGTAATGAAAAAGAGAAGGATCACTTTCTTTTTTTACATTCTTAATGAGCGGTTTACAACGAAAGTATTCTCTTGGCGGCTTCGCAAAGTATTTCTCGTGAATTCTAAAGATATTATTGGAATGGAAAGCGTCGTTGTTTCCACAAGCAGAGACAAGCACTATGCCGGTATTTCGATAAATGATTATATCCTGATCAAAAAGACCGTTATAGCAACATAATCCCGTCTTTTCTTTCGTCCACATTTGGAAGCCATAATCGAATTTTTGTCCGACCATTCCGACTTTCATTTCGGTTGACGACATTTTCTTAATCCAATCCTCAGAGATAATCTCCTTACCATTCCATTTACCATTATTTAATATTAGAAGGCCAAGCTTGGCCATATCTTCCGTCGTGAGATAAAGCCCCCAGCCGCCTTTTTCAATCCCTTCCGGCGATACTTCGTAATAAAAATCTTTTATTCCGAGCGGATCGTAAAGCTTTCTTTTAAGAAAAGAAGTAACACTTTCGCCGGCGATTTTTGTGACGATAGCGGATAAAATATAGGTGTTTAAAGAGTTATATTCAAACTTACTGCCAGCCTTAAATTTTACGGTAGCCGACATATAATCCTTAATCCACTCTTTACTTACCGCCGAACTAGATTCATTGAACCTGACGCCGGTGGTCATAGTTAGTAAATGCCTAATGGTTATGTCTTTTTGGTATATGTTTATTGGTTTTTTCGGAGCCAAAACATGGAAATATTTTTCATCCAGGTCAATCTTTCCTTCATCATAAAGAAAACCGATAGCAAGTCCGATTGTTGTTTTGGTTAAGGAAAAACAAGCGTTCCAGGTTTTCTTATCATAGGGCTCGTATACCTTTTCGCCGATAACCTTTCCGTCTTTTATTACCATTATTTGGTGAGGATAAATCGAGTCGTCATTTTCAATTTCATGGAAATAGCTCTCGATATAGCCTTCAGGAAAACCGGCATCAAGCGGATTTCCTCTTTCAAGAAGAGATGAATGATCAGAATCGTTTATCATCGGTTTTTGGGGAGGAAGATCCAAAATAGGCTGAATAGTTTTCTTAGTATTGACAAAACTAGAAAGCAATTTTAACGTATTTAGCGATACTCTAAGCGGCATTTTATCACCTCAAGAAAATTCTAACATAATTAAACCGGGTAGGAAAGCCAAATTCTTTAATATATCACAAAAGTTTGTTATAATCTTTTTAGTTATAAAAAGGGGACACACATGGACAAAGAAAAAACAAGATGGTATAAAGAAGCGATAATCTATCAGATTTATCCTTTTAGTTACATGGATTCAAATAATGACGGTATGGGAGATATCCAAGGAATTATCTCTAAACTGGACTACATCAAAGACCTTGGAGTGACCGCAATTTGGTTCTCACCGCTTTATGATTCGCCTAACCACGATTATGGTTATGATGTTAGAGACTATTATAAGATCTCAGAAGCCTTCGGAACAATGGATGATTTTAAAAAGCTGCTTAGTGAAGCTCATAAAAGAAATCTCAAAGTTATCATGGACTTTGTGGCTAATCACACATCAAATGAACACAAGTGGTTTAAAGACGTTATTGAAAACCCCGACTCTTTATATAAAGACTATTATATAATCAGAAAAGGCATTGAAAGAAACGGCGCTCTTTTGCCGCCGAATAACTGGGTTTCAACCTTTACCGGTTCGGCCTGGGAAAGACTTCCGGGAAGCGAAGACGAATTCTATCTTCACCTTTTTACCAAAGAACAGCCGGATTTAAACTGGGATAACCCGAAAGTAAGAGAAGAAATTAAAAAAATCTTTAAATTCTATCTAGATATGGGTGTTGACGGCTTTAGGCTTGACGTCGTTAATATCTTCTCAAAAGTAGAAGGTCTTCCATCCGATAGCACTCTTGGAGCAAAGGGAATGAAATACTATGTTGACGGACCGCATATTCACGAATATTTACACGAAGTGAACGAGGACGTTATTTCCAAATATGACTCGATGACAGTCGGCGAAACTATGAAAGTTCATGATGAAGACGCTCTTCTTTTTGTTAGTGAAGAGTCGGGAGAACTTGACACAATATTCAATTTTTCTCATTTAACGAGCGACTCGATATCCGGGCTTGCTGTTCTTCCGAAAAAATTTAATCTTCTTCAATTTAAAGAAGGAGTTGCGGGCCCTCAGGAAAAACTTTTCGGTAAAGGTTGGAACACTCTTGTTCTGGAAAATCACGATCAGCCAAGATCAAATTCTCGCTTTTCTTTTGATACCGCAAATTTCCGTTATGAGATTTCAACGATGCTACCGCTTATGATGTTTATGCAATGGGGAACCCCGTTCATTTTTGAAGGCGAAGAAATCGGTATGACAAATGCTAACTTCGATAATATTGATCAGTATAAGGATCCGGTAAGTCATTATATTTATAATTTAATGAAGAAATATTTATTCCCGAAAAAACTTATTATGAAATGCATGAAAAAAGGAGCAAGAGATAACGCCAGAGTGCCGATGCAATGGTCAAGCGAGATAAATGCCGGTTTCTCCCAAGGAACTCCTTGGCAGGATGCAAATCCGAATTATAAGGAAATAAATGTGGAAGCCGATTTAAAGAGCGAAAACTCGATTATTGATTTCTACAAGAAAGTAATTGCGATCAAAAAAGAAAATAAAACGGCCATATACGGCGATTTTAAAGAATATAATCATAATGACAGAAATATCTATTCCTATAGTAGAACTCTTGATTCGGACCATTTATTTGTCGTTGCGAACTTTAAAAACACCGAAGAAATATATAAGATTCCGTCCGAACTTTTAAAAGAAGATTTGAAAGCCGTTTTATCTAACTACCAAGATACCGCAATTAAAGATTCCGCTATTGTGCTTGCTCCGTATCAAGCAACTCTTTATTCTTATAAAGATAGCGCACCTGATAGTGAAAAAGGCTCAATAGAGGAAAAAGAAACAGAAGACGAGGTACAAATAATTGGTGAGGGAGCATAGTTACGGCGCAGTAATATACCGAATACAAAATGAAGAAACCGAGTTTCTTCTCGAGAAGATGCTTCTTGGGCATGTCTCTCTTCCGAAAGGACATAAAGAAATAGGTGAGACTCCAAAAGAAACGGCGTTAAGAGAAATCAAAGAAGAGCTTGGATTAACGGCTTTTTTAGATATGTCTTTTGAAAAAACCATTACCTATTCACCTAAAAAAGGTGTGACTAAAGATGTAACCTTCTTTATTGCGACGGTAAATAAAGACCCGATTATTGTTCAAAAAGAAGAAGTTAAAGATGCCTTCTGGCTAAACTATTCTGACGCTTTTGACGCTCTTACTCATGAATCTGATAAAGATGTTTTAAGAAGCGCTAAAAAATATATAGAAGAAAAGATTAAAAAGGAAGATGAAAGATGAAATTTATATCGTGGAACGTCAACGGATTAAGAGCGGCAATAACTAAGGGTTTTTATGATTATTTGAGCATAGAAAAACCGGATTTTTTAGCGGTTCAGGAAACTAAAATGCAGGAAGATCAAGCGGATATTTCATCTTTTGGTTATCATCTTTTTTGGAATAGCGCTGATAAGAAAGGATATTCCGGAACTCTAATTTACGCGAAAGAAAAACCTCTTGAAGTATATTATGGGATAAACGGAAAATACAGTGACGAAGGTCGTCTTATCACTCTTGAATATGCGGATTTTTATTTCGTGACTATTTATACTCCAAACTCCAAAGAAGCTTTGGAAAGGCTTGATTACCGGATGGTATTTGAAGATGATTTAAGAGAGTATCTTTTATCGCTTAAAGAAAAAAAACACGTTATAGTATGCGGAGATTTAAATGTCGCTCATGAAGAAATAGATTTAAAAAATCCAGATTCCAATCACAAGAATCCCGGATTTTCTGATGAAGAAAGAGCGAAATTTACCGCTCTTCTTAAAAGCGGCTTTGTGGATACCTTCCGTTATCTTTACCCTTCGGTTATTAAATACTCTTGGTGGAGTTATAGATTCTTCGCAAGAGACAAGGGGATTGGCTGGAGAATAGATTATTTCCTTGTCGATGAAGGATTAAAAGAGAGAGTTAAGGATTCTATTATTAGAAACGATATCTTTGGTTCTGATCATTGTCCGGTTGAACTGATTATTGAATAAAAAAAGCGTACCCGAGGGTGCGCTTTTTTTATTAATCAGCTAAAGATCCCATTGGATCCCAAGGTTTAAGATGTATTGGTTCGTTTAAATATTCTTCAAGTTCTTCTTTTTTTAAATATTCTTTCTTGATAACGGCCTGGTAAGTATATTCTCTAAACCAAGAATCAGACATAATATAGTATCCTTTTTTCGCTCTTTCGGCTCCCCAGCTGTTTTCGATTTTCCATTTAGTCGGAACGCCGTCTTTTAAATTAACGCCGGTAATACACATAGCATGATTCATGGCTGAAATCCTATAGTCTAAAGCATCGCCTTTATTACCTTTAAAATCAAGACCGAACGGAGTAACGAAGTCAAAAGAAGTATCGTCCCAAGATCCGCCTTCTCTATTAGAATAAAAACTTACGTCAGATCCAAACCAAACGATATGACCATCTTTAAGTTGTTTTAAGATTAGTTCAATCATTCTGTCCATCGTTACATTTAAATGGACGACATCTTTTCCTCCGACGACATTTCCGAGGTAATCGATAGTATAAGTTTTACCAAAAGGTTTATCCTTGGTCGGCGCATTGATTAAAGAAACGTATTCGTCAATCTCGCTTCCGACATATTTTTCAAAAAAGGAAAGAGGAGTAAATCCTTCCTCAAGATGATAAGCGCCATCTTTATCGGTATATTCAAAATCAAAAGATTCAACTGGAAGACCATAAGAAGATACCAAAAGATCAAAGATTTTTCCCAAAAGTTCTTCTTTAAATTTTCTAACGGTTTCCATACCGCTTTCGTTAAAGAGATCTTTCGCTTTAGCAGCGAATTTCTTCAATTCGACATCAATCAGTTGATTTAAAATCTTGGTATTGGAACTTTGGAAAGTCTCAATCATCGCATTTTTTGGGACTACCCCGTATTTTTTTACTACATTGACAAACATATCCCACTGACCGCCATCACCTATTGTATTGGCTAAAATATGGGTGAGAGTGCGGTCGTCATAATCTTTATCGATTAAGTCGATAATCGCTTCAAGTTCGAAATTAACTTTTTCGAGTTTATCGTAGAATGCAATATAACTTTGGGATAATTCAAATTGCGCCATGTTCAGTTTCTTGGCGATAATTTCTCTTAAGACATTGGTAGCAGCGAATATCCAGCATCTACCGGATGCCTTTTGATCGGTTACTTCCATCGTTTTAATTTCTAGAGAAAACTTAAAATCGGTTTCTACTGCATTATCTTGTGTATTAACAACACTGCTGATTGGTGTACTCACAAGAGCGTGTCTGGTAACGGCATTTGATCTGACTGCTTTATAATCGAGAAGATGTTTCTTAAGGATATCTTTTTCGATCGGTTTTGCGTTTTTCATAAATATTAATCCTCCATTTTCTATATTAATAAATTATACACTTAGGCTTTTTTAATTCAAGTATTGTGTTAAAATAAAAGAGTTTATTGGTGAGGAATAAAATGAAAATTGCGCTTATTGTTTTGGCATGTGTTGCCGGTTTAGTACTAATACTGTTTTTGTTAGCCGTATTTTTTGTATCCGGTTATTTTGCTCTTCCTTACCGCTTTACATATGAAGACTCCAAAAAGTTTTTGTTAAAGCACAACGCTTACGGTTCTTACGACGAACTCAAAAAAGAAGATTATTCCATAATACTCAGAGATGGATATAAAGTATCGGCCAGGTTTTTTCCACAAAAAGAGAAAACCGATAAATATATGATTATTGTTCATGGTGTTACTGTAAATCAGGTTTTCGACGCTAAATACACTGATTTATTTTATAAGCTCGGCTTTAACTTGGTTACTTTCAGTCAGAGAGCCCACTATGACAATAAAAAAACTATTTGTACAATGGGAATCAAAGAAAGTTTGGATTTAGTTGATATTATTAACGATACAAGAAACAGATACGGGAAGGATATAAAATTATCTCTTCACGGCGAATCACTCGGGGCATCTACCGTACTTATGGCACTGAAATACACTCAGGACATCGATTTTGCGATAGCCGATTGTCCATATATGGATCTTTCTTTAGTGGCAAAAAGAGAGGCGAAAAACCACTATCATATGCCAGCATTCTTAGTTAACGTCGGCGGTTTTGTCGGAAGGATTTTTTATGGATATAATTTTACAAAAATCAGACCGATAGATTATATCAAAGAATCAACCGTTCCCCTACTTTTCTGTCATGGTAAGGCCGACAATCTTATTCCTTCCATCCATTCGGAGAAAATGTACGAAATATATAAAGGACCGAAGGATATACATTTAACTGAGGGTGCCGACCATGCAATGTCGATAGTCATAGATCCAATAGGTTATGAGGAAGCTGTCCGTAATTTTATTAATAATCTTGATAAAAAGGCGGTGAAATGATGTTTCCGTCATATAGAAGATACGCCGGTCTTATTGACCGGGTGAACTTTGATTTTTCACACATAGCCATGATTATTATTTTGATTTTAGCTATTGGGGCAACTTATTTTCTTCGCGGTAAAATTAAACCGTCTTCAAAAACGGATAAAATTATTAGATATACTCTTGGCTCCTTGCTTTTAGCCTTTCACATAGCTTTTATTATCTGGGCCGTTTTCGGTTATATGAAAGATTTTTGGACTACCTATAGTTGGTGTTCGGTATTTCTTTTCTTTGATGTTTTAGTCCTCTTTACAAAGAGTGAAAAACTATGGAAATTAACAGCTATACAAGCCGTTATGGGCGGCGTTCTCGCAGTGCTTTTTAATTACCTTTCCCCGCAAGACGAATTCCCTTCTTTTAGGTATTGGCACTACTTTATCAATCATATAATGATTGCCGCAGCACCTTTTTATATGTTTAACGTCCATCGTTTTAAACTGGAAATGAAAGATTTTGTTTATATCATAATGTTTACTTTTGTTCTCTTAATACCAGCTGCTCTTTTGAATAAAGTCGTCTATTCCGGAACGGCAAATTTCTTTTATCTCGATCATGTTCCAAGCGAGATTCAAAACATATTTCCAACAAACAGCCGATTTCTATATTTATTGACTTTGATTACTTATTGTTCAGTCGGACTTGTGATTGTCGGCTCGCCTTTTTGGATTGAAACGCTCAAGCGAAAAAGTCTGGTAAAAAAAGTTAAAAAGTATCAAGAATAAAGACTTGTTGTATCAAAAATCGAGAAAATAGCTAAACGGCATGGCTTTCATGCCGTTTTTATTTTTTTAACTTAAGTTAAGCGTGTTTAAAAATATAAATTGCAATTATATTGACGATAACCAAAAAAAGCAGAAGAAATTAATAATTTTATATGTAATTCGCACACAACGTTTTTTCCTTAAAATGTGGATAATCTGCGAAAATATTGGCATTTATGCCCCAGTGATAACAGTTACATTTTATATATTCTAACAAAAATTAATTTTTCTCTTGTTTTTTTATTCATATTTGGTATAATCAAGCAAAAATGCAAAAAAAGGAGAGAAAACTAATGAAACTAAAGAAATTATTGACAGTAGTAGCTTTCGCTTTATCCGCTCTTATTCTTGTCGGATGTAAGACGACAACGACTGCTGCCGCGGGATCATACACCTATAACACTTATGCGACTGCTCTAGCTAATAACTGGAACCCACATACATGGGAAACAAACGCTGACAGTGCGGTGCTTGATTATATTACAACTCCGCTCGTTAACTTGACCATTCTAGACTCTGAAAATGCAATTTATCAGTGGTCCTATGATATGGCTACATCTGTTACAGATGTAACAGCAGAGCATCAGGCTGATCTTACAACTTATGGATCGACTCTTCCATCTGGCGCCGCTTCGGTTGCTGATGTTGAATCAGGATTCGTATTTGAAATCTCGTTAAGAGAAGGAGCTACTTGGGAAGACGGTACTGCAATCAATGCCGACACATATATTTACTCTATGCAACAGTTATTAGATTCTTCAATGAGAAACTACCGTGCTAACCTTTATGTATCTGGCGATAGCGCTATCGCTGGTGCTGAGTCATTCTACAATTCTGAATCGCCGATTTATTCACCGGTCGTTCCAGCTTATGGAGAGGGAGATACCCCTGATTACAGTTTTGATATAGTTAATAATAAAGTATATATTAACTTGAAATCTACTGGTATGACTTTTTCTTCATATTCATTCTACCAATTCTACGACGATTATGGACTTATTTCCGCAGAAGCATATGATGCAGTTGCTGCTGATGAAAATGTATACGGTCTCGTTGAAGTAACTGCGGCCAACAAAGCGGCTGTTTTAGCTTTAATAAACGAGTATCTTGCTGCGTTTAATCTCTCTTGTGTCGAAGGAGACCATAACTACATGGAATTCTTGTTCTATCAAAGTGGAGTTGGAGAAGAAGTTAGCTTTGATGCAGTTGGACTTTACAAAGTTGATGACTATACAATCAGATATGTCTGCCAGACTTATCTTGATCTTAACTACTTCTTAACATCACTTACCAGCAACTGGTTAGTATACAAAGACTTATATGAAGCTAACTTCGACACTACTGGAGAACTTAAGACTACTACTTATGGAACATCGCTTGAAACCACTATGTCTTACGGCCCGTATAAACTTGAATCATTCCAGGATGCAAAACAGATGGTATTTGTTCAAAATGCTGAATGGTATGGCTTTACCACTTTAGATAATGGTGCCTTATATTCCGAAACTGAATTCTTAGTAGACGGCGAACATGTACAGCAATATCAAACAACTAAAGTTGTTATTGACGTTATGACCGACGCTGCTGCTAAACAGTCATTCTTATCGGGAGACCTTGATGACTGGTCACCGAGTTCTGATGAACTTTCGACTTACAGCACAAGCACTCAGTTATACCAAGTTTATGAAACATATACTATGAGTTTCTTCTTCAATACTAATGTTGATGATCTTGAAGCGTTAGATGAAAGCGCTGGAAATACAAACAGTGTTGTATTATCAAATATTAATTTCCGTAATGCTTTCAGTTTAGCAATCGATAGAACTGAATGGGTTACTAAGACTGCCGGCTACGCTCCTGCTTACTCATTACTTAATAGTTTGTATTATTATGATGTTTATGATAATCCAGACTCAATTTATAGAAATACTGATGAAGCAATGCAAGCTATCGTTGACCTTTATGGGATCGAATACGGCGAGGGCAAAGCTTACGCTACATTAAAAGATGCCTATGAATCAGTTACTGGTTATAACTTAACCGAAGCCAAAGCCTTAATGGCAGCCGCTTGCGATGAACTTGTTGCAGCCGGATTATATACTGAAGGCGAAGATATTTATATTAAGATAGCTTATAAGAAAGGTGCTCTTGATTCAGATGATCAGGCTCAAGTACAATTAATTCAAAATTACTTGAATGCCGCTCTTGAAGGTTCTGGATTTGGAACCATTACTCTTGAAGCCGTTGGCGGTATAGCTAGCAGATACGCTGCTGTTCCAGCCGGCGAATACGCAATTGGTTATGGAGCATGGGGCGGTGCCGCTTTCTATCCATTCTCTAACTTCCAAGTTTATATGGATCCGGATAGTTATGATATCAATGAAGCAGCAGACTGGGATCCAACCACTGAAACATTCGAAATTACTTTCCCTGATGATGCGAAATATGGAACATATGCAGGTCAAAGTGTTACAATGACATATCAGGATTGGTCAAATTCAATGGAAGGCTCTGGCGACTTTGCTGAAGCTAACTTCGATGTTAAATTATTCATCGCTGCCGCTCTTGAGGAACAATATCTTGGATTCTATTATAGAATACCTCTTGCAACTTCAACTTCTTGTTTCTTACTTTCCTATAAAGTAAGTTACTTCACTGAAAACTACAATATTATGTACGCATTTGGTGGATTAAGACTTATGAAGTACAACTACACCGACGCTGAATGGGAAGCATTTGTTGCAGCTCACGCAGTTAACGGCGTGTTAAGTTACGAATAGAATTTTACTATTAACTCAAAACGAGTTCTATGGTAATGCTGGGGAGGAGAATTTTTTCCTCCCCTTGCATTACTTTTTATATGTATAAAGAAAGAAGGGAGCAGAAATATGAAAGGAATGACAAAATATGTACTAAAAAGAATATTGCTAATGCTTTTCACTTTTTTTGTTATAGTGACAATATGCTTTATTCTTATTAGAATGTTGCCTCAAGAATTACCTCAGGATGTGAATTTAGCCGCTGCAATACAAGCTAGATGGGAGGCCTTGGGATACGATAAACCAATTCTAGTTCAGTATGGAATTTATCTTAAGAATATTGTGACGGAATGGGATTTTGGCACTTCTTGGAAAATATCATTGATGAAGCCCGCGACATATGTTATGGGTTCACGTTTGCTTCCAACAGTACTTGTTAACCTATATTCTCTTATATTCGCAATACCTCTCGGAATTGCTTTAGGAATATATGCCGCTATTAGAAAGAATAAATGGGAAGACCAAATTATAAGCGTAGTAATTATGCTTTTTGTCTCTGTTCCAAGTTATGTATATGCGTTTATTGTGCAGTATTTATTTTATTTTAAATGGCATTTAGTATCACAACCAACAATTTTATCGCTGGCTGATGCTGGTGGTACTTATTTTTCATGGTCAATGTTTGTCAGCATGATACCGGCCGTCCTTGCCCTATCATTTGGCGAAATTGCCGGACTCGCTCGTTTTACCAGAGCGGAATTAACGGAAACATTGACGCAAGACTATATGCTTCTTGCCAGAACAAAAGGACTAACAAGAAGTCAAGCAACCGTCAGACACGCATTAAAAAACGCCATGGTTCCAATTTTACCGATGATTATATCGAGTTTTATCGGAATACTAGGCGGCTCAATGATTATTGAACAGATATTTTCAATCCCTGGTGTCGGACAATTATATATTTTATCAATTAATCTACTAGACTATGATGTATTCATGCTCGACAGTATTTTCTATACTTTTATCGGACTGCTTGCTGGCATTGTCGTTGATATAAGTTATGGTTTTATTGATCCAAGAATTAGAATGGGGGAAAAGTAAACTATGAATGATAATACTTCTAATGTGAATAATTTTAATAAATTTGAAGATATTCAAAAAGAAAAATTCGATTTCGCTAATAAGGGGGAGAAATTAAGCGACCAAAAGCTTGATACCAAACCTATTAGTTATTTTAAAGATGCCTTTATTCGTTTTTCCAAAAACAAAGCCTCGGTAGCTGCGGCCGTTATTATAGCTTTAATTGTCGTTTATGCATTTTTAGTTCCTCTTTGCACTTCAAGCACCAAAGCGGCCCTACTCGACCCTTATTATTCTAAGAAAGCCCCAAGAATAGTCGCTCTTAAAGAAGATTTAGGGATATTTGATGGCGGCATAAATATTAAATACAACGAAAGAGCTTTAATTATTGAATTGGCCAAAGGCGTCGGCGCTGAATTTGATAGTGACGATGAAGATAATATTATTAGTCTTGGAGAATCAATGGACAGTTATTATCAACCGGTTTCCAGTTATGAATATTACGGAGTGAATGCCGGAAACGAAGATGTATACCAATCGAGAACCGATGCTTATCTAAGCCAAGGTTTTATGTATATTCAAATTGAACAAAGCGAATATCAGAATATCTTGGACTGGCAAGAAGAAACCGGTTTAACCATTCTTTATCCACTTATCGCCAACAACGAATATAATCCGGACACTTCAAACGCTAACTATTGGTACAAAATGAATTCTAAATTAACCCCGGTATCCGTTGATGAAAACGATCACGTAACCAAACTGTCTTATAGTGAAGATCTCGTTCTTCAAGATAACTATATGAGAAACAGCGAAGGACAACTGGTTTATTACACTTATATCGGCGGCGGAACCACAGAAACTGCGCAGTATAAAGTTAGAATTTTATATTATAATTACTATATATATAATAATGGTTTCGAACCGGAATATTTACTTGGAACTGACAGTTCCGGTTACGATCTTGCCTATCGTATGGCAAGAGGTATCCAATTAAGCTTGCTTCTTGCGGTTTCTGTATCTTTAATTAACTTCGTTATCGGTGCCGTTTACGGCGCCATAGAAGGATATTATGGCGGCGCAACTGACTTAATTCTTGAAAGAGTTTCGGATATTTTAGGCGGAATACCTTTCATTGTCGTCGCAACGCTCTTCCAAATGCATCTGGCCGCCAAAGTAGGCGGGGTCGTGAGTTTGCTATTCGCCTTTGTCTTAACGGGGTGGCTAGGTACGGCCTACCGAGTCCGAACCCAGTTCTACCGATTTAAGAACGAGGAATACGTAATGGCCGCTAGAACCCTGGGTGCAAGAGACAGAAGAATTATTTGGAAGCACATTTTCCCGAACAGCCTTGGAACTATTATCACCTCTTCGGTTTTAGTAATTCCAGGAGTTATTTTCAGCGAAAGTATGCTTAGTTATTTAGGAATCATTAAACTCGGCGGATCAAAAATTACCAGTCTTGGTACTTTACTTTCGGATGCCTCGAGCATTTGGACCACCTACCCGCACTTAATGGTGGCTCCGGCTGTGGTAATTTCGCTTTTGATGATTTGCTTTAACTTATTTGGAAACGGCCTTCGTGATGCCTTTAACCCAACTTTAAGAGGAGTGGAGGAATAAACCATGGAAGACAATATATTAGAAGTCAAGAAACTTAAGATTTCTTTCAGAACAAACAACGGTACCGTTAAGGCGGTCAGAGATATTTCTTTTGACTTACATAGAGGAGAAACTCTGGCCATCGTCGGTGAATCAGGATCGGGAAAGTCAGTTACCTCAAGAGCGGTTCTCGGAATTTCTGCCGGGAATTCCATTATGGATGGCGGCGAGATTCTTTTTGACGGCAAGGATTTACTAAAAGTCGGCGAAGAGGACATGTGCAAAATCCGCGGTGATAAAATCTCGATGATTTTCCAAGATCCCCTTTCGAGCCTTGACCCAATAGTTAAGATAGGACAACAGATTATTGAAGCCCTTGTGTTAAAGAACCGTGAGTCCCGCAAAAACTCTCGCAAAGAATTCAATAATATGCTGGCAATTCTAAAGAGGAATATGATTGAATCCTCTGACGTAAGCAAAAAAGCCCAAATTAATAAAATCATTAAAACCTTTAACGATTTTAATATTGAGGCAATAAAGCTCGAAGAAAGTTACAACTTTTCGCATGCAAGGTGCGAAGAAATAATAGCCTCTATCAATGATTTTTTGTTTAAGGCATCTAAAAAACAACGTCTTGATATTCCGGCCTTTATAAAAATATATTTATCGAAACTAGAAGATATTAAAGATCCTTATTTTACCTATGGATATAAGGAAGAACTAAATAAACATAAAAGAATTTTAAATGAAATAAAAATTAAAAATAGACATAAATTTAGTATAAAAACCGGCTTCAAAAAAGTATTTAAAGATGTGGATTTAGCCACAAGAGTACCGAAAGAAGTCAACGAAGAATTAAAGGAATTTAATAGCGTTTTAGAGAAAATGCTGACTGAAGCCAAACCGAATTTCTTCCGGATTGGATATTACGTATATAAAAATCCTAATTCCAAAATTGTCGATAAGCCGATTGAGGAAATAAATGATTATTGTTATAGCTATTTGAACGAGCATTTTTTAAATGTCTTTCTAGATTTTGAACACAATGCCATTAAAAATTCATATAACAAGGCCTTAGAAGGAAAAAAGAAGGTTGTGGATAATCTTGAAACACTTCGAGCTTTTTTCCAAAAAGGCAACTTAAAGAAACGTTCGGCCGGTAATGAGATTAAAGGAGTATCTTCTTTAGTATACGAGTCAATCGATCATCTAGCTATTATCAAAGACAGTGTTGCCTATACTTTTGCGACCGCACTAAAAAGCAATATTAAGAAATATTTTTATAACGAATCTCATAATGCCAAAGAAGAAGTTCGTTTTGCAAGACAAACCAAGAAGAGAGACGCTTTAATCGCCAAAGGTAAAAAAATAGACTGGAAAGTCGAGCCAAAGAAAACTGTTAGTCTTGATGATCAAATCGAAAATATTGTCAGCAGTATCGACCGCCTTGAAGGAAAGTATAAAGAAGATATAGCTGGTAAAGACAATATTGATTTCGCCAAAATGTCGATTTCTCTCATTGATTATTTTAAAGAAAAAGCCTCAGGCGCCGTCTATAAGGTAACAAATGTTATCGCGAGAGAAAGAGCCATCAAACTGATGGAAGAAGTTGGTATTCCCGAACCTCGTATAAGATACAATCAATATCCGTTCGAATTTTCTGGTGGTATGAGACAAAGAATAGTTATTGCGATAGCTCTAGCGGCCAATCCGGATATTTTGATTTGCGACGAACCGACAACCGCTCTTGACGTGACTATTCAGTCCCAGATTTTGGAACTAATCAAAAAAATTAAGGAAGAAAGAAATCTTTCAGTTATTTTTATAACCCACGATTTAGGTGTTGTCGCCAATATGGCTGATAGAATAGCCGTTATGTACGCCGGCAAAATTGTTGAATATGGCACCAGCGAAGAAATATTCTATTCACCGGCTCATCCATATACCTGGGCTCTCCTTTCTTCTATGCCGGACCTTGATACTAAAGAAAAACTTGAAGCGATTCCGGGAACTCCTCCGAACATGATTTATCCTCCGGTCGGCGACGCTTTTGCCTCAAGAAATAAATATGCGTTAAAAATTGATTTCGAGAAACAACCGCCTTTATTTAAAATATCCGAAACTCATTATGCGGCGACTTGGTTGCTTCATCCAAACGCACCGAAAATCGAGATGCCAAAGGTTATTTTAGAGCGTATTAATCGAATGAAAGAAAGAGCAGGTGAAGACAATGGATTATAAAGATAAGGGAGTCTTACTTAGTGTTCAACATCTTTGCCAGTATTTTAAACTTGGAAAAAAGGAATTAAAAGCCGTCGATGACGTGTCTTTTGATGTCTATAAGGGCGAGGTCTTTGGCCTAGTCGGCGAGTCTGGCTGCGGGAAAACCACAACCGGCAGATCTATCATTAAACTTTATAATATTACTTCCGGTAATATTTATTTTAAGAATCAAAGAATTGGTGCCGGTACATTGTCATATCAAAACGCGATTAAAGAAGCTAAAGCAGACGCCAAGAAAAAAATCAAAAACCTAAATATCAGCACTAAGAAAAATCCGGAACAAGCAGAACAAAATAACGAAAAAATTAAAGAAATCAACAAAAAATTAGCCGAAACAATTAAGAAAAATAAAGAGGAAATTACTAAAGCTCTTTACGATCAAAAGAATTGTGATAAGGAATTCTCTAAAAATTTGGTTATTGAAAACGAAAAGAAATATAAACAAATTTTTGAAGAAGTTAAAAACGATCCCGTTAAGTTACAAGAAGCCAAGAAAAAATATAATGATGAACTAAGAATCGCCAAAAGAAGTAAACTTGTTACACAGATACAAATGATTTTCCAAGATCCTATCGCCTCATTAAATCCAAGAATGACAGTTCAGGAAATAATATCGGAAGGTCTTATAATTAAAGGCGTTAAAGACAAAGAATATATTCAAAAACAAGTTTACGATATCCTAGAAATGGTTGGCCTCGTTAAAGAACACGCCACTCGTTATCCTCATGAATTTTCCGGCGGACAACGTCAAAGAATTGGTATCGCAAGATCAGTTATAATGAATCCGGAAATGATTATTGCCGACGAGCCGGTATCCGCTCTTGACGTATCTATTCAGGCCCAGGTTATCAATCTTTTAAATGACCTCAGAAATGAACTCGGTTTAACTATTCTTTTTATTGCGCATGACCTCTCGGTTGTCAAATATTTTTCCGACCGTATCGGCGTTATGTACTACGGAAAAATGGTCGAACTTGCCGATTCTGACGAACTATTCCGTCATCCGGTTCATCCATATACCAGATCTCTTCTATCGGCCATTCCTCTTCCTGACCCAATTTATGAGAAAAAGAGAGTAAGAATTACCTATAATCCTTTAGCAGAACATGATTATTCTGTTGATAAGCCGACAATGAGAGAACTTATTCCCGGACATTTCGTTTATTGCAACAATGCCGAAGAAAAGAAATATAAAGAGGAGTTCTTCAGTTAAATTTGTCTAAAAATAAAATTAGGAATGAGGAAAATAATAATATTGAAAACAAAGAGGCCGCTATCGATCGTCCAAGTGCCAAAAGCCTTATTTTGAAGTATGGCATCTCTTTCGTTTTTGCCTCGGCAATGGCTATTCTTGCTCTGTGGCTCCGCGATTTTTTTACTGAAGATTTGCCTCTTGTCGATAAATATCGTTTTTTGTCAGATGCTTTTACTATCCCCGGCGTCACTTTAATTTGTTTTGGTTGTCTTATCGCTTTATCTAATAAGGGAGCCTTAAGTGCCATTGGTTACGCTTTAAGATGGACGGTACAACTCCTAATTCCCTTAAGCAAGAAAAATAATCTAACTTATCACGATTATCGTGAAAGAAGAAAAAAAGTGGAAGGATATTTTTTTCTTTTCCATGTCGGTTTCCTATTTCTAGCTGTCGGAATTGTCTTTATTTTTCTATTTTACCAAGTATATTAAAAAGGCTCATTTGGGGCCTTTTTTATTTATATATGGCTGTTTTTATCATATCATTTGAAATTTATACTATATTATTATAGTATTATGAAAGAAAAGCGAGGTTATCATGTCTAAACTAATTATTAAAGACCTTTGGGTCAGCGCTTCAGGAGAAATGATTCTAAAAGGGGTTAATCTATCCGTAGAATCAAATGAAACAGTTGCGTTAATGGGTCCGAATGGTTCGGGTAAATCAACATTATCTTATACCATTATGGGACACCCTTCATATAAAGTAGAAAAAGGATCAATAGAAATCGACGGAGAAGATATTCTTAAAATGAGCGTCGATGAAAGATCAAGAGCGGGACTATTTCTCGCTATGCAACAGCCGTATGAAATAAACGGCGTAACAAACAGAGATTTTATTAAACAAGCCATGGATAAAAGACAAACTAAAGACGGACACATTGTCTCTCTTTATAAATTTGCCGTAAAACTGGATAAGGCCATTGAAGATCTTCATATGGAAAAAGATTTGGCTGATCGCTATGTTAATGAAGATTTTTCCGGCGGTGAAAAGAAAAAGAACGAAATCCTGCAGATGAAAATGCTGGAACCGAAAATGGCTATCTTGGACGAAATAGACTCAGGTCTAGATGTGGATGCCATCAATATTGTCTCCGACAACATTAATGCCCTAAAAGAAAAAAATAAGATGGGATTAATAGTAATATCCCATTATCGCCGTTTATTTGAACATATAAAGCCGGATAAGGTGGCGGTTTTAATAAATGGTACATTGGTTAAAGAAGGGGATTCTTCGCTTCTTGACTACATTGACCAGAACGGCTATGAAGATTTAAAAAAAGAAGCAGGGATTGAAGATGAAGTAACTCTTCTTGGAGAATGCGCTTTTAAGGAAAATAAAAAATGATTAAAAATATTTTTCCTTCCGAAGAGAAAACAATCTCTTTAAGCGAGGTTTATCGAATTGAAAAGAGCGGGGACTACACTTTTAAAATTGAAAAATGTATTGAAGCGTCTCTCTTTATATTTGTTGATTTAAAAGAAGAAAAAGTTTCTCTAAACTTCTCTCTTTTGCCTTATTCAAACCTATCTTTAACTATTGTGACAAATACTGTCTCTTCGGAAATAGAATATAATATTAATTTAGAAAAAGAGAGTAAGCTACTTTTTTATTCTTCCGACTACACGGAAAAAGATTTAAAAACGGTTAAAACCATTAGTTTATCCGGCTATCATTCTTCCGCGAAAGTTTACGAAGTAACTTCCGCGAAAGAGGAAGGCAATATTAAAGGTGCTTTTAATTTTAATCATAATAACTCGTCTACCGAATGCGAAGGCGATTTCTATTATCTGGCAAATGGTAATACTTCCATTAATAAAGATGTGGTCGCATTAATCAAACACGGCATGAAAGATTCTGTTTCCGGTGAAAAGATTAAAGGGATACTGCTTTCAAAAAATGCCAAAATCGAAGCCAAACCAATCTTAAAAATCGAATATGACGAGGTAAAAGCCTCTCACGGCTGTGCCATCGGCACCATTGACGCCAACGAAATATATTATTTAATGTCGAGAGGATTAACTAAAGAAGACGCGATGAAAATTATCTCTAAGTCTTTTATTAATCCAATCATTCTTATGGCTTCGAAAAACGAAGAATATAAGGAACTGGTTCTTCCTTATCTTTTAAAAACAATTGGAAGTGACAAACATGAATTATAAACAATATTTTCCGGTTTTTCAAAATAGAAAAGATATGGTTTATTTGGATAGCGCTGCGTCCAGTCTTAAACCTAAAAAGGTCAGTGACGCTATTACTGACTATTACAATTTCTATTCGGGAAACATTGAAAGAGGTGTCTATCCGATAAGTTTTGAAGCTACCGCGATTGTTGAAAAAGTAAGAGAAAAAATCGCGCTTTTTATCAATGCTTCAAAAGAAGAAGTAATCTTCACAAGAGGCTGCACGGATTCACTAAATACTGTCGCTCTTTCGTTGAAAGAAAATTTGAAGAAAGGCGATGAAATAATTACTACTGAGCTGGAACACCATTCAAGTTTTCTCCCTTGGCTTAAGGCCAGCGAAGAAAAAGGCGCCGTAATTAAATTTATTCCTTTAACCGAAGAAGGGAAAATTACCGTTGATAATTTTAAAAAGGTTCTTTCCGATAAAACTAAAATAGTCGCTATATCGCACGTTTCCAATGTTATGGGTTATCTGACCCCCGTTAAGGAAATAATTGCTCTTTCTCACATTAAGGGGGCTATAGTCTCTGTTGACGGGGCTCAAGCTGCCCCTCATATGAAAATAGACGTAAAAGATTTAGATGCCGATTTTTATTCTTTTTCTTTTCATAAAATGTGCGGTCCGACCGGACTGGGTGTCTTATATGGGAAAAAAGAATTGTTAAATTCAATGGAACCGGTGGAACTGGGTGGGGAAATGAATGACGAAGTATCAAAAGATAACGTTACCTATAAAAACATTCCCTATAAATTTGAAGCCGGAACTATGCCGATAGCGGAAATATTCGGAGCCGGCGCCGCTATTGATTTTCTAAATGAAGTCGGTTTTGGCTATATTGAAAAGAGAGACAAAGAACTATCCGGATATGCAAAAAAATTGCTAAGAAGTATTCCGGAAATAGTAATCTATAATGATTATGAAGAAAGCCCGATTATTGCTTTTAATATTAAAGGGATACACTCGCACGACGCTGTTTCTTTTTACAGTGAAAACAATGTTTGTTTAAGAGCCGGTCTTCATTGCGCCGAGCCGCTTCACAAGTGGCTTAATATTACGGCTTCTTTAAGAGCTAGTTTCTATTTTTATAATGATGAAAGCGATGTGGAGAAATTTATTTTTGTAACAAAAAAAGCGATTGCTTTCTTTAAGGAGGTCGGTTATCTTGAGTGATATGAACAGTATTTACCGTCAGGTAATTATGGATCATTATAAAAACCCGAGAAATAAGGGCTTAAAAGAAGAAGAAGGCTACGTTCTTTGTCATCTTAAAAACCCGTCCTGCGGGGATATGATAAACGTTGAAAGCAAGATCCAAAACGGACTGGTCAGCGATATTAGGCAAGACGGACAGGGGTGCTCTATTTGTTGTGCCAGTGCCTCAATAATAAGTGAGACTTTAAAAGGTAAATCAGTGAAAGATGCCTTAAATATCATCGATAACTATTTAAAGATGGTTTCCAATGAAGAATACGACAAGAGTATTGATCTAGACGAACTTGCCGTTTTTGAAGGTATCAAAGATTTTCCGGCCCGGGTTAGGTGCGCATCAATCGCCGCCCAGGCATTAAGGAAAACTCTTGAAAAGGAGGAAAAAAATGCATGACGATTTAAAGAATAAAAAAACGGAAATTGAAAATATTGCTACCGAATATAAATATGGTTTTTATACCAATGCCAAAATATATAAAACAGTAAAAAAGGGACTTAACGAGGAAATTGTAAGAGAAATATCTAAAGCTAAAGACGAACCGGAATGGATGACGGAATTTCGCCTTAAGTCGCTTAAAGCTTTTTATGAAGCCAAAGAACCAAACTATGGCCCGGTAGACAAAATAAAAGCAGTTGATCCAGATAAAATGTGTCTTTATATCAAATCAACCGATTCAGTAAAACATAACTGGGAAGATGTCCCGGGAGAAATAAAAGACACTTTCAACAAACTGGGGATTATGGAGGCCGAACAAAAATGGCTTTCCGGAGTTTCCACTCAGTTTGAGTCGGAAGTAGTCTATCATAACAACAAAAAAGAATTAGAAGAAAAAGGCGTTATCTTTTTAGATACGGATACCGGTCTTAAAAAATACCCTGAGTTATTTAAAAAATATTTTGGCTCTGTCGTTCCGCCAACCGATAATAAGTACGCGGCATTAAACAGTGCCGTATGGAGCGGAGGCTCTTTTATTTACGTCCCGAAAGGCGTAAAATTAGATAAACCGCTTCAATCATACTTTCGAATTAATTCCGCCAACATGGGACAATTTGAAAGAACCTTGATAATAGTGGATGAAGGTGGCTATGTCAACTATGTGGAAGGCTGCACGGCGCCTAAGTATGCAGAAGATTCTCTTCACTCGGGAGTCATTGAGATAGTGGTGCTTAAGAATGCCAGATGCAGGTATTCGACTATTCAAAACTGGTCGAATAATATCATTAATCTGGTTACGCAAAGAGCCCTGGTAGAAGAGGGCGGCTATATGGAATGGATTGACGGCAATATCGGTTCCGGCGCTAATATGAAATATCCGTGCTGTGTTTTAAAAGGCGACTATGCCAGAGGCCTTGTTATTTCTGTGGCTTTAGGATCTGAGGGCCAGTACCAAGATAACGGCGCTAAAATGATTCATATCGGAAAAAATACTTCTTCAACGATTATTTCGAAGTCAATCGCAAGAAAAGGCGGTATAGTAAACTATCGGGGGATGACAAAAATCGGGAAAGACGCCACCGGATCCAAGGCTTCAACTACCTGTGACACCTTAATTCTCGATTCTCTTTCCAAAAGCGATACTTTCCCGCTTAACTACGTCGCAAACGATTCCTCGTCTTTAGAACATGAAGCGACGGTATCTAAAATATCCGATAGCGAACTCTTTTATCTTGAGAGTAGAGGATTAAGCGAAAAAGAAGCAATGGAACTTATTGTGATGGGTTTTATCGAACCTTTTGCGAGAGAACTTCCTCTTGAATATGCGGTAGAACTTAACCAACTCATAAAAATAGAACTTGAATAGGAGATTGATATGAAATCAAGTGTTAATGCATTAAGAATTCTTTCCATGGATGAAATCAATAAAGCAAAAAGCGGACATCCGGGTGTCGTTCTTGGGTTTGCGCCTGTTGCTTATACTTTATGGCACGATTTTCTTAAAATTACGCCGAAAGCCAAAGACTGGTTCGATAGAGACCGCTTCGTTTTAGCTTCGGGACATGCTTCAAGTATGCTTTATGCCCTCCTTCATTTATCCGGATATAATGTAACGCTTGATGATTTAAAATCTTTTAGACAATTAGGCTCAATCACTCCTGGCCATCCGGAACTTCACTTAACCGACGGGGTTGATGCGACTTCCGGTCCGTTAGGACAAGGAATCGCCGAAGCCTGTGGGATGGCGATTGCCGAAGAGATGCTTGCAAAAAGATTCAACCGTGATGATCTTAAACTTATTGATCACTATACGTATGTAGAATGCGGAGACGGCGATCTTCAAGAAGGAGTAACTCTTGAAGCCTTGTCGCTTATCGGCCATCTTAAACTTAATAAACTTATTATTCTATTTGATTCTAACCGGGTTCAGCTTGACGGTCCGGTATCCTTAGCCGGTGGTGTAAATTCTAAACCTTATTTTGAATCTTTAGGCTTCTTTTATCAGTCGGTGAAAAATCCGGAGAATTTATCTTCTATAAAAAAGGCGATTGAAAAGGCTAAAGAATCAGAATTGCCGTCAATAATAGAATTCCATACAATTATCGGCTATGCCTCCCCTCTTGCGGGCCTTTCCAAATGCCATGGCGCGCCTCTTGGGGAAGAAAATACCGAAATCCTTAAAAAGAATCTTGATTACAACATGCCTCCGTTTAAGGTTACCAAATCGGTTTATAACGATTATAAATCGGCTCTTGATAAAAACTATGACGCCTATAAGATATGGGCGGAAAACTTAAAGAAATACGAAGAACTTTATCCAGAAGATTATAAAGAATTCAAAAAAGTATTAGATGATAATTATTCGGTTCCTCTAAATCTTTTTGATTACTTTGAATTTAGAGAAGAAGCATCAAGAAAAACCATTGGAAAAGCCATCGGGATGATAAGCGAAATTCATAAAACTCTAGTGGCTGGCTCGGCCGATTTAACAGCTTCCACCTTTGTGAAAGGGGCGGAAGGCGACTTTGATAAAGATAATCATCTTGGCAGAAATATTAACTACGGGGTAAGAGAACACGCTATGGGGGCTATCACCAACGGCCTTAACCTTCATCATGTAAGGGCTATATCCGGCGCTTTCTTTGTGTTTTCGGATTATATGAAACCATCGATAAGACTAGCGGCATTAATGCATCTTCCAAGTATTTTCATTTTCACCCATGACTCGATTGCGGTAGGAGAAGACGGGCCAACTCATGAACCAATTGAACAACTCCCAGGACTAAGAGCGATACCTAATTTAAATGTTATGCGCCCAGCTGACGCTCATGAAACCATTGATGCTCTTACAAAGGCTTTGTCTCTTAAGGGGACACCTTCGGTTTTGGTTCTTTCAAGACAAAACCTAAAATTGCTTAATCCGGTTTCAAGAGACGATTTTGATAAAGGCGCTTATATAAGAAAGGATTATCTTCCTTTTGATATAACTCTGGTGGCTTCCGGCTCGGAAGTTTCTTTGGCTCTTGATACCTCTGATCTTCTTCTTGATTTTGGCGTAAAAGCAAGAGTCGTCGAAATGGTTTCAACATATCTTTATGATAAAACAGAACAATCTTATAAAGAATCATTGATTCCTTTGGATAAACCTTCCCTTTTTGTCGAGATGGCATCGCCCTATGGACTTAAGGGATATACAAAAGAGGTTTATGGAATAGATACATTTGGAAGAAGCGGAAAAGCGGAAGACGTGATTGAATCTTTTGACTTCACAAAAGAGAAATTGGCTGAAAAAGTCATTTCTTTGTTGAAAAAATAATTATTAGTTGTACAATTAAATTAACATAATAAAAAGGGGAGCTTAATTGCTGAGAGGTTGTCGAAGGACAACGACCCGTAACCTGATCTAGACAATGCTAGCGGAGGGAGATAACCTGTTTTTTAAAAGGACCGCTCGGCATGAGTGGTCCTTTTTAAATTCAAAGGAGAATTAATACATGAAAAATGCAACAAAAAAGAATAGTGTCACCATAAAACAGATTGTTGACACGGCAATTTTGATCGCTCTCGCGATTGTTTTAAAATTCATATCGGATCTTATCCCATTTTTAAACTATTTTGAAGGCGGAACGATTGACCTTGCGATGCTTCCTATCCTTTTAATCGGCTTTAGAAACGGACCGAAATACGGATTTATCGGCGCAACGCTTTACTGGCTTTTAGCTTGGGCTATCGGCGGTTTTAAAATTTATTCTCAAATGGTATTTTTAGAGATTTTGCTTGACCGTTTTGTACCTTATTCCATTGGTTATGGAATTGCGGGACTTTTCTACAAGAAAAGAGACAACCGTCTTTCTATTTCGCTTGTCATCGTGCTTTGTGCCCTAATAAGACTTTTGTCGCACACTATTTCCGGAGTTATCATTTGGTATACATGGACCGGATATAGTGAATTTATGACTTCCCTCTGGACATCGTTTATTTATAACGTCAGTTATGTCGGCCTTACTTGCGCTCTTGCTCTTATTTTATTTAATTCGCTTAAGACAGTTTTGTACTATAAGGCTCCGCTTTCTATTCAAAAAAAAGATATACAGTTGGAATACTAATAAAGGACAAAAAAGTATTTTTCGATGGATTGTGTTAAAAAATATTTTTTATTATGCAATAATATAATTAATAAAAAATGAAAGGAAAATAACACAATGAACTATATCGATCTAGCTGTTTTAGTAATAGTCCTTGTCGCAATGGCCCTCGGTCTTCTCGGAAAACTGTGGAAAAGAATCGTAATGATGATTATGATTATTGTTTCTGTTCCCTGCAGTTATCTTATAGCTTCCAGTTTAGCCGCCAAAGTCAGCAATATGCCGGTATCGGAAATCGCTATATTAAATGATTCGTCTTCTACCCCGGTCAAGGAGTGGCTTGTCGAAAAAGCGAACGGCGTTGGAATCATTGAAACAATCTATAATAATTCCCCGTCTTTTCAGTCCTTACTCGACAATTCTCCGGAAATGGTGGTAAAAATTGTCTTATTTTACGTGATAGGAATTCTTGGCTTTATCGTTTTTCCTATTATAGGCGGTATCGTTTATTTCATCATAAAGCTATTCTTAAGCGATAAGGAAAAGAAGAAAGGTGCCATTTGGCTTTTCGGAATTCCATCAGGAGTAATAGGCCTCATAATAACGCTTTTTGTCATGTCCCCTATTATTCTTTTTGCGCCGGTCTTATCGCAAGCGGCCGCAGCCTATAACGAAACACCATCTCCTAACGCTTTGGTTCAAAACGTTCTAAATAAAACATCAGATTACCTTGACGGCTCCATTGTCATTACGACCGGCACCAAAATGCTGGAATCTCACGAGTATTCATTCTTAACTTATGAAGTAGAAGAACCAAGCGGCTCCGGAACGATAACGGTAAAATACTATTTTTACGGAGAAATAAGAGATATCGGCGTTATCATAAATCTCTATACCGATGTATCTGACGACATTAACGCTATTATAAATTCAGAAAACTTTGATTACGAAGAAACCGAGTATGTTGATCAAATGATCGGCTTTATGGACTCGCTAGAAAACGTGCTTGGAAGTTTAGACGAAATGAGAGGTAACCTCTCCGATAGCGGTCACATAAAAGGAATAACCGGAGATCTTCTTCAGTATTACCTTGAAACTAATCCTTCATCACTACCTACTGATAGTCCGTTCTATTTTTTGAACCGTATTGATATGAGTGGATTCGATTATGACAACGGTTCATTAAAAGACGACTTATTCCCAAGATTACTTCAGGCGTTCTTGGATGAAATGGCTGTGACCTATGGCTATACCTTCCTTTCTGATCTCGACATCAGTTCAATGACTTATGATGAAATAAGAGATGAACTTGTGAACCTCGCGAATTTAATCGCTTTCTACAACGATCTTGATGCCGGTAGTCTTGATGATTTAACTCCGGAAGAAATTGCCGCTCTTATCGCTTCTTTCGGCGACAGCGAAATCGCAACACAGATTTTAGAGGATGCTTTATCTGAACTGGGATATACTCTTCCTGTTGATATTTCGGAAATTGACTTTGCAAGCGAAGGAGAATTAATCGGAGATTTGATTGGATATGCCGGAAGCGGAGATGTCTCGTCAATCGACGGAAGTGCTTTAGCGGAAGATTTAGCTTCATCCGATTTAGCATTAATAATTATTGAATCAACACCTGACCTTTCAATTGATGTCAGTGACGCACAATATATAGACATTGAAAGTGAACTTAACAGTCAGGTTTTAAGTGGAGCAATAACTCCAGAGGAAATGGCTACACTTTTAGGAATATTTAATTAAATGTTTATTGAAACAAAAGAAGGAAAAATTCATATTGAAGAAAAAGGAAAAAAGGATGGGTTTCCCATCCTCTTTCTTCATGGAAACAGAGAAGACATCAGCATATTTAAAGACTATGTCGAACCGTTTTCTTCTTACCGTCTTATTTTGATTGACTCAAGAGGACACGGAGAAAGTTTTAATGGCGAACTATCATATGAAAAAATGGCGGAAGATACTATTGAGGTAATTAATGCGCTTCAAATTAATTCATGTCATATGGTGGGCTTTTCTGACGGAGCGATAATATCTCTTTTAGTAGCGATAAAAACTCATCTCGTTAAAAAACTATTCGCTATCGGCGTGAACATTAATCCATTAGGATTTAGAGATGAAGCAATCAAGTATCTTAAGGACAGCTATCAAAAAAGTGCTTCATTATATGATAAACTGATGTTGGAAGAGCCTGACATAAAAGAAGAATCACTTCAAAAAATTACCGCCAAAGTATTTATCATCGGCGGCGAAAACGATTTAATCAAGGAAGAACATTTCCGCTTGATTCATCAAGCGATTAAGTCATCTTCTCTTTATATTCTTAAAGGTAAAGATCACTTTACTTTTATCAATGAGCCGCCAGAAATAATTAAAATAATTAAGAATGAATTAAGCATTGATGTTTTTTATGAAGATAACCAGGTTATAGTAGTCGACAAACCTTCGGGAGTTTTGTCACAAAAAGATATAAGTGAAGAAGAAGATATGTTAGAAACAGTTAAATCATATCTCAAAATAAAATATGATAAGCCGGGAAACGTCTATCTCGGTCTTATTCAAAGACTTGATAGAAATGTTTCCGGTTTAATGCTTTTTGCTAAGACGTCAAAAGCGGCCGCTAGACTTAACACGCTAAGGCCCGAAAAAGAATATTTAGCAGTCGTTGAAGGAAAAATGCCGAAAGAAGAGGGCACCCTTAAAAACTATCTTTTAAAAGATGAAAAAAATCTTAAGGCTTATGAAAGCAAGGAAGGAAAAATTGCTGTCCTGCATTATTCTGTTTTGTCGTATAAAACAGGTTATACTTTACTTAAAGTAATAATTGATAACGGCCGTTTTCATCAAATTCGCTTTCAGCTTTCTCTTATCGGACACCCAATTTATAACGATATGAAATATAAAGGATTAAAAGAAGACGGCTATGATCTCGGGTTAGATGCTCATAAGATTACTTTTATTCATCCAATAACGAAAGAAAAAATGACGTTTGATAGGTTTCCTGACCGTTATCCATTCAATATTTTTCTTGAAGATATGGATATTATTTGAAAAAAGTGACAAGTTCTATATATGTGATATATAGTTTATATGACGGTGATTCACTTATGAAAAAGAAATTTACTTTGATTTTGATATTCATCCTTCTTTTTTCTTTAACGGCTTGTACCGGTAAGAAAAATGAAAAATTAGTTATCGGGGTTCAGTCGATTGCGACTCATTTGAATCCTCTTTTCTATACCAACAGTGATGATGAATTAGCTCTTGATTTAATGTTCACAAAACTGTTTCCGGTAGACAGAGAAGGTAATCTTTTGTTATCGGCCGGCACTGTAGAAGGAGAGACTTCTGAGGACGGATATACATACTATGGTGCTGCATCTCTTACAACATCTCTTGGGGATGAATCTAGTTACATATATTCAATTAGACTTCTAGATGATTTATACTGTGCAGACGGCGAAGAATTAACGGCTAAAGATCTCATTTTTTCCTTATATGTTCTTCTTGATCCGACATATAGCGGCAGCGTAAATCTTAGTAGCCTTCCCATAAAGGGACTATCCGATTATCAAAATGCGGTAAATGAAGCTCTACAAATCGGAAATGCGGAAGATAGAGAAGAAGCTCTTCTTGAAACTTATATTTCCGGGATAAATGTGATAGGAAACTATGTAAGAATTGAAATGACGAGAGAACTCACGGCGGATGAGATGAATATTTTAAATATCTATGTCGCACCTCTTCATCATTATGGTTCGCTCTCATTATATAGCCCATCAAACAATATGTTCGGGTTCATAAAAGGCGACCTTTCATCCATTTCTTCAAAGGGAAACACTTCCATCGGATATGGACCATATATTCTGTCAAGCACCGGAACCACTCTGACTTTTTCCAGAAATAACGCCTACTATAAAGGCGCCGCCAAAATAAAGACTATCCAAATAAAACTGATTTATTTCAGCAGTACTAATGGTGACGGTGAAGTTGTCACAACCGATTTTTATCACTCGATAGATGAAGATACTATTGATTTTGCGAGAATAATCGTCGACGATTATGCTAGAAACGAAATAAGCCGCTATAATCTTAATTCCTTAATGATAGGCAACTGTTTATCTCTTTACACTCTCGGGGGCGATTCGATATATGGTTATATCACTTCGACCAAAAGATTTGATTATAGTTCAATCGAAAATTTAGGTTTAACCGATTACTATACTTATATTGATGCGATTGAGTATTTAAATGTTCAATAGTAAAAAAAGTTATGACTCCGTCTCTAGTAGACGGAGTTTTTTTATCGTATTTAAATAACTTTGCTAACGTTTCTTTCCTCAAGTTGTATTTATTAGGCTTTTATTGTATAATTATAAAAAACAAGGAGAAAACCATGGCAGAAAAGATTAAGTTGATAGCCGATTCGACAATTGATTTAAGTGAAGAACTTGTAAAAGAACTTAACGTCCATGTCGTTCCTCTGGTTATGTTGTTTGAAGACGATGAAAAAACCTATAGAGACGGAATCGATATCACGACCGATGATATAAAAAAACATGTGGAAGAAACTGGAAAGCTCCCTTTAACGAGCGCCGTCGGCCCCGGAGTTTATCAAGAGATATTTAACGAATATATAAAACAAGGATATAGTATTATCTATACGGGAATCGGCTCTAAATTAAGTGCCAATTTTCAGTCGGTTATGATTGGAAAAAATACTTGCAGCGACCCCCAAAAAATAACTTTAATTGACTCAAATAATTTATCCAGCGGATCTGGTCTCCTCCTTTTTAAAATAAGAGATCTTTTAAAGGAAGGCAAATCTCGCGAAGAAGTTAAAAAAATATGCGATGAAGAAATAACTCCTAATATCCGTTCTTCATTTTGTGTCGCGACAACCGATTATCTTGTAAAAGGCGGAAGATGTAGCGCTCTTGCCGGCTTCTTTGCTAAAATACTTACGATAAAACCGATAATTAAAGTAATTAACGGCAAGCTTGAAGTTGGGAAAAAGCCTATCGGCAGTATTAACACGGCTATTATGACAATTTATCAGGATATGATGAAAGTAATAAGCGATGTGGACCCAGATTATTTAATGATAACGCACTTCGATTCTGATCCGGCCGAAGCCTATATTAGAGATATAATTGAAAAAACTTGTAAGTTCAAACATATTTATGCCACCCATGCCGGTTGCATTATTTCCTCTCATTGCGGCCCGGGTACTATTGGATTGTTATTTACCTTAAAAAGAAAAGAAAAAGATTGATAGGAATTAAAAATGAAAGTTGGAATGATATCGCTCGGATGCTCCAAAAACCAGGTTGATTCCGAAATGATGCTGGGGCTGCTTTTAAAAAGCGGCTTTTCTCTGTCCCTATCGCTTGATGAATCTGATTTGATAATAATTAATACTTGTGCTTTTATTGACGCGGCCAAAAATGAAGCGATAGAAACGATAGCCGAAGTCATAAACAAAAAGAGAAAAGGGCAGAAAATAGTAGTTTGCGGCTGTTTTGCCGAAAGATATAAAGATTTTATAACCTATAATTTTAAAGATATAGATTTAGTAATAACATTAAAAGATTACCCTAATTTTTCATCTTTAATTTCTTCCTTTTTTGAAGTTAAAAATGATTCCTTATCTTTTACATCCCGTCTTCTCATTTCACCTTCCTTTTCCCCATATATAAGAATAGCGGATGGCTGCAATAATCATTGCGCTTTTTGTGCTATTCCGCTTATTAGAGGTTCTTATCAATCGCGGAAAATGGAAGATATTATTGATGAGGCTTCATATTTGGTTAAAGGCGGCGCTAAAGAATTAAACATTATTGCTCAAGACACATCAAAATACGGAGTGGATAATTATCACAAATTAATGCTGCCGGAACTTCTTAAAAAATTATCGGAAATAGAGGGAGTGTATTTAATAAGGATATTCTATATTTATCCGGAAACAGTTACTGATGAACTTATTTCGGTAATTAAATCTCACGAAAACATCGCGCCTTATTTTGATATTCCTCTTCAACACGCATCCAATAAAGTTTTATCGCTAATGGGACGTCATTTTTCTAAAGAGAAAAGCATTTCTTTGATTCAAAAAATAAAAAAAGAAATTCCTTCTTCAGTTATAAGAACGACTTTAATGGTCGGTTTTCCGGGAGAAAGCAATAAAGACTTTAAAGAACTCATCCAATTTGTGAAAGAAATGCGGTTCTTTCATATGGGAGCTTTTACCTATTCGAGAGAAGAAGGAACAAAGTCTTATTTTATGAAAAAAAGAGTACCGGAAATCATCAAAAGAAGAAGATATGACATTCTTATGAATACTCAAAGAATAATTTCTGAGGATTTGAAAAGAGATTTGGTAGGCAAGGAATTTAGTGCTATCATTGACTCGTATGATGAAGAATCCGTTTCATATAATATTCGCAGTTATCATTTCGCTCCCGAAGGAATTGACGGATCGATTATTGCTTTTTCTTCGCTTTTAGAAAAACTTAATCCGGGAGATATTGTTATAGTAAAAATTGTTTCTTCTTCAGAGTATGATTTATATGGAAATATAGAAAGGAAGATAAGCAAATGAAGGAAAAAGGAATAAGTCTTTTTCTTAAAGGCATTGTGATAGGAATTGCCAACATGATTGCCGGTATTTCCGGGGGTACACTCGCATTTATCATGGGCATATATCAAAATATGGTCACGGCTTTTGCCAACCTCACAAAAAAGTTCTGGCCTAATTTTTTGTACCTACTAAAAATATGCCTAGGAGTCGCGGTAGGAACTTTACTATGCTCTCTTCTTTTAGATCATCTTTTTGATTCTTTCCTCTTTGAAACTGTTTCTTTCTTTGCCGGCGTGCTTATTGGTGGTCTTATTAATGATGCGCCGTCACTAAAACTAGAAAAAGAAAAGAAAAAATCCAAATACATTATCGGCATGGTTATCGCCGGCTTAGTCGTTATTGCTCTCGCTTTTGTTAATATCTTTTTTACAAAAGAAGGAGTAGATTCAAATGAAAGATGGAGAAACGTTACTTTATACCAAATGGGTTTCCTCTTTTTGGCAATCATTATTGGAGCTATTGCGATGATTTTCCCAGGCATCAGCGGATCAATGCTTTTTATGATTATGGGTATCTATTATCCGGTTTTAAACGCTTTTAGTGATTTGCTTCACTTTGGCATGTATGCTAATCCTGGCTTTATTCTTGATGAGCTTAAGATAATGATTCCTTTGGTTTTAGGCGGAGCTCTCAGTTTAATCTTTATTTCTAAGCCGATTAAAATGCTTCTTGAAAGGCATTACAAGATGTGCCTTTACATTATTTTCGGGTTTGTAATCGGTTCGATTGTCTCAATATATATTATCAATTTCTCCGATATAGAAAATCAGTTTTCCATTCTTCATCTTTGCTTAAGCTTATTTGTAACACTACCTATTGGATCTTTGTGTTCGATAGGCTTACATAAAATCAGTCAAAAGATGAAATCCAAAGGTTCTGAAGATACAAAAAAGAGTTAATCCCATTTTCGGGAATTAACTCTTTTTTAAATTGATAACGGCTATCTTCCGAGGCCGATTTTTTTATGAACTTTCGCCAATTTTCTTTCGGCTAGTTTGAGGGCGTATTCTCTTCCTTCATCAAGTATTTCATCAAGTTCATTGCTGGCTAATATGGATGAATAATTATCTTGTATCTTCTCTAACTCCTGTCCGACGATTTCTGCCAGGTCTTCCTTAAATTCTTTATAGCCTAAGCCTATATATTTCTTTTCTATTTCCTCGATACTTAAATTGGTTAGAAGAGAATAAATATTAATGAGATTTGCCAGCCCCTTTTGATTTTCTTCGTCATATTTGATGATGCCTATACTATCGGTTACCGCTCTTCTAATCTTGTTTTTAGCTTCGTTTATATTGTCTAAAAGAGTTATATATCCTTTAGGATTCGGGTCGGATTTGCTCATTTTTTTATCCGGGTCCTGAAGGCTCATGATCCTGGCGCTTTTCTTGACGATATACGGCTCAGGAACTTTGAAAGTATCGCCGTATTTATTATTGAAACGCTCAGCAATATTTCTCGTTAGTTCCAGGTGCTGTTTTTGATCAGCGCCAACCGGCACGAGATCAGTATCATAAAGAAGAATATCCGCCGCCATAAGACAAGGATAAGTTAGAAGACCGGTAGTAACAGTTTCGCCTTCTTTTTGGCTCTTCTCTTTAAACTGAATCATTCTTTCCATCTCTCCGATATAGGAATTACATTCGATAATATAGGATAACTCGGCATGAGGAGGAACTTCCGATTGAATGAAAAGATGGACTTTTTTGGGATCAAGTCCAACCGCAATATAAAGCGCTGCCAAAGTTTTAATATTCTTTTTAAGTTCGCTTCTGTCTTTTGGAATCGTGATGGAATGCAGGTCGGCCACAAAAACAAGGATATCGGCATCCTCGAATTCATTTTGCAGTTTGACAAAGTTTTTCATTGCGCCTAAATAATTGCCTAAAGTAACGACATTTGTTGGCTGAATCCCGGATAATATTCTCATAAACCCTCCTAAGAAAATAAAAAAGTCCTTTAAAAAAATTTTTAAAGGACGATTATTAGTCGCGGTACCACCTTTATTCTATAGAATAGCACTCGTTTAGTTTTTAAGGGGACAGACCCAGAATAACTCAAAGAGCCCAATTTTCTTTATATTTCCAGGTCTTGTTTCCACCATACAAGACTCTCTAAACTGAAAAATATAGATACTTTCTCTCATCACAGTTTTCTAAATTGAATTGTAGTTTATTTTAATACCTTTGTCAATTGATTATTCGGCAATAGCCTTTTCTAGCTCATCAAGAAGTTCTTTGAATCGATCAACAACCGCCATCAAAGGTTTTAAAGAGGTAAAATCGACGCCAGCCTTTTTAACTTCCAGAACCGGATAATCCGATCCACCGGCTTTAAGAAGAGATTTATACTGTTCGAAAGCTTCGCTTCCGCCCTTTTTCACATTCTCATATATTGCAAGGGATGCGCTAAAAGATGTGGCGTATTGATAGACATAGTATGGGCTATTATAAAAGTGCGGAATATAAGCCCAGACATACTTCTTAACTTTTTCCTTATTGATATCAAGACCATAGTATTTTTTATAAAGGCCGATCATGATTGAAGAAAGACTTTCTTCAGTAATAGGCTCGCCTTTTTCTGCCATGGTATGTGATAGATATTCATATTCGGCAAAGAGAGTTTGACGGTAGAAAGTCGACATAATATTGTCGATGGCATTTTGAATAAGCTTAATTTTTTCGTTTTTGGACAAAGTTCCTTTAGTAAGAAGATAGTCGAGTAAATTATGCTCATTAAAGGTTGAAGCAATTTCTGCTACAAAGATAGTGTAGTTCTGCGTAGCGGCCGGTTGATACTTTTCCGAAAATAAAGTGTGCATAGAATGGCCCGACTCGTGGGCTAAAGTAAAGACATCTTCCAAGGTTTCCGTAAAGTTTAAAAGGATGCAAGGATGAACATTCGGAACTGAATTAGAGTAAGCTCCGCTTCTTTTTCCAAGTGCAGGATAAACATCTACATAGCCGTCTTTAGTAGCTTCTCTGGCAAATGCATTAAATTCTGGATCGAATTTGGCAATGGAAGAGAAGAAGAGTTCTTTGGCTTCATCATATGTGTATTTTTTATTTTCGCCTTCTGAGAGCTTAAGAAAACGATCATAAGTATGGTAGGATTTTAGTCCTAGAACTTGTTTTCTGAGCTTTAAATATTTCTTGGCGGTCGGAGCGGCTTTATGCGCCACTTCAATCAGGTTATGATAAAGAGAAACCGGAATATTGTTTGCGAAGAGATGCATATCAAGAGCGGTATCAAAATTTTTGCTTTTCGCAAGAGCGATATCAGCTTGCAGAACCGAATTATAAATTGAGGCGAAAGTATTCTTGTTTTCTTCGAATCTTCCGAACATCGTTTCAAAAATTCTCTTTCTTTCTTTTGGGGAATTGCTTTCAGCAATCAGTTTTGTCCAGTTAGACTGAGTAACACTAACCTTTTCTTTGTTATCAAGTTTTGCAAAGCATTCTTTTACATCGCCACTTGTTAGAGAGGCGTAAGTTTCGCTTCCGGTATCAGACAAAGCCGAATAATTGGCTATAATGCTTTCTCCCTCTTCATTTAATACGTGCGATGCCTTTCTAAATAGATTCTCTAAAGCGAAACGATTTTGTTGTAGTTCTTCGTGTTTATCCAAAAAAGAAAAAACTTTCCCGCTGCCGATAGATAATATTTCCGGCTCTTCAAAAGAAGTATTTTGCGAGAGTTTTTGGAAGAGAAACATCACTTCCTGAACATCGCCGACTGCTTTGTTGTCTCTTCTGTCTAATGATACTTTGCATTCGGCATAAAGATACAGTTTAAGATAATTAGAATACAAAAGATTTTGTTTATTGAAGTATTCAACGAAAGATTCTTCGTTATCAAGTTTTCCTTTGTAATCTTTAAGAGCTTCAATTATTACGGCCGCTTCTTTTTCTGCCGCCTTGAAGTCTTCGTAAGTTTTGTAATAATTAGTTAAATCCCATTTCATAAAATTACCTCCAATGACAACATTATACACAAAAAAAACAACTTTTACATGCTATAATATAAAAAGGAGGTACTATGATTTACTTATATATATCGCCATCTTGCCAATCGTGCAGAAAAACCGTGAAATGGTTTGACGAACAGAAAATTGCATATAAATCAATAAACATTCTTCAAGAAAAGCTTACTAGGGATGATATTTTTAGAATGCTTAAGAATTCTCTTAATGGTTTTGATGATATTATATCCAAAAGATCAAAACCTTATATGGAAGGAAATCTAGATATCGACAGCATGAAAACATCCGAATTGGTTCAATTTGTCATCGAGAACCCAACTATTTTAAAACGACCGATTATCGTCGCAAACAGTCTTATCGAAGTCGGATATAACCAGGATGATATCAGAGCTTTTATTCCGCAAGAAATGCGGACATTTAATTATGCCGGATGTAAGGGCTGCGATAATAAAGAAAACTGTACTTGTGAATATAAGGACCAGAGTCTTCTGCTTGTAAAAGAGCTGAAAGACAAACTTCAACCAAATCAACAGTCTTGATATTTAGGCTGCTCCGTAGTAAAATGTTATAGGCCAAAAAAGCAATAATAAAGGAGAAAATAAAATGGCAGAGAAAAAAGTTAAAGTAGCAATTAATGGATTCGGAAGAATCGGAAGATTAGCCTTCAGATTAATGCATGAAAACCCGCTTTTTGATATTGTTGCAATCAACGATATCACGGACGCAGAAACTCTTGCATATCTTTTGAAGTACGACACTACTCAGGGTCGTTATAAGTCTGATAGTATTAGTTTTAGCGGATCAGATATTCTTGTTGACGATGAAAAATTCCATGTATATGCGGAAAAGGATCCTTCTCTTCTTCCTTGGAAAGAGTTGGGCGTTGATGTTGTACTTGAATGTACCGGAATTTTTACTTCTAAGGAAAAAGCTGAACTTCACTTAAAAGCGGGAGCTAAAAAAGTTGTAATCAGCGCTCCAGCCAAAGGAGAAGGAATTGAAACCGTTGTTTTCGGAGTAAACGAAGGAATACTTGATGGTTCGGAAACCGTTATTTCTGCTGCAAGCTGCACGACAAACTGTTTAGCTCCGGTAGCAAAAGTTCTTGATGATTCTTTCGGAATCGTTAAAGGATTTATGACTACTGTTCACTCTTATACAAATGACCAAATCACTCTTGACGGTCCGCATAAAGCCGGAATTTTATCCCGTCGTGGAAGAACCGCTGCTCAAAATATCGTTCCGACATCAACTGGTGCCGCTAAAGCAGTTGGACTCGTTCTTCCTCAATTAAAAGGAAAGATGGACGGCATGGCCCTTCGTGTTCCTACCGCTACCGGTTCAGTTGTTGACCTGGTTGTTGAACTAAAGAAAGATGTTACAAAACAAGAAGTTAATGAGGCTATGAAGAAAGCCGCCGAAGGTTCAGTTGTTCTTGGATATACTGAAGATCCTATCGTATCGTCGGATGTTATCGGCATGCATTACGGCTCACTTTTTGATTCACTTCTAACTAACGTTATGACCGTTGACGGCAAGCAACTTGTAAAAGTTATCGCTTGGTATGACAACGAAATGAGTTTTACATCACAAATGATTAGAACTCTTTATTATTTCGTTACTAGAGAATAATAAAATGTACTAAGATTAAATCGCCCGGATAAGGGCGATTTTTTCTTTGTTTTTCATGTTTTTTTGTTGTATAATTAATGGCGCAAGGGAAACATTAGTTATTTCTCAATGAAAGAGAAATATAATCGAGGTAAAGTTTATGGCAAAAGCACTTATTACGGATTTATATGAAATAGCGATGAGCTATGTTTATTTTCGAGAAAATAAAGAAAAAGAAGAAGCTTGCTTTGACGTTTTTTTCCGCAAAATTCCTGATGAAGGCGGGTATGTTATTTCGGCAGGACTTGAATCTATCATTGAATATGTAAAGAATTTTTCTTTTGAAAAAGACGACATAGATTTTTTAAGAGAAAGCGGAAACTATAGCGAAGATTTTATTGCTTATCTGAGCACACTAAAATTTACCGGCGATATTTATGCCGTAAAAGAAGGGACGGTTATCTTTCCTTATGAACCGGTGATAACTATAAAGGCTCCTATTATTGAGGCTCAACTGCTTGAGACCTATCTTTTGATGCTTTTTAATCATCAGTCTTTAATTGCGACTAAGGCTAATAGAATAGTAAGAGCCGCTCAAGGACGCCCGATAACCGAATTCGGAGCGAGAAGAGCTCATGGTGAGTCGGCAGCCGTACTCGGCGCAAGAGCGGCATATATCGGCGGCTGCGTCGGTACGAGTGTTGTCGAAGATGAAAAAAGATTTGGCGTTAAATCGTTCGGCACGATGGCTCATTCATATGTTCAGTCTTTTCCGAATGAATATGAGGCTTTTAAGGCATTTGCTTTAGCCTATCCAAATAATTCATCGTTTTTAATCGATACCTACAATTGTTTAAAAAGCGGTCTTCCAAATGCGATGCGAGTATTTAAAGAAATACTAGAGCCGATGGGAATAAAAAAAGGATCGGTCAGAATTGATTCCGGAGACCTTTCCTATCTTTCTAACGAAGTAAGAAAAGTTTTGGATATGAATAATCTTGGCTATGTGAAAATCATGCTTACTAATTCTTTGGATGAAGGATCAATCTCGGAAATGATTGCGAACGGGGCCAATGTTGATTTATTCGGAGTCGGGGAAAGACTTATTACCTCATCAACCAGTCCGGTTTTAGACGGCGTATATAAGATGTGCGCCAGAATCAAAAACGGTAAAGTCGAACCTTTAATGAAAATATCCGAAAGCGCAGAAAAAACTACTAATCCCGGTATTAAAAAAGTATATAGGATTTATGATAAAAAAACCGGCAATGCCGAAGCCGATTTAATTGTTTTATCCGATGAAACAATTGATAATTCTTCGACTCTTACTATTTTTGATCCAGTTTTTACCTACAAACAAAAAACATATAGTTCGTATTATTTAAGAGAACTTTTAGAACCGATTTTTATCAAGGGTAAACTTGTCTATGAAAGCCCGTCCGCCAAAGAAATCAGAGACTATGCGATGAACGAGATAAATACTCTTTGGCCGGAAGTTAAGAGATTCAGATTCCCTCATAACTATTATGTCGATTTATCCGATAAACTTTATGCCCTGAAACAGGAAATGATAAAAAAGGAGCTTCATGGAGGAATTTAAAAGGAGAGATCTTCTTTTAACCGATCAACAGATAGAAAAAATCGCTAATGTAAAAATAGCGATTTTTGGTTTAGGCGGAGTCGGAGGCTACGTGGTTGAGGCTTTAGCGCGGATGGGAGTCGAAAACTTTATTCTGTGTGATGGAGACACCATTTCTTTATCCAACATAAATAGGCAAATTCTTGCTCTTCATTCCAATATTGGAAAGATGAAGACGGATGTTGCTAAAGAGAGAATAATAGACATTAATCCAAACGCATATGTGGATAATAGAAGCTATTATTTTAAAAGCGAAACTTGTCCGAGTTTTCTTTTTGATATGGACTACATTGCGGATTGTATCGATAGCGTAAACGACAAAATCCTTTTAGTCAATGAAGCAAGCAAAAGAGGTATTCCGATTATTTCTTCCATGGGAACCGGAAATAGGCTTTTTGCATCTTTTAAAATTGCTGATATCAAAGAGACTAATACCGACCCAATAGCCAAAATTATGCGGAAAGAACTAAAAAACCTGGGGATTAATAATCTCAAAGTTCTTTTCTCCGATCAAAAACCTCTTAATCCGTATGAAAATTCAACCACGAAAGAAAAAAGAACTCCGGGTTCACTGTCATATGTAGTAGGAATCGCTGGGTTGATGATAGCTGAAGAAATAGTAAAAGATATATTAAAATCATGTGATATAATTGAAGATGTGCATCCATAGTTAAATGGATATAACGAATCTCTCCTAAGGATTAATTGTAGGTTCGATTCCTACTGGGTGCGCCATCTAACCGTTCAAAGAACGGTTTTTTTATTATCTTAAGCCTTAGCGAAAGATAAAAACCTCGCGCTATGCGCGTGTGAATAGAAATGGTTTAAACTGTTGGAATAAAAAACCTCCGTGATATAATTTTGAATGAGGTCTGACAACCGAATCAAAATATCAGGGAGGTTATCAATTGGCAACTAAACCAAATGACGATTTCAGTCTATCACATACAAGGTGGAATTGTAAGTACCACATCGTCTTTATCCCCAAATACCGGAGAAAAGCAATATATGGTAAACTGAGAGCTGGTATAGGAGAAATCTTACGTCAACTGTGTGTTTATAAAAACGTAGAAATAATAAAAGCACATGCGATGAATGATCATATTCATATGTTGGTTATGATACCGCCAAAAATATCGGTATCAGGATTCATGGGATATCTCAAAGGAAAACCATCACTGATGATATTTGAAAAACATGCGAATCTAAAATATAAGTATGGAAACCGAAACTTTTGGGCCAAAGGATATTATGTGTCGACAGTCGGGCTCAAAACTGAAACAATTGTAGAGTATATTAAAAATCAGGAAAAAGAAGATATGATGGAAGATAATCTGTCGGCAAAGGAACACAAGGACACCTTCGAGGGGTAAGGCAATAGTGTGAAACACGGCTGTCAGATCTTTCACAAGACACTTAAGTGTCTATGTGAGATAAGGGCCCTTACAGGGAAGCCGCAAAACCGCACATTAAATGTGCGGATTGGTTATTTATTTACTAGTTACATTTAATATAATTATTTAATTTAATTAAGTAGTTGGACAATTTATATTATGTTGACAATATATACTTAGTATGCTAAGATTAAATTGCTTAATACATTAAGCAAATTAAATGATATTTGAGGAGAAAAAAATGAAAACCACTTTCAAAGCTGTTGCAAAAAAGCTACCTGAAGGACTTCAGGTTGCCACTGAAACAAGGAATTTCAAATTACTTTTGGATGAACCAGAAGCACTGGGCGGAACAGACAAGGGCATGAACCCTGTTGAAGCTATCCTTTGCGCTCTTGGCGCTTGCCAATCAATTGTTGCCGCTGCATTTGCGGGAGCACAAGGATTCACTTATGAATCGTTCTCGGTTGAACTCGAAGGAGATCTTGATCCTGACGGATTCATGGGACTTGCCGAAGGCGTTAGAAACGGGTTCCAAGAAATTCGTTTCAAAATGCATATCAAGACAGACGAACCTCAAGAAAAATGCGAAAAATTTGCTGACTTTATTGAAGAACGCTGCCCAGTAGGCGATTGTCTTGTTCATGGCGTTAAACTCGTTAGAACAGGCGTAGTAAAAGAATAGTAAAAAGCCTACATATGTAGGCTTTTTTTAAAGGAGAATACATGGAAATAAAAATGATAGCTCTTCCCGGTACCAAGCCAAGTGTTGTTGGAAAGATAAATGTAAAAATAGATGAAGATGTAAAAAAAGATCAGGAACTGCTTCAAGTTGAAACCGCAAAAGGAAACAGAACGATTAAAGCTCCGGTTTCCGGAGTTATAAAAGATGTTAAGGTTGTAGAAGGGCAAAACGTTGTGGCCGGAGAAGTACTCTTCGTATTAGAAGAAAATAAAGAAGAAGAGGAAGAAACTGTTGTTGCGAAGAAAAATGTTGTTGCTCTCTCATCGGATATCTGTGTAATAGGCGGTGGTCCCGGAGGCTATGTTGCAGCTATTTATGCAGCAAAGAAAGGAAAGAAAGTGGTTTTGGTCGAAAAAGGCAAATTAGGGGGTACCTGCCTTAATGTCGGCTGCATCCCAACAAAGGCTTTAATCAAGTCATCAGAGGTGTACGCTTCTATTTTAGATAGTGAGAGTTTTGGACTGGAAAAAGCGGAAATACCTGCTCCTGACATGAAAAATTTAGTTGAGCGCAAAGATAAAATAGTAAAAAGACTAGTTGATGGAATTGATTTTTTAATGAACAAAAACAATATAAAAGTCATTTCTGGTGCTGGTTCATTCAAGGATAGAAGTACTGTTGCAGTGGAAAGCGGAGACGAGATTGATGAGATTTCCTTTACAGATGCAATTATTGCCACTGGATCTGTTTCCTCCAAAATTAATATACCCGGAATAGAAAACGAATTTGTTCTGGACAGCACAAAGGCCCTATCACTCTTAAAACTGCCGGAACATCTGACCATAATTGGCGGTGGCGCCATCGGTCTTGAATTCGCTTTTCTCTTCAACAGTTTAGGTTCAAAAGTAACGGTTATCGAATTTCTTGATCGTCTAGTTTCCAACATGGATAAAGATATTTCATCTGAAATACTGAAAATTGCCGAAAAGAAAGGTATTAAAATTGAACTTTCTTCAAAGGTTAAAGAATTCTCTCCTTTAATAGACGGAAAAGGTATTGTCCTTTTTGAAAAAGACGGTAAAGATTATAGATCAGTATGCGATAAAGCCATCGTTGCCGTTGGCAGAGCTTCCTATTTTGACAAACTAAATGCCGAAGGAATAGGCATTGAGTTAAACGACAGAGGAAGAGGCATAAAGGTTGATAAGCATATGAAGACAAACCTTGATCATATTTATGCAATAGGCGATGTCAATAATTTGATTCAACTTGCTCATGCCGCATCGGAAGAAGGAATTATTGCCGTTAAAAATATTCTTAACGAAGAGGCATCATTCAATGTTTCCGATGTACCTGCCGTAATCTTCACAACTCCGGAAATCGCTTCTGTCGGCATTTGCGAAGAAAAAGCAAAAGCTCTTGGAATTGAATACAAAATCGGACACTTTGATTTTGTCGGAAACGGAAAAGCTTTAACAATGAATGAAGAAGACGGATTTATCAAAATATTAAAAGATAAAGACGATACAGTAATCGGCGCCACATTAATCGGCCCTGATGCTTCATCTCTTATTTCCGCTCTTTCTATCGCGGTAAAAAATCATCTTAAAGATAGTGAACTGGTTGATACTATTTTCCCTCATCCGACAACCGGTGAGGTTATACATGAAGCGGCTTTGGATCTTTCAATAGGTGCTCTTCATCAGTAATGAATTACTTGTATATTTCTCAATCACATGATCCATACTTGAACGTAGCCATCGAAAAAAATCTTTTCGATGGCTTTCAGGATGGGATGATTATATATTTTTGGATAAACAGTCCGTGTATAGTTATCGGAAGAAATCAAAACCCTTATAAAGAAATAAATCTTGAAAAAGCTCATGAAAAGGGAATTAAGATTGTGAGAAGATTTTCCGGAGGCGGAGCGGTATACCAAGATCTCGGGAATTTGAATTACACAATCATATCTAGAAAAAATAATTTAGAGGAAGTATTAAAAATTATTACAGATCCTCTTCGACAGCTTGGTTTCGCGACCGAATTAAGCGGGAGAAACGATGTTATGCTTGAAGGAAAAAAAGTATCCGGCATTGCTTATCTCGAAGATAACGGACGTTTTATGTATCACGGAACTCTTTTGATAGATACTGATCTTTCTCTTCTTGAGGAAGTTTTGACCCCTTCAAAGCTGAAAATTGAATCGAAAGGAATATCGTCGGTAAGAGAAAGAGTGAAAAATTTAAGAGAAAAAAATAAAGATTTCTCTTCTGACTCTTTAATTGAAGCGGTAAAAAATAATTACCTCGATTTAAAAGACTATAAATATAATAAAGAAGAAGTGGAAAAATGCCATAAAATCATTTCTTCCAAAGAATGGATATACGGAGAATCACCGGAATTTAATATAGAATTAAATAAAATAATTAACGGAAGAGAAACAGAAATCCGTCTTTTTGTCAAAAACGGATTGATAGAAAAAGCCGTCATATTTTCAGATTCTTTAGATGTCTCTTTTTCTTCAAAATTGAGCAAAAACTTAATCGGAAAGCTTTTTTCTGAAGAAAACGTTCAAAGAGAGATAGAAAAGTTATAATATTTGTATTATAACTAAAATAACTTGATTAAAGGAGACGAATATATGTTCGTATTAGACGACTGCATCGCTTTTCTGACGTGCAGAGAAGGCAAAAAACTATCAAAATGCCTTGATAAAAGACTCAAGCCTCTTCATATAACCAGAGTTCAATGGATTGCCATTTACTACATAAGCCAAAATGAAGGCATATCTCAAAATTACCTTTCAGAACTTATGTCTGTTAAAGAAGCTAGCATAGCTCTTCTTTTGGTTAGAATGGAAAAAGAAGGCTTTGTCTTAAGAAAAACGTCGGAAAAAGATAAACGCATAAACAAAATATATCTGACAAAAAAAGGCCGGATTCTTTCTGAAAAAGCTCAGCCGGTTTTTGACGAGTTCAAAAAAGATGTAACTGATGGAATAAGCGAAGAAGAACTTTCTTCATATAAGTCCGTTTTATATAAAATGGTCAAAAATGCAGAAAAGTAATTTACAGAAAAATAATACTTTTTTTAAAATTATTTATTTCATCATTCAATTAACATGGGGGATTATTCAAAGCTCCGTCGGCTTTTTCTATATGATCAAATATAGAAAATGTCATCATATGTGGTATCACGGATCGTATGTAACTTTCTTTACCGGTTGGAGCGGCGGGATATCACTAGGGCTTTTCGTTTTTGTTGCTGATGTATCAATGTTAGCACGCGACAAAAAAACCGAGGATTCAATTGAACTCGCAAAAGATGTACAAAGACAAATGTTAGTCCATGAATACGGCCATACGATTCAATCGCTTATGTTCGGCCCTCTTTATTTCTTTGTTATCGGCATTCCTTCAGTATTATGGGGAACAAGAAAAAAGCATGACAGATACAGAAAAAACAATAATGTAAAATATACTTCATACTGGACAGAAAAGTGGGCAAATAATCTAGGCGAAAAAATTACAGGCGAGAAAGCCTGGGATAAATAAATGGAGGTAATATATGAAAATATCTCTTTTAGGTGCCGGAAACAGGGGAATAGGATATCTTAGATGGATAAAGTTTTTCTTTAAAAAAGCGGAAATAGAATCCATTTGTGATATTAATATTGAAAAATGTAACTATGCGTCTAACAAGTATAAAGCTAAAAATCGTTTTTATAATCCGGCCGATTTCTTTAAAAAACCAGGAGAAGATGGAGCGATTATTATCGCGACTCAAGACAAAGATCACGTTAAACATGCCCTGAAAGCTATTGATGCCGGGTATAAAGAAATATTACTGGAAAAGCCGGTATCCTCAGATTATAAAGAAATTGAAGGGTTATTATCATATGCCAAAGAAAGATATGCGAATATTGTTGTTTGTCACGTTCTTAGGTATACCAAATATTATGAAAAACTAAAAGAAATTGTCGACTCGGGAAAGATAGGAAAGGTCTTAACCATAAACCACAAAGAGAATGTCGGTTACTTCCACTATGCTCATAGTTATGTCAGAGGTAACTGGTCAAGAGGCGATCTTACTTCGCCTTTCATTCTGGCAAAATGCTCACACGATTTTGATTTATTTCATTATATCTTATCTGATGATTGTGTTTCACTATCTTCTTATGGGGATTTATCTTATTTCAAAAAGGAAAACGCACCTAAAGATTCGGCCGAAAGATGCATGGACTGCAAAATAGATTGCCCATATAACGCTTTTAACTTGTATATAAAAGACCCTATTTTAAAATCAACTTTCCTTAAGTTTATGGGTCCCACAATTACCGGTCTTCCAAAACCGAATAAAGAAGATAAAATAAACGCTCTTAAAACCGGTCCTTATGGAAGATGTGTGTATAAATGCGATAATAATGTTTGTGA
>JACKCW010000003.1 GCA_020633845.1 Caryophanales bacterium | reverse complement strand
AGGTCTAACATTAGAGTAATCCCTTTTAAACTTTCAAATGAAGATTGGTTTATGCAGTATTCGCCTTATTCTTATTACAATGAACATGCGATTATTATTAATAAAGAACATGTCCCGATGCTGATTGATAAAAAAACAGTTTTAAGATTGTTCGACTTTTTAGATCAATACCCGTCTTATTTTATCGGTTCTAACTCTGACTTACCAAGAGTCGGTGGCTCCATGCTTTTCCATGAACATTTCCAGGGTGGCGCTCATTTAATGCCTTTAATGTATGCCAGAGACAGATACAATCTCAAAAGAAGAGATACGGACAATGTCTCTATCACTTATCTTGACTGGTATAATTCAACTTTCCTTCTCTCAGGAAAGAATCAAGAAGCCTTAGCTAATATGGCGGAATTCATTATCAAAGTCTGGGAAGAATATAGCGATGAAAGCGTAGCAATCGTTTCCAATGATTCCTTAGGAAGACATTCAACCGTTACCCCCATCGCAAGAAAAATAGGGGATACCTATTATCTTTATATTATCCTACGAAATAATAGAACAAGCGAGGAATACCCGGACGGGATATTCCACGCTCACAAAGAATATCACAATATCAAAAAAGAAGGAATCGGATTGATTGAAGCGATGGGCCTCTTTATTCTTCCGGGAAGACTTGTTAAAGAACTCGACCTCATTGCCTCTATTCTTTCCAGTCCCGATTACACGATTAGAGAAATTCTTATAAACAATCCTTCTTTAGAAAAACACCTTGACTTCATTAATTATCTCGTCATTAAATATTCAAGAAGAAACGACATAGAGGCCGCCAAGGAAATCATCAAATTCGAAGTCGGAAAAGTCTGTGAAAACATTTTAAAAAATACCGGTGTTTTCAAAGATACTATTGAAGGTCAATCGGCCTTATTCAGGTTTTTCAAAAGACTTTCTTTCGAGGTGACAGACGATGAGTAATCTTAAAAATATCTACGGAAACCGCTACAAATGGTACTTTAACCGTAAAAACAAAATTCGGGAAATCTTTTTAGATAACTATCACGAAGAACCGGAGGCCTATTTTTCTTCACCCGGAAGAATCGAGATCCTCGGAAATCATACCGATCACAATAACGGTCTCGTTATGGTGTCTTCCATTGACCTCGATATCATCGCGGCCGTTAAAAAAAGAAATGATTCAAACTTTTATTTAAAGAGCGAAGGTTATCCTTTAAACCACGTTGACATCAATGATCTTTCCCCAAAAGAAAATGAAAACGGTAAAAGTAACGCTCTTTTACGCGGTGTGCTTTTTAGAATGAAAGAATTGGACTACAAAATCGGCGGTATGGAAATATCGACATCTTCCAAAATTTTTAAAGGCGCCGGTCTTTCCTCAAGCGCTTCCTTTGAACTTTTAATCGCAGAAATAATCAATTTCTATTTCAATGATGATAAGATTGACCGAGTAACCCTCGCTAAAATTGCCCAATACAGTGAGAACGTGTATTTTAAAAAGCCTTCCGGACTTCTTGACCAAATGGGAATTTCTTTAGGCGGATTCAACTATATTGATTTTAAAGATACCGCTCACCCTTCTTTTGAAAACTTTAATTTTAATTTAAAAGATTACCGGGTTGTTTTAGTAAATACCGGCGGCAGTCACGCCTCGCTAACTAAATATTACGCCTCAATCAAAGAGGATATGAAAAAAGTGGCCAACGTTTTTCATCAAGAGACTTTAAGGGATGTTGATGAAAAAGAATTCTATTCTTCTCTTCCTTTAATTAAGAAAAAATGCGGTGGGAGAGCAATTTTAAGATCTATCCACTACTTTGATGAAAACAAAAGAGTAAAAGACGCTTATGAAGCATTAAAAACAAATGACGTAAAAACCTTCTTAGAAAAGGTAAACGAAAGCGGAGAGTCTTCTTATAGTCTCCTCGAAAACTGTTTCGTACAAAAAGATACAAAACAAGGAATCGCTCTTGCGCTAGCCCTTTCTAAGAAATATATCAAAGACGGAGCCGTAAGAGTTCACGGCGGTGGCTTTCAAGGCACCATTATCGCTTATGTGAACGTTAAAGAGCAGTTATCTTATATTGAAAAAATGAAAGAAGTCTTCGGCGAAAGAAACGTTTTAAAAGTAACGCTTAGACCGATTGGAACCTCTATTATCAATGAATAAAAATTAAAAAGCGCCATTTTCGGCGCTTTTTTATTTATTTTTTTGGAAGAATTCTTGCTTTGCGCCATCGTCTTTAACATATATTTCTCCTTTAAATTTAAAAAGGAGAAGGTAAGTATCATATAAATCACCGATGCAACCGCCGAAATGAATAGAAAACATCAGAATAAAAAATAACGACATCAAATCATTTCCGGTAGTGGCGAAAACAATTAGTGGCACTAGAAATACTATACTGAACACAGTAAACGGAGCTAAAAGCGCTAATAAAGCTGTCTTCTTATCCACATAAAGATTTGGCACTCCGCAATAGGCACAACTAAAAGTTAATCCGAATTTTAGCTTTTCTTTAGTCATTATTTTATATAAGATGCCGTGAGTCAACTCGTGAAGTACCATATAGAGAACTAAAGAAACTAAAAGTACTAACATAATGATGAGAAGATCAGTGCCTATGACTATATGAAAATTATTTTTAAAGACGATTAATATCAAAATGGCGGCCATAATTATCGTTAAAACGAGGGCGAAGACATTCATTAAAACGGCAGTCTTAGTTTTCTTGGCGTCTACTTCAAAAATCTTTTCATATCCTTCAGGTAATTCTTTGTAACAGTGCTTTGTCATTTCTCTTCCTTTTTCCCTTTCAATTTAAACCTAAATTCATTTCCAAGCGTATCTGAAACTTCGTTTATCGACACAAAAGCATCCGGGTCAATTTCTTTAACGATTTTTTTCAGTTTCATTATTTCAAAACGATTTACCACTAAATAAATAACGTACTTCTTACTATCGGAATAATAGCCTTTCCCGTCTAAAATAGTTATTCCTCTTCCAAGGGCATCGGATAATGCTTTGGCCAGTACTTCTTTTTTCTCCGTTACGACAATAGCCGAATTAGCTTTGTCTAGTCCTTCTACAATAAAGTCAATGGTCTTGGTGCCGACAAAATAAGCGATTATTGAATAAAGAGGAATTTCCCAAGACTTGAAGATAATAGCCGATATGGTATATAAAATAACGTTAAATGCCATCACGAAACCACCGGTGGAGATACCGATTTTCTTCGCAAACATCACAGACATTACTTCAACCCCGTCCATGGCACCGCCAAAACGAATGGTAAGTCCAGAACCGATTCCGGATAATAAGCCACCGAAAAGAGCGGAAAGAAGAATGTCCCATCCAGAGATTGGCGAACCGTTTACGGCGTAATTAAAAGATATTAAATCCTTAAATATAAAGGCAAAAAGAGAATAAATTAGAATGGCGAAAAGAGAATAGATTGTGAAAGCCGGCCCAATCTTTTTATGAGCGATAATATAAAAAGGAAAATTAAGCGCAATTAGAAACATAGAAAACACTAAATAAGAAGGGGTTACTCTATCTAATAGAAGCGATAATCCCGATATTCCGGAATCCAGAAGTCCAACTGGATTTAAAAGAAGAATAACTCCGATTGAATTAATAAACCCTGCCAAAAGAAGACCGATAAAATTGGTCCATTTCATTTCTTTGAAGAAAGCTGGTTTTTCTTTTTTTATTCTGTTTTTCTTCATAATTATCTCCGATAAAAGATAATTAATTTTACCATAATTATCTCTTCATAGACAACAGTAATATAAAAAGAGACCAGAAGGTCTCTTGTATATAGGTGGAGCCACAGAGCGGAATCGAACCGCCATCTCCTGCTTGGGAAGCAGGTATAATGACCATTATATTACTATGGCTTGTACCTATATTATATCAAAACAGTAATGAAAAGGTAAAGACTAAACCAACAGATTTTTTCTGACAATAGGATATAGTCTTCCGGTTAGAATCGAACCGACCGATAAGCAGACTACCGCTTCGACAAGACCGTTAATTCCAACCATTAAAACCACAAAAAGGAAAACATTGGTGGTAGAATAGGCCGTCATTAAGCTCTGAATTAAAGTTGAATTATAAAACAGAAGCATAACTGTCCCCATAACAAGAACAGTATTTAATAGAGCGCAGGAAACGTTGGATATAATAGTCCCGATGTGATATCTAGGGCTCTTTACTTCTTTTACTCTGAATGATTTAAAGATTAGCCCGGTTAAAAGACCCACTAACATTCTGGTTGGAACACAAACGATAAAAGTAAAAAACGGATTTATCGCAAAAAGCGCAGTGCCAAAGGCACTAAAACCGAAACATTGAAAAAAACTGACTATTCCAAAAATAAAGCCTAAGAAAAGACCGCAGATCGGGGAAACGCAAATTGCGCCGAATGCGACAGGGATAATAGTTAAAGTGATACCGGGGAGTCCCGGAGTAACCGGAATAAGGATAAAGGCAAACGCGATAGTAATGGCGGAAAGAATTCCGTAGTAGGCTAAAAGTCTGACTTTATTCTTTTTAGTTTTAATTGTCATTTTCAGATCTCCTTTTTGCCACACAGTTTATAGTTATACTACAAAGGACTAAATATCTCAATTTAAATCAAATAACTAAAGATAAAAATAAAACTTGGAATATTCCAAGTTTTGGGTTTTATTGGAGCCGCAGAGCGGAATCGAACCGCCATCTCCTGCATGGCAAGCAGGTATAATAACCGTTATATTACTGCGACACTCGCGAAATAATGATAACATATCCATTATTTTTTTTCAAGACGAAAATAATCACATATTTTTTGGCCTATTCATTGTATCATATTGTATGGAACGGTGATAAAAATGAAAAACTATCAAGATACTTTAATGTATAAAGAAATTAACGAAACTCCTCTAATTCTTTCGACCTTAATTGATATAAATCTGCCTACTCTTTTAAAAGTAAAAGAGGAATTTGAAAAAAGAGAAATTCGCTTTTCTTATGTTACCGGAAGAGGCACATCAGAAAATGCCCTTTTGTTCTATAGGTATTTAATCGGCGTAAAAATGGGACTTCCGGTCGATATCGCCTCTCCATCCGTCATTACCGTATATAACTCAGTAATGAAATACGATAATTCATTAGTTATCGCCGTATCGCAAAGCGGAGAAGCGATGGATGGAATTGAAATAATCAAACAAGCTAAAGCTCAAGGAGCCTTAACTGTCGCTATTACTAATTTTACGGATAGTCCTCTTGCGAAACTTGCGGACTACCACCTATATTTAAACTGCAAAGAAGAAAAGAGTTTAGCCGCTACTAAAACCTATAGCGCTCAGATGTATCTTCTAAGCGCTCTTGTCGATATTCTTGCGAACGATAAAGAGTCACTGGATAAATTATATCATCTGCCTAGTGAGCTCTTATCTTTTAAAGATGAGGCGGAAAGTTTAAGTGATAAACTATCCGATTCAATTAAAGATGTTAAAGACGGCTTCGTGGTCACAAGAGGAATCTCTCTCGGTTTAGCGGATGAGGCTAGAATCAAAATGAGTGAAACCTGTTATATGCGGCTTCAGTCTTATTCATCAGTTGCCTTCTACCACGGACCTTTGGCTATGGTTGATAATGGCACTTTCGCTCTTATTATCGCCCCGAAATATGGACCGAAGGGATCGCTTGACGATTTTAGAAATGAAAGTTTCAAAGAATGTGTTGATAAACTTAACTCACTTGGAGCGGATGTTCATGTGTTAACCAATAACTTGGGCTTAATCTCCAACAAGGCTAAATTCTATAGTTTTTCTTCTTCATTAACCGAAGAATATCTGATTTTCCTCTTGGCCTTTGTTATTCAACTTTCGACAGTGAAAGTAGCCTGTAAAAAGGGACTTGATCCGGATAAACCGAGATCTCTTAAAAAAGTAACCTTGACTAAATAAAAAAGAGGAAGATTATTTCTTCCTCCCTATTTCAACTAAACCCTTAAACAACTTATGGTTGAAAAGAAGCACAAGCCCGTTGATAAAGTGCTTGTTGAACCTTTCACCGCCCATTGATATTGATCTAATAGGCATTCCAAGAGCGGCATCTTCCGCTCTTTTTCTTCCGGCACTGTAGTGGCCGAGTAAGGCGTTCGTCATCGCGATTTTCATTACTATCGCAAAAATCATGCCGAAGAAAGTATGCCTTGCCTCATAAAAGGTCGAGTTAGGCGTAAATGGCTTTACCGGAGATAATAAAGGTATCTTGTATCCAATGACTTTCTCGAAATCTTTATTATCCATTTCATCAAGATTGTAAGAAGAAAAATCATTATAAAGCTTATTTGCATCTTCATTAATCTTTACTTCTTTCTTATCTTTGTTTATCACATCTATGGAAGCGCTTAAAACGATGTCTCTTGATGATTTGCCGATTTCTATTTGATATAATCCCTCTTCAATATAGAAATCGTCAATTGATTCTTCAAAATATGTGAAGTCCGAAGGATTTAAAAAGAAAGACACTTCCTTTTCTTCTTCCGGTTCTAAAAATACTTTGCAAAAAGCTTTAAGTTCTCTAAGCGGTCTGTGCACGAAAGAATTTTGCTTTCCGATATATAATTCCACTACTTCTTTTCCGGATAATTTCCCGGTATTTTTAACTTTAAGAGATACTTTTAGTGATGAATCTTTAAGGGCTTCATAACTCTTTTCCACCTTTAAATCGGAATAAGTAAACTTGGTATAACTAAGGCCGTAACCGAAAGGATAAAGCACTTCTATATTCTTTTTATCATAATAACGGTAGCCCGTATAAATACTCTCTTTATAGAAAGACTGATACTTATCTCCGTATGATTTATAACACGGGGTATCTTGAACGGATAAAGGCCAAGTCTCGGCCAATCTTCCGGACGGGTTTTGATCGCCGAAAACAAGATCAAAGGTAGCGTGTGCTGACATAGAGCCACCCAGATAAGTTAAAAGAATACCTTTAGCTTTGTCTTTAAACGGAAGCGAAATAGGGGAACCGCATTCTAAAATCACTACTAAGTTTTTATTAACATTAGATATGGCCTCAGCTAAAGCAACCATCGCTTCCGGCATATCTAAATTCTCTCGATCAAAACCTTCCGATTCATAGGCTGGAGGCAGACCCGCGAAAAGTAAAACAACATCTTTCCCTTCGGCCACTTTAACCGCTTCTTTAATCCGGGCTTTTTTATCCGGGGATGACGAAGAATATCCTTTTTCATATTCGTAACTGATTTTGTTTTCATCAAGAACCGATAAGAAGTTGTCTAAATAAATTGGATTAATAATGGAAGATCCGGCGCCTTGATATCTAGGCTTTTCCGCAAATTCACCGATGACTCCGATTTTTAAGTCTTTTTTTAGAGGAAGAATATTGTCTTCGTTCTTTAAAAGAACTTGTGATGATAGAGATACTTCTTTTGCGGTGGCCAATGATTCTTTTAAGTTAAAATCAGGTGTCTTTTGAATGCTTTCGCTTAATCTAAAAGATAGGTCAATAATCGGTGCCACCGCTTTATCAATAATCTCTTCTTTTAATCTACCATCTGCATTTTCTTTTATGAGATTTTCGTATGCTCCAACCACACCCGGCATTTCAATATTTAAACCAGCTTCATAAGATGGGGCAATAGAAGCGTTAGCGCCCCAGTCGCTGATAAAAAGACCTTTATATCCCCATTTATTTCGCGCCACTTCTTCCATCAAATAATGGTTTTCGGAAGAATAAATGCCATTTATTTTATTATAAGAGGTCATAATAGTAGTCGGCTGTGCCTCTTTTACGGCTATTTCGTATTGTTTTAAATATATTTCGTGTAAAGCTCTTTTATCAACTATCGAATCACAAGTGATTCTATAGTATTCTTGAGAATTACACGCAAAATGTTTTAAAGAAGTACCGATACCTTCTTCCTGCATACCATTTATGTAAGAAGCTGTTATTTTGCCCGATAAAACCGGATCTTCGCTGAAATATTCAAAGTTTCTGCCGCACAAAGGACTTCTTTTGTGATTGGCGCCCGGGCCTAAAATAATATTGACGCCGTTATGAGCGCATTCTCTTGCGAGCATATTTCCCATTTTTTTAATTAAATCAGTATCAAAAGAACAAGCCGAAGACGATGCCGTCGGGAAACAAACGGAAGGGACCGATTCCGAAGATCCGCCTACGGTTACTTTTCTAAGCCCGTGTGGACCGTCTTGCACGCAGATGGATGGAATAGATAGTCTTTCTAAACCTTCAAAATGCCAAAAACCGGCGCCACGTAAAAACTTAAGTTTTTCTTCGATAGTCATTTGTTTAATTAAATCTTGAGTTTTTTTATTCATATTTTCCTCTTTTTACTTATAAATTGTCTTAAATTATATTCGATAAAATTATACCACATAATAAGCAGAATACCCTATATGAAATAACTTGACTTAAAAAAATCCAAGTGTTAAAATTATTATGCCTTTGCAGGTGTAGTTCAATGGTAGAATATCAGCCTTCCAAGCTGACTATGTGAGTTCGATTCTCATCACCTGCTCCATCAGACTATGAAATAGCTTCCATTGATTGGAAGTTTTTTTATGCATTTTTTTGCACTGGTCTTTTTTTGATATTGTCTTATGAATAAACTATAATGTATTATACTTAAAGTAAAGTTTCTTAAGCGGGAGGACTATTTAATGAATAATGTACCAAGTTTATCAATTATCTTTATGGTAATAGATATTCTATGCGGGGTTTTGATTCCGCTTTTAATGCTATTAATTTTCCACAAGAAATTTAAAGCCAGCATTGCGGTATTTTTTATCGCTTTTGCCGGGTTCTTTCTTTTTTCATCCATTTTAGAGGGCGGCCTTAATTCCATAATTTATTATGGCGATACTGGTGTTTATATCGTCTCAAACCCTTGGCTAAACGGATTAATCGGCGGGCTGATGGCCGCAGTTTTTGAAGAGGGCGGACGGTATATCATTATGAGATTTATTTTGAAAAAATATATGAACAATGATAAAAATGCACTGATGTATGGAGCTGGACACGCCGGATGTGAAGTAATGCTTGTTCTGTTTTTTTCCATCATTTCCTATCTCGCCATCGCCATATTAATTAATACCGGAATATATTCTTCTATTATTGATAATATGACCGACTCTACTCTTAAAACCCAGCTTACTCATATTGCGATTGTCCTTTCATCTACCGACCCTTATAATTTTCTTTTGTCCATCTGGGAGAGAATTTCAGCGGTTATCTTCCATCTTTCTGCCTCAGTTCTTGTCTGGTTTAGCGTGAAAGATAAAAAGCATGCTTTCCTTTTCCCGCTTGCTATCCTTCTTCATTTCCTCTTGGATTTCATAACTGTCGTTTTAGCCGCTAAACTGAATAATATTTATCTAGTTGAAACAATCATTACCTTAGCGAGTCTTTTATGTGTTATTCCGGCCGTTATGGTTTGGAAAAAATACCACAAGATTAATGAGGAAGAAGTGAAGAATTTTGCCTAACTTATCGTTTTTTTGACTTTTTATCATACTGTGTTATAATTTGACCCGGAAATAAAATAGATAAAAAAATAGTGTTTCACCCAAAGCTTTTGACTAAGTTTTTCTATCTTAAAAGATTCTAGCACCGGGGGTATTTTATGTTTTTCATTAGTCTTTTTCTGATTTTGATTTTGGGAGTATTCTGTTCGTTTTTATTTGAAAAGATCAGAATCCCAAGCTTAATCGGTTATCTTTTAATCGGCATCGTTATCGGCCCTTATTGTCTTAATTTAATTGATAACGGGATTTTGGATATTTCTTCGGAGTTGGGAGAAATAGCTCTTATATTTATTCTTATCAGAGCCGGTCTTTCGCTTAATCTTAAAGATTTAAAGCGGATAGGAAGACCGGCTGTTCTTATGTGTTTTGTGCCGGCCATTTTAGAAATGGTCGCCGTCGGCTTAATTGCGCCGCTCTTTTTTGATATTTCTTATCTTGACGCCTTTATTTTAGGAAGCGTCCTGGGGGCTGTTAGTCCGGCGGTAGTTGTGCCTAAAATGCTGGAAATGATTGAAAAGGGACAAGGAGTTAAGAAAGGGATACCGCAATTGATTATTGCGGGTTCTTCTCTTGATGATGTGGCCATGATTGTTATCTTTACGGCGCTTACTACTGTCGCCACCGGCGGTTCGCTTGGCGTTATGACTTTCATCGATGTTCCGCTTTCAATAATCCTCGGAATTGGAGCCGGGGTTGCTATTGGTCTTCTTCTTTCCTGGCTATTTAAAAAAATACATATTAGAGATAGTGTTAAAGTTATGATAATATGCGGATTCGCTTTCGGGCTTTACGGACTCGAAGTTCTTTTAGAAGGAATAGTCGGATTCTCAGGTCTTCTGGCATCTATGACTATCGGTATTACGATTCTTGCAAAAAACGCGCCGCTTGCGGAAAGATTATCATCTAAATATTCCAAACTGTGGCTGGTGGCCGATATTATGCTTTTTGTCTTAGTCGGCGCTTCGGTCGATTTGAATTATTTCTTCAGTAATTTAGGACTCGGCATTTTACTTATCGTTATCGTTCTTGTTTTCCGTTCTGCCGGAGTATATCTTTCTTTAATCGGCACTAATTTAAATAAAAACGAAAAACTTTTTACTGTTATATCATATATACCGAAGGCTACCGTTCAGGCTGCCATCGGCGCCATTCCTATGGCAATGGGGATTCCGGGCGGAGAACTTATTTTATCCATCGCCGTTATTTCTATTTTGTTTACATCGCCTCTTGGCGCCCTCGGAATGGATTTGACAGTAAATAAATTAATTAAATAGAAACATTTCGCTTAATTGGTGTTACAATCGAGATAGAAGGAATGGTGAAATAACATGTTTTGCACTTACTGTGGAGTCGAAATAAATGATGAAGCGGTCGTTTGCCCTCATTGCGGGTGTCCGGTAAAATCCAACTTCAGCCTTCAACAAAATAAAAAAACCGAAAATAACGGCGAGACTCTCGGAATTGTCGCGATAGTTACCGCTTTATTTTGCCCGATAGCTTCTTGGATATGCGGAGCAATAGGGCTGGACTTTGCAAAAAAAGCCGACAATAAGCACGCAAAAACTTTAAATATTATCGGTCTTTCCGTGGCTTCCGGCGGTTTCGTTATCGAAGTTATTGTTTGCATTGTATTTTTTATAGTGGTTTTTCTGGGCATGTATTCAACTTAATTTTCAAAAACTTTATTGTATATTTTTACATTGTGCGTATAATTATTCTGTAACAACATTTTAAATATATAAAAGGAGAGAAAAAGAATGAAGTATTGTACTTATTGCGGTGCTGAAGTTATGGAAGAGGCAGTTGTTTGTCCTCATTGCGGATGCCCTCTTAAAGAAGGTAAATCTGTTGCTGAAGATAGTAAACCAGTAGACGATGGTCACAAACTGGGAGTTGCGTCGATTATCGCCGGCATATTTGTTCCGCTTGCCGGATGGATTTGCGGAGGAATTGGTCTTTCTAGAGCAAAAAAGCCGACAGCAAGGATTCTAAAACCCTAAACATTGTTGGAATTGTCGTTTCTTCAGTATCCTATATAATCTCAATGATAATAACTGTTCAAGCATGGCAGCAGTATTTCTAGAATAGAAAAAATAGAGCGCTCGGCGCTCTATTTTTTTATTTCTTCGAATATTGGTATACAGGATTTTAAAAAGAATTCGGCGACATCTTTAAAATTGATTTTAAGCCGTTCGTCAAAGCCGGTTTCATGTTTAATTAAAGCCACCAAGTACCATTGAAGATTAATAAATAATCGCCATAATTTTAGATACTCGTATTCCTCTTCTGATGCATCTTCTTTATAGATTTTTAGCATATTTATACTGTCGGTAAAGTCTAGATTACCGAAAGTCGCGATATCGTATAAATAGTCGTTGTTTCCGGCAAATTCGAAATCAATCACATAAACTTTGTTATTATCGCCCAAGATTAAGTTTGAGGGTTGAGAGTCGTTGTGGCAGAAATAAAGAGGCCGGTTTTCCAGGTCTTTTTTTCTATTTTCAAGAAGAGAAAAGACTTCAAAGAACAAGGGATCTTTTTCTTCTTTTACTTTATCTTTTAAGTCATATATTTTAACAAACGGTTCGTAATTTTTACTCAGTAATTTAGCCGAATGAAGAATATGAAAAGATTCGGCAATCTCAAAATAATATTTTTTATAGTCCAGTTTATCTAAAGCGCTGCCCGGAATGTATTTAAAGATTCTGTATCGATTATCTTTTTCATTTAGATAAACCGCTTCCGGTACAATCCCTGATAGGGATAAGATATGAAACGCTTCTCTTTCCGCATCCCTTGAAACAAAGTCGTCTCCTAATTTATCGCTTATATGAACGCTGTATTCCTCTTTTCCGCAAGAAAAAAGATAGGTTTTATTGCTCATACCGCCGATAATTCTTTTGACATAATGAATATTGTTTATATCAATGGGTAGAGATTCAGCTAAAAGCCTTTTAATTTTATTTTCCTGAAAAAGATTGATATCTTTCATTTTATACCTCAAAAATTTCCGTCGGATGATTTTTGGAAGATACTTTTAAAGTTACATTTTTCCCTTTTTCCGGGAATTTATGAAAATAATTCTCATAGGCTAGGGTAGCAAGCTCTTTCGTGTTACATTCATTTGATAAATGAAAAAGAACGGCCAACTTCGTTTTATCTCCCATAAGAGAACCGAAGGTTTTAGCACTGTCATCATTGGATAAATGCCCAGAATCAGATAAAATGCGGTTTTTTAATACCCACGGCCTGTTGCTTAAAAGAAGCATCTCCGGCTCGTGGTTGGATTCAATTATATAGGCGTCCGCATTGGATATTTTATCATAAGAAATAAAACATCCGGTATCAGTTAAGTATACAAGCGTTTTTTCATTCTCGTCCGTGAACTTAAAACCGACCGGATCGGAAGCGTCATGCGATACCGGAAAGGGAAATACCTTAAGAGAATCGGTAGTAAATTCTTCACCGGAATTAAAAAAAGATAAAAGGATTGGGGAGATTTTTTCTTTTTCTTCAAACCGTAATCCTTTATATGTCTTTTTTGACATAAATATCGGGGAATTAAAATGGTTAGAAACCGAGGAAAGGCCGGCGATATGATCGGAATGTTCATGAGAGATGAAAATGCCGTCCAAGTGGTCAGCCTTGATATTCAAATCATTCATTCTAGATAAGATATATCTAATTCCGAATCCGCAATCTATTAAATATTTTTTCCCGTTGTGTTCGAGGTAAGTTGCATTACCTCCGGAAGAACTGCCAAGTACTGAAAATTTCATACATTCACCTATGCTTCTTATATCATAGAGCATATGCGGTTATTTGTAAATTTCAACACTTTCAAATCTTCCTAAAGGAAGATATTTTTTTATTTTATTGGTCGTCTGTATCACGCAATATTCATAAAAATTGTGTTGTCATTAATATTCATTAATGGTAAGATAATACTTGGACTTTATAAGGAGATTTATTTTATGGGTAATTATGGAAAAAGAGTTTTGATCGTAATCCTTTCAGTTGTCCTTGTTGTTGCTCTGGCACTGGTGGGAAACGCTTATCAACAGAGAGAGAAAAACCATTATATTACCGATAAGAACGCCGTCGTGTATGAGGGATCATACGGAGGTAAAACTTATCAGGTTACTAAAGAAGATATATGGGAAAACATTCTCTACTCAAGTCCGATGAGCACTGTCGAGGAGATTCTTGACAAGTATCTGCTGGCATCAGTAATCAGCACGATAGATGATCAAAGTGAAATCGACGAGAAGATCAATTATCTCGTTTACGGAACAACAGACGAAGAAACAATAAATGAGAAAAAGGAGGATACTGAAGCCGACGGCGAACTTTGGGAAGCGTTCTACAATAAGATGAACATTCTCGGCTACTACACTGATGGCACCGATGGTCATAATATTGATGACTACGCCAAACTGATGATAGCTTACGACGAGTACGCCAGATATCGGATTGAAAACGGCCTTGATGTCGGTTCTATTACGCCGGATGTCAGTGATGAGACAATTCTAAGCGAATACGAAGCAGAATATGCCGACACAATAGCGCTCGTCATTAAATTCTACAGCGAAGATGACGCCGATACCTTCCTCAATTTATATCATTTAGCAATCGTCAGCAGCAAAATACGCTATTACATAGGAGATAGTGAATACGTAGTCGATAAAGATGATGACGGAAACTACTATGTTAATGACGATTTCAGTTATCCATATTTAGAACAGGAAGTGACTTACAGCGACGGAACTACCGGATACGAAAAAGTTCCAAATGCGAATGTCGAAACTGATGATGACGGAAATTATGTTTGGAATTCCGAACTTGATGCTTGGGAATACTCAAGCACTACCGTCGTCAGCAATGTTGTAAGTTATGAGGATTGCGATAGTTTCACAACAAAGAATACCGCTATTCTCAGTGCCGATCAGGTTCTCTCCCTTTACATAGAAATGTATAACGACTACTATTCTCAACAAAGAGACAGTCTTGAGACTTCTGTCGTTTTACAAAACTTTATCGATGCTTTTGATTTTACGACTTCGGCCGGACTTATAAATGATGCTGATGTTATCACTCTTAATGCCGCCTTAGAAAACTATGGACTCGTTCTCGTTACTTATACTGATAGCGAAAACAATACCGTCCAGGAAATCAGAAAATATATCGGAAATGATGAATATCTCGTTGAAACCGTTGACGGAGTAGCACAAGGAGTAAACGGCTTCCCGACCTATAAAGAAGACAGCACCAACGAAGAATACATTCCTAACTATAAAATTGCCACCGACGGCGATGGAAACCCTATCTTAGATTCGGAAGACGATTTTATGTATTACTTAGATAATGAAGGAAATATTATTGCGAACGACAGTAAGCTTGCAATCGAGGATCAAACAACTTTTGATCTTACCAATACTATTGAAGCTTCCAACGCTCAACTATATTCCGCTTTTGTACAAATATATAAAGATTTGACCGGTGTTACTTGGAGCAGTGATTATTCGACGCTCATGGAAAATACTTTAAGTCAAATTACATATAACTACGATGATTTAAATGCCATAAGAGAAGATTTGGCAAAAGAAATATTTGAAACTCTAACTTTTGGCGATACCGCATCGGGAAGTTATCTCGCCACTCCGACAAGTTATGACGGAGTCCAAGATTCCGAAACTCCTTATTATCTCATTTATAAGTTAAGCACATCGGAAAGCAGCACTCCAAGTGAAAGCGAACTTGCTGCATACAAAGAAGAAAAAATTCAAGAATATTTAGACACTACCGGCTTTACTACGATGGCTATTGCTGAACTGAGAGCTGAAGCCGGACTTAAAATATACGATGAATTCTTTGTCTATGAATATCAAAGCGATATCGCTTATGACGAAGATGATTTAGCGGCTGGCGTTGATTCCGATCTTTATACCGATTATTACAGCATGAAAAAGTATGTTGCTAAGAAACTTGTTGAACTAACCAAAGAAGTAGACGTTATGGGAACTACTGTCAGCGAAATTTCTATTACTCCTGATGACTTATACGATTACGCTTTAGAATACAGTTCAGCGTCTTACATCTCTTCTGCTTGTCTTAATGCCGTATACTTCACTTTAGACGCTTTTGAAGAGATTCACGGAACCAGTATGAACTATTTAACAAGCGATAACTGGAAGATGGAAGAATATGCTGAAACAGCCGAGTATTACAACTATTATTACGAGTACTATAAATCAATCTATGCTTCTTACGGATACGATTATTACAACTCGCTTAACGAATTCCTCTATAGCTACGGAGCCAGAAGTTTTGATGATATGGTAAGTTCTCTTGAAAGAAGCACGATGAGAGATGTCTTCATCTATAACGAAATGGTTGGGGCTTTAGACACTACCGAATTAACCGATTATGCGAAAGCATTATTCGCAAGCGACAAATTTACCACTATCTTTAATGATTACTACGATGTCGACATATCTCACCTTTTAATCTATATGGATTTAGATGAAGACGGAAGTCCGGACGACTACGACAAATTCCTCGCAAGTTTCGATGAAACAACCGGAGAAAGCAGCGTACTAAAAGACGCCAGCGGAAACGCTCTTACTCTTTCCGAATTTAATACAGAAATAAATAAACTCGAAAAACTTCTTCTCGACTATGTCTATAGCAGTGATACTAACTTTGCATCCAGCAGCGAGACAATCCTAAGTGATTTTATTACCGAGTATAACGAATCTTCTAGAGAAGACGGTAAATATAAAGAATTTAAAGCTTTGGGAATTTCTCTCATGTATGAAGATTTGGGCGATGTGACCAACTCCACTGTCTCGTCTTATGTTGAACCTTTCCAAGAAGCCGTAACTAAGATTGCGGAAAAACTGGAAAGAGTCGATAATGACCTCCTCGGATATTCTATCGGCGACGGCCTTACTGAAACTTCTTTCGGTCTTCATTTTATTGTAGGACTCCCGGGAGACAATTTCGATAAGACTACCTTTGAAATTAGTGATCCGGATAGTGACTATGCTGAAGGATCGGTTAACACTTCTTCATCAGTCAGCGAATCCCAGTTAGCTCTTTACATGCAGCAATATGTATATAACGATATTTATGGCGATACGGATGATCCGGAAGAACAAGCCGGCTTTGAATATCCGAATCTTCCAACCGATCTTACCGACGCTTTTGATACTTATTATTCCGATTTCATGTCAATTGTTTTAGACGAATCGGCAACTTACCATTCCAACTACATTATGCTTCTGACTCTCGTTAACGAATCGTCGGAATATCAAAGCCAATTCGAGGCTTTGAAAGACATTTACTATTCTGTCCTCTTTGGGGATTTGAGTGATTAAGGGAGGATGAGACTTATGAAAATTAAAAAACTTTTCACTCTGTTACTAGTAGTATTAATCAGCCTTGCCTTAGCGGGATGTAAAGACGAAACCGAAACAACTACCGATTATGTCCAACCAAGTATTACCTCGGGCGATACCGTAGTATTCAACTCTTCTTATAATAGTCATGCTTATGAAGTAACCAAAAAAGAAATCAATACTATGGTTAGATATTACGGAGGAATCGGTCTTCTTCTGCAAGAGATTGATAAAGAACTCTTATCGTCTTATGTCGAAAACATCACCACTCTCAGTCCGGAATACATCTCGAGATACAATAGACTTGTCTACTCAACGGATGACGAAGACACTATCGCTGCCTTATCGGATGAAGAAAAAGCCACCGATCTTCAAGAATATAACTATACAATGTATATTATGGGTCTTGATACCGAGGCTAAACAGGAAGAATATATCAAACTTCTGGCCGCAAGAGACGTTTATACCGAAGAATATATCAACGATTGTCAGAATGACGAAGATAGCGATTACTACGTTTCGGAAGACACTCTGGAGTCTTACTACACCGACTCTTACTGGGCTGATACCAAGGCTATCGTTATCTCCTTCAGTTCAATGAACGATTATCGTTCGGCCGTTAAATCTTTAGGTCTTGTAATATATAATTCCGAACTTCGAGTATATACTGGAAGTGAAGATATTAATAACGTAGCCCAAAGAGAATTAAACGATGAAAACACCAGAGAATTTAATGATAATGCGGAAGCCTTAAGTTATTTTATTCAACTCTATAATATTGTGTATTCTTCTTATAAAGAAGAAGCAACTGCCGCAAACGTTTATACTTCCGATGATTTTAATTATAATTTCATCAAATTATCGACAGTTTCCGAAGATCTTGCCTCTTATATGTTTAGTATGAGCGCTGACGATTATACTTATACCGTCGCTCCATACACGGTAGGATACGGAACTGCTTACACTATTATATACAAGCTTACGGGTGAAGATAAGGCCGACTACGCTGATGCAACCGACGAGGTAAAGAATGAGATTCTTTCTCACTTCATTGACGCCTATGTCGCCACTACTTCGGTTGTGACCGCCGCCATGGCTAACTTAAGAAGCGAAAACGGTATTACCTTTAACGACAGATACTTTGCCGCTGACTACGTTTCTTATGATTCATCTTATGACGATTCCAGTATTGCAGGAGATTCAACTATTTTAGTTAAGCTTAACGATTTCAGCATTACCGCCGACGATTTCTATAACTACGCCACAGAAAGAGACCTTGCTTATTATTTAATGTATGCCGCTGTCCTCAAAATTGAGGAAACAATGGATGCTTATACTCTTCTTTACGGCGATGAAAGAGACGTTACCAAAAATGCTTCCTTAAGATATATTTCTTATTACGACGATCTTGAAAGCTATATCTCTAGCAACTATAGTGCAGACGATTACGAACTTGAATCAGATTATATTTTCGATACCTTCGGTTTCAATAATTTCGAGGACGCTTTAAATTATTACTATGTGTCTAACGATCTTAAGACGATGGTGGTATATTCTCTTCTCTTTAATATCGACGATGACAATAATGTCAGCGTTAACCCACTTTATGAGGCTAAACTCCAGTCGATAATGGATGATTATTACAATAATTACTATGACCTTTACACTTACGAACTATCAATTTATACCGATTATGACGGCGACTTTGAAAAAGACGATTTAGAACAGGTTATCGACAATATCGACGAATACGGGATTAAACTTTATGACGGCTCCGATAATCTGATTACGGATAAGGCGGCCCTGCAAGCGGCATATGAGGCCGAACTCGACAGTTTCTATGAATTAATCAAGGATAAGGTTGAGGATGCCGACAGCGCAAGCGATGCGGCTACTATCATTAAAGATTTCATCGATGAATATAATAATTCATCTAGAATCGACGGCGATTACAGCGAATACAAAGAGCTTGGTTTCATGCTTTCCTATAGCGCTGTATCGACAACCGATGACGACAGCAATACCGTTTCGATCACTTACTACAACTATGGTGATACCGCGACCGCCCAAATGAATGCCGCTTACCTCTCAGTTTATGACAAAGTTATAAGCGACACATATGACGATGTGTTTGCCATCGCGGATAGTCTTACAATCGACGAAGTTGGCGCTCACTTCATTCTCGCAACCGAGGGTGATGGTGGTACTACCAAGCCGAGTTTCAAATACAGCGAAGATGAGGATGAGGATAGCGAATACAATAACGCCGCCAATAACGATAGCGACACACCAACTATGACTCAGTTCATCAATGCGATGTATATTGAATTTTATGAGGTAATTCTGACTGACAGCGATACCGCACTTAGCGATTTCAACATCTCGTATTTCCCGGATTTATTCCCGAGTGATGTCGACTTCAGCGACTACGTTACAGCAGCCGACAATTATTTCTACAGCGAGAGTTTTGTCAATATCTTCTTCGCCGGGGTTTTATCTCAGGAAGAAGGCTATGAAGACTACGCTACCTATCAAACTATCTATCAGTATTTCCTTGATGCAAATAATTAAAAAAGAATAAAAAAGGACTCGGAATTATTCCGGGTCCTTTTTTTATTTAGATAATGAGTGTTTTAAATATTTTTCTTTATCGTTAACGGGGATTGGTTCACTGAATTCCCCGGCTTGAGTCTTTAATAGGGCTTCAATAGTCGGTTCGACCTTAGCGTCGGCCATGTCGCATAAATGAACAATTAACGCCTCGATTATCTGCGGTCTTTTCGGAGAACCGTAAAAGGATTGTTCATGATGAGATAAGACAATGTGTTCTAAAAGAAGCGTCTCTTCTTCATGAGAATATCCTAGTTTTTCTGCGGTTTTGGCAACTTCCGAGGTTACCATAGAAATGTGGCCTAAAAGTTTTCCTTCAATGGTATATTCGCCGGTGTAAGCTTTGATTTCTTTAGTTTTCATTAAATCATGCAGGACAATTCCCGCTACTATTAGATCTTTATTTAAATGCGGATAAATTGAGGTGTATGCTTTAGATAATCTAAGCATATTATAGGTGTGAAAGAGAAGGCCGTATTTATAGGCATGATGGAATTTAGTCGCGGCCGGATAGATAAGAAAATCTTCTTTAGAGGAATCATACATCGTCTTGGTTATTTCTTTGACAACCTTGTTTTCAATAGAAGCCATAGCCTCTTCAATGTAATTTTCACATAGTTTATAATCAATCACCAAATCTTTATTTAATGATGTTCTGATTAAATTCTTTTCTTCCTCGCTAATCTCTTCTTCACGGAGATTTTTATAATCGCTTAAAAGAATATGAAGGCGTCCTTTAAAATCAACCGCCTGGCCTTGAAAGTGGTATATTTCGCCTTTTTCGATTACCTGGTCCTGATTTAATCTCACAACCGCGCTTTCATTTTCCGGAAGAGAGATGATAACCGAATAAGTCGGATAGGTCGATGGATTAATAGCTTCTGCCGATCCGTAAAAATCATATTTTTCATTTAATTTTATTTCCATTTTTACTCCTTTTTAAGTACTATTGTTCCAATTGATGATAAAGTAATTTTATCTTCCGTTAGTTCATATATCAGCGAAGAGGATAGTACTTTATATTTTTTTAATAAAGGTATTTCTTCTTTCTCTTCCCTGTTTTTAAATAAAATCAATAATTCGTCTTGAAGAGAAAGCGTATAAAGAATCGTTCCGGCTTCATTAAAAGAGAGGGAAGCATAGGAAGATAACTCGGTCGAGGTTTGAAGACGAAAGGCTGGGTATTCTTTTCTTATCGCGATTAATTCTTTTAAAAAGGCGATATCAGTCTTATATTTATCGGTATCTTCCCATTTAATCATATTGATTTCATCGCCCATTTTATAGGTGTTGGTTTCAAAAGACTTCGTCCGATAAATTTCTTCTCCCGAATGAATGAAAGGAATCCCTTGCGATAAAATAATCATTGAAGTCGCAAGAAGCGCTCTTTTTCTCGATATTTCCATTTCTTCTTCTTTAAGGTTTTCCCTTATAAAATCGAAAAGCGTTATATCGTCGTGACATTCCACATAGTTAATCGATTGGTTCGTGTATTTAAAAAGAAAACGGTTAGATGAAGAGCCGAGAATAACTTCTTTAATAAGAGCCTGATCATTAAGTTTCCCAATCACATAAGCTTTTATGGCTTCTCTGATTTTATCATTAAAGAAACCGATTGTCTGAAGCACGTTTTTATTGAACATATGGGCTAAAGAATCCGAGGCGTTTGAAGAAATCATTTTCCACCCTTCTCCATAAAGAATTATCGAAGGATCAATATCGGTCAGTTCATTTTTTATATCGTTCACGGTTTCAAAGTCGAGAAGTCCCATAATATCCATTCTGAATCCATCGATTTTATATTCTTTCGCCCAATATAAAATTGAATCCAAAATGAACTTCCTAATCATTTTTTTGGAAGAATAAATGTCGTTTGAACAGCCGGAAAAATTGGTTCTGATGCCTTCTCTATTGTATCGATAGGCATATCCGGGGCATAATACTTCAAAAGGAAATAAATCGGCATTATAGACATGATTATAGACAACGTCCATCACGACGTTTAAGCCGGCTTTATGCAGATTATCTATCATTTTCTTGAGCGAATTAATTCGATCGTAAGGATCATCAGGGTTAAGAGAATAAAGACCTGAAGGGACGTTATATTGAACCGGGTTATAACCCCAATTGTATTTTAAGAAACGATCCCCTTCTTCTATCCCTCCGAATGAAAAGAAAGGCATAATTTGGACATGAGTAACACCTAAGGATTTTAAATAATCAAAACCGGCCGGACCATTTCCTTCAGTTTTAAGGTTTTCTTTGGTAAAAGCGGTGTAAGTTGCCCGGTCCTCTAAATCTTTGAATTCAGAAGTAAAATCTCTGATTGAAGTTTCATAAATGATTGCTTCTAGAGGTGAAGAGATTTTTTTCGGGGAATAAACCATCTTATATAACTTTTCTTTATCGATGACATAGTTATATTCGTTATCTATCGAAGAGGAAATGGCGTACGGGTCAAGACAGGTTTTAACCTGACCATTAACGTAAACGTGATATTTATATTTAAAACCTTCAAGATCCCCTTCCTCTTCTATTCGCCAGATTCCCTGGTTTTTATAGAAAAGGTTCCGCATTCTTACCTCGCCTGTCTTATCAATTAGTTCAATGACTACCTGTTTAGCTACCGGAGACCAAATTTTAAATTTGGTGGACTTTTTGGTGTAAGTAAAACCGAGATCGTCTTTCCGGTAATAATAAATAGAATCGAAAAGCGAGGTTCTAACCACCTTCCCGACATATAATTCGGCTCTTGAAAGATCTGATGATACTACCTGATAAGTAAGTTCGAGATTAACATAGGCGTCGAAAAAGGCTATAAGTTTCTCCTCAGAGCCGATTGAAGTGACTTCTTTGATTTCCAGATCGATGATTTCATCATTTCCCTGAAGTTGGTACTTAGTGTTTGGATGATATTTGTCTTTCGGGACAATAATCGTTATCTCGTCAAAAGCGTCTAGATAACAGTAAAAATTCTGCGACATATAGTATTATGATTCTCTCAGTTTTTCGAGGAGAATCTCCTTTTCGTTGGGAATATGATCGTAAATAACTAAAGATGCGGCTTTATTTAAATAGGTTTTAATAAGCGGAGAGTCGGATAATTGAAGATACTTTTTGATATCGTCGCCGTTAATCGATAAATCCTTCATATTTTTAATCGGCATATCTTCATAAATTTGTTTGATTTCTGTGTTATCGTAAATCGGCATATCCAAAACTTTCATAATTAAAATCGCGTATTCTATCGGCTGATATTCAAAGTCGATAAAAGATAAAGGCGTGGCTTTTTTCTCTTTAAATAATTCAATGAAATGAAGAATGTCTTTAACGGTTTTTCTTTCCTTCTTGCTCAATAAAAGCTCTTCCGATAAGTCGCCTAAAAGATATGACGAAAGGGCGGTAAGAGACAAAAAGTCGAGCGGGTAATAATTTCTTTCAAGAACCATAAAAGCCGCTTTTAATCCCGGATACAATTTAAAAATGCCGGAGTCATTTATCAAAGATAAATTATCTTTTAAATAAGGGGCTATAAGAATACCTGTAAGTTCGTCTTTTATTCTTTCTTTCGATACATATTTGATTAAAGACGCGTTTTTCTTTATTCCTTCATAAGTATCACTATCGATGGTAAAACCGAGTCTTGAGGCAAAGCGGAAAGCCCTGAACATTCTAAGAGCGTCCTCACTGAATCTTTTTCTCGGGATGCCGACCGTTCTTAAGATTTTATTTTCTAAATCTTCTTTACCGCCGACATAATCAATAATCTTTTGATCTTTATCCATACACATCGCGTTAACGGTAAAATCTCTTCTTCTTAAATCGGACTTAAGAGACGAAGATACTTTAGACTCGGGATGACGATGGTCTTTATAAGATAGGTCTACCCTATAAGTCGTTATTTCGTATTCTGTTTCATCTAATATTACGTTAACCGTCTGGTATTTCAGGCTTTTGGAAAAATTCGAAGGAAATAATTCCTGGACAACACTTGGAAGCGCGTTAGTCGTAATATCAATGTCTTTACTTTCAATACCTAAAAGACGGTCTCTTACATAACCGCCGACGATATAGGCCTCAAAACCTTTTTCGTTTAAGACATTTAGTATTTTAATGGCGTTTCTTAACTTTAGATCTTCTTCCATAATTCCTCTTTTCTATTATACAATAGAAACCGTCTTTTTCGTTGGTTAATTAAAAGGCAAAGAAAAAAGACGAAAGTAAACTTTCGTCTTTTATTTGTTTAGGTTTAGTTGTCTGACTGCATTAAACTTGCGAAAATCGCATCAACCATTTCACTTGAAAGAAGGGTGTATTCCATACCTTGAGTATCAAATGATAAGACATTGCTTAAATCACAAGAGATTTCAACCGAGAATTGAACGCCTTCAGCTAAACGATCTTCATAGTCGTTTTCGGCGGCTTCTTCAGCGGTCATGTATTGATTTACAACAGATCCAGCGGCTTCGAATGATAAATTAGCAACCTTATAATCCGGATCAATAGCTACGCTAACACCAGCCGATACTTTAAGTTCCGTTAAATCACTTTGAGCCAAAAGCGGGCCAACAGTTTCATCAGTTACAAGATCAAATTCTGGAAGATCAACACCGAAAATTACAAGTCCTTCATCAACATATGGTTCATTGAAATCAAGTTTGCCTTCAAACCAAGTTAAGTATTGAGTAATCATCTGTGCGTATAATGCTGTGAGTTCTTCAAGACTTTGAGTAGTAGTAGGTTCCTCGGTAGTTTCGGTAGTTGTTTCTTCTACGACGTTGTATATCGGTTCTGCCTCTTCGCCGTATGCCTGTTCAGCTAACATACCTGCGATAACATTAATTATGGCGTTAAGATCAATTGAATAATCAGCAGGATCCATAAATCCGGCAGAAGTGGCAAGACTAAGTATATAAGTCGAAAGAACGCCAAATGAAAGGTTCTGAGGAAGAGACTCAAGATCCAAATCAGAAAGAACTAAAGCTTTAAACTGATTTACATAAGTAGTTATGTCACCTTTTACCGCAAGTTCCATCGCATCAACCGGGAAATTATACGCTTCGGTTTCTTCGTCATAACTTATTTCGTGTAAGAAGTGAACAAGATCTTCGTTTGCATATATGTACATATAATTAGTGGCACTTCCAAGGTCAACATAGAAGTGAGCCTGCAAACGTTTGTTGTTTATCAATTCAAACTGTTCCATACCTTCAACTGGGTCACCATCACTAATATAAGTTGGGGTAACATCAATACCAATAAACAGTGTATAGTTTTTAATATCAATTTCCACAGTTAATTGTCCTTCAAGACTAATGGTAATGGTTTCCGTTGACTCATTTTCATAGTACTCGGTAGTAGCAAATGAACCTTTAAGATTTACAACGGCGCTAAGTGTTGAATCGGCGCTAGTTGCCAGTTGGTCAATAACTGACTCATATATATCTTTAGCTTCAATAACCGTAGTTGTCGGCGCTTCTGTCGGCGCTTCAGTAGGGGCTTCAGTTACAGGAGCTAAAGTGGTAGGGGCTTCGGTAACAACAGTTGTCGGGGCCTCAGTCGGAGCTTCAGTAACAGGAGTTTCTGTCGTCGTTACGCATGCAGAAAGAAGAGCAACGCTAGCTAATGCTAAAACAAATGCAAATATTTTTTTCATTTTTTCCTCCGTTTTTTGTAATTATACACTTAATTATACTATAAACACAATAAGATTGTTATGTTTTTGTGTATTATTCAATCAACATTTAGGCCATTTTCTATCTTCTTTATACACAAATTATTCAAAACAAGACGAAATTGGTTTTAGAGAGTTCTCTACTCTCTTTAATTGCCTATTAGTGTTATAATTCTAGTAGTTATGAAAAAGACAATCAAAGATACCGTTTTAAATGAAATAGTCATCAATAAGTCGCGTTTTATAACGTTTGTTTTTCCGATTAATTCTTTAGATGAAATTAAAAATATTATTTCCTCCATGAGAAAACAATATTATGATGCGACCCACATAGTTTATGCCTACATTTTAAAAGAAACCGAAAAATCATCCGACGATAAAGAACCGAAGGGGACGGCTGGAAGAGTCATGATGGATATTCTTCATAAAATGGAACTAGATAATGTGCTTTCTTTAACTGTTCGTTATTTCGGTGGTATAAAACTAGGGAAGGGCGGGCTCGTTAGAGCCTATTCGTCAACCTTAAGTGATGCGCTTCTTAAAGCCCAGTTTATATTCCTTAAGAAAACGGTTCTTTTTAGTTTTTCTTTGTCTTACCAGGACGCTTCCCGTTTTGATAAGATTATGGATAATCCTATTTCAATCGAAAAAGAATATCAAGATAATGTAGTATACACACTGAGAGTCCTCCAAGATGACTACCTAAAATATAAAAACCTGCTTCTTTCTTTTTCTTCCTCATACCGCCAAATAGGTTATAAAGAGGAGGAAATATACCTATGAGAAAATATAGTAAATTTCTTTCTTTCTTAACAATTCCGGTTTTATTATTTTTCGTTTTCGCTCTTTCATCTTGTGCCCTTAAAGATTTCACTATCGCTTACTCTTATTTCGATACGATAATCACTTTAAAAATATACGCAAAATCCGAAAAAGAAGCGGAAACAGTATTTGATTACACCAATACCGTTCTTAAAGAATATCATATCCTTTTCAACCGATACGAAGAAGAAACCGGTAATGAAGTCGGCATATTCACTATAAACGAGAATGCCGGTGAAACCATAACAATTTCTAGGGAGCTATACGACGCTATCGACTTCGCGATAAATGAAGGAGAGAAAATCGTCGACGAAAACTCTCATCCTTACTTTACCATCGGCATCGGTAAAATAAGTGATCTCTGGCATCCCATTTTTAGTGAGTATAACGAAGCCACTTCCTGTGGGAGTGGAGATGCGGTTTTACCCGATGCTTCTCTTCTTCTTCAATCTTACGACACCGATGTCAGTAAAATCGAAATGAACGAAGAGAATCTGACAATCAAAATTCCATCAAGTATGAGTCTCGACATGGGCGGCGTGGCCAAAGGCTATGTATCAGAGATTTTATCATCATATTATGAGGAAAACGACATAAAATACATCCTTAATGCCGGCAGTTCCAATATCAAAACTAATATCGGGAACCCGTCAAGAAAGAATAACCAGTATATTGTGGCCTTACAAAATCCGGCATCAGTTGGCTGTGATGCACTAGATGAGGCTAAATCTTATTATGCAACAATCATTCTTCCGCTTAACTATTCGATTATCACGAGCGGCGATTACCAACAATATATAACCTATAATTCTAAAAGATATTGTCATATTCTTGATTCTAATACAAATTACCCGGTTGATACCGATATCAGAGCCGTCACCATTATTATGGAAAATGGTGCCTTAGGTGATATTTACTCCACCGCCATCTTCATGATGGGACTCGAAAAAGGCTATGATTTTGTGATAAATCATGAAGGGGTTGAAGCTATCTTTTATACCACTAGTAATCAAGTGGTTATAACCCCGGGTTTAAAAGATATCGTGACGGTGGAAGATGGTTTTGAATTAATTGATTACGGAAGTTAAAAAACGCCACTAAGGCGTTTTTTTCTACATTACAGCATCAATCTCATCAAGTTTATAATCATTTAAAGTAATAATGAATTGGTTAGGAAGACAAACCAGACTCTCGTATTTGGAACTGATGTAACCCATCCTACTACAAATATGTTTAGAAGAGGTTTCGTCTTTAATCCTTATTTCATTGTCTTTAACCTCAACTATCAAATCATAGGTTTCTTTTTCATCCTTATTATAGACACTAAAGGTATATAGGAAAGAACCTTCGCTTTCTTCGTATTCTTCAAATACTCCTTCTGATGCCGCATAGGTTTTATAATCCGAAGGATCATCTAAAGATATTTTCATAATTGTTTCGTTAGCATAAGTGATAGTGGCAATGGTCCCTTCATCACTTTTCTTATTATAAGACACCATTAAGATAAAACCGGTAAGCGATAAGGCAAAAGCCAAAGAAAAAACAACAAACGAGACGGTTCTTGTTTTACCGAGATTTATTTTGAGGGCTTTTAGTATTAGTCTTCCGATAATTCCGGTAATTATCCCGGATGGTATTGATACCGAAAGCATTAACGGTAAATAATAAATAAGCGAGGTGCTTTCGAGAATAAAGGCCGCAAGAGCAATCTGACCGATGGAGTGCCCGATAGCTCCGATGACGCTGATTGTGACAATCGAACTCTTTTTAATGGCGTAGAGCATCCACATTAGAAGGAAGGCAAAAATACCGCCTGAAAGCGATAAAAGAAAAGCCTGAGAAAGAAGACCGGAATAAAGAAGACCGACCAAAAAGATTCTGAGGATAAGAACTAGAAAAGCTTCTTTCGGAGAATAGATATAAAAAACCAATAGAGTCACGATATTGGCGAGGCCAAGTTTAACTCCCGGAATCCCTAGAGGAATAAATGATTCGACAATGCCGAGGACAACGGCGATTGATAAAAGACCAGCCAGGGTGACAAGCTTTTTTGTTTTCATTCTATTTCAATTATCTCGATACCGTTTTCTATTAATAGTTTAGCGGTTATACCGAGTCCTTTTTTCAAAGTAGATGTAAAAGTCCCATCGTAAATATAGGTTGTTCCGCAAGAAGGGGAACCATCTTTTAATATCGCTTTCGTGCATCCATACCTTTTAAGAAGAGAAAGAGTTTCCTCCGCTCCCTTCATAAAATATTCACTGACGTCTTTACCAAAGTTATCGTAAAGTTTTTCTCCTCTTATTTCCGAAGGATTTCTGGGTATTAGTAAACCGCCGAAAACTTCGGGACAAATAACGATTACGGTTTTATCCCGAAGATAAGCAAATACTTTTTGATTAAAATTGTTTAAAGAGTCATATTTGGTATTAAGGCCCAAAAGACAGGCGGAGCACGCAATAATTTCTTTCATATCTTAATTATATTACAAAAAAGCAAAATAAAAACAGCCGATGGCTGTCTTTATTCGTAAGAATCAAATTCAATATTAATCTTTTTGCCAGCTCTTGTGGCGCTTGCATAACAGATGGTTCTAATGGCGTTAGCGATACGCCCGCCCTTTCCGATGACCCTTCCAAGGTCGTCCTTATTCACAAGGACCTGGAGCACGATTGATTCATCAACATCGACAAAAGAAGAAATTGAAACATCATCTGGGTTAGTAACCAGGGGTTTAACCAGCTCTAACAGCAATTGTTCAAATTCTGTTTTCATCGAGTCACCCTACTTTGATTCTTTTGATTCAGCAAATTCCTTCAGAACGCCTTCTTTTCTAAGAATGCTTTTAACGGTATCCGTTGGCTGAGCGCCGACTTTTAACCAGTTCAATACCTTTTCGGTATCAAGTTGAACCTGAAGTTCCTTGTTTTTGTTGGCCGGATCATATGTTCCGACTATTTCCAAAAAGCGTCCGTCACGTTTTACAAGAGCGTCCGCTGCTACAATACGGTAGAACGGTTTTTTAGCCGCACCGAATCTTTGAAGTCTGAGTTTTACCATAGAATTTCCTCCTAATTATTTACAATCATATTGTAATTCTTAAAAAAATGACTGTCAAGTAAAATATATTGACAGTCACATATTTTTATATTGGAAGATCGACTAAAACCGATGGTGAAATCTCGTACTTTTTAAATCCTCTCATCCGTTTTATTTTTTCCGTGGTGCTTTTTAAACTCTCTTCGTCTAGGTAACAAACTGCATATCCCATTTTTTTATTAATATATTGAATTGTCAAATTAAGTGACTTAAGATAAGTAGATGTGTCACTTCGATAATTGAAATATATTAATAATTCGACTCTTTTTATCATTTTTTCTCCTCAATACGCAATTATATTACTCTTTTTATTTTCTAATAAATATGTCAAACAATTTTCCAAAACCAAACACTTATTTGGTTTAGAAAATAATTAGAAGAAAAGTTTTTGATTACGTGTTTTCTTTTTGGCTATAGCCATATTATATATGAACAATTCTTTTTTTTAAAACATTATTCCGTTCACAAGTTGTTCATATGACGTTTTATTTATTGATTAAAGGCCAAACTTTTTAGCGGTCTTATAAATCGAAATACCAGATAAAGATGTAAATTCTTTATCAATTCTTTTTTCTTCTTTTATTGAAGACAAAGTATTTCTGTAGATGTTGTATTTCTTTTTAAAAGTATCCGGATCTAACACTTTGAGATTATCTTCAAGATAGGAAAGAAAATCAATTATTTTTTCGATGTCTTTAACCGAGTATGTTTCATAGTCCAGCGGATATTCGTAATTCATTTTTGTCCTCTTATTACTTCTACCCCGATTTCTATCTGGTACGGAGATATTTCCCATTTTTTGGTGTAACCGGAGAGCGTCTCATATGATACATTATCGGCTAGAGTCTGAGAAGCAATTTTATCCTCATACTTTTTGGCCACCTCGATTAATTCTTTATCGCCTACAAAAGATAACCTGATATGGTCAACCACTTCGAAGCCGGCTTCTTTTCTTTCAAGTTGTATCTTGGAAACCAGTTCCCTAACATAACCTTCAAAGACGAGTTCATCATCTAAGGCGGTATCGAGGACTACCGTAATTTTGCCGTCCGATTGAGAAGCATAGCCTGAGGCTTCCAAGGTTTCAACAATAAGATCCTCTTTTAAAAGCGTAAAGCCGAGGATTTGAAGTTCGCCGGTTTTTTGGAAACTTTCATAAGCTTTTTCTTGATTTAAAGCTTCGAGAGCCGTTTTAACTTTCATGACGTCTTTCGAAAGTTTAGGACCGGCTGAATGGAAGTTTAATTTAAGATTGTGTTTTACAAAAGAAGAAAGTTCTTCCGTATAGGAAATCTCTTTAACATTCAGTTCGTCTTCAATTATCGAAGCGTAATAATCGTTTAGTGTTTCTCCGCCCACGACAAACATTTTTCTTAAAGGCTGACGGTTCTTAATAACCTTTTCCGCTCTTACCGCTCTTCCAAGTTGTACTACCTCTAAAACTTCGTCCATCTCTTCTTCTAGAGTTTTATCAATATATTCCTTATGAACAACCGGATATGAGGTTAAGTGAACACTCTTCTTGGCCGCGCTATCTATAGAACAAACCAAATTCCGATAGATTTCTTCCGCCATAAACGGAGAAAAAGGCGCAACTAGTTTAGAGATATCGACAAGAGTAGTATACAAGGTCATATAAGCGTCAATCTTGTCTTTTTCCATACCTTTGGCCCAGAATCTGTCTCTTGATCTTCTGACATACCAATTGGAAAGTTCTTCCACAAATTCTTCAATCGCTCTTGAAGGCTCTAAGATTTTATACTGGTTTAAAGAGTCGTCCACAAAGGCGATTAGAGAATTTAGTTTAGATAAAAGCCAACGGTCCATGGCCGGTAAGTTTTCATAGTCAAGTTTATATTCCTTCGGGTTAAAATTATCAATATTCGCATATAAGACAAAGAATGAATAAGTATTATAAAGAGTATTGAGATATTTTTTCTGGCCATCAAGAATCGCGTCGTCACTAATACTTTTTGATATCCACGGCGCCGATGTTTCATAGAAAAACCACCTGGTCGCATCCGCCCCGAATTTATTTAATACCTGCATCGGGTCAACGCTGTTTCCTTTAGATTTGGACATTTTTTGACCGTTCTCATCGAGGACAAGACCGAGCACTATAACGTTTTTAAAAGCTTCTTGATCAAAAATTAAGGTCGAAATCGCAAGAAGAGTATAGAACCATCCTCTTGTCTGATCAACGGCTTCCGAAATGAAATCAGCCGGGAAATGAGATTTAAAGACATCTTCGTTTTCAAAAGGATAATGCCACTGGGCAAAAGGCATCGAACCGGAATCAAACCAACAGTCAATAACTTCTTCCACTCTTCTATATGTCCCGCCGTTTACTTTATCTTCCCAAGTCACTTCATCAATATAAGGTCTATGCAGTTCAATGTCCTTAATTAATCCGGATAATTCTTTTAATTCTTTTATGGAACCAACGGAAACCATATCTTTGGTTTTATCGTTAATCCAAATATTAAGCGGTGTTCCCCAGTATCTGTTTCTTGATAAACTCCAGTCTTGAATATTTTCGAGCCAATCCCCAAATCTTCCTTTACCGATTGAATCCGGTATCCAGTTGATTTTATTATTGTTTTCGATCATTTCTTCTTTCAGTTTGGTCATTTCAATATACCAGGAGTCTCTTGCGTAATAAACAAGAGGAGTTCCGCAACGCCAACAGAAAGGATAGGAGTGCTCAACACTCATAACTTTGAAAAGCAAGTTTCTTTCTTTTAAATTCTTCATGATCAGTTCATCAGCGTTCTTACAAAAGACATGCGGCCAAAGCGTAGCTTCATCCATCTCGCCTTTAGAATCCACCAGTTGAAGGAAAGGAAGATGATATTTTCTTCCGACATTATAGTCGTCTTGTCCGAAAGCCGGAGCGATATGAACAATACCGGTTCCTTCCGTTAGGGTTACATAAGAAGCGCAGGTTACATAGTAAGCATCATCATAAAGATTTTTAAAATCATAAAGAGGTTCGTATTTGGTATATTCCAAATCCTTACCTTGATATGTTTTAAGCACTTCAACTTCTTTTTCTTTAAATACCGATTGGATAAGAGCCGAAGCTAAAATATATTTTTCTTCTCCCGCTTTAACGAGCGAATACTCTTCAGATGGGTTAACGCAAAGCGCCACGTTTGAAGGAAGTGTCCAAGGTGTTGTCGTCCAAGCTAAAAAGTAGGCGTCAAGGTCTCTTAATTTAAATTTAGCGATACATGTTTTTTCTTTGACGTCTTTATATCCCTGTGCCACTTCGTGAGAGGCAAGAGGAGTTCCGCATCTAGGACAATAAGGCACTATTTTATATCCCTTATAAAGAAGACCTTTCTCATATATCTTCTTTAAAGCCCACCATTCCGACTCGATATAGTCATTAGAGTAGGTTACATAAGGGTTTTTCATATCCGCCCAAAAACCGACTTTCTTAGAAAACTCTTCCCACATACTTTCATATTTAAAGACGCTTTCTTTACATTTGTCGATGAAAGGCGCAATCCCGTATTCTTCTATTTTATCTTTCCCGGAAAATCCCAGTTGTTTTTCGACTTCCAGTTCCACCGGCAGTCCGTGAGTGTCCCATCCGGCTTTTCTTAAGACTTGATAACCCTTCATTGTTTTATATCGCGGGATTAAGTCTTTTATCGCTCTTGTGATCACGTGGCCGATATGCGGCTTGCCGTTTGCCGTCGGAGGACCATCGAAAAAAGTAAAAGTCGGACAACCTTCTCTTAATTTTATCGACTCGTTGAAGATATCGTTTTTCTCCCAAAATGCCGATATCTCATTTTCTCTTTCGGTTACTTTTTTGGATATATCCACTTTTTCATACATAAATAAAACCTCTCTCTTAAATAAAAAATCTCCACCTTAAACAAGATGAAGATTTTATTCGTTCATAACCACTTATTTAAACATACTATCATATGTCTTGAATGTAACGGTTCATCCCGGTTTGAGTTACTTTTAGTTCGCCCAAACAACTCCGAAGTGATTCCGGCCCAGTTTTCGTATAACGGTTTTTCACCAGTCCCCGCTCTCTTGTTTATACCATACTTGTTCCGCGCTCTTCATCATCATTTTATATACCCTTTTAGGGTACTATAAAAATCAAATTTTTACAAGTCTAGAAGAAGATAAACGCAATAGAAAGCGCAATAAGGAGCATTCCGATGTAATAAAATGCCGAATCAAAGTATCCTGAAGATTCTTCTTCTTTTTTATTAACTTTGCCTTTTTTAACCGCAAAGAGATCGTTGAATTTGATGATGTCGGAAAAATAAACAAAAGAATAACCAATAGTAAGGAATAGAGCTATCTGATTAACTGATCCATCCGAAACAGAATTGAAGATAAGAGCGCCGATTGATTGCGCTAAAATGAAGGAAATAAAAGCGCCGTATATTAAAACGAAAGTTTTGTTTTTCCCAAAGTCAGTCTTATTGATCGCAACATTAACGTAGTAAAAGAGAATAAGCAGAATAAGCCAGAAAATAAGAGTGTAATAAGAAAAGCCGAGAAGAATTATTGAAGCCGCAATAGCCAGGCCTAAAGAGGCCATGAATACTATTTCAGAAGCAACATTAACCTTTGTCTTATTGGCTTTCTTTAAAATTAATCCATCGCTTGTAAGGCCATTAAAGAGATCAGAAGCGAAAGCGACAAATACCGAAGCCAACATCAAAATAATAAATAATAATTCATCACCATAAATTCCGCCGAGTACCGCCAGAGCGGACGCTACTGAAAGAGCAAAAAACGATAGACTGGATAAGATTTTGAATATTAAAGAAATATGCGGTTTTGTGCTTTTGCTGAAGACTATGTAAAGACCGGAAAGAACGATTGATGTAAACATCACAATATAAATAAAATAGGGCATAAAAATCCTCCGTAATTTTTTTCACTCTCATTTTAACCCATAAAATGAGTAAAGTAAATTAAAAGAGGGAACCCATCACTATTTCGTCGCTTTTTTTACTTTTTTTCTTCGAAAAATAAAGAAACACGTTACCCCGAGAGAGACTACCGCAAGACCTTCAACGATATAAACCCAAACTTTACTGTTTTCCTTGACTTCTTCTTCCGCCACCGAGAAATAAACAGTTTTTTCGATGATACCGTCGCTATAAAGACAAAGTTCGTAAGCTCCAGCATTTAAAATAGTATATCCGCTTTCTATTTCATCGCCGTTTAATGTCGCCTTACCGGTAAAAAGTATTTCATCGCCGATATCTAATGAATCACCAGTTTCTATCGACGATATAAGCGCCGGGAGTATTTTAAAATTAACAATTTCTTCAAAATCTCCTAATCCTTTAATCGTTATCGTATAAGAACCGACCTCAGCTATTGTTCCGTTTAAATAGGCTGGGTTCCCGTTCACATAAATATTACCGCCGGAGATCTGATAAGCAATATAATCGTCGTATTCTTCTCCTTCCTTAACACCTTTTATTTCCGGGTAAAGGTGCACAATTCTTTCTTCGTGCAATCCGTCGTTTAAAATATATTCGCCGGGAGTATTAAAGGATGCGCCGATATCATAACTTATTCCGTTGACTAAAGAAGGAGCTAAAAGCTCAAAAGTTCCGTATTCCGTGACTTCTCTATCATAATCAGAAACGATATTAAATTCCCTGTCGAAATAGGTGATAGTTTTATCCGTTCTTTTAATTTCAATCACATCATAAGCGATACTTAAATCACATTCTTTATCGCCGATATCAATTGACGATAAGACATTTAAATCATCATCCATCGAGAAAAGACGGTAATACCCAAGGTACATGCCAAAAGAGAATCTTCCTTCCACAAATTCGGTCACAATAAATTTACCACTTGAAAACTCTAGAAGTGAAAGACAATAAGCGGGTCCACTCACGTCCATATTTTTGTATAATTTATAATTGCTGAAATCCTTATTTATTCGAAGAATATAAGGATAGGTTTTCGTAACATTAAAATCATCCATTAACGACCCGAAAAATAGGTAATAAGAAGATGACTCCATAAACTTAACCCAGCCGATATTCATCCCGCCAAAATCAATCGTCATCGCGGTTTTATCGTTTAGGACCGTCCGGTAGGTAAAGTTTTCATTTTCTCTTTGGATGGCTATTTTACCGCCGTTTTTAAGCGATGATTCTAAAAGCGTGTAATAAACAGGTTCATCCACTTTTTCTTCCGCTTTAACGTTTTTAATATTAAGAGTAAGCGTCAAAGCCATAATTATCAAAAAAACAATTATTTTTTTCATAGGTTCCTCCCTTTATTAATAATACTCGGATGGTTTCAGTGATTTTAAATAGAGTAATTCGAAAATAAATTGATTATTTTGTGATAGAAAAGTGGAGATGATAATTAAGTATTATAATCAAGATAAAAATGGAGGATTCGCAATGAAAAAAACTATTCTTTTGGGAGTATTTAGTGCAGTATTCGCTTTTTCCTTGATGGGATGTACTGCTGAAACGACGACAAATGCGTTTTTAGGCAGCACCACTCCTTCTACCGAAGACACTGCGAGCGAGACTGATACGACGGAGTCGACGACTATCACGACTAAAGATCTTACCGATTATACCGTGATTGATTTATCCGCTCTTTTAGACGATGAAACTATCACCATAGATGAATCCGGTAAATACGCCATAATCGGAACGGCGAGTAATGCGCAAGTGGTAATAGACGGCGAAGATATCAGTGTGGAAGTGGCCTTAGATAGCGCTTCTTTAACTTATCTCGGCGAAGAAGCGGCTTTCTATGTCAAAGAAGCCGGAAGCTTTACTCTTGAGATTGTCAGCGGGACTACCAATTATATTGAAAATAGCGAAAACAACTTAACCGACGGCGCTATCGTAGTAAAGAAAACCGACTTTAATATTACCGGCGGTGGAACTTTGGTTTTAAACGGCAAGGGCCTTTCAACCGATGAAATTGAATCAGGGGCCGCTCTTTACACTTCAAAGAATCTGATTATGGACTCGGGAACAATTATCGTGGAAGCGGCCAATGATCACGCCATATCCGCAAAAACAGGTGTCACAATTACGGGCGGGACTATTGAGGTTGAAAGTGCAAGTGGCGACGGGATGCACTCCAAAAGCGGCGATATAGTTCTATCTAATATGACCTATACATCAAATACTTTAGGGGACGGAATTGATGCTGGGGGCGATGTCAAGATATCCAGCGGAAATTATAATATAATGACAAACGGAACGTTTGTTCTATATGATGCATCGCAAGACTCTGACGGTACTCTTTATGAAGACGCTAAATTCATTAAGAGCGGTACTACATATATGAGAATATCTAAAGATAGTCTTTCAAAATATACATATAAGTATTACCTCGAACAAAGTGTTAAAGGAATTAAATCCGACAGTTTAATCGAAATCACCGGCGGCAGTTTTACAGTTGATGCCGATGACGATGCAATTCATTCAAACGGCGATGTACAAATCTATGCCGGAAGTTTTACTTTAAATACTTTGGACGATGGAATTCATGCCGAATATTTCCTTCAACTAGGAGGCAGTGAAACTACTTCTTTAAGCAATGATTTTACTGTCACAGTCGAATCGTGTTATGAAGGAATCGAAGGAATGAAAATCGAAATCTATGACGGAATTATTAATGTCGTTTCATCGGATGATGGTATCAACGCCGCCGGCGGAGCCGACAGCGACACTGAAGTCAGTGATGATATGTATCTACATTTCGGTGGCGATCCACTCGTTATCGTAAACGCCTCAGGAGACGGACTCGATGCTAACGGAAATATTTCGATGTATGGCGGAACCGTTTATGTATTTGGTCCAACCGATAATTCCAACGGAGCTTTAGATTATGACGGAAACTTCTATATAACCGGCGGAACGCTGGTGGCGGTAGGCTCATCGGGAATGGCACAAGTGCCGGATAATCCGACTCAGTATGTAATAGCCGCATCATTTACTTCCTCTTCTCTTACTAAAGGTTCTACTGTTTATGTCGGCGGCAGCGATTATTCTATCGCCGTTAGTCTTCCGAAAAACTATTCCAGCAGTTTTGCGATTGTCATCAGCAGTCCAAGTATTAAAAAAGGAAATACCTATACTATTAAATGCGGCGGTACTTATAGCGGTAGTTTCAGTAATGGCGTGTCTTATAGCGGATCTTATTCCTCTGGCACTACCATTACCTCTTTAACTATATCTGATTTACTCACAACTTACGGATCTATTGGGATTGGCGGAAGTAATAGCGGTTCCACTATCGGAAGTGGCGGAACGCCTGGAAGTAATGGCGGTGAAGGAGGAATTCCGGGAAGCGGAGCCGGCGGACACTAAAATAAAAGACTCAAGCATATGTGATTGTACCCCTTTCTCTAGACAACTCCATTATGGAGTCTTTCTTTGGCACCCTTAAAAATGAAATGTTTTACGGCCATGAATCCGAGTTTAAAACATTTAATGATTTTAAAACCGCAATAGCAGAATATATAAGCTATTATAACTTTAAAAGAATCAAAGAAAAAACAAAATGGATGCCTCCCTCAAAGTTCAGGGAAGCATCCATGGTTAATATGTGATATTATTTAATTAATTAGTCCAGAAAACTGGGTACGACTCAGAATAGCACACACATTTTTATTCTATATAACTGAAGAAAACGTATATTTAAACTGAGTGTTTATGAGGATAATATTTTATTTAGTTGTTATTGTTTGATACAAACCTATGCTAACAGCAGAAACTGAAGGCACAACAAAAGTTGGAATAATGGATCTACTGGCTATATATGCGCAGGTTTCATTTTGTCCAAAAACTGCAACTGCCGAAATAGTCAGATACGCAATAGAAAAACAATAAACGAAAATTGTAATACAAAAGGCGACTAATCCTATCGTGTTTTTGCAATCTATATCAATCTCTTTCTTTTTGTCTCTATATCTTGGCAAAAATAGGAATCCTATATGCTTTATTTTTATTAGTTTCCATTTTTTCTTTTTAGCAATATAATCCCATTCAAGAACCGAATAAATAAATAATGAAAATGCTAGCAAATAACAAAAAAAATAAAATATAAATTCAAGCATATCGTTTTCTCCTTTTAATATATGAAGCAAATTCTCGTTACGGCATCTATATTAGGATGGGTACTATTATAAAATTCTATTATTTCTTCAACGGATGCCTGTGCAATACCAAGGCCGCCGCCAGCAACTACTCCTCTCCGGACTTGCCCAAATTTGGTTATGCCAAGTCCGCCTCCCAAAAATCCAAAGAAAGATGCAATACCAACACTTGTCCAAGAAAAACTATTAGTAACTACTCCTTGAAAAGCCGATAAACCAAAAGAAATGCCGCCATTTATTCCGCCTTGTATAATAAAGTATAAAAATTTGGGTAGTTTTGATCCGACGTTCGCAAAAAAACCACCCAGTCCACCACCAACAAAGCCAGTGACTGACCCCCAAAAATAACCAGATGCGGCTCCTTCCCAATCCCAAGTTACTGTACCTTGTTCATCGTATGATATACCTCCGCCAACCGTTCCAAAGAGTGCGCCAAGGGTAGAACCCACCAATGCTCCACTTGCAAAAGTATGTATTGCAGCAACCAAGGGGCCGACCGTCGCCCCATCGGTAAGAATAGCAGCAACAATTGCTGCTGCTATTACAACTCCTCCGACAACCTAGTACCACCATTTTTCTCCATAAGGGTCATACCCAATTACCGGATTATTGCCACAATAAGAATAAAGATTTGCACCATCTAGTATAGACGGAGTCATGTAGTCTATTGCGTCAATTGATATCCATCTGCAGAGTTCAGGATATAATATAATTCTATTTCACTATCATAGTAATAGTCTTTGTATAAATATGGGTTATAAGTATAAATAATTCCTGATGCGGTTGTGTTGGCCACGTTGGTTTTGGTTACTTTACCCCAAGCATTGTAACTATATTTTACTACTGTATTTCCAGATTAATTAACTATTTTAATAACGCTTTTAGTGATATATTTAAAAGAAAAGCCTTGGCATATTAGTGTGCCAAGGCTCTGTTTAAAGCATAAATATTTTGTGCATATAGTTTCTATTTTTTTGGAGCATAGCAGAAAAACGGTCCGCAATAGTCACCATCAAGAGTAACAACATAACACCAGGAGAAATCTTTTCCTACTATATAAAATTCTGCTTCTCTTGAATTGTCAATTTGGAGAGCGGTTTTATGATTTTCGCTTATTTCTTGGGTTTCGTCATCACAAAGATTATCAACATAATAGTAAATTTCAAAAGCGCCATTTTTCTCGACTTTATCATATTCGTTTCGTGCTTCATTGCCTTCAAAACAAGGAGGCAACTTATAACTAAATCCTAGCCATAGGTAAGAGTGCTTTTTATAAGCTTTATAACATTGTCTAATTATTGATTTTTTTGTATTTTTATCTATGCTTAACATCTTTTCTATAAACTCTTTCTTGGTCAAATCAAAATAAAATGTCTCTAGAAAACGCCTGACAAACTCATCTTTAGTCATAATGCTATCCTCCATTCTGGTTTATTTCATTAGAAAAACCAGTAACTAAACCATTTGTATAGTATATGTATTTTTTTGCCAATTTTTGTATAGCCTTCCCAATAACTACCATATCTGAAATAATCTATATTTATATGGTTCCCTAGTTTTTGTCCCTTATATAGATGTCCCCCATCCAGTCTCATTTGTCTCATGCCGTCTTCAGATACCCAGCGTCCGGGACCCTCTTTGCTATAACCGTTCCCTAGCATTTTTTGCCCATATTTTGCGGCTTTATATTGGCCTGTTGTATGATAAACGCCCAATATCATACTTCCAACAATTGCAACACCTTCTGTAACTTCAGAATATACATTATATGCATTGTCACTTAACCCTAAAACTTCATTAAACATGCCATCTCTTACAAAATTGTAATCAGCTCCAGCTTCCACTATGGTGGCTATACCATTAATTCCCGTTAAAATTCCTGCTCCTAAAGTAATTCCTGCAATAACAGCCATAGCAATCGGTATTCCAGCACCAAAAGTTGTAACAGCAAGCGCTATGGCGACTACTGCAGTAGCAACAAGGCCAACGCCTTCCCAGAAAGTGCCCCAATCCCATTCTCCATCTGGGTCATACCCCATTACCGGGTTATTCCCACAATACACATAAAGATTTGAGTCTTCAAGAGTTGAGGGATCTAGATAATCTACTGCGTCTATTGATATCCATCTGCAAAGTTCAGGACTATAGTATCTAGTATTACAATAATATAATTTTATTTCACTATCATAGTAATAGCCTTTGTATAAATATGGGTTATAAATACATTTTAATGCCAAAGAACAAAAAGATACCGATAAAATGGCGGGGCTTTTTAATATACTGCTTTAATTTATCGGTCATATTGTGTTATAGTTTGTTCTTTTTGATGAAAGAGTTAAAATATAGTAGATACTATTAAAAATCACATCGTTAACATCTGTTGTTTGCTTTTTAAACTTAGGGACGCCATTTGTTATCCGCCATTTCATTAAACTACTGATTGTTAACATTTAGAGATTATACAATTTTTAATATTTTTTCCTCTTTTGCATAATGTGTTAATATCTTTGCTGTCAAAATTTAAGAATCTAATAAGAACCCATTAAAAACGGCTCCAAAATTGCAACAATATCCAATCTGGTTCTGATGAGTCCTCTCTGCGTATTGTAATGTAGCAAAATAAAAATATTGCAACGGATAAAAGGTGCTAATATAAAAAATTAACTATAAATTTATTGATTTTCACTCTTCCATGTTTCTCTTGACTCTATATTATATTTTATTCCGTTCTGATTCATTGTTATTTTTTATTAAAAATGCAATAATAAAGTGTTAATTGCAGATTTATTTGAGGCTTAATATGAAAAAGTCAAAAAAAATAAAACATAATAATCCTAAATTTACATGGCAAGAAAAATTATTTTATACGTTTTTAGTTCTTTTTTATGCATTTATCGGGTCAGTTGCTTTGATAAATATGGTAAATGGCATAATTGATAGAAATGGTGCGGCTATTATAACGGCGATTTTTCAATTACTGCTGGGCGCTTTTTTAATTGTAATTATAATTTATGCTTGTAGGCAATTGATTAAAAAAAATAAAGAAATAAATTGGAAAAACTAAGAGTCAATAGTATGGTTGTCAGGATTAAAATAGAAAAGGATATAAGAAAATTTAAGTTTTGTAAGTGTTTTTAATATAGATCCCAGTATAATGCCAAAACAAAAAGTTAAATGACATAAATTAAAAAATCTTGCCTTTGATCAAATGAAAAATTCGATTTTTTCATAAGATAAAAATGCATTTTAAATGGATTAACCGAAATAAAGAAGCGGATTTCGACAGATTAATATAATAAAAATGGTTAATCAAATATAGTCAAAAAAATAGTCAAGCTCAATTGCAATTATAAAGCACCCATCAACTAATGGGTGCTTTATAGTGTTTTAAATTGTTTTTCTACTTTTTTATTCACTACTATTTTTGATTGTAACCGAAAGAACTATAGTGCTTTTCGGCAAATAGGTTATAGATACCTCATCACCTATTTCTAGATTGCCTAACATCATGAAATAATAATCCTTTCCGGATATTGTAATAATACTTGATTTAGTCGGTTTCCCATCATAAAAATATCTGGCAGATAATTTATCTTCTTTTATTTTTTCTATTACTCCTTCAGTTACAATTGCATTTTCCGGAGTTTCTTCATGCAAATAATACCCAAATCTAAACTGTGAAAATGCTTGTATAAAAAGAAAACTAGCAATAAATAGGCAGAATGAAATAGTCAGCCATTTTGGCAGTGGACTCTTTGCAGCATTAATCACATTAAAGAGCGTTGTAGTTACGCCGATAGTGATTATTATAAATACTATAATTGGCATTATATACATATTCAAATAATAATCATGATAGGCAAAATCCATATATCCTCCCTAGAAATTAAAATAAAATAAACTAGTATAATAATCAAATCCTGCGTATACTCCAAAAGAATTTGAAAAAGTTACTGTTGTAGCTCTAACGGTTTCATCATATGGTTTAGTCGGATCAAAAGCGTGTTCAATTCCAATTTTATATCCTCCTCCAATCTTCATAAATGGTCCTTCGTATCCGCGTTTTCCTTTATAATTATCAACAAGTCCGACAGAGAAAGAAATAGCCATGGGACTATCTCCCATCACAAACCCACCATGAGAGTATAGTTCGCATGAATCATTTTTAAAATCAATGACCAGAGAATTTCCTCCGCCAACATCCCATAAATAACAACTTAAATCTATGACCACTGTTTTTTCTGCGCCTGCTGCGTAAGACAAAACTACACCAGTGGTAACTGCAGCCCCAATAATAAGCATTGCAAGTCCACCAGTTGCGGTGGTTGCAACAACTATAGCCACAGTAACCGCCACTATAACAATAGATACAGCAAGTGCAATGGCGAATTTTTTCCAATTCCATTTTCCTTCTGGATCATATCCCATTACTGGGTTATTACCACAATACGCGTATAGATTTATTCCATCAATCGTTGATTGATCAAGATTGTCTATTGCGTCAGCCGATATCCATCTGCATAAAGAAGGACTGTAGTATCTGCTGTTGCAGTAATACAAATTAGTTTCTCTGTCGTAATAATAGCCTTTGTATAAATATGGATTGTATGTATAGAGGATACCTGATGCAGTGGTGTTTGCAATATTTGTTTTTGTTACTGTGCCCCATGCATCATAACTATATTTTACTACTGTATTTCCAGATTCATCAACTATTTTGACAATATTTCCAGTTATATCTCTTAAATAGAAGTATTCAATTCCATTATAAGTAAGTCCAATAAGTGTCCCTTCTTCATCATAGTTATAATCAAAGTGAATTGATGGACTATCTATTGTTTCGCCGACTACCCTTTTTCCTTCTAAATCATAAGTATGAGTTGCAAATCCAACTGATGTTTTTCTAATTCTTATTCCATCTTCGTTGTAAACAAATAGGTTTGAGCCATATCCGGTTAATCTTCTTCCGCTCCATGCTAGTGGGGTAGATCCTATATATGTCGGGTTAAATGCAAAGCCGGTACCATATGTAATAGTGGTGGTGGTATTTCCATCGGTGACGCTTGCTAATCTATCTTTTATTGTTTGATCATATACATAGGATTTTGTTGCAAGAAGACTGTCTGTGGAACTGTATTTTTTTCTATATGTAATATTTCCGTTTTGATCATATGTGTACTTAAATTTATAAGTTAAGACGAGACCGGTGCCGCTCACATAAGTGTATGTATCCTCTTCAGATAATCTGCCAATCTCATCGTATGAGTAATCGACTCTTTCTTTTCCGACTCCGTTTGCGTCTGTTACTAGTTTTGACGTAACATTATTTAAAGAATCATATGAGTAAATTGTTACTTCTGTTGTGCTTACATTTTGCTCTTTAGTTGTAGTCTCCTCACTATGAACAAGTGGATGAATTGCGGTTGTAGTATCCCCATGAGTATAATATGTTGTGGTAGTATGAGAAGCAGTTGCAGAATTTTTTATTATCTCTTTTTTGGTAATACGATCTAGTAAGTCGTGTGTTTTTAACACAGAGTATGATTTTCTTCCGCTGTAGAATGCTTGAAGTTGTGTTGCCGTAGCTTTAGAATTTCCAAATACAAGCATTTCCATGTCTCCATCCATTTGAGTGTTGTCTGAACTTCCGGAGCCTATATACGCTTCACAACCGGTTAAATTTATGCTTAGTGAGTTGGATATACTTGTTAAGTCTTGATAAAGTAGAGTTCCGCTTGAGTTATATGATAATGATAAGGTATGCCAAACTCCTGTATCAAAAGGAATAACAGTAGAATGACCTGCATTATCGTATATTTTAAAGCCAGTGCTACTTTGATATTCGGCATATAAATGTGTTGTACTGCCGTTAATGAAAGAGAACAACATTTTAGGATAAGTATCTTGACTTGCTGATGCGTCAAAGCGATATCTAATTGATATAGTGCCTGATGCACCTAGCCCTAAATCATATACCAATTTAGAATTGTTACCAGGAGTTAAATTCACAACACTACTATAACTTCCATATATATGTTTTTTAAGAGTAAGGTCGTATTTGAATAGTTTTGCCTTGTCAACCTTATATGAATTATCGGTTTCAACAATAGTTTTCGGCTCTAAGCCCTTGCTGGACACGAAGCTCCCATTAAGCGTTATAATATCAAAGCTTTCATATGGTGTTTTATTATAATACAGTACTCCACTCGTTTTACTTTCTCTGTTTATTATGCTAGAAAGATAAGGCGCGCCGGCTTTATAAATTGCTTGAAAGTCATCGGCTGTATATGGATAAGAGCCGGCAGACATAAATGCTATATAAATATACATAGGGAGTAAACTTGAGTAATTATATTCCCTTTGATCGGCCACTTTTAAGTATCCAAAATTACTAGGGTCAATGGTTGTTGAAAATTCTGTTACATTTCCGTTTACAATTAATCTCGCGGTAATTGAAGAAGAAGATTTGATAAACTGGACTCCAACAAGGTTATAAACTCCTATTGTTAAGGCGCTCGAGGTTAAGGCCATACTACTTGAATTATATGGTTTTAGTCCTAAATGCCCAGTTGAATTGACTACCAAACTGCAATATGTCGTTTGATTAGTAATATCGGCAAACTGGAAAATGCATTCCTCAGAAAAACTGCCCATCGGTTTTATCCAGGCATAGAAAGTCTTTTCGTTTGCAAAGTTTGATTTCCAGACATTGTAGTTAAACTGAGTGGAGTTATAATATATCCCATCCCTATCATTATTAAATTTAGATAGTTCATATTCTATTTTGTTATCTGCTGTTGAAAACTTATAAACAGACATTTTAATAACGTCGTCTGTATAAACCATAGAACTAGGGATATCTTCATCGGGTGTAGCTCCGTATGTTCCTTTTCCGAGCATATTTCCTTTTATTATCTCGTCTCCATAAACAGTACTCAGTCTTTCAAAATATCCTTCTTTTGAGTATTCATTTTCTTCATATGTATACTGGTAATCAAATGTTCTATTTTTTTCGTTTATTTCATAGATGGTTTTTTGAACAGCACCAAGATTGTCGTAAAAATAAGAAATAGAGTTGCCGTCAGAGTCGGTTGATTTTTTCAAATTTCCCTTTAAATCATAGGAGAAATTTCTAGTATTATCATTTACAGAGTCGGTTGATTTGGATATTTGTCCGTTTTCATCATATTCATAGGCTGCAATTTGGTTTCCGTTTAGTAAAACAGTAGCTATTCTATCATTATCGTCATAAGTAAAAGCATAGTAGTCTCCTGATGTCCCATATCTTTTCATAGTTAATAATCCGGTATTCACAGACGGAGTACCGTGACTTAAATTGTATTCTTTTGATTGGTATCTTGCTCCATCTATGTTTATCTCTGTTATTCTTCCAAAGTCATCATAAACAAATCCATACGTCGTGCCGTTGTTACTTGAAATTGAGGCCAATTGATTAAGGCTGTTATAGCTGTATTGGTTTTCTGCATTTGTTGGTGCGTTTCCTCCGTGAAATGAATCGAGACAAATGAGCCTATCATAACTATCATAAGAATTTCTTTCGACTTGCCCAGTTGGATCTGTAGTAGTTTGAAGTAATCCTTTTGCATCAAAGCTGTATGTTGTAGTTTCATTTAATTCATTAGTATAACTAAGTGCTTTGCTGTAGGAATTATAGGCTGATGACACATTTAGTGCTTTGCCATTGACATCAAATAATTGAACGCTGGTTCTATTTCCATTATCGTCGTACTCCATCACTAGATGATTGCCGTTTGAATCATATACGCCGGTAATTTGTCTATCGTCATCATATTCATATCTATAGTAACTGCCGTCGCTCAAAGAGGCGCTTTCAATTTCATTTAGATCGTTGTAAGAAAAGCTCGAGGAAGATGCGCCATCCACTGTGTTAATAAGGTTGCCTTTTTTATCATATGAATAGTACTTTCCATAGTTATCTTTATAAAGCTGGAAGGCATCAATATATGCGTTTGACTTTCCGGCATACTCCACTCCTAGAATAATTCCATCGTATGAGTGCTCGGCTGTTATGCTTTTTGTAAGCATTTGCCAGTTAGAAAAGTCTTTGATAAAATCGAACCTATAGGTTGATACGGCACTTTGGCCAACATAATTAAAAATTATATAGGCTCTGAAAATATTATTTTCTGTAGCTAAAGCCTTGGCAAAGATGCTAAATACTAGTTCTTCTCCTTCAATTCCTTTTATCGGAATCTCTCGATAGAATTTTTTTGAATTGATAGTTCCAGATGTTTGAGTATAGGCACATGTTTCATAAAGCCGCATTACTTTTTTGCCCAGAATAGATGCATGTTCATCTGATGAAGTAAGAGTATAAATAGAATCCAAAAGGCCAACGCTATTCATTGCGAATCCAGTAGGCAGCACGCTTCCATATTCCATATATCCATTTTCAACATAATTATATCTAGCGCTCATATCTTTGCTGTTAAGTTGTAGTTCGTCAAAATAAACATCATATGTGTTTCCGATTAATTGGATTGTAATATTTAAGGTATTATTAAATGATGCTGTAGGAAAACTTAAAGCAGGAAGACTAAAAGCAACCCAATTAGAATCTCCGGAAAAAGATGCATTTTCTACTGATAAATTGTCACAATGATTTGTTTGATTAACATATGTTGTGACTGTTGTGCCATCGCTTTGCGTTGTGGTCACAGGAACGCTTTCAGTTATGTCGTAGCTTCCGATTAATTTGATTTTTATATTGCTTGAAGTAATCGCACTTGCTTGTGTATAACGTTTTAAAAATCCTTTTAAAATGTATGTTCCCTCATAGACATTATGCAAATTTTGAGAAATTGTTATCGTTTCTCCGGCAGCGTGAGATACTTTTAAAGATTTTTGCCCATATACTCCATCATCAACTGTTTCCGCAGTTGTAGAAGACGCTCCTGAAATAGTCCAACAAGAGTCATCTCCAAATAAATCATCATTGCTTTCAAAACTATTATTTTCAATCAAATTTCTAGAATTATGTTGAACGTGAGACTGACCGGAAAGATTACTAGATAAACCATTTTTTATTTCATCATAGTTAAATGAAATAGTTTTTCCCTTGTCATCCATAACCATAATACATTTGCCGTTTTCATTGAAGTAGTAATAATTAATCTCTCCTTTTTCATTGGCTACACTAGTAAAATTATCGTTGTAAGCAATTACTTTATATCCGGCAGATTCAGTTGTTGAGTTTTTATAATAGTCTATTCTGGTCACTTTTCCTCCGGTATATGTAAAACTGATTCCGGTATCTGAATAAGAGTCGTGAATGTCGTTCATATATCCGTTTGTATCATATCCGTAAGTTGCAGTATACAAATTAGTGGACCCGTTGTTTTCTATCACACTTGATAAGCGACCAGACGCGTCATAAGCGAAAGTTAAAATAATAGAGTTACATGTTGCTGTAACAACTCTGTCTGAAGAGTCATAAACCAAAGACATTATCTCTCCAACAGAGTTTTCAATTGATTCTGGTGGATTGCCGTTTAGTATGTCCCAATTATAATCTGTGGTTTTGCCAAGCTTATTTGAAATGCTCATAAGTCTTGTAACGATCGTATTATAATAAAAACTCATCAAGTTTTCGTTTTTATCGTATAACCTCAACAAAGAAGTAGATGAATTATACGCAATGTGCGATCCCGTCTCGTATGAATAATAGTAGTCACAAGATTGATTTGAGGTATCAATATCAAGATTTTCGGCCTCTTCATCATCAATAGGTGTAAAAACATTGTCATAACCAGATGGATCTTGAACGATTAAAGACGATCCGCTTTGATATATTTTATAATTGAAAAAGGACTTGGCCCCGTTGCCCAAATCATATGATAGTTGGTATCTATTTGAATTATAGGTAAAACCAAATGCTAAAGGCATTTTTGTATCTTTGCTAGATGGCCCGGCAAAATTTAAAAGCATTTTTCCCGTTGCAAGATTTACGTATGTTTTTCCGGCAAATCCGGCATCGGATTCCTGGTATTGATAATTTGATGATAATCCGTCAATCGCGGACAAAGTTGTAACACAAACATCATCAGTATCATAAACTGGATCATATAATTTTAATTCAGTTGCACTTGAATAGTCTGAGGCTATCATGAGCACAACGCTGAAAGTGGTGCTTGTCGCTTTGCTTCTGATAATGTTTGTTATATCAAAAGATGCACGTCCGTATCCATCAGTCATAGTACTCTCATCAATAATGACCGCATCATCAAAATAAGCTGTGTTTGAGTAATTGGAAATAACAGATAACAGCGCCGCCGAAGTCGTGGCAGTTTGGTTGGTGTCATAGATTCTAAGCATTGTAGAATTGTGTACTCCAGAATATTTTAAATTTAAGTATGATCTCTGAATATCTGATGACGACAAAATGTTGAAAGTTAATTTTATAAACATTAATTTTGTGCTGTTAAAACCAGAATAATAGTGGCCGCTAGAAGAATAAGAATATAGAGTTCCGTTTGTGCCATAAATTTTGGAATCAACTATCGTGATTCCCGGGTTTATTGTGTTGTTTGTAATTTTTTGAATCATTTTAAATCTCCTTTTATATTAGTGTTATTGTGTTTTCCATTTCGCCGATATCAAGCTTTTCTAAGGCGTGTGTAAAATCGATTATATCTGTCTTAACATGAAATAAAGAATCAAGATATTCTCTGAGGAGCATGGTTGCCATGGTTTTTTCTGTGTTTAGAATTTTATCTTTATAAACAACCAAAAAATCGAGATCACTGTATCCCGTTGTTTTTTCTTTGGCGTAAGAACCGTATAAATATAATTTCTTAACGTTATAGTAATCTTTGATTTTTGGTCTGTTTTCTTTAATTAAAGAGAATATTTGTTCTTTAGATATGAAAACGTCGCTTTCTTTGGGCTTTTCCACTTGTTCGGCTTCAAAGAATACGAGTCCGAGTTCGTCTATGTCATTATCTTCAATTGCTTTGTTGTACTTGTCTTTCGTACAGTCATAGATGATAATCGGATTTGTTTCTTTTTTAAGCATTACATAGTTTGAAAGCAAAAAAGCGAATTCAACCTTTCTGAAGCTCACACTATCCAAAACTGCGAAATGGATTAGGCTCGATAAATAGTGTGCTGCATCATCCAGGTTCATATAATATTTATTTAAAATTCCTTCGGATACTTCATCATCAAGTTTTTCTCCCGAAAGAATAAAATAAGATGTATCTAGTATATCTTTGGTAAAGCTCTGGGAAACGCTGTTTAAAAGATAAAGATGGGCGCTTGAGAATCGCTTGAGGTTTATCTCTTCAAGCGATTCCGCTTTATCTATGTCAAGCGCTAGGAGTTTTATCTTTTCGTGGGTTAACCCCGTGCCTAAAAGCTTTGAAGTAAATTCGATAAAACGATAAAAAAGTTTTATATTGATTCTGTTATTTATCTGCATCTAAGATCAACTCCATTTCTTTTAAAATATTTTCGTTAAAGTGTGTTTTATCATCATTCATATGAAAATCGACTGGCCTTTTAACAATTTTTTTAAGTTCAACTAATATCTCTTCTTTTGAGTCGATGGCGTCTTCGGTGGTTAAAGCATATAAATCAACATCACTATATTCGTTCTGTTCTTCGTTAACAAAAGAACCGAAAAGCCATAGCTTTTTTATTCCTAGAGAATATATTTTTTCTTTATTGGCTTTAAGAAGCAAAATGATAGTATTTTTATCAACTAATTCGTATTTATTATTTAGTTGAGGCGGAAGTTCGCTAAATATATCAAGGCATTTCAAGAGTGATTCATCGCTTATACCATTTTTGATTGCCCCGACTAAATAGATGATGTTAGGGCATTTATAAATAATGACTAAGTGGTGTGCTTTGTACAAAAAAGAATTCGTAATAAGAATTGCCATTTCTGTTGATTTATCTGAAAAGGTCCTTTCCTTCACTATATATTTAAGAGTTTTGGCTATTCTTAAATATAGGTGCAAGGCTGATATGCTTTCATACCATAACAAGAAATTATTTATTTTATTCTCATTAAAGACCGCTCCATAAACATAGGCGCACTCTTTAAATAAATCTAAAGAAAGTTTTTCGTTTTTCAGTTTTTGGTAAACAGTAAATGAACAATAAAAAATAAATTCTCCAATTGCCTTTGGTGTTTTTTTGCCTTCAAATATTTTTCTATTTACTTTATACGTTAACTTTGTAGCCGAACTCAGATCTAAAAAACTAAGCATTTTGAATTCAATTTTCGGATTAAAATCGGTGGCTTTAAGATTGTCTAACATTTTCACCCTCCGTTATATAAGAGATGGAAATCAAGAAAAAACAACCTAAACAAAAAAGAAACATACATTAATCGGGCCAATCGTCATACATTTTCTGAAATACATCTTTCAGTTTTCGACAGGCTCTTCTGTATGTTTCTGAGATAGTTTGTTGTGAAACGTTTTGTTTATCTTTAATTTCTTTTTGCGGTTTTTCTTCAAAGAAAACCAGCATAAAGACATCTTCTTCTTTTTTGGTTAAAGATTCGTTCATTATTTCTTTTATGTTGTTATAAAAATATATTTTAACTTCCTCGAGTATTAAATCTTCTTCATAGCCCTTCATGTCGGCTATAAGATCTAGAATAGGAACATCGATCACGTTTTTTGAATCAAGAGAAATGGTTTTGTCTCTAATATGTTTTTCGCACGCAAAAAGGTGCTTGGCCTTATTTATAAGAGCGGTTTTGATATAAGCATACGGTTTATCTGCTTTCTTGGTGTTTTTGTCTTGCAGAAGTTTTTCAAGATAAAGATAGAGGTCTTGTCTCAAATCGTCTTCGTATTCTTTTCCGTACCCCCTCGCAATGTTTTTTAAGATAGAATAATACCTTTTATAATTATTATCCATAAATGTTCTCCTCTCATATAAGGAGAAGCCTTGGCGTGGAAAAACAATTTTTTAGGGGCAATTATTCTTTCTTTATCACTGTCTTGGGGCAAATAGGAAAACAAATTAAAAGCTTTCTGGTTGTTTTTCTTCATGTTTGCCTCTCTTTATATTCTGAGAGAGGAGAAATCTATGGACTATATAACAATCATTCTTTCAATCATCAGCATTTTTGGAACCGCGTCCAGCATTCTTTTTGCCTTTCTGGCTTTTAAAAGAACTAAGAAAGAGGACCATAAACAGGAAGGAAAAAATGAAGGAGTGCTGATAAGCGATATCGGATATATCAAATCCAGCATTGAAAGGATAGAAAAAACGCTTGAAAAGCTTGAAGAGAAATATGACGATCTTCTGACAAGACTGATAAAAGCCGAACAGAAAATCGATGATCATATAAAAAATCAAAATATTCATTTAAATTTAGGAGGAAGTGTAAATGAACGAGATTCTACTTAATATAATCAGCGTAGTTGTGACGGCGGTGGTTTTACCGCTAATATCTATCGCGGGAACCAAACTGGTTAAACTTATTAATTCTAAAATAAAAGACAGTGAAGAGGCGAAACTTTTGTCTACAGCAACCGAGATAGTTACTGCCGCAGTAAAGTCGGTTTTTCAAACCTATGTCGAGAGTCTTAAGACAAGCGGTACGTTTAATGAAGAAGCGCAGAAAACGGCGCTTTCTAAAGCCAAAGAATCGGCTCTAACACAAATGAGTGAGGATGTTAAAACTTATATAAGCGACACCTATGGAGACCTAAACACTTGGCTCACGACCGAAATAGAATCAATTATTAATACGCTTAAGAACTAATTGTCTAGTTTACTTAATAATAAGTGGAAACTAAAAATATTCTTAAAAAATAATAAAACTATTTTGAATTGTACTACTTATCTGTCAAATATAAAATAATTAGGTGGAAAAAACGCTTCAACTAAGACGTGTTTTTTAAAAACATTCAAATAATAGTCAAAAATGGAAATAATAAAAAGACTCTAATCGTGAAGCAAACCCAAAAGTTGAACAACAAACCGAAGGGGTTCGCTTAAAAATGGTCTTTTTTATTGGCTTTTTTCTTTTCCTAAGATATGATATTTTTATAAGGGTGAAATAATGGAAAAGATAATTTATAATTTTGGGACTTCTTTCGTTAATAATTACGTTTACTTTCACAATGATAAAATGATTCTGATTGATACAGGCTATGAAAATGATTATGATCATTTTAAAAAGATGATGGAGAAAGCGGGTTTTACTTTATTAATGATAGATTATGTTTTTATTACCCATTCCCATAGCGATCATGTCGGTTTTTTAAAAAGACTATTAGAAGTAAATAAAAAAGCTTTAATTATATCATCTTTAGAAGCTAAAGAAAGAATGAAAACCGGCCAAAATCAAAAAGCTTTTTATGTAGGATTTTTATCCTCTTTCTTAGGAAAACTGAATAAATCCAGAATATCATATCCTTCTATTGACGATGATAAACGGTTTATCCCTTATACTGAACAAAATAAAGAATTATTAAAAGATATGCTTGGCGGAGACATAATTGAAACTACCGGACATACAAAAGACTCTCTTTCTCTTCTTCTTACAGATAAAAAATGTTTGTAGGCGATGCGGCGATGAACATTCCTTTATCATTCCATAAGGTATCTTTCGTCATTGAAAATCTTTCTTCATACATCAGATCTTGGCAAAAAATCATTGAACTTAAACCGCTTGTTATATATCCCGGTCACGGAAAGACAATGAAAATTAGTGATTTAACCGATAATATTATTTATCTATCTAAAATATCTTTAAAATAAAAAATCCCCGAAAAGGGATTTTTTATTCATTTATCAGTCGCATAGTGTCTCTGGCGATAACTAATTCTTCGTTGGTCGGGACTACCCAAACATCTATTTTAGAAGATGGCGCGGATATTCTAAACGGATATCCTCTTTGTGAATTGGCCTCATCGTCAATCACCACTCCTAAAATCTCCAGTCTCTTACAAATTCTTTCCCGATATTCTTTCGCGTTTTCGCCGATACCGGCTGTGAAGATTATCGCATCAATTCCTTCAAGGTAGAGATAATAAGACCCGATATAATCGGCAATTCTCTTTTCCTGAATTTTGATAGCCAAGGTCGCTCTTTCGTTGCCTTCCGCCATCGCATCTTCTAAGTCTCTCGCATCATTCGAGATACCGGAAATTCCGAGGTAACCACTCTTTTTATTTAATTCATTAACGACTTCCCAAGCGGTTTTGCCTTCTTTCTCGACGATATAGGATACAACGGTCGGATCAATGTTGCCGGTTCTTGTGCCCATCGGTACCCCTTCAAGAGGAGTGAGGCCCATGGATGTATCTTTACATCTTCCGTTTTCAATCGCGCAGAGTGAACAGCCGTTTCCGAGATGACAAGTAACTATTTTCAGTTTATTGATATCCTGATTAGTCAGTCTTGCGTATTCGTTTGCGACAAACTGATGGCTCGTTCCGTGGGCTCCGTATTTTCTAATGCCGTAATCGGTATACCAATAATAAGGAACGGCATACATGAAAGCTTCCGGTTCCATTCCCTGATGGAAGGCAGTATCGAATACTACAACTTGTTTCACATTAGGAAGAGCTTTCTCAAAAGCTTCGATTCCAATTAAGTGCGGTCCGTTATGAAGAGGCGCAAGATCGATTAATTCTCTGATTCTGTCTTTAGCCCACGAATCGACTAGGACGGATTTATCAAAATACTTTCCTCCCTGGACTATCCGGTGCCCAACGCCCTTAATTTCCGATAAGGACGAAATGATTTTCCGGTCGACTAAATCCTTTAAAAGACGTTCTACCGCGACGGCGTGGTTTGGAAGAGGCAGGAATTCTTTTATTTTTTCCCCGTTGATTTTGATGGTATAAATACCTTCTTCCTTAAAAGTGATTCTCTCAAAGACCCCTTCGGTAATCACTTTTTCTTCCGGCATTTCGAAGAGTTTGAATTTGAGACTCGAAGAGCCGGAATTAATTGACATTATTTTCATTGGTTGATCCTCCTATGTATTCATCAATATATTCTTTAATATTGTTCATCACTTTAAGATTGTCTTCAATCTTTTTGATACTTGGCATCTCTACGGTGAAAAATTCATTATTCATTTCATTTTTCTTTTCCAGAATGACGATTGAAGAATCGATAAGACCATCTAAGAGATCTTTCGGGTATTCAATGATACCGATTAAAACCAGTTTATATTTTAAGATATTATCGGTAAAAACGCGGGAACGGACAAATTCGTTCATCAGTACGATAACCATAAACCCGTCGTTATTCAAATACTCGATGTAATCTTCAAAAAATATCAGAATATCTTCTACGCTTCTAAGAAACGGATCGGAAACGATAATGTCCGCTTTAAAGGATAAGCGCGGAAGCGAGTCCTGTATTTTATAGTTAAAGGCGGATAAATCTCTTAAGTTCTCCGAAAGCCGTAAAAAATCATTTCTTTCTTCAATAACGTATAAATCCTCTTCTTTAATTATTTGAGAATCCGCTAAACTCTGGGCTAAAGATCCGTCGTTGGAAGAGGGATTTAAAACGATAGTATGTTCATAGTTCAGTTTCGAGAAAATCGTTTCCGTAATCATTTTAAGATATAAAAGCGGCAGTTCAAGCGTCGTATCGACATTGACCTTTTCCATTTCTCTTAAAGAAAAAAGATAAGCTTCTTTAAACGCTCTTCTCATTTCATAAGGCTTATAATCTATCTCATGAAACCGATCAAAATATCCCTGTATTTCGCGGTTTTCATTTTCCTTTAAACTAGAGAAATAAGGCAGTTTCTTTTGTGATAAAAGATAAGATGCGGCAATAAAAGCTTTATCTTTACTTACGTTAAAAAGACTCCCCGCAAGATCGGTGAAGTCTTTCATTAAATTTAAAATCTTTTCGGTAGCGCTGTCTTTATCCATAACATCCTATAATTTTTTCGCGAGGAAACTGAGAACGATATTTTTATATGCTTCTTTATTCATAAAATAACTTCTGGCGTGTTTGGCGTTATCAAAGATTTTCATCTCTTTTTCGCTTGCGCAGACGCTATATGCTTCTTCTCCCATTTTAGTTGGAACAAAAGTGTCTTTACCTCCATGGATGAAAAGGACCGGCACCTTTGAATTTTTAAGGGCTTCTAAGCCCGAGACTTTCTGATACCCCCATCCGCAAATCATTTTATTGATTAATTCGGCGAAATAAAGGAAGAGAGTCGGCAGATGCATCTGATGATTCAAGATATGTTTAAACTCCGCGAAAGCGGTTGTGAAACCGCAATCGTCAATTATGCATTTAACATTCTTCGGTACGATATCGGAAATAGATATTACTGTATTTCCACCCATTGATATTCCAAAAAGAGCGATTAGTACATCATTATTATTTCTATCAATCAGGTAGTTAATCCATTCGACTAAATCCTCGGAGTCTTTCACTCCATAGGTAGTATATTTCCCCTCAGATTTTCCGTAACTTCTTAAATCGATAAAGAGAATATTATAATTATAGTCGGTAAGGAAGTGAGAAAAAATCGGGGCTGTAGAAAAAGCGGTGCCGTGCCAGCCATGGACACTGATAATTGTTTTATTAGTTTTTTCTTCCGCTTCTTTATAGTAGGCATGAAGGTTGAGGCCGTCCTTTGATTTAATCCACACCTCTTCCATATTCATGTTTTCCAGTTCGCTTTTTATTTTCTTGGAAAAATTCCTAATCGCTATTTCTTCCGGATCGGTTGTCGGTTTATTTTCATACTTCTCTTTAGGCGGGGTTGGAATCGACATTTTCCATACAAGGAAGCCGATGAAAAAACATAAAAGGAGAAGCACTCCGATGACGATTAATACGATATAATACCATTCCATATCCTATACCTCCTTAGCCATAATATAGTCATCAAAAGAATAACTTGGACCGATCGGAATATTAACGTCTTCGATAATAGAAAAACCTTTCCTTTGGTAGTATTTGATTGAGGCTACGTTATGTTTATTTACATTAAGATATATAATCTTCTTTCCCTTTAATCTTGCTTCTTGAGTTAATAAAGAAAAGACATCTTCCATAATATTTTTACCGCGATATTCTTTTAAAAGATAAAGCTTGGAAATATATAAACCCTTATCGTCAATAATATAGGCAAAATATCCGATCGGGTTTATTGAATCCTTTATGAGATAATAAATCATGCCTTTTTCGATATCGCTCTTTATTGTCTTTAATGAGTGATAATTCTCTAAAACATAAATCGTGTATTCTCTCCCCATAACATCAGGATAATATTCCATCCATATTTTATGGGCGAGAGGGGCGACTAAGGCAGCATCGTTAGTCTTTTCAAGCACCTTATTCATATTAATCCTTTCTTATGATAAAATCATAATATAATGAATAAACTAGCCATCAAACTGATAAGAAACTATCAGGAAGCGACCAAAAACCGAAACAAAACCTGCAGATTCATGCCGACATGTTCTAATTATGCGATAGACGCATACGAGAACTATAATTTTTTTGTTGCGACAATTCTTACTATTTGGCGAATACTTAGATGCAATCCTTTATCTAAAGGCGGGTATGATCCTATCCCGAAGTTTAAAGATAAAGAAGGAATGAAGAAATAATATAGAACTGCTTTTCTAGCAGTTCTTTTTATTATATTTTGCTAGTTTATCAACCATATCAAGTCTTTCCCAGGAAAGATCAAGATCGTCTCTACCAAAATGACCGTAACAGCTTACATCTTTATAGACCGGTCTTCTAAGATCTAACTTATCAATAATTCCTTCCGGGGTTAAGTCAAAGTTCTCTTGGATAATATCAACTAATTCTTCATCGGTTAATAAAGATGTATTAAAAGTATCAACCGCAATTGAAACCGGTTTTGAGACTCCTATCGCATAAGAAATTTGGATTTCGCATTTATCGGCTAAGCCACTTGCGACAATATTTTTAGCCACGTATCTAAGCATATAAGAGGCGCTTCTGTCGACTTTAGTCGGGTCTTTACCGCTAAAGGAACCGCCGCCGTTTTTTGCATAACCACCATAGGTATCGACAATATTTTTTCGGCCGGTAAGACCGGTATCGGCGGCGGGGCCGCCAACCACAAATCTTCCCGTTGGGTTAATTAAAAACTTGGTATTATTATCAAGTAATTCTTTGGGAATTACTTCTAAAATAACTTCATTTTTGATATCTTTTCTTAAATCTTCAATATTAACTTCTTCGTTATGTTGAGCGGAGACTAACACGGTATCGATTCTTTTAGGCTTTCCGTTTTCGTATTCAAGCGAAACCTGAGTTTTTCCGTCCGGACGTAAATAAGGGATGATTCCCTTTTTCCTTACTTCAGTCAGTCTTAAAGCTAATTTTTGCGCTAAGACTTCTCCAAGAGGCATGTATATATCCGTTTCTTTGGTGGCAAACCCAAACATGATGCCTTGGTCTCCTGCCCCTAAACTCTTGCCTTCGGCCGAGTCTACCCCGATTGCGATATCTGGAGATTGTTTGTCGATAGCCGTAAGAATGTTGATGCTTTCGGCATCAAAACCGTAGTTGCCTTCGGTATAACCGATTTCTTTTACGGTGTTCCTCGCTATGTCTTTGTAATCGACATGAGCCGAGGTGGTAATTTGTCCGAAGATAAAGAGAAGACCGGTTGAAGTCACAACTTCGCAGGCAACTCTCGCAAACTTATCTTCTTTAAGTATCGCATCGAGAATGCTGTCCGCAACCCGATCCGCAATCTTATCTGGGTGACCCTCGGTCACCGCTTCGCTTGTAAAAATAAATTTCATATTTCCTTCCTATTATTTTTTATATAGCCTTTTCGTAGGCCGTTTCTATTTCGTGATTATATTTCGTGAATCTGCTTACGATATCTTTATCGAAGAAGATATCGAAATCATTATTGATAAGTTCTAAAGATCTTAGATGATTTAAGCCTTTTTTATAACTTCGGTCATTTCTTAAAATATCATAGATTTCACAAAGAAGAATAATTTGGCTTATTCTATCGTTCTGCGTATGCGTCATATTATAACGGAAATCGTCCGTTATTTGATGTTCAAAAACCGCCATAACGATATCTTCACCTTGTTTGCATAATTGGAGCCTTTTAATAATGGTGGTCGCGAGCTTAGTCTTTTCCATTATTTGTTCCATATCTTCGCCATCGGTTCCCTTCTTTTCATCAATGACGAGCATTTTAATTTTTTCGGAGTGAACCTCGGAAAATTCATAAATCTTTTCAATGGTCTCTTGGTCGTAGGCCATCGCTATCGATAATTCCTTAGCGGATGCCGCTACTCTTTTCGCCGACATCTTCTGTTCTAAATCATCAGCTGAAAGATTGTAAACTTTAACGGCTTCAAAGACGCTTTCAACTACGTCTATGAAGTTGGTTTCAACGCCCTTTCTTTTATTAAATTCATTCTTTCTTTGTTCGTTCATATAGTAAGTGATGGAAACCGCACTATATAAGGCGGCAAAGAAAGCGAGAAGCACTATCGTCCTTAAGAATATATCAATCGCAATCTCATTATTATCCACGAAGGCATAGCGGATTAATTCACCAAGGTTAGTTGCGTTTTGATATAACTCCGGGTGAAGGATAGAACAATGAAGCACGGTCATTACCACAAGAGCCCAAATAAACATTGTCCTGACCAACTTCGGGTTTTGATAAAGAGAGGTTATAACCAAAGAGAAATAGATAAGAAGATAAGCGGCCTGGGTTACCGAGAATTCGGCATTAGTCATCGTTTCCGATACTAAACGGAAACCAACCCAAACTTTAATATAAAGAATAACCGCGAGAATGAATACGTAAAGACACTGGAGATACATGATTATCGTCTGATGAGAATAATCGTCGGTTTTTCTTTTTCTCATCTGGGCGATAGTTTGGGAGATGGTCGTCATTAACAAGCAAAAAACCAAAGTCAAAATAAAATTCGACTTACTGATTCCGATGAAGGCAAACAAAGTAAAAATCAAATTCGCGAGAAAAATGATGTTTTTTATTACGTAGTTTCTTCTATAAAGAACACTTGTCGGATTCGTTAGATCGACGTTAACGTCGAAACTAAATCGATTTCTGAAAAATTCACGAAAAGAAGTGCTTTTCGGGCCCTTCTCAAGGATGGGTTTTCTTGGCTTTTCCCTTACCCTCTTCACATTCTTCTCGTCAATTTCTTTTTTAAAGAAATCGTCGAGATTCTTTTCATTCATAACTATTTGGCTGGCTTTTCCGCATCAAGCGCGTCTTTGGCTTTATATATCTGGGCTACTCTGGTTGAAGCACAAGCTCCAAGAGCGCCGACGATATCGTCTAAGAAAGTATGACAAACTCCCGGCTTTTTTCCTTCTTCATTTAAGAAACTGATAATCCCCGGCTTGTTGACGTCGATTTCACCGAAATTCGTTTTACCGATGATACCGAAATTCCCGGCTAGTTCCAATCCTAAAAGTTCATCGACTCCGAATAATCCTAAATCGGATTTAATGATTTCTTGAAGCGGGCTTGATAGCATTCCTTTTTCGGCAAGTTCATCAATTTCAATACCGAGTTGAATCATATGAAAAGCATCCGGGTATGACAATATTTTTCTTGCGCTTTCGTAGCAGACCGTATAATCAATATTTGGTGTATAACGTCCCTGTTGTTTTTGGGCAATTAAAGCGATGTCTTCAACGGTTACTCCTCTTGACTTCAGTCTTTCAACGTTTAGTTCGTACATTTCTTCTCTTGAAAATAGTATTTTTTTCGTATCCATTTTTATTTATCTCCCTTGGCTTTTTTATTTTATCATATTAAATGATTAAAATAAAGATAGGTTAAGTAAAATAAGGAAAAGGCCATGGATATCATGGCCTTTTACATTATCTAATTATTTCCCCGATTTTAAACAAATCCCGCTTTCCGTTTAAAAAAGAAGAGATATCCATCGCTTTCTTTCCCGGGGATTGTATCTCTTTAATGGAAAGAGCGTTTTTCATACATTTTATAACCAGTTTTTTATTATTATCAATAATAGTTCCGGGCGACACTAAATCATCATTTTCGATGACTTCGCTTTTATAAACCTTATAACTTTCGCTCTTATAGTTAAAGAAGGTTAAAGGATTCGGATTAAACGCTCTTATTTTATTGTGAAGAGTTAAAGCGTCGCTATTAAAATCTAAAAGACATTCTTCCTTTTTGATATTATAGGCAAAACTTATTTCATCGACATTTTGATGAATGCCTTCTATTTCTTCGCCGCTATAAAACTTATCAATAACTTCAAGCAAATCTTCAGCGCCTTTTTTGGATAGCTTTTCAATCATCGTAGCGAAGGTATCATCATCTTCAAGAAGAATTTTCGATTGTTTAAACATTACTCCCGCATCCATTTTAAGGATCGTTCTCATAATGGTTACACCCAAATATTTATCCCCGGCTTCAATCGCCCGCTGAATCGGGGCCCCGCCCCTGTACTTCGGGAGGAGAGATCCGTGAACGTTAAGAGTTAGGAAATGGGCTAGGTGTAAAACGTCTAAAGGAATAAACTGACCATAAGCCGCAGTAACTAAAAAATCAAAGTCATATTCTTTCATCATATTAAAATCATTCCGGATATCTTCCGGTTGAAAAATCGGAAGATCATAAGATAGAGCTAACTCTTTTACCGGACTAAAGAGGAGTTCAGAACCTCTTTTTCCTTTTTTGTCCGGTTGCGTTACTACTAATACAACCGTATAGTTTTCAATTAGTTTTTTTAGGACATTAGCCCCGAACTCAGGGGTGCCCATAAAACATATTTTTATCTTTTTATTCATCTTGCTCCTTTAAAAAGATGTCGGAAAGCGATCTATGGAAATAAGGATATTATTACTAACGCTTTTTTCATAGATTTTTTTAAGCGTTAAATCCAGCTTTTCGACTATTTTATATTTTATCAGAATATTGAAAATATAATAACTGTCTACCTTAGAAATGGTTGGTGGAATCGGACCCAAGATTAAGACTTCTTCGCCTTCTAAAGACGACTCTAATTCATTCTTTATTTTTAAAGCTTCCGTATATGATTCTTTCATATCCTTAGATTTTATTTTAATTTCGGCCATATTGTAAAAAGGACTGAACTTAGCGATTTTTCTGACCTTCATCTCTTCATTGAAAAATCCTTTATAATCCTGGAGAAGTCCGTATTTTATCGCGTAGTGATCTTTATTGTAAGTCTGCACAATAACTAGTCCCGACTTATCACCTCTTCCCGCTCTTCCCGATACTTGGGTTAATAGTTCAAAGGTCGTTTCTTTACTTCTAAAATCCGGTATCTGAAGCGATTGGTCGGCATTAATTACGCCGACTAAAGTGACATTAGGAAAATCGAGACCTTTCGCTATCATTTGCGTGCCGATTAAAATATCTCCCATCGTTTCAAAATCATATAATAGTTTTTCGTGAGCATTTTTCCCTCTCGTCGTGTCGTTGTCCATCCTGATAATTTTAGCTATAGGAAATAAACTCTTTAATTCTTCTTCTAGTTTTTCGGTTCCGGATCCCACCTTTTGGAGATATTTGGACCCGCATTTAGAACACACATCATTAACGTGCTTTTCATATCCACAGTAATGACATTTTAAAGTCTTATCATATTCGTGGTAAGTGAGAGATACGCTACAATTAGGACACTGTTCCACTTTACCGCAGGATCTGCACATCAAATAATTGGCATATCCTCTTCTATTTAAAAGGAGTAAAGATTGTTCGCCCTTTTCGAGTCTTTTTTCGATTTCTTCTTTTAATAAAGATGAAAGATTTCCTTTCATTCCTTTTTTAAATTCTTCGTTTAAGTCGACAACAATAGTCTTGGGTAAACCCAAATTATTCGCTCTTCTTTTAAGTTCTACCAGATTATACACACCCTTATAACATCTGGCATAGGTTTCAATCGAAGGAGTCGCACTCCCTAAGAGTAACATGCAATTATGAAGAGCGCACCTCTTCTCCGCCACATCTTTAGCGTGGTATAAAGGGGCCGTATCTTGTTTATAAGACTGTTCATGCTCTTCGTCGATAATTATTATTCCCAGGTTCTTAAACGGCGCGAAAACGGCGCTTCTGGCGCCTACCGCTATCTTTACTTCACCTCTTAAGACTTTTCGCCATTCGTCATATCTGGTATTATCTAAAAGACCGCTATGAAAGATAGCGACATCGTCTTTAAAGCGCGATTTGAAGCGGTTGACCATCATCGGGGTTAAAGATATTTCCGGGACAAGGACAATCGCTTCTTTTCCTTCTTTTAATACTTCTTCGATTAAGTTTAAATAGATTTCTGTTTTCCCGCTTCCGGTGATACCGTGAAGGAGAAAAACATTCTGATGATTTAAATTTTCTTTTAACGTATCAAAAACCGCATTCTGTTCATCGGTAAAAACTACCTTCTTATCGGACAAAGGTTTGATGGTTTCAATCTCGCGGTAGATTTCTTTTTCTTTAACGGAAATAATATTTTGTTCCACCATCCGTTTGATGGTGTCGGGACTTAAAGAGAGGTCGTCTCTCATTTTGATCCATTCGGAACTGTTTTGATGTTTAATCAAATAATCAACGATTTCTTTTCTTCTTGCCGTTAGCTTATCCGGAATAGTTTCGAGAGTTATTATCTTTTCGTACTTTACCGATTCTTTCTTTTTAAAATCATAAATCAGTTCAATGTCTTTATTATCAATGGCTTTTTTGATGAAAGAAAGGTCGGCTTTATCAATTTTCTTATAATCGATTACTTCTTCATTTCCGAAGATTAATCCCAGTTTAAAATCGTCTTTATTTAAAAGTCTTATCTTCTTCGAGTAGTTTACTTTAAGGACATTCGGTATCATCGTTTCAAGATATGAGATCATCGGATAACAAGAGGTCTTTGAAAGGTAAGATGCAATTTCAATTAACTCTTTCGATAAAACCGGGGTTATATCAAGCATGTCGTCAATTTCTTTAAGCTTTATTTCATTGTTTTCATGGTCTTCAGTTAACTTGACGATTATCCCCATCCGTTTAAAAGAGGAGAATTCGACAAAGCATCTTTCTCCCACTTCCACGATATCTAAAAACCGTTTTGGTACCAGGTAAGAAAACGGTTTATCGACGGATTTGGCTTTGAGGTCAAGAATAATTTCGGCAATCAACTAAATCTTCCTCGCTTTTTTTATTGTTTTTCATATCTCTTAAAGATAAATAACCAGTCTTTTTAAAGACGATATAGGTAGTAATAAAGAATAAGAATGATATAAGAGCCGAGAGAAAATCAGAAACCGGCGTCGCGGCCCAGACACCTTCTGACATAAAGATGGCATCTAGAATATAAATTGAAGGGATAAGGAAAAGGAATTGTCTCATCATTGAAAGCAGGATTGCTTTCACCTTTTGTCTTGTCGACTGGTATAAGGCTGAAGTGTTCATGTTAACCGCAATTAATATTACGCCCGCATAGTAGAATCTGGAAATTCTTACCGCCTCGCTAATAATAGCTGTTTCCGCGTTTTCCACAAACAGATTAATGAAGAAAGCCGGGAATAAAGACATGATAAGAGAAATGATAACTCCGTATAAAATACCATAGAAAGCACCGGCGTTATATAATTTAAAGATCCGTTTATTATTCTTATCTCCGTAGTTATAAGAGAAAAGCGGAAGCAGCCCTTGTCTGATTCCGACAAGCGGCATAAAGCATAAAGTTCCAAGAGAAGATAAGATTCCGAGAATTGAAAGAGCGTTATCGTATTTTTTTAAGACATTATTGAAGACAAAGACAGAAATCGCGGTACAGAAATTAAGCACCATGCTGGAAACACCGATAGATAAAATCTGAGAAACGTATTCTTTATTTAGTTTCATATCTTTTAGAGATATTTTGAAATAATTCTTCTTCGAGAAAAAGTAGAAATAAAGACCGACCATAAAGTTAGCAATGTTACCCATAACGGTAGCGATGGCCGCTCCTTTTACTCCCATATGAAAGACAACAATAAATAAATAATCAAAAACAATATTAACAACGAAACCCGTTACTTGCGATATCATCGCAAAGGCCGGACGGCCTTCGCTTCTGATGGACATCATAAATAAATAAGCTAGACTTTGAAAGAAAAAGCCGGAGATATAAATTAAGAAGTACTCTTTAGCGTAAGTATAGTTCTCAGGCAAGACTCCGCCTAGTTTTAAGAGAGGATCATAAAATATATAAAATAATACCATAAAAACAAGAGAGGTTATGGTTGATAAAACAATAGCGTTATTAAATACCTTATTGGCTTCTTCGTCCTTCTTCTCTCCAAGTTTATTAGAGGCATAGGAAGATCCGCCGATACCGAAGACAACTAAAACACCAAACCATAAAATCGTTATAGGATTGACGACCTGTAGTCCCGCCAGGGCTACTGGTGATACATAGTTTCCGATAAACATCTTATCGACGATATTGTATATTGAATTTACTAACATGCCGATAATTGATGGAATCGAAAATACAATCACCGCTTTAAAGGGGTTACCCTTAGACATCAAATCCCTGTTTTTCATTATTTGCCTCAATTCATTTTATCACATATTATACCATCTTTTATCTTTATGATATAATGTGTTGAGGTGATGAAGATGATTTTAGTTAAAGATATAATTACAGATGATCATCCGACCTTAAGAAAGATTGCGGATGAAGTAAAAACACCGGTCTCAAAAAAAGATTTGAAAGCTTTAAAAGATATGATGGTATATCTAGAGCGCTCTCAAGATGAAGACCTCTGTGATAAATATGATTTAAAACCAGGAGTGGGTCTCGCGGCACCGCAGATAAATTTAAGCAAGAGAATGCTCGCAATACTCGCGCCGGATGAGAATGGAATAGATAAAGAGTACGGCATAATTAATCCGGTTATTCTAGGAGAATCAGTTCAAATGACTTACCTGGATGGTGGAGAAGGATGTTTATCGCTTCCGGGACAATCAGGAACTGTTCCAAGACATAAAAAGGTAAAGTTTAGAGCCCTCTTTTATAATTATAAAGATAAAACTCTTGAAGAAAGAACCGAAACTTTTATAGGATACCTCGCAATTGTTTTTCAGCATGAGTTTGATCATATTAACGGCATTCTTTTTACCGATAAGGTGAAAGAGGATTTAAAAGATATTGTGCCATTATCACAAATAGATAAAAAAGACGAGTAATCTCGTCTTTTTTATATCTTTATATAATTAACTTATGTTGTTGTTTGAACAGCTAATAAAGGCTCTAATAAAAGAAATAACAATTTTATTTTTTTCATCATCCTCTGAAATATTATCATATTTTTCACCATAAAAAAGGCAAAATAAAACAGTGGGTTTAATTATAATGTTTTTTACTCTTAAGATTTCATCTGATGAAGAGGAAAATCCAAAAACTCCAGCCTTCAATTTTTCATTTTCAAAGCATAGTTTTACATCAATTTTTTTATTTACTTGATCTCTAGCGATGTCGCATATTAAACCTGACTCATTGATAATTTTAATATTAATATCAAGATTCTTTGTTGAATTTTTGCTTTCTCTTTCTGGCGCTTTATCACTTAGTACTTCAAATAATAATTTGTCAGACTGCAAGTAAGAAATGTTGTCTTTAAAGTAACTATATTGTATACTATGAGATCCGGTTTTAATTGCTCCTGCATTAATTGAATATTGAATTCTTCCGTTCATAAATGCCGTGTTATAATCATAAAAAGCCCTTTCATCAATATACATATATATAACTGCTTCCGAATTGACATGTTTTTGTGCTCCTGTTGATACAATAAAAATTATATTTTCATCTTTGTAAAACTCTCGTTTTGCAGAGGTAATTACCAAAGAAGTTATTTGATTTTCATATATTTCTTCAATATCAGGATTATAATGATGGCCAGGTTTACTAGAAAGCAAAATGCCAGTTTTCAGATATTTATCATATTCGTTTTTTATTTGCCTTGAAACATCATCAATAAGTTCCTTATCAATTGAAGAGCTTATAGATTTTTCTCCAACAATTTCATTTATTTTAAGCAGTTTTTCTGTTGTAGCTAAAGCCTTTATTATTTTGTCTAAAAATCCATGAGTTAAATCTGAATCAATAATTCTTGATCTATCTGTAGTAAAGAATTTGTATTTTTCCGATTCAAGTACATCCAGATTAATAACAACCAATAATCTATATCTAAGAAAATTGAGACCGGCATTATTAAGCTTTGTATACCTCTCAGTAGTAATAGTCTGCCCGTTAACGGTATAAATTATTGGATCGTAATAAACATTAAATTGTTCAAATACTGTTTTACATTCAGATTCACTTCCCCATTTGGTTTCATCTGTTGGCAAAAGAACATAATAATCTACACTATATGAATGATTGTTGTGTTCAAAGTTTATAATTCCACAATAATCTTTTTTTACGTATTTTTTTGATGTTTTTAATTTTGATAGTGAGCCATATACTGATCTGTTTTGGACATGGACATTGTCTTTATATTGGCTTCTGTTTTCAATAATTTTTACTGGTAACCCAACATTAAAAAGTTCAGTATTCAAGTAGTCTCCAAGCATTCCTGGTTTTGTCACTTCATTATCCCTAAATCTCTTTGAGATTTCAGATTCAACCATTCTTACAATAGTACCAGACTTTGTTTCATTAATAAATCTATTTAAATATTCGTTTTCTGATATAAAGTTTGAGTAATCTGCATTTGGAATATGGCTTTCTATTGTCAAATAGACGTATACCATATTTTTATAGTCTATTAGCTCAACTCTTTTAACTATAGTAAATGATATTTTATCGTCTTTTTTTGATACGATAATTGTCGCATATGCAAAAGCCAATGACGTAGAACCTCCTTGGCCGAATGCACCAATTAAGTATGATTTATCTCTCGGAAGTTTATTTCCATGGTTTATAGATAAAATCGTCGTCTCGAATTCGTATGATGATAATCCTGTTCCACTATCAACTATATCAAGTGTTGGTTTGTTTGATTTTGATCCATCATTTACTGCTAGAATAACCAAGTTTTCTGCATCCTTAGCTAGGGATTTATCAGTAGTTTCACTCATTACATCATGCATATTTGAATAGAAATTTGGAAAAGCTTTTTTAATAATTGTTTTAGAATCTTTTGCTACTAGGATGTTGTTTTTGCTCTTTTCGTTTTCAATTACTGCATCAATTGCATTAGTTATTCTTTCTACTACACCTTTTTCTCCACTCGTAAGTTGTCCAATATTTGATCCATTTGATTCACTGTTTCCTATGAATCTGTAATTTTTTTTAATTTTTTCATATGATAAGTTTTTTTCATTAAGAGTGATTCCTGTATATTTTTTTAAAAAATCATCAATGTCTGACTCTGTATATATTGACAATAATTCTCCTATATCAACCATATTTCCTCCGTTCTATATTTATTTTTGTCAAATTATGACACTTTTTGACATTTTATATTAGCATCTTTTTATATTATTGTGTATAAACTTAATAAATAAAATAAAAAAACCATTCTTGAAATCTCTTGAAAGAAATAGCAAAAATGGAGAATTATATTTTGGAGGAGCCACCCAGATTTGAACTGGGGATGAGGGAGTTGCAGTCCCGTACCTTACCACTTGGCTATGGCTCCTTATTCAAAAAAATGGTCGGGAAGACAAGATTCGAACTTGCGACCTCCTGCTCCCAAAGCAGGCGCTCTACCAAGCTAAGCTACTTCCCGATTATTTTTTTATATGCTACTGGCACGCCCAACAGGAGTCGAACCCGTAACCTTTTGATCCGTAGTCAAACGCTCTATCCAATTGAGCTATGGGCGTACGCAAAACGCATAATAATTATACTACAAATTAATAAATAATCAAGAAGAAAATGGAGCCCTGACGGCTCCATTTATCTTCTAAAATAATTCGCTTATTATATCCCAGAGTGACTTGAAACCATCACTAGCTAAAATCGGTGCGATGATTAACGCTATGACACTCATCAACTTAATCAGAATATCCATTGATGGTCCCGCTGTATCTTTTAAAGGATCACCGACTGTATCACCGGTTATTGTGGCTTTATGAATTTCTCCGGTTTCGTCTTCCATATTTCCTTCTTCAATGTACTTCTTCGCGTTATCCCAAGCACCGCCCGAGTTCGCCATGAAGACCGCAAGCATAATTGCGCTCGCTAAACCGCCTACTAAAAGACCACCCAAGCCTTCAGCGCCAAAAATTAGACCCATCACAATCGGCGAACATATCGCGATTATTCCCGGAAACACCATTTCTTTTAATGCGGCTTTAGTCGCAATATCCACGCAAGCGGCGTAGTTAGGAGTTGAAGTACCTTGTAATATTCCTGGATCTTCTTTAAACTGACGTCTCACTTCCATAACCATCTTATTAGCCGCTTTTCCGACAGACTTGATAACAAGTGAACTGAAGAGGAAAGGCAGCATAGCGCCGATTAAAAGACCGGAAATTACTTCAACGGAAATAATATTGATTGATTCAAGATTTGCGTATTTAGCATATGACATGAAAAGCGCAAGCGCAGTAAAGGCGGCACTTCCAATACAGAAACCTTTACCGATAGCGGCGGTGGTATTGCCAACCGCATCTAGTCTATCGGTTATCTTTCTTACGTTTTTCGGGCAACCGCTCATTTCGGCAATGCCTCCCGCATTATCCGCAATCGGGCCATAACCATCTACTGATACGGTGGAACCAACCGTCGTTAACATGCCGACCGCTGCGAGAGCGATACCGAAATTCTTGTCTGATACATAAGCGAGCACGATTCCAATCGCAAGAACTATGACCGTTAGTGCCGTTGACTGCATGCCGGAACCGAGTCCCGCAATTACGTTAGTCGCATGGCCGCTTTCCGATTCTTTAGCGATTTCTTTAACTGCTTTAAAGTCAGCTGAAGTATAGTACTCCGCAATCTTTCCTAAAATGATACCGGTCACAAGACCGATCACAACCGATAAGAAAGGTCTGATACTATCTAAGAAAAAGAAGGAGACAAAGAAGGTGCCGATAATGGTAATTAGTCCTGCGATATAGGTAGAAAGAGACAAAGTCCTTTGCGGATTCTTCCAAGTTTTACTTCTAATAAAAATGGCGGATAGAAGAGAGGATACAGCACCGATGGCCGCAATGATAAAGACGAATAAAACATTCTTCTCTTCAAAAGCGACACTCGTGGCCTGAATTATACCGAGCGCAAGCGCAGAAACGATGGAACCGATATAGGATTCGGTAAGGTCAGAACCCATACCGGCGATATCGCCCACATTATCTCCGACATTATCGGCGATAGTGGCCGGATTTCTATGATCATCCTCAGGTATTCCCGCTTCAATCTTTCCGACGAGGTCAGCGCCGACATCGGCCGCTTTCGTATAGATTCCGCCGCCGACTCTCGCAAAAAGCGCAATCATCGAACAGCCAAGAGCGTAACCTTGAACCACATGGACAGCTTCATCTAGATTAAATATTTTAAGGAAAATAAAGAATAAAGATACAAGGCCCAAAAGACCGAAACCGACTACCGCAAGACCTAAAATAGAACCGCCGGAAAAAGCGACTCTAAGCGCATGAGACAAGCCTTTCTTTTCCGCTTGGTCGGTAGTCCTCACGTTAGCGATTAGGGCGCCTCTCATACCGACATAACCGTTTAAAGCGGATAAGGAAGCGCCAACAACGAAACATATCGCACTTTGCCAGCCGACGCCTTCAGCTCCGGATAGAGCCGGGATAAACCCAAGGGCGGTTAAAATTAAAGCGACGATTACCACAAAAGGAATAATAACTCTATATTCCCTTTTGAGGAAAGCTCGCGCTCCTTCTCGGATATAGCCGCTGATTTCATCGGCTTTTTGATTTTCGACTTTTATTTTCTTGACGGCCCTAAACAAATAAAAAACATAGCCTATGGTAATGACTAGGGCTAATAAGATAACAAGAAAAACAAGGTAGTATTCTTCCATACATCCTCCAAATGTTAAGTAGTGAATTAATTATATCATAGAAAACATACGAAAATCAATATGATTTTCCATACCAAATTACCGATAAAATATATCGTTATTGCTTATATATCATATTGTTTTATTATTTCCACCGGGGTTTTATGCATTAAAGAAAAGATCGGAATAAGACCCGCCAAAATGTTGATGAGATACATTACAGATATTCCTAAAAGATAGTTCCATATCGTAACCTTTCCAAAAGAAAGGCCTAAAGCCTCTAAAGAGAAAGCGGTATTCATATAGAAAATCATTAAGAAGACTAAAGAAAATCCGATGACACTCGTGACTGTTGTAAGAGAAAACATTTCTCCTGCAAAAATGGAAATAATATCTTTCTTTCTGGCACCGACGCTTCTTAAGATACCGATATCTTTAATCTTTTTAAACATGCTGGCTCTAATCATCAGCGTCAGATAAATAAAGATAGCGATAGCGACAATTGACATAAAGATAATTTGACTCTGGTAGGCGCTTAACTGGCTTTTAATATAATCGTTTTTACCATCTTTTACCGGGTCGGATACATTAGAATATTTCGCGCTTAAGGCTTCGACCATTTGCGCTTTATCAGTGGTTTCAATATAAATTGTGGTGCTGGTGTTAACCGCAAAGGCGAAAGAATCATATAAATCGTGGTCAAAGATGACGACCGGACAATCTGAAGAAGAAATTCCGGATATAGTATAAGAATCACCAGTACTATAGTTAACGTTTATCGTGACCACTTGATCTATTAAATCCGCATAGGTAGTATAGCCGTTTTGGGCAGCGTTATCACTATCAAGCATTAAATCGGCTTCCCATTTACTGATTACTATTTGGTTAGTTGTATTGGAGTCCGCTCCGTATTCAATCGTATATTCATAAATCGTTTTATCCACCGGGTAAAAGCCAAAACTGGTCGTTGACGAATAAGAAGACTGGTAAAACTGTGCAAAATTAATGGAAATAACGGACATCCCTATACTTGATCCACCATAAATAGAAATCCTCTTAAATCCAGGGACGGCCGCGGCGTCTTCTTCGACATTACTTCTGGTATATCCGGCTCTAGTGTCTTTTCTTTCTAGGGTAACCACTACCGTTTGGTCTGAGACGCTTAAATAATCGGCTTTATCATAATTGAAGATATTAGAAAGACTAGATAAAACAAAGGCGAAAATAATGGAAGCGATGATTAATGCAATATAGGTGAAAACCCCTCTTTTTAAAAATCTTTTATGACGGGAAAAGCCGTCTTTAATACTTTTAGTAAGCGGGATATAGCCGTTTTTATCCGTGCTTTTTTGTACTTCTCCGAGGACGTCTAGATTAAACGAAGATGTATCTTCGATAATCTTCTTCTTGAAATCTTCTTCACTCGCATCTAATAGCTTAACTTCCGAATCATTTTCAATATAATTTATCTTGCTTTCGGTCTTGTTTTTAATGAATACCTGACCGTTTCTAAAGACGATATCAATATTAATCGGTTTATCGTTTTTATTATCATCATAAATATTTAAAGACACATCACCGCTTTTAACTTCTCTTTTCTTATAATCCTTTAAATAGATATTTCTGACGTCTTTATGGGATATGCCTTCTGAATTATTATTTTCTCTATCACTAACTACCACCCCGTCTTTTAGTTCTAAAATACGGTCGGCATAAAAATCTACCAGATTTTTTTCGTGCGAGACTAAAATAACCAAACGTTCTTTGGATATTTTTTTAATAATGTTCATAACATCAAAGGTGTTATTTGAGTCAAGGTTTCCGGTCGGTTCGTCCGCAATGATAACCTTCGGGTTTTTCGCAAGCGCTCTTGCGATAGCGACTCTTTGGCGTTGTCCGCCCGATAGGGCGAGGACGCTTCTTCTTCTGTATTTAAACATCCCGACCGACTCTAAAGCGTAATCAACTCTTCTTTCTTTTTCTTTTGTATCCGTTATTCCCAGCATGTCAAGCGGAAGCATGACATTATCATAAACATTTTTGGAATCAATCAAATTATAATTTTGGAAAATATAACCGATCAAATGATTTCTCAGTTCATCAAAAGTCTTCGGAATATATTTATTGTATGTCTCGTCTTCAAAAGTAATCGATCCCGAATTAAAAGTATCAAGACAGCCGATTACATTTAAAAGAGTCGTCTTTCCGCAACCGGAAGGACCGAAAAATACTACGAGACCTTTATCGCCGAATTCAACCGAAAGGTTGTTTATGACGTGGTTCTCGTTGGATTTGCCTTTATTGTAATATTTATTAAGGTTCTCTATTTTAATCATCTTTATACCTCCTACTTCTGATCCAAAGATCTCTTGACTGATTTTTTGAACAACTTCCGAGAATAAAGAAGCGAAAGGAGAACGGATATTACCAGAAGAATCAAGAAAAGGAACAGGAAATCAGTGAAGCCGATGGCTTTAATGATATCTAAAGCATAACCATTTAAAGTAAGTAATAAAACAAAGTAGATAATAAGAACTAGAGTAAAACAAATAAGTGCCACTAAAGAAAACTCCGTAATAAGCATACCTTTAATATTATCTTTGGTCGCGCCAATCGTTCTTAAGATCTCGATATCGTCTTTCCTTGACTTAACCGAGTGTAACATCGTCACATAAGTGATAAAGAAGGCGGCGACTAAGAAGAATGAAAGAAGCACGAAGAACACGATTGACATGATGGCGCTAATAATATCTTGATAGGAAGAACCAACCTCGGAGACCGAAACCGCCCGATAACCTAAGTTTTGAATCGCTTTAAGCGTGGTATCCGTTTTATTGGCGTTATCGACAAAAACAGAAATCTGATAGACAGTATCCACTTTTTCCGTGAACTCATTATATAAATTACTGCCAAGATAAAGAATACTGTCGGCTTGAGCATTGACGGTGAAATGATAAGTGCCATCGAAATAAACCTGATAAAAATCAGAAAGGTACACTTGATAATCATCCGGTGTAAATTCCGAATAAGCCATTTCATTCGCACCCAAAGTTTCGTCTAAAACAACAGATGATACATACATCGAGTTGCCGTCTATTTCAAAACCGGCATAGTAATAATTAAAGAGTGAATTTCTTTTAATATTTTCATAGTCCGAAGGATAGTAATAAGTATAGTAAGTATAAGTCTGTGACTCTTTAGACGCGTCTATCACGCCGACCACTTTATAAACATTACTGTAACTAGATATAATCGTTTTATCTAGAAAATCATCGTAACTATCATATTCCGTCGTTAAGTCGTCTTCATCGGCCGTAATAACAATCTCGCCTTCTTCGGCAGGCAGTCTCCCGCAGACTAAATCCGCTAAAGAAAGATTGGTCGAAAGATTGGAATACCCTCTAAAATTATAGGAATAATCCTCGCCGGTAATATATAAATATCTAGTGGTATCGGTAGCTATATCTCCGTCTATCGTATTCTTTACATTAGCTAGCGCTTTTAACTCGTTAAGTTCCGCTTCCGTAAAAGCTGAGTGATCATCTTTATTTACCACGATTCTCGTCGGGTCCATATTACTGAACTGTGAGAAAGAATTAGTATTATGGAGATCGTTCATCGCCGTTCTATATATCGCAAAGGAGGCGATGAAAAAGACGGAAAGGAATAAAAAGACAAAGATATGGAAGATCGCTCTTTTAGGGGAAGCAAATACGTTCTGGCTGCCAAGAGTAATAATATCTCTTTTCTTGGCGAGTTTTTCGTTGACCGGAATGGAAGGCAAATCTCTAAGTTGGTTTTCTTCTTTTAGAATTCGATCTTCTTTTACTTCGCCGTCAAAAACTCTTATGAGTCTCGTTGCGTATTTTTCCACTTCTTCAAAGTCGTGAGTAACAATTAAAACCAGCTTATCTTTGGAAACTTCATGAAGAAGTTCAATAATTTCACTTGAAGCTTTAGAGTCTAAGTTTCCGGTCGGTTCGTCCGCCGCGATTATCGGGGCGTCCTTCGCGAGGGCTCTCGCGATAACCACTCTTTGTTTTTCACCACCCGATAACTTGGAAGCTTTAGTTTTAAGTTGATCTTTTAACCCGACTCTTTCAATTAAAGAGATGGCTTTTTCTCTACGCGCTTTTTTATCCTGATTATCAAAGATAAGCGCAGCTTCCACGTTTTCAAGAACACTAAAGGAATCAATCACATTATAATTTTGGAAAATAAAACCGACATAACGGTTCCGGTAATTTTCAAGATCCTCGGTCGAAAAATACGAAGTTTCTTCGCCGTTAACATACATTTCTCCTTCTTCATAGGTATCAATCCCCGATATCACATTAAGAAGCGTAGTTTTACCGGATCCGGATTCTCCGGTGATGGCCACAAATTCGCCGACCCTGAGTTCTAAATTAACTTTCCTGATACCGACGGCGACCGTCCCTTCGGAATTATATATTTTCCCGACATTTTCCAGCTTGAGCATTTTATCACCTCAGTCTCATTATAACTTAAGATATAAATTAAAAAAAGAAAAATCGCCTTTTTAGGCGATTTTTATAAGTTCATCATTAATATAATTCTTCAATAAATAAAATATAGGGCAGTTTAGAGAACTCGTCAATAATCGATTTGTGATTTCTTTTGTCTTTTGAACTCTTCTCAAGAATGAAGGAATAGGAGAAAACCGATTCGCTTGAAAAGGCCTGATTGAATTCCACGGATTGAACGTTCATTTCCTCTCTTCTCGCAATATCGATGAATTCCCGGATATTATCTTTTCCTTTGAATTCGACATGGTATTCGATATAACGGGCTCTGTCTCTGACAAAGTATTCAAAGCGAGGAAGGAAGGTTAAGACTAACACAATTGTGAAGGTGGCGATAATCGCGAGCGTATAAAAGCCGGCCCCGATAGAAATACCGGTACAAGCCGAGGCCCAAAGACCGGCGGCGGTTGTGAGACCTTTAATCCGGCTCCTTGATGAGATAAGGATGGTTCCGGCGCCTAAGAAACCGATACCGGATATTACCTGTGCCGCCAGACGGCCGGCATCGCCTGATCCATAGTAATTAACAAGGAACTGGTTAGTCATCATGGCGACACAAGCGCCTAAGGAGACTAAAATATAGGTTCTAAGACCGGCAGCATGTCTTTTAGCGGCTCTTTCGATTCCGACGATTCCACCCAAAACAACAGCTAAAACAAGCCTTACAATAATACTTCCAACTGTGAGTTCAGATAGCCATTCAGCATGGATCCAATTAGAAATAGGGTCAGCCCAATAGTTAACAAAAAAATTCATGTTTTTCACCTCTTGGTTAAGAAAAACACGTTACTAAAAAATAACGGGTTTTATAAATGAGTAAATACTAGAAACAAACGGTTTGACCGTATAATTCGCTGATTGCGTTAAACGCAATTCTAGATGCTTCCGACTTGGTTAAAGGTTTTTCCTTGAGTTCAAACGTGTAAGTGTCATTCGCTTCATCCATTACAAAAGATACATATACGGTATTTTCTTTGTTAGACACCACGATGCGTCCGTGTTTTTCTCCATACTTTTTCCCATGTTCTTCAATGATTGGCGCCAGTTTTTCTTTATATTCCTTCGAAAGCTTTTTCGGATAGAGAACAAGCAGAACGATTATTAAGACAAAAACGAGAACGAATACACCGAAGACGACCGATATCGAAATAAATAACGGTTTATAGGCGTTATCCCCCATGGCGACGTAAACAATCATCATTGTTACTACCGCAACAAGCAATGCTAGATAGGCGATTAAAGAAGCTAATAATGCTTTTTTCATTTTGTACCACCCTGTGTATTAAATCCTTACTTGAATTTTAACATAATTTATTGTCATATTAACACAAAATAACTGAAAAAACAGTTATTTATATCATTTAGAGATTATTTCGGCTCCATTTTCGGTAATTACTATCGTATTTTCCCATTGAGCGGATAGTTTTTTATCATTGGTCCTGACTGTCCAATCATCTTTATAGTCGATATGAATAAATCTTTTTCCTTCATTAATCATCGGTTCAATGGTAAAAACCATACCCGGAACAATAAGATAAGTCGGTTCTTTGACGCTATAGTGAAGGACATAAGGATCTTCATGCATCTTGAGTCCGACTCCGTGTCCGCAGAACTCTTCAACAACGGAATATCCCTTCTTATGGGCTAGTTTTTCAATCACGAGACCGATATCGTTTAAAGTCGATTCCCATGGTTTAATCACTTCTATTCCTTTTTCCAGACATTCCTTGGTCACTTCGACTAATCTTTTAGCGGGCTCTTTAACTTCTCCGACTAAATACATTCTGGAAGCGTCCGCATAATAACCATTATGTTCGATAGTCGCATCGACATTTAATATATCTCCATCTTTTAAAACCACGTCTTTACTGGGTATTCCGTGACAGACGACATCATTAACTGACGTACAAATGCTTTTCGGATATCCTTCAAAATTTAAATCAGCCGATCTCGCATCATTTTCTTTTAAATATTTTCTGGTGATAATATCAATGTCTTCCGTTGTCATACCAACCTTGATATTCTCGCCGATTAAATCTAAAAGCCCGTTATTAATAATTCCCGCCGCTTTAATCCCTTCAATCTGGGTTTCGTTCTTAATTAATTTTTTAGGCGGAACCAAATACCCTTTCTTTCTGAATTCATCAAGCTTTAAGTCAAACTCTTTATGACAATCTTGATACTTTTTATTACTTTTGCACCAACATAGATCATCGTCTTTAATCATTTTCTACCTCGCTAAACTACACTACCTTATTGGAATAAACAATTTCCAAAATACCGTTTTCTTCCGTTATCTTTGTGAGACTGGCATTATTTAAAGGGGATGTAAATTTCCTTTTCTCATCAAGAGCGCAAAGAAGCGCTTTAATCGCATGCGAATGCGATACGACAAGAATAGTTTTTCCGGCGTTTTCTTTGATTATCTTTTTGGTTGTGTTAAGCATTCTGTTTTCAATATCTAGAGCCTTTTCCATCCCTGAATAAGAATCATGAAGAATATCATGGTAGACTTTCGGCGAAATCTTAATTCCTTCCGCTTTACCAAAATCTCTTTCAATTAATCCATCTTCTATTATTACGTCTTTTTTAATCGCGATTATCTCTTTAATTATCTTGGCCGATTCCACCGCTCTATCTAGAGGGCTTGAATAAATGACATCAATATTATAAGAGTTATTTTTAAGATAAAGACCGGTTTTTTTAATCTCAACTTTACCTTTTTCACTTAACGGAAAATTCTTTCGTCCCTGAATTAAATGATGGGCATTTTCTTTAGTTTGGCCGTGACGCACAAAATACACTGTAGTCAATCAAATTACCTCGCTTTTTAGATTATATCATAATCTATTTGAATAATAAAGAAGAGGGAAAAGAAAGGGAAGTTCTTAGCGCTTCCCTTTCTTTTTAAATCAATTTTTAATATTTTCTTTTTGAAGATATTCTAAATAACACCAGATTTAAAACTAAAAGGATACCGATGAATACTATGGAATAAAGATACATTGCAGGAATGTTGAAGTTATTAATAAACATATTGAGGTCAAGAGAGAAAATAGATCTGACGGAAGAGACAAAACTTCCGTTATCTACTCCTCCTAAGATCGTGTTGATTTTATCAATCGGCGGTGTCATTAAGATATTTCTTAAAATACCGGTAATTACCGAACCTGGGACTGCGTTTAATATTTTTTGGGTAGTAATGGAAAACTGGCCTAAAGGAATATAAGCACCGACCACAAAACCGGAAGCGGTTGAGATTATGACGGAGAAAGCCGAAAGCACCGGCGTTCTTTTGAAAAAAGAAACAAAGATAATAAAGAAAAGCGTGGCGGAAAGCGATCCAAGAGCGACCACACCGAAACTTTCTAAAACTTCTAGGAAAGTATAATTAAAGGCGCCTTGGATGGACATCACTATAAAGCCGCCGGATAAAATAACCGAAGCTATAAAGAAAGTATTAACGAAGGCGCCGGATAAATATGAAAGAAACACAATACTTTTTTTAACTGGAGAAGCCGTGTAGTCAAAATCGATTTTCGCGGCTTTATCCTCGACCATCGGTACTAAAGAAGATAAAGAAACCGTAATAACCGAAGTACCGAGAACGCCGGATAAAAGCCAAGAATTCACCAGAGCGTTTATATCGGATAAATCAACTATAGCTCCGCTTTCCGTAAATATGGAAGATATTGAATTAACATAGGTGTTTTTTAAAAAAAGCAGATAAAGACAAAGCACGATTAACGGGCTCAACATCGAAAAGAGTAAAGTCATTTTATCTTTAAGATAAATAAGGATATTTCTTTTGGTCATTCCAAGATAAGAATTAAGGTCTTTTCTAATCGAGTTCATATTAATCACCCAGGGCCTTTCCGGTCACATTCAAAAAGACATCGTCCATATCGCCTTTGATTAATTCGAAGTCTTTTATGAGCAAAGAGTTTTTATCGATAAATGGCAGAATATCCGCATTTTCTTTGATTTCTATTTTGTAGGAATCAAAAGAATATTCAAAAGGAAAACCGGTCTTTTTAATAATACTGTTTTTGTCTTCCGCCTCTTCCGTATACCAAATTAAACGGTTTTTCGCGTATTTATCTTTCAGTTCGTGAGGTGAACCCTTCGCCACTATTTTTCCATTATCAATTATAATCACCGAATCGCATTTAGCGGTTTCTTCCATATAGTGAGTTGTAAGAAAAACCGTAATTTTTTTATTAAGCCGAAGATTATCAATTACCTCGTAAACCTTTCTTCTATTCTGAGGATCAAGACCGGTTGTGGGTTCATCTAAGAAAAGAATTTCCGGTTCGTTTAAAAGAGCCCTTGCGATATCGACTCTTCTTCTTTCTCCTCCGGATAAAGTCTCGAATCTTCGTGAAAGAAGTTCTTCAAGTGAAAGAATTTCTTTCACGTATTCAATTCTTTTAATACTCTCTTTTCTTGAAAGGCCATAATAAGATGCCCGACACAAAAGGTTTTCCTTAACGGTCAGTTTTTTATCAAGGACGCTTTCTTGAAAAACGATACCGACTAAGTTTCTTATTTTTTCTTTTTCTTTATCTAAATCGTAACCGCAAACTTTAACTAAGCCGGAAGTTTTTTCAATTACGGTCGATAGAATGTTGATTGTGGTCGATTTACCGGCGCCGTTTACGCCTAGAAACGCAAAAAAAGAACCTTTTTCTACCTTAAAGGTAATTCCTTTTACTGCTTCTTTGGTCTTATAGTTTTTAAAAAGATCTTTTACTTCAATCGCGTTTTCCATATTTTTTATATCCTTTGCATCTTTTTCTTATGGCTAATTATACCATACTCATTTTATCTTTTTGGGGATTATTTAAAATAATCAGGTTAAAAAAGACCTCATAAGAGGCCTTATTTTATTTTACCGACATAGATAATGTGCGGCGAATACGGAAGATATTCTTCTATTTCCGATAGTCTATAGGCAACATCCAGGTAATACTCTTTAACCTTATCGTCCCCTTTTTCTAAATAACTTAATCTAGGACCGGTAATTCCTTCTTGAGCGAAAAGACTAATTTTCTTAAATCCCAGTGAATCAAAGAACGGTTCGATTTCTTTGATTTCCGTAAAGGTGGCATCGGTAAAAGCTTTCCCCGACCAGCTTTTTTCTTTTTCCATACAATCAATTAAATTCTGTTCCTTCTCATTAGGCATTTCGTAGGGACATTCATCGAGATAGAAAAGAAGACCGGCCGGAAGCGAAATAAACGAAACAAATAATACGCCGTCTTCTTTTAAATATTTTTTCGCTTCTTCTAGGCATTTGATTCTCTCTTCCGTTTTAGAAAGATGATAAAGCGGACCCATTAAAAGAATGGTGTCATATTTTTCAAGAGGAAGAGATGATAAATCTCTGGCGTCCGCTTCATATGCTTTAAGGTTTAGTTTTTCTTCTTTGGCCTTATTGATAGCAAAATTGACATTACCTAGCGATAGATCAACTAAGGTTACATCAAAGCCTAGCGAAGACAAATAAAGAGAATATCTTCCAGGGCCGCCCCCGATATCTAAAATCTTTCCCTTCTTCATGTATTTATCAAGCATCCTTTTGGTTATTTCAAACTCAAAGTGAAATCCTTCAAGTCTTTCCCATTCTTTAATAGTGCTTATGTCGTAGTATTCTTTAATAGTTTTATTGTCAATCATATTTAAAGCGCAACTTTAATTGCGAGCACTCCGTATTTTTCTTGTTTTTCTTGCGGATAATATATATCCATATCCCTAGGACTTCCCGCCTCTTTTTCATTATAGCCAATTTCGGATAAAGGAAGATCATCGTATAATTCTTTAAAAGAAGGATAGTGTTTTACCGCTTTTACACTGACTGTCAGTCTGTTTCTTTCATCTTTTGGATCAATGAATTCGATTTTATCTCCCTTTTTGATGTTTTGTCTTTTTTCGTCATTTAGTCTTAGTTCATATTTCTTTAAACCAAGTCTGATCATATTCATCGGTTCTTTATAAAGATGCATCGTATATAGCATATTTAATCTAACCTCTCCCCGCATTTCCGACAGTAGGTGGAGTCAAAGTCATTTTCTTCCTGACATTTAGGACAAATTTTAACAAGAGGTTTTCCGCAGTGGTCGCAAAAAATGGCGCCTTTTTCGTTAACTATACCACAGGAAGGGCAGATAATTTCTTTTTGAGATATAGAAGAAGCAATCCCAGATACTGTCTTTTGCACCTCATCTCTCGTCTCGTCTAGCATATAATTAGTTACATCGGCGGCGACAGGCGCCGTTTCGTTTGCCACATATTTATTTACTTCTTTCATATATCCAAACATTAAGGATACTATGCCTAAAAAGATTAAAGGGAGGGCAATAAAAGGAAGAGCCGGAAAAGACGGGAAACCCGATAGAAAAAAATCAACTAAAGAAAGAATTAATAAAAAGGCGCCGATTGGGAAGAATATCCACCCTAAAGTTTTAAGTACTTTCTTGGCCTTTTTATTATCGCATAAATAATGTTTTTCCATTGTTATTTACTCCTTTCGCTTATGTAATGAACTCTTTTTTCATCATACTGAGTTCTTTCTTCTTTTTCTTCATTTTTATATCCGATATGAATTATCGATAAAGGCATGATGTTTAAGGGAAGAGATAAAATCTTTTTAACCTTTCTGACAGCGCTTTTTAAAGGATAAACCCCGTTCCAACAGCTTCCAAGCCCTAAGTCTGTCGCCGTAAGGAGAATGTTTTCGGTAGCGGCCGAACAATCCTGAACCCAAAAATCAGAAAGGATAGCGGAGACACCTCTTAAGGTATTGCCGCACACGACAATAATTAAGGGTGATTCTATATTAGTGTATGGTGAAGATTTTCTCAGTAATGAGAGAGTTTCTTTATCTTTAACCACATAGAATTCCCACGGTCTTCTATTAACGGCGGAAGGGGCCGCCATGGCGCTTTTTAAAAGAAGAGTAATAGTCTCTTCGTCTATTTCTTTATCCAAATATTTTCTTATGCTTCTTCTTTTAAGAATAGCTTCCTTGGTTTCCATATGGTTCCTTTCTTTTGTTTCACTATATAAATAATATACAATAAAAAATAAAGAAAATATTTAAAGAGCGAATAATTCCTGAGAATAAGTCCATTTTTTATCTTTAATAAAAAGAATTCCAAAGATAAAATACGGGACTTGAAGCACGATAAGCAGCAAGGCATTTAATAAACTTATATCTTCTACTGTGTTAGTGGACGCAAAGAGTAACCAGAAAGAAGAAAAGAAATCTTCCAGAAAATGAATTGTAACACATACCCAAATATTTTTGGTTCTTAAATAAAGAGCCGAAAGATAAACCCCGGCCATAAAAGTAAAAATAACTTGAGTGAAAACCATGATATACATTTGAGGAGAATCAAAGAATTCAAGAAGATGTCTAATACCGAAGATAGTGCTCGCGATAAAAACGGCATAAAAGATTCCTCTCTTCCCTTTATCTTCCATGCCTCTAACTAATACTCCTAAAATAAGACCTCTAAAGAGGAACTCTTCCGATAAAGCAATAAAAAGAGTAGAAAGAAGAAAAGCGAAGAAAAAAGATAAAGAAGGCAGAGTCTCGATAGTTTGATAACTAAAGAAAAGGGCACCTAAAGCACCGATGAATCCTAGTAAGCCAAAAGTAAAAAGATTTTTAAAGAATAAAGGTGATTTTAAAGAAAAAGAAAACTTGCCGTAAATTAAATACATTACGGCAATAGTTACAATAAGTGAAACCCCGTATTTAATGGTTTTATACCAATAAATAGGTAAAACAAAGGAAAGAGGATATAAAAGAAGAAAAACAAGCCCCATCGAAACAAGTAAGAATATTATTGAAGATAATATCGGATGTTTCTCTGTGGCCTTTTTCATATCATTTCCTCTTTTAGTTAATTATATCACTAAAAGCAGGCTTCTTTACGTTTTCTCCGGCAGTTTTCCATGTTTTCACATCGATAACAGATCTCGTTTTCATTAGAACCATTTCCATAGAAACTCATAATATTTTGAACTGTCGTTTCCGCAATATTATTTAAAGCTTCTCTTGTTAAGAAGCCTTGATGGGAAGTGACTATCACGTTCGGCATTGAAATGAGTCTTGCCAAAGTATCGTCTTGAATAATATGGCCTGAGTAATCTTCAAAAAAGAGATTTCCTTCTTCTTCGTATACATCAAGACAAGCGGCGCCTACCTGTTTATTTTTAATGCCTTCAATTAAACTTTCCGTGTCGATTAAGGCACCTCTTGAAGTATTAATTATTACAACACCTTTCTTCATTTTGGCAATGGACTCATTATTA
>JACKCW010000002.1 GCA_020633845.1 Caryophanales bacterium | reverse complement strand
GGCTCCGGGGCTGGAGGCGGGATTGCAGCAGGTTCTGTCTTTTTCTTAAAAGCCGAGATGATTAAAGGAACTGATTATATTTTTTCAATCAATGGAATTGAAGATAAGATAAAAAAAGCCGATTTAATTATTACAGGCGAAGGCAAAACCGATATACAATCTAAAGAAGGCAAGGTCGTCTATTCTCTTTATGAAAAATCGTTAGGTAAACCTTTTATCGCTTTTACCGGAGTTAATGAAATAAAGGATTCTCCTTTTAAAATAGTTGAAGTAAATAAAAAAGGCGAATCCTTGAAGAAATCAATAAGGAATACCAAAAAGAATCTAGAAGAAGCTATCTATAATTATTTCCTATCGATAAAATAAAAAAGGTCTGCATATTGCAGGCCTTTAATTTTTGGTCATTTTGTAGATAGCATCCCAGATTAAATCGCCGATTTCAAGAAGACTAAGTTTAATTACACCGCGAAAATAATCGACCACGAGTTCTGTCCCGCCGCTTACGGCTAGATCAATTTGGGCATACCTGATACTAGGGTTATCGGAAAGACCGCTATAAGTAATGCTTTGATTAATGGAATCAGTTAAGAAATTCCTTAATTCTTCGATAAAATGCGAAGGAAAAGTTGAAACAAAGAATTTCTTATATAGTTTTTCATTAGCCTCTAGAAACAACATAATTCGTTCGAGATAAGGAGATATATCCTCTGATTTAGATAAAGAGAAATCTTTTAAACTTTCCTTTAAAGTGTGAATAATCTCATTGGTAATATCTTCGGTCACAGCATTTATATCTGAGTAATGATTATAAAAAGTGCCCTTTGCGATATCGGCTCTTTCAATTAGCTCCTTAACCGTAATCTTATCAATATCTCCCTTTTCTTCCACCATTTCGACAAATGTCTCACGAATTAAATTTCTAGTTCTTATCTTATTTCTATACTCTTTTTCCATTTTGCGCCTCTAGTGATTTTGTTAAGTGATTCTTTTTATGTTTTTATATTCCAATTTTACCAAATACTATACTAAAGTTCAATATTAAACGCCAGTAAAGGTTATGTATATAGATAAGAATAAGTTAAATAATTAACAAAACAAAAAATCATCGATATTTATAATAGAAAAGGACTGGTATTTTTGTCAAAAAAGGAATTATAATAAAAGATAATAAGGGGGCTTTTTATGTACAAAGAAATGGATATAAACAAAGCCTTTTTGGCTTTGGAATCCGGACCGGTTATTTTAATCGGCTCAAGATTTAAAGGCAAAGACAACTTAATGACCATCAGTTGGCAAATGCCTAATGAATTCTCCGGGACGATAGCGATTACGACAGGAGACTGGAATTATTCTTTTAAAGGAATAATGGAAAACAAAGCCTGCACCATTATGGTGCCGGATTCTTCCATGATTGAAACAGTAGTTAAAATTGGGGCAGTATCCGGTAGAGACTGCGATAAATTCCAAATGTTCAATCTTAAGAAAGAAAGCGGGAAAATTGTTTCCTCTCCAATTATTGAAGGCTGTCTATGCGCCTTTGAGTGTGAAGTTTTAGATTATATTGAAAAATATAGTATTCTTATTTTAAAAGTTGTAAGAGCGCTCTGCGATGAAAGTTTAGGCGACAAGAGAGTATATCACGCTGTAGGTGATGGACGGTTTACTTTAGATGGTGAAACCATTAATCTAAGGTCACTAATGGAAGATAAATTACCACTGGGAGTTTAATCAATAAGAAAAAAGCCTAATATATACAACAAAAACACGACTTTTTGGGTCGTGTTTTTTGTGTTGATTTAAAAATGCTTAAGAAGAGATTTTATTTTCAATATATTCGGCAAAACTCTCAGGAGTTTCGCAGATAGCGTCATGTTCGAAATCGGCCACGATGCCGTATTTATCCGCAATTTCGTTTACGAGATAAATATAATCCATACTGGTAGAGCCGAGATCTTGGATACACTGGGTATCAGGAGAGATATCTTCCGGGTTTAGATTGTAGACCCTCGCAAAAATATCAATAATATCTTTTGTGACCGGCGATATCGGTTTATCCGATTTGGTCTTTTCCTTGTTTTTCTTTTCGATTTCCTCGACCTTAATCTTTCCTTCTTTAATCATTCTTTCGACTTTAAATCTTTGAATTTTTCCGCCGATAGCCTCGGGAAGTGAAGAAGTAGTGATGTAGATCTTATCAATACGGATTCCAAGCGGAAGCTTTTCAATATTTTTCTTCGTTTCATTCAAAATAATTACTTTCTGGTAAGGATCGGTATTTATATTTTCTTTTAAAAGAAGATTAATTTTTTTATCGACACTATCTTGGTAAACAACGCACCTTTCAAGATATGGAGATGATAGTTTGTCTTCTAATTCAAAAGGACTATAGTTTTCGCCATTTTCGGCGACGATTATATCGTCTTTTCGATACTTAACCGAAAGTTTTTGGTTATCCAAACAATCAAAAACGTCTAAAGTATCAAAGAAATCGGATTTATCTCTTTTGATCAACTTGCCATCTATCATTCTTCCGATTGAAAGCGAATCGCCTTTTAATTTTAAATCTCCTTCACTGGATAATTCATAAGAATAAATTTCAAATGGTTTACCGATACTGTTTTCAATTCGGTCGGTAATCTTTTTCGAATAATCGAGAGAGACGATATTCGCTTCGCTCATTCCGTATCCTTGGTATAAAGGATAACCGAGTCCGTTCATGATTCTTAAGGTTTCATCCTTTATATGTCCGCCTCCCGAAATCATAAAGATTAAAGAGAGACCTAAAATATTTTTATTGATCTTTCTAAAAATAACTTTTTGTGCCAGCCACTGACCGAAAACCGGGAAAGACTTTTGAAGAGAAATACTGGCATCAATCGCTTTATATAATTTTTCTTCGCTATTAGTCTTTTTCGCTTCCATCACGATTTTGGTTGCGACGGAATCATAAATTAAAGGAACGGCGAATATATGACTTACTTTTTGATTGATGATTGTATTTTTAATATCTTCCGAAGATAAAGATTTTAAAAAGATGATTTCGCCGCCTAAATACGTGTACCAAAGGAAAGTCCCCATAAACCCGAAAATATGAAAGAAAGGGACAAGAGCGATAATTTTCGCTCTTTTGCCTTTATCATTCATCGAAATCATTTTATTTTTTAAAACGATTTCTCTTGCGGCATATAATTGGCTTGACATAGAGACGCCGTCATAAACAAACACCTTAGGACTTCCGGTAGTGCCAGAGGTGTGAAGAGCGAATTTATCGGCCCAGACAGGTTTTATTTCTTCATACGATTTATTAAATATATCATCAAGCGATATGTCCTTATTCTCGCCCTCGGAAATAAGCATAGCGGCGCCCGCCGTCTTCATTATGTCGTTTATTTCCTCGCTTTTCTTTGAAGGGTCTAAAAGAAGAGGATTATATCCGGCCATTAAAAGCCCATAGAAAACTGCGACCCATTCGGGACTGTTTTTTAAAGATAAACCGACAAAAGAATCTTTTTTTGTTTTAGATAATAAGAAAGATAAAGCGTTTGCGGCTTTCTTAACCATTATATCTAAATCAGAATACGATAAGGTTTTTATTTCTTCCTTTTCTTGGTATTCGGCAAAAGTATGACTATGATGTCTTTCCATCATATCTTCATAAATTGATTTAAAACTGAAGTCTTTTTTTCTGAATTCATCAAGCTGTACTACCCAAGGGCTTTTCATAAATAATCCTTTAACCTCCTTAATCTTGCTTAAGGTAAGCATAATCTATCTATAATTTTATGTTCTTTTTTAAAAGTTTGGTATCTCTTATAAATAGAAAAGCCATATTTCTACTCTCTTCTTTAAAAAAAGAAGAAGGAAGTAAACTCTCCTTTTTGGAAGTATAACTGATTTTTGCGCTTTTTAAAACCTCTATAAACAATTAAAAGGTCGGTTATTTTCTTTTCTTTGTGAACTATTGGTTAAATTATCTTTTTTGTTGTTGACATTACCTAAATAAAAGTAATATAGTGATAAAGGAAACTCAAATACATTTTATAGTTTCCGCCTTATTATTCTTCGTGAAAGGAGATTATTATGTGGTGGATTTATGGAACAATCATCGCGATTGTTATCGTGTTTCTTCTTTTTTATTTTGTTGGCGTTTACTTTGATAGCGTCGCCTTTAATCCGAAAAGATATACCTCGGAAGAAACGATAAAAATCGAAAGTGATAAAGGCTTTATGGAAGGCTATCAAGAGACAAAAAGGGAAGATTATCTAATTAATTCTTTTGATGGCTATGTTTTACATACGACTTTAATTAAAGCGGAAAAAGAAACAAAAAAGATCGTAATCATATCGCACGGGCATACCTACACCAAATACGGGAGCGTAAAGTATGCGATGCTTTATAGAAAGCTTGGATATGATTCGATTATTTATGACAACAGAGGCCACGGGGAAAACAAAAGATGTTCTATCACGATGGGTGAAAAAGAAGCTAAAGATTTAATGGAAGTCATTAAAGATACCTATAAAAGATATGGAGATAATATTTACCTCGGACTACACGGAGAATCTCTGGGTTCGGCCCTCAGCTTGATTGCGCTTAAATATAAACCTAACGTGAAGTTTGTGGTATCGGACTGCGCCTTTTCCAACCTTGATGTCTTATTTAGAGACATGATAAAAAGAATTTATCATCTTCCGAAATTCTTAGTGGACTTTGCCTCTCTCGCGGCCAAAATAAATTATCATTTAAATATAAAAAAGATCTCACCGATTGACTCACTTACTGACAATATGGTTCCGGTTTGTTTTATAAACGGCGATAAAGACGATTTGATGAGTCTTGATATGGTTGACTCAATGTATCAAAGAAACAAAGGATATAAAGAAATGCATATCTTTGAAGGCGCAAGACACGCGGAATCATACGGCGTTGATAAGAAAAGATATTTGGAAATTTTAACGGCTTTTTTAGATAAGGCCGAAGAAATAAATGAGGGAAAGAAATGAAAGAAGAGATCATACTTGAATGCATTAATCTTTTCAATATAGAAGGCTGCAAATTTCACTTAGACGATGTGGCCAAGAATCTAAAGATCTCGAAAAAAACAATCTATAAATATTTTTCGAGTAAAGAAGATATCTTGAAAACGATAGTCGAAGAATCAGCTGATGCGGTTAAGGAAAGACAAATTGCGATATATAACGATAACACTTTAGAAACTAAAGAAAAACTGTTTCAAATCTTAACGGCTAAATCCAAATTTGAAAATGTACTCAATCTTAGTAAAGCCTTTGAAACAGAAATCTATTATCCTGACGTCTATACTTATTTTCAAAAAGAGTTTGAAAAAGAATGGGAAAGAGCAATCTCGCTAGTTCAAAAAGGGATTGATGAAGGAACATTTAAAGATATGAATATTGATTTAATCAAAAATCTTCTTCTTAACGGCATGCAGATGCTGTATAAAGGAGATATTTTGGCAAGAAATCACATGACTTATCACGAAGCGATTATTGAAATCGCAAAAATAGTTTTAGAGGGGATATCGAAATGAAAAACGAAGTAACAAAACTGCAGATAACCGGTCATGTAGTCGGCGGTCTCGGCCATAATTTAATCTATGCATTATTCAGCGGCTTTCTTTCTATATTTTATACCGACGTATTTGGCTTATCGCCGGCCTTTACCGCGACACTTTTCTTAGTTGCGAGAATTTGGGACGCCGTAAACGATCCGTTAATGGGAATTTTATCCGATAAAACCAAGTCAAGAATCGGCAGATACAGATCGTGGTTAATCTTTATGAGTCCTATCCTTGGCTTTATTCTGGTTCTTTGTTTTATCGTTCCGGATACCACGACCATTCTATCTTATGTCTATGCCTATGTAACCTATATTCTCTTAGGTATGGCCTTTACTACCCTTGATGTGCCTTATTGGACTTTGCCGGCCGTAATGACCGCAAATCCGGATAAGAGAAATAAAATCTTCGGTATCAGCGGTTTCTTCGCCTGCATAGCCTCCGGTATCGGCGCAGTTATAATCCCTATTCTTCTTAAGAATTTAGGCGGTGGTGATATCAAGAAAGCCTATATGTTAACGGCGATTATCTTTGCAGTTCTTGGAATTATAACCTATATAATATCGGCGCTTCTTGTGAGAGAAAACGTGGAAAGAGTAACGGAAAAAATCTCCTTTAAAACCGGAATGAAGAGTTTATTTAAAAACAAGCCTTTATTAATACTTATGGCCGCTAATCTTCTTGGCAACATGGCTTTCCAAGTTAAAATCGGGATTACCACCTATTATGCGACTTATGCCCTTGGGAGTCTAGACTACGCTACCTATCTTTCGGCGATGTTACTTGTGGGTATGCTGATAGGCGCGGCTCTTACCCCGATGTTTATTAATAAATACGGGGCCAAGAAAGTAATTATCGGCCTTGAGATAGCGGGCATTATCTTCTCAGTCATCTATTATTTTGTCGGTTATAAGACGCTTTGGGCCGTAATGCTGATGAGTGGGCTTTCTGCCATCGTGCTTGGCGCCTTCACGATAGCGGCTAATACGATGACTGCCGACACGATTGACTATGCTGAAGTTAAATTTAATCAGAGGAATGAAGGAATTATCACTTCTACTAGAACCTTTATCACTAAACTCGCAACCGCTATCGTCGGTTCATCCGCTCTTTATATTTTAGGCTTATTCGGCTATGTTGCAGGTGAAGTGCAAACCGTCTTTGTTTTGGACACTATGCAGTTTATGATGTCGATGTTCCCGGCTATATGTTATGTTATTGCCCTAATAATTACTATTTTCTATCCTCTTGATAAAAAAGCTTTATCTCTTATTGAAGAGGAAATAAAAATAAGAAGACAAGCAAAGGAAGGAACTAAAGAAAATGAATAGTGCAGAAAATGAAGCACCGGTATTAAGAGAAAAAGTAAAATTATCATCAAGGATGTGGTTAGGCGGAGCCGGATGCATGATATCCACTCTCTGTAATATTATTACGGGAGGAGGGTTAACCTTTTTCTTCATTAACTACATGGGTTTATCGGAAGGGTTATCGGCTTTGTGTTGGATTCTTTTTGGGATCTGGAATGCGGTAAACGATCCGATCTTTGGATGGCTATCCGATAAAACGAAATCAAAACTCGGAAGAAGAATACCATATATTAGATACGGTTCCTTAATGATCGCCGTTGTTTATATTCTTTCTTGGTTTACTTTCCCGGGAGAGAGCCAAATAGGGATGTTTTTCCAAATGTTCTTCTCGCTCTTTTTCTTTGATGCTTTATATACCGCGATTGCGACTTCACTTTATGTCATGCCTTACGAGATGGCAATAACGAATGAAGCGAGGGGTAAGATCTTACTCGTTACCTTAATATTCAACTTAGGATCAGTATCCGTTCCGCTTGTGCTTCTCGCCGAACTTAAAAAACTATTAACTAATTCGCTGCATGAATTTCAACTGACGATGATAATCATCGGGGTTGTTGCAGGCATTATTATGTTTTTAAGTACTTTCTTCTATAAAGAAAGCACCTACGCGCAAAAAGAGGAACAGTATCCTTTCTTAAAGTCAATAGGCTATTGTTTTAAAAACAAAAGCTTTATCGTCTTTGAAGTTATCTCGTTTACCGTCACTTTCGTTCAAACTGCTTTGTTTATCGGAATCACCTATTATTTCGGGGCTTTTGATTTAAACTACATATATTGTTATATCGCTCTTTTCGTGGGTGTCGCCTTAGGACTTTCTTTATGGCTCACGGTCGGACTTAAAAAATGGGGAGTTAAAAAATCCATTCTCATTATGTGTCTCGTCTTTATCGCCAGTTCCATCGTGATGATAGCCTTCGGCAAATTCCTAGTCGGCGGTATGGTCGCATTCCTCGGTGTCGGTTTTGCCTTATCCGGCGGACTTTATATGGTTCCTTTAATGAACGGAGACGTAATTGACTACGATGAACACACCTCGGGCTTAAGAAGAGAAGGAATGTATGCCGGGGTCAATAGTTTCATTTGTAAACCGGCTATCTCGATTGCGAACGCGGCTTTTCCTTTAATGATTGTTTCTTTCGGTTATGATAAAACTATCGATTTAATTAATCAGACGAATTTAGCGAAATTCGGAATTATCTTTTCTTGGTTTATAATTCCTTTGGTGCTATTTATCTTATCTTATGTATTAATCAAAATTTTCTATCCTCTATACGGAGAAAAATGGGATTTAATTAAAGCTTCTTTAACGAAAAAACATGAAGATAAACAAAAAGAATACGAGATGAATGTATTAAAACAAATAAAAGAAGAAGGTTTAGAAGAATAACTAAACCATAATCAAGCACACGCTATGTGTGCTTTTTTATTGCGAAAGACCTAAGTAATACGCTAAAATCTAAATAAAGACCATTATTACCAAGAGGAAACGATTATGAAAGTACTTGAAGTAAAGAATCTGACTAAATACTACGGGAAGTCGAGAGGAATCAAAAATGTTTCTTTTGAAATAGATGAAGGAATGGTTTTTGGTTTCATCGGTCCCAACGGAGCAGGCAAGTCCACGACTATCAGATGTATTATGAATGAGTTGAATGTTACCTCCGGTTCCATTCTTTATAAAGGAAAACCTTTATTGAAGAATGATAAGGAAAGTTATAAAGAGATCGGGTATTTACCGAGCGAGGTCCATCTTTATGAAGAACTCAAAGTAGCCGATATGTATAAATATAATGATTCTTTTTATAAAGAAGACACGCTTAAAAGAGCTTATGAGTTATCGGAGATTTTAGGAATTGAAACCAACCGGAAAATTAAAGAATTATCCCTCGGAAACAAACAAAAAATCGGTTTTGTCTTATCGATTGCCCATTCTCCTAAAATAGTGATAATGGACGAAGTGACAGCCGGTCTTGATCCGCTGGTACAAGAAGCGGTCTACCAAATAATAAAAGAAGAAAAGGCCAAGGGCACGGCTTTCTTTTTCTCATCGCATAACCTCCCGGAAGTGAAGAAGGTTTGCGATAAAGTAGCGATTATTAAAGAAGGGGAAATTATTAAAATCGCATCTGTAGACGAATTAACATCGACGGAGGGGTTAAAGGTTAAAGTATATACTAAAGATGATTTGAAAGATGATTTTAAAGATCTTAAGACAGAAAACGGCTGCAAAGAATTCATCTATGATAGGGACATTAATTCTCTTCTTAAAATATTAAATAAATATAAGATTGAAAGATTATTGATTGAAGAGCCTTCAATTGAAGAAATCTTCAGACATTACTACCGCTAAAAAGGGGATAAGATTATGTTTAAAAGAGAACTAAAAATCAATTTTAAAAATTTTATTGTCTGGTCCTTTGTGTTCGTGGCTCTATTTAGTCTGATATTTGCGATTTATCCGACGATGATTGAAGCAAACAGAGAATTAATCGATCAGATTCTCCAAATCTTTCCGGAAGACGTTTTAGAAGCCTTTAATGTCACCTCTATCTCGTCTCCTTTCGGGTGGATAACCTCGAAAGGGATTGACTTTGTCCTTCTTTGTATCGGCATTTATGCATCAATTTTAGGTGGTAATGCTCTATATAAAGAAAAAGCGGATAAGACAATCGAATATCTCTCTTCTAAGCCGGTAAAAAGAAGCGAGATAATGATCAAAAAGGTTTTGGCCGATTTAATTTTAATTACCGCTCTTGACCTTTTGGTTTCCTTAACTTGTTTTGTCGGTCTATATTTAAATAATGACGTTAACATCAGCGAAACTTTCATTGTGACTCTAACGCCTTTACTATCCTTTTTCGTTCTTTATTCGCTGTCGCTTTTAATCTCTGTATTATATAAGGCAACCCCAACTCTTACGGTCGGGCTTCCCTTTTTGTTTTACGCGTTTTTAGCTTTTTCCCGAATGACAGATGGTCTTTCATTTCTCAGATACTTAACTCCGTTTTCTTTATCCGATACCAAGGTAATAGTTGATAACGGGTATCTGCCGGCCGTATATTATATTATCGGTCTTTCTCTTTTCACTCTTCTTTTGGGAACTTCTCTTTATTCTTATAATAAGAAAGAACTTGTCTAGAAAATATGAAAAAAATCGCCGATTTATTTATCTCCATCCTCTTTGGCCTAATTATTCTAATATTTTCCGTAGTCCCTACGCTTTTATCCATCTACTTTAGGGCCGATAATGAACAAGTAGTTCTGATTCAAGGAACGTTTTTATATTTGTCTTTAATTCCGGCTTTCATCTATATTCATTTTTATAATAAAAAAGAAGGCGTAGAAAAAATACAGATTTTTAAGATGAATAAAAAAGGAGTTTACCTATCTCTTTTCTTTATTCCGCTTTTTTTAGTTATCTTCCCTTATAGTATTGAAGGAGTAAACACCTCTTATATTTTCTTATATGCCTTTTTATACCTGGCGGTCGGCCTTGCAGAAGAAGTGTATTTTAGAGGCATAATTCTTAAAAGATTAAAAAGATCTTATAGTTGGCTTTCTGTAATAATCCTATCTTCTTTGATTTTTGCGCTCGCTCATGGATCGCATTTAATCTTTGGAGAAGGATTAGATGCGGTGTGGCTCACGGTCAAAAACGCCTTTATTTTCGGGATTATGGCGAGCGAGGTGGCATATTTAACGGATAATCTTTCCGTTCTTATTCTTATTCATTTCCTCTTTGATTTTGAAGGAGCCATAATCACCGGGTTTAACGCCGGAATCAATCTTTATATTAAATGGGGAATAATGCTTCTATATATAATATATCTAACGATAATCATTCTTATTTTCACTAATAAAAAGAATAATAATAAAGAAGTTGATGAAGAACCATTAACTGAAGAAAACGTGGTAAATTAAGAATTTGTTGTGACTTTTCTCCATCTGGTAGAATTAAAAATGATGATTTGTAGAGATGAAAAATCATTAAGAGAATATTTTTTTGAAAAATAGAAAAATCTAAAAAAATAGATACATAAAGAATTTAACTCGAGCATAAAATGTCTTACATAAAAAGGAGACAAATTATGTACGAAGAAAAAAGAATCATCGGATTTTCCGAATGCGACTATGATGCTAAACTCAATCTGTATAACGGAGTTAAGATTGTGGAAGATGTTATTTCAAGAGCCTTTAAAAAGATGGGCTATGATAATATATCCATGAGAAAAGAAAAGAATCCGAAAATGTGGATACTGGCTAAAAGTAAACTGACCTTCCTTGAAGACATTTACTGGAACGAGGAAGTAACGGTTACCTCAAGGCCGATTAAAGTATCATTTGTGAAATGCTTTATGTTAACGGAATTTTACTCTAAAACTCAGACTCTCTTAGCGCGAGCGATTGCGGAATGCTGCATATATGATATGAAAGAAAACAAGGTAGTATTCTTAAGGGACGTTGATTTTCCGGTATTAAATGAAACATCCAAGTTTTGTCTCGCGGCCTTCTCTGTTTTTCCAGCTGAATCCTTATTCTCTTACTCTTTTAAAAAAGAAGTTACTTCCGATTATATCGATTACTCAAGACATATGAATAATGCGGAGTATATAAGACTCATATCTTCCAGCATGAAGACGGAGGAATTAAAGGAAAATGCTTTCAAAAGAATTGAAATTACCTACCTGTCACAAACGCTGGAAGGAGACTATTTAAGTGGTTATTCCTGTAAGAATGATGAGAAGTATTCCTATATATTAAAAAGAAGCGATGGATCAATTGCGGTCATGGCTCAGTTATTTCATCAGTAACTTAAGGCTAATAAAACCAAATAGTTATTTAAAATTTCTGACATTGATATATAATGTAAGAAATGGACCAAGATGTCCGAAAGAGGAAATATGCACGAAATAAAACATTTTGATATGCAAGAAAAGCCGAAGAAAGAAAAATGGTTTCTTACACCTTTGGCATACCTATTAAGTTTCCCGGCAGTATGGAAAAGGCATCTAAAAATAAACAAAGTAAATATGGAGGGTCTCAAGCCTCCATACATTTTGTTATGCACGTACCAATCGTTTATGGATTTTAAAGTAACGACAGCGGCGATTCATCCGTATCGCGCCAACTATGTGGTCGCGATTGACGGCTTTATTAAAAGAGAGTGGTTATTAAGAAATGTCGGCGGTATCTGTAAAAGAAAGTTTACCAACGATATCACGCTTGTAAGACAAATCAAATATGCTTTGGAGAAATTGAATTATATCGTCGCTATTTATCCGGAAGCCAGATATTCTTTAATCGGCACAACCGCTATTTTACCGGATTCTCTCGGTAAGATGGCTAAACTATTAAAGAAACCGGTGGTGGTATTAAATATTCATGGTGACTATCTTATTCAGCCGGTTTGGAATTTAAAGATGAGAAAAGCTGATCTTAGTGCCGATATGACGCAAATCGTCACAGCTGAGGAAACTAAGACTTTATCTATCGAAGAAATAAACGATAGAATAAACAAAGCCTTCGTTTACGATGAATATGCTTACCAGAAAGAACATCAAATAAAGATTGATTATAAGGGAAGAGCTGAAGGGCTCCATCGTCCATTATATCAATGTCCGCATTGCCTTAAAGAACAGGTTATGAACACTAAAGACAATAAAATATGGTGCGAATCCTGCGGAAAGACTTATGAAATGGATGAATACGGAGAGCTTCACGCTTTAGAAGGTGAAACCGAGTTCCCACATATCCCGGATTGGTACGAATTTGAAAGAAGCCAGGTAAGAAAGCAGATTGAAGAGGGAACTTACCATTTTGAAGATGAAGTTAGAATTGAGGCACTTCCGAATGCTAAAGGCTATATCAATATGGGAAACGGTAAACTCATTCATGATTTAAATGGCTTTACGCTTGTAAGCGATAATGTAAACTTTAAAAAAGAACCGCTTTCTATGTACGGTCTGCATATTGAATATGATTACTTAGGCGGCGGTGAAGACTGTATAGATATCTCCCCAACGCTTGATGACACTTATTATCTTTATCCCCTAAAGGAAAAGAACATTGTCACTAAACTTCATTTTGCGGTAGAAGAATTATACAAACTAAGAAAAGAAGAAAATAAAAAAGATGAGAGCAAGTAACTTCTCATCTTTTTTTATAAAAATTTAAATAAAGAGATTGTGGTTTGCTTCTGTCGTATCAGCAAGATATGAGGCAACGCCGGATACTTCAATACCGTCAATTAACTCTTCCCTCTTAATTCCCATAATATCCATCGACATAGCACAAGCCGTTATCTTAACCCCTAAGTTCTTGGCATTTTCAATCATTACACTTAATGAATCAACGTTCTTTTTCTTCATAATGCTCTTAATCATTTTAGAACCCATTCCGCCCATATTCATTTTGGAGATCGGAAGTTTTTCGGTTCCTCTTGGCATCATAGAGCCAAACATCTTTTCAATCGCGGTTTTCTTTACTCTTACCTTTTTCGGTTTTCTTAAGATATTTAAGCCCCAGAAGGTGAAGAACATAGATACCTTCTTACCCATTGAGGCGGCGCCTTGCGCGATAATGAAAGAGGCTAAAGCTTTATCTAAATCTTCGCTGAAAACGACGATGGTGGTGTTTTCTTTGTCACTCTTTACATCTATTCCATTTGTTTCCTTAGTAGTTCCTTTTTTGATTAAAGCGGTCACGGTTTTATCGCCTTTTTCGAGACTCATCAAAGTATTTCCGGTCTTTTCGGTCCAGTTCTTGATATCATTAAAGAATCCGGGGTCAGTAGCGGTAGCTTCTAATACTTCGCCGTCTTTCATATTTTGCAAGGTCTTATATACTTCGACAATCGGACCCGGGCACTGAAGACCGCAGGCATCAACCTTAATTTTTACTTCCGGTGCTTTTAAATCTATCGGTTTTTCTTCCTTTTTTAAAGTTTGCATATGTCCCTCGTCATTAGTGTGTCCTTCGTATTTGACATCATTATCTAGATAAAGAAATTTAAAGGTTTTATAGCCGCCGTCTAAATTAACGACTTTAAATCCGTTTTGAGTCAAGATTCTGTCGGCTAAATATCCTCTTAAGCCGACTTGGCAGAAAACATAAATTGTTTTATTTTTATCCAGTTCGTTAAGGTGATCCCTGATAGTTGAAAGCGGAAGATTAATTGAACCATCAATAGTTCCGAGGACATTTTCTGCCACCTCTCTTACATCAACTACTATTTCACCATTTTTTATTAACTCTTTGACCCTGGGCATTTCCTCGGTCTTCACCAGTCCGTTAACGATATTATCAGCGATAAATCCGATCATATTTATTGGGTCTTTGGCGTTTCCGTAGGCCGGGGCATAAGCTAATTCTAAATTCTTTAAATCCGTTACTTTAAGTCCGGCATATATGGCGGTTGCGATAATATCAATTCTCTTGTCGACGCCGTCTTTACCGACAGCTTCCGCTCCGAGAATCTTAAGACTCACTGGATCAAATAAAACTTTAAGCGCAATCGGTTCCGCTCCCGGATAATATCCGGCATGAGAAGAAGGATGAATATGAATCGCTTGATAAACTATATTGTTTTTGATTAACTGTTTTTCATTGTTTCCGGTAGAGGCTACGGTATAATCAAAGACTTTAGCAATCGCCGTTCCTAAAGTTCCCGGGTAAGTTTGATTGAGCCCCGCAATATTGCTGGCGGCAATCCGACCTTGTTTATTAGCCGGACCCGCAAGCGGTATCATGGTTTTGTTTCCACTCACAAAATCTTTGACTTCAATCACATCGCCGATAGCGTAAATTGAAGGATCAGAAGTCTTTAAAAAATCATCGACGATAACGCCGCCTCTTTCTCCTAATAAAAGTCCGGCATCTTTAGCTAAGGCGTTTTCTGGTTTTACTCCGATGGAGAATAAGATAATGTCGTTATCCACAACCTTTCCGCTTTGAAGAACGGTTTGTTTACCCTTATTTTCAAAAGACTTTACGCCATCACCTAAAATCAGATTTACACCCTTTTCTCTTATGTGCTGGTGAAGAATTTGGGCTAACTCAAAATCAACTGAAAGCATCACTTGGTCCGCCATTTCGACGATAGTAACTTTAAGACCGAGATTATCTAGATTTTCTGCCATTTCAAGACCGATAAAGCCGCCGCCGACAACGGTCGCGGTTTGCGGTTTAAAGGTGTCGATATATTCTTTAATGGCGTCCATATCCGGAATATTTCTTAAAGTAAAGAGGTTTTTAGCTTCGTCTAAACCCGGAATTCGTGGCTTTACCGGCACGGCCCCGGTTGATAAGACGAGATAGTCGTAAGATTCCTCGTATTCTTCGTTCTTTTTAAGATCTTTTACTTTAACTGTTTTCTTTTCTTTATCAATAGATAAAACTTCACTTCCCACTCTTACATCAATGTTGTATTTACTCTTCATTCCTTCCACTGTTTGCACTAAAAGAGCGGCTCTTGATTCAACTACGCCGCCAATATAATATGGAAGACCGCAATTCGCAAAAGAGATGTAATCGCCTTTCTCAAACATGATGATTTCGGCTTTTTCATCCAGTCTTCTGAGTCTCGCTGCGGTTGTGGCGCCGCCCGCAACACCGCCCACAATAATTACTTTTTTATTTTTCATATGTTGCCTCCGTTTCTATTTTCAATTAATTATATCATTTCAATTTTTGAAATGCATTTGATATGCTTAAAGGCTATTTGACGAAAACTCTTGCGACCTAGAGATATTTTAAAATGATGAAGGCGTGTATATAAATAAAAAATAAGAAAAACAGTTTATAATGAAAATGTATGAAAGGAAATATGAAATGAAAATTTATATAAAACCCGAATCAATAGGAAAAGAAAATTACGAGAAACTGAAAAACGAATTTAATAATATTGAATTCGTAAATGAAAAAGAAAAATCATATACGGCAGACGCCTTAATTGTGAGTCCGGAGTTTTTTAATAAAACCAACCTTGACTCTTTTCAAAACTTAAAATGGGTTCAAGACCTAATGGCCGGGTACAATACCCTTGATATAAACTATTTTAACACAAGAGGGATAACTGTTACAAACGCGAGGGATATATTCTCTATTTCCATTGCGGAAGACGTCATATCGAAAATCCTTTATTTTAATAGAGACCTTAAGCATTATATGAAATCGATGACAGAAAAAGTATGGAAGCCGATTTCAAGAGAAAGGGAACTGACAGATTCAATTTTCGGTATTATCGGCACCGGATCCATCGGTAAGGAAGTGGCGAAAAGGATAAGAGCGTTTGGCGTAAAGAAAATAATCGGTTATCGGAATCACCAAGTTCCTGTCGATTATTTTGATGAAATCTACACAGAAAAAGAAGGCCTGGAAACGCTTCTTAAGGAAAGCGACTATGTAATTGTTGCGGTCCCTTTAAATACCTTTACCTTAAACTTGATAGGGAAAGAAGAAATATCTCATATGAAAAAAGACGCCCTGCTTATAAATGTCGCAAGGGGAGAAATCATTGATCAAAACGCCTTAATTGAAGCCTTAAAAAATAAACAAATCCGCGGTGCCGGACTAGATGTTATGGTCCCAGAACCACTAAATATTGATAGTCCTTTATGGGAGATGGACAATGTGTTTATTACCCCGCACAATGCGTCTTCCAGTCCATTTATGAAAGATAGGCTTTATGAAATGGTTAAAGAAAATATTTCCAGATTTATTTCAGAAAAAGATTTACTCTACATAATTCAATAATAAACGTCTTTATCCTTCATCTTATTGAATAATAATGTTATAATTAAGATACCGTAGTTTGGGGAACATTTAAATGTTCAAGGAGAAAAAATGGAAATTGACAGAGATACTGCCATGATATTTTGGAAAAAGACGTACGGAAATAAAAAATACGTGATGGATTGCTTCGGTTCTTGGATTTACAAAGAAGATTATGAGGACTATGAAACGACCAGAATTAGACCCGGAAGCGACAAACTAGCCAAAGCCTATGGCTGGGATATTAATTATATAAGACCAGAAAGCGCTTTTAAAGAGGAAACAGATATTGATTTAAAAAACAATTTTGAACCGATGCACTTTTTAAATATTCAAGAAAAAGGCGAGAGTTATCCGGATTTTGCGGTCGCATCTAATACTTACACCATAATTCGGTGCGATATGTGTAGCGCCTATGGCAGAAAAGGATACGGAATCAGTGATTCTGCCGGAAAAAGGATTGATATTAAAGGCAAAAGAAGAAAGTGCTATACCCAATAATATCACTATTATTGAAAATGTCAGTTTAACGTATTAAAATGAGGCATAGACTATGCTTCATTTTTTTATAAGGAGTATTATGATTTATGAAAATATCGGGGAGTTAGTTGGAAAGACTCCGCTTGTTAAATTTAATAAAATAGCATCCAAATCATTAATCTACGGAAAGTTGGAAAAAACCAACCCGGCCGGTAGCGTTAAGGATAGAATAGTATATGAAATTTTATCCGAATATTTTAAAGACGGAACATTAAAGAAAGGCTCGGTAGTAATTGAACCTACTTCCGGAAATACCGGTATCGCTTTAGCGTGCTTTTCCAATTACTTTGATTTTAAAACTGTTATCGTTATGCCTTCTTCAGCGAGCATTGAAAGAAGAAACTTAATAGAGGCTTACGGTGGCGAACTTATCCTGGTTAACGGAGGTATGAAAGATTGTGTAAAGAAAGCCGAAGAAATAAAAAACGAAACTAAGGAATCAATAATCTTCGGACAATTTGAAACGCCGCTTAATCCTCTTACGCACTATAATCATACCGCCAGAGAAATCTATGATGATTTAGCCGATGTTTACGCCATAGTGTCAGGGATTGGAACCGGCGGCACTATTACCGGTATCGGCAAGTATTTTAAAGAAATTAAACCTGAGGTAAGAATTATCGGCGTCGAACCGAAAGAGTCTCCACTTTTAAGCGAAGGTTTTGCGGCTCCGCATAAAATTCAAGGAATTGGCGCTAACTTCATTCCGCATACTCTAAATCTGGATTATGTTGATGAAATAATCGAAATAGAAGGAGATGCTGCCATTGAAACCGCTGTTCTTTTAAGAAAGAAGGAAGGCTATCTTGTCGGCATTTCATCAGGAGCCGCTTTAAAAGCGGCCCTGATATTAAGCGAAAGAAAAGAATATGAAAACAAAAAAATTGTCGTAATATTGCCGGATACCGGGGAGAGATACACATGGACAAAAACAGCTTAAACTTTAAATGCGAAAACGTGCCGAAAAAAGTAGAAACCATTTTTTTCTTAAAATCAATCAAGGATTATCTTTTTCCGAACTGTTACACCGTGGTAAACGATAAAGATAAACTTCTATATAGATGTAAGGAAATGTTTTCCTATTTTATCAGTAAAGACGAAGATAAAAAAGAAAAATTCTTTAGTTCTCTAAATGGCGTTTATGACATTCTTTTAACGGATATAATTATGGCCTACCACTCTGATCCAGCCTGTACTTCAATTGAAGAGGCGGCGGTAACTTATCCCGGGGTGAGCGCCATTATGACCTATCGGATTGCGCATATCTTATATAATCTCGGAATTAAAACTATCGCGAGAATTATGAGCGAGTACTCGCACTCCCGGACGGGAATCGATATTCACCCGGGCGCGGAAATCGGTGAATCCTTTTTTATTGATCACGGAACCGGCATCGTAATCGGCGAAACGACTGTAGTCGGTCATCATGTTAAAATATACCAAGGAGTAACGTTAGGGGCGTTATCTATTAAAAACGCCTCGGAAATGAGAGGAGTTAAAAGACATCCGACTATCGGAAACTATGTAACAATTTACGCTAATTCATCAATCCTAGGCGGCATGACGGTCATCGGCGATAATGTGACGATTGGCGGTAACGTTTTTATAACCAAATCTATCCCGTCCGATATGACAGTCATAAATAAAAACCCGGAATTGATTTTAAAGAAAAACAAAGATAGTAATATTAAAATTTAAGGAGAAAATAAAAATGAAAATTGACGGACAAAAAAGATCGTGTTTAAAACCTCAGCCGAAGATTATCGTCTCGATGAGAGATAAAGATGGAAGAGATAACGCCCTCGTTATCGGTTATGCGGGGAACTGCAGTTTTAACCCGCCGATGATAATGATCGCTATTCATCCTTCAAGATTTTCCCATCATATAATTAAAGAAACGGGAGAATTCGTGGTAAATGTAGTAACCAAAGAAAATGTTGAAATGTATGATTATCTTGGAAGAGTATCCGGTAAGGATGAAGATAAGTTCAAAGTTATGGATATCAAGACGGAAGAAGGAGAAGAAGTTAATGCTCCTCTTCTTAAAGACTGTCCAGTCAATATTGAATGCCGGGTTAAAGACAGTATAATGATGGGATCTCACGAGCTATTTTTCGGTGAAGTATTAAAGGTTCATGTCGACAGCAAGTACGCGACAAACGACGGAATGATAAAATACGACCAGATAGATATTCTTTAAAATGCGGTATGAATTATGGACGAAATATATAATCTTCTAGGCCGCATTTTAAAAACTGTGCAATATATTGAATGGAATCTCTCGCTTTTAGTGGCCAAAACCAAAGGAAACCCGGAAATAACCGATGAAAATTTTCTTTTTAAAAGCATGCAAGGAATGACATTGGGCGAAATAGTATTTAAGGCCCAAAAAACCGAAATCTTTTCAAAAGAGACTTTAGTTAAACTGGAAAGTATTCTTGATGAGAGGAATTATCTTGTACATCAATTTTTTAAACGGACCGATTTTCAGGATGAAATAAACGATGAAAATGAAAAAGCATACGCTATTAAAAGACTGACTGAAGACTTATCTTCTTTTAAAGAATTTAACGAATGGCTTTCTAACGTTACCGAAAATTGGAGATAATTATGACAAATATAAAAGATAAGGTTTTTGCCCTTGTGAAAAAAATACCAAAGGGCAAAGTGACAACCTATAATGAAATAGCGAAGGCTCTCGGTAATCCGGAGATGAGAAGAGCGGTCGGAAACGTGCTTCACTCTAACATGTCTCTTGAATACGTGCCTTGTTATAGGGTGGTGAACTCTAAGGGGCATCTCGCGAGAAATTACCCTTACGGAGGGGTCGGCGGACAGAGAGACTTACTTAAGAATGATGGCATCGAAATAGAATTTAATAATGTTGATTTAAAGCGTTATATGTTCTACTTTGATGAAAAAGATGAGGATTGAAGATATTGAGGACAAGGTAAGAGTTTGCCGAAAATGTCCTCTTTATAAAACCAGAAATAAATATGTGATTGGGAATGGTGACTTAAACAGTTCTATCATGTTTATCGGTGAAGCGCCGGGAAGACAAGAAGATATGCAAGGAAAAGCCTTTGTCGGAGAGTCAGGTATTCTGCTCGATAAAATGCTTGCCTCTGTTGGGCTGGATAGGAATCATATCTATATGAGCAATGTGGTTAAATGCCGTCCTCCGGAAAACAGAGTCCCGCATAAAGGGGAGATAAACGCTTGTATGGATTATTTACGTGAACAGTTTCTTCTTATGCATCCGAAGATAATCGTTCTTCTTGGAAGCGTGGCGGCCAAGGCGATTATTTCACCTGATTTTTTGGTTATGAAAAGTCATGGTGAAGTCATTGAAAGAAAAGGAGTCTATTTTATAGCGACTTTTCATCCGTCAGCACTTCTAAGGGATCAATCAAAAAAGCCTTTAGCCTGGGAAGACTTAAAGAAACTTAAAAAACTGATAAAAGAAGTAAACAATTAGCACAATGTCAAAAAGGAATGAAATTTTCATTCCTTTTTTGTTTACAATATTTATTCTCTATCGTTATTTTCTTGTGATATAATCAAATTATAATATGAACATTTGCAAACAAAAACGCCATTGATAGGCGCATTTGCAACTTCAACAAGTTTGAGATTTGGAATAATACTTTATTTGAACTCGAATGTTATTTAAGGTATTACACTAACTAAAAATTGAAGTAATAAGTCCTTATAGTTTTCAATATGGAGGCAATCTTCAGTTTGGCGGATACACTATTATTTGGTTTGGGCTAAATTGGAACTATGAAAATTATACGTAAAGCAATCATAGAATCTATCGAAAAGGTCAAACGCACGTAGTTAAAATATTTTATCCGTTAATGAACAATACTTGGGATGATTATGTCTATAAAATGGTTATTTCCAAAGAAATTACTGAAAAAGATTTTCACGAAAAAATAAAGATAAAGAACGTATAAAAATGCCTATATGGTCAAGATTTTTGATATATTTTGGAGTTCTCGGACTGCTTGCTTTTATATCATGACTTTTGATTTTTAAGATAGGAGGATTCAATAGCGGTACTGATGCAGAAAGTGCGGGGTATATTGTGTTTTTTCACTCTTATATGGTTTTTTAGTGGCATCGCCGCTTTAATAAATTAATTTTATGAGCCAATTAAATCCTGAAGAGAAATTAGAAAAGTTTTTTAAAAGAATCATTGGATGTTCTTGAAATCCCTAATTTTAAAGACAACCAATATGGCCGTTCGAGAGTAATGTTATTTAAGGTAATTATTAAATATTTTTTTGATTTTATATAATACTTGTTTCATTAAAAGTATTTATAATATTATTGGCTTTGCTAAATAGAAATACTAGACTGATAATGGACGTCGGGTGAAAAGGGGCACTGTCTCCAATCCGTAATTTGTAGACTGTCAGCTGCGGTCGTCTTTTTTATACCCTAAATCGCTATTTCTTGTATTTGATTTTTTATACTGTTTTCAGTTTTTTTGATATTGGTTCATAATTTTTATATGATGAATTATTTCTTTTTGATTAATATAATAAAACAATATTGACAATTATAAAAAGTAAATAGAAATATAATAAAGCGGCAGAAACTAATTTTAAACGGTTTTTTATCACCATTTATTTTTTTATTAAAAAATCACATAGTTAAACAACAAAAAAACTGTCGAGTGGAAGACAATTGCCATCAAAAAATGAAAAAAAGCATAAGAAAAAAGAATGTGCATACTGAAGTAGATATTAAGTATTTGACAAAGAAAGCCATTATAACATTATATATTCATGTTGTAATTAAACGTATTGTTTATATGAAAGCAAAATTTTAGGGGGATTATGGGACTATTTATCGTATCAATAGTATTAGTAATTGTCTTACTAATAGGTTTTAGTATTTTTTCATATCAAAATCAAAGAAGAAGAGGCAAAAAAGTCTGGTTTACTCTCTTTTTGGCTTTTCTATCAGCTTTTCCGCTTTTATTCGGCGTCTTGGTTAAGGTTGACGCCAACAATGTCGGTGTAATCTACGACGACAGATATGGAATCGTTGATGAAACCAAGCATGAAGGTTTTCAGATTAAATCAATCTTTGAACATGTTAAACAGATATCGACAGCCAACCGCAGCAACAAACTCACAACAACCGGTCAGACTAATGACGGCCAGTATGCGACTTTTGAACTTTCGATAATCTATAAAGTTAAAGCCGAGGATGCGGTTGCATTCTATAAAGCAACTAATTCAACTGAGATATCGGATGCCGCTCTTGCGACCATCGTTAAGACTTCCCTTCAGACTTCAACCATTGAATATAATATCTTTGAAGTTATGTCGACCGGGCTTGATGAAGCAAAAGCTACTTTCACCGAGACTTTAAGCGAAACTCTTTATTCATGCTACGGAATCACTTTAATTGAAACATCTTTTGACGACATTGATGCCGGCGAAGATATTGAAAGTATTCTTCAGCAAAAAGCCGAAGCCGAACAGAAAATAGAAATCGCAAGAAAAGAAGCGGAAGCCGCTTTAGTTACTGCTACAAACGATGTCTTAATAGCCGAGCAACAAGCTCTTACCAAACAGACTCTAGCAGATGCCGAAGCCTATGCTATCAAAGTCCAAGGACAAGGAGAAGCTGAAGCCGCTACCGCTTATATCAATGAAATCAATGACATGATTGCCGTAATAGAAGATGCTAACTCGATGACTTACGCCGATGCGGCTACCGTTGTATTACAAATTGTTTTCTATGAAAAATGGGATGGAGTACTCCCTTCAGTTTTAACCAGCGATAGTTTGTCGGCTCTTATCGGATCACTGATAAGCGGCGATTCTGAATAAAATAACCCACATTTGTGGGTTTTTTTATTTCCTTTACTATGTTCATTTTCATATAATATTAGTTGATTATTAAAATGATAGTGATAAAATGTAGCGTTCGGAATATTCCGAAAAGAAAGAGGACTATATGAATCATACCTTACTTACTATTTTGGGGATTGCGTTTATTTTTATAATGACAACTTTGGGATCAGCTTTAATTTACGTTTTTAGAAAGAAAATATCAGAGAAGACGAACACGATATTTTTAGGTTTTGCCTCAGGAATAATGATTGCGGCTTCTATTTGGTCGCTCATTATTCCTTCTATTGAGGAATCGTCTTCACTCGGATCTTTTGCGTTTGTGCCGGCGGCTGTTGGGATAATACTTGGCGCTTTATTTTTAGTCCTTCTTGATAAAGTGGTACCGCATATGCATGGCGGTACGAAACTCATAGAAGGTCCTAATGTTTCTATAAAAAAGACGACTAAACTATTTCTAGCGATAACGATTCATAATATCCCGGAAGGGCTCGCCGTCGGGTTTGCCTTTGGGGTAGCTTTTTCTATCGGCACTGATCTCGCGTATATTTCGGCTTTGGGGTTGGCTCTCGGCATTGGAATTCAAAACTTTCCGGAAGGCGCAGCCGTATCGCTTCCAATGTATACAGAAACTGGAAGCAAGAATAAGTCATTTCTTTACGGCACCTTATCCGGCGCCGTTGAACCAATCTTTGCGGTTCTTGGTTTTTTCCTCGCCGCTAAGATTGAAATGCTTCAACCTTGGCTTTTATCATTTGCAGCCGGCGCTATGTTGTTTGTGGTCATAGAAGATTTACTTCCTGATGCCAGAATTGATGAACACCCTCATCTTGGTACTTGGAGTATGATCGCTGGTTTTATCGTGATGATGATTTTAGACGTCGCGTTAGGCTAATATTTTATTTATTATTTAATATCTTGACTTTTATTCTAAATAAGATAAAATCTTTATGGTTAGCAATAACTAACTTCTGCGTCTCACGCAGATTATTTTTTGGATAATAAGTTAGCGTTTGCTAACTAAATGATGCAAAGAAAACGGAGAGGAAATCAATATGTTGAAAAGACTTGATCAATTCAAAGTCGGAGAGACCGGCATCATTAAAGGAATAAACGGAAACGGGAGAATTAGAAGAAGAATGTTTGATATGGGACTTACCCCGGGCGCCAAGGTTTGCTTAAGGAAAAAAGCTCCCCTCGGAGATCCGATTGAAATTACCTTAAGGGGTTACGAATTAACCTTAAGAAAGGTTGAAGCATATCTTGTAACAATGGAAGTAGAGAGTGAATAGAAAATGAAAAGATTTGCTCTTGCTGGTAATCCCAACTCTGGTAAAACAACCTTGTTTAATTCCTTAACCGGCTCATCTGCTTATGTCGGCAATTGGCCCGGCGTAACCGTTGAAAAGAAAGAAGGGACATATAAAAAACTTTCAGAGGAAATCTCGATTATTGATCTTCCAGGGATTTATTCTCTTTCCCCTTATACATCAGAAGAAGTGGTCGCTAGGAATTATATAATCGACGAAAAACCGGATTGTATCATCAATATTGTTGATGCGACCAATCTAGAAAGAAACCTTTATTTAACCACGCAAATCATGGAAATTGATGTGCCGATGGTGATTGCCCTTAATATGATGGATGTTGTAAGAAAAAGCGGTGATCATATTGAAATAGAAAAATTAGAAAAAATAATCGGCTTAAGAGTAATTGAAATATCCGCTTTAAAAGAAGAAAATTTAAACAATTTAATGATAGCTGCATTTGAAGAATCAAAAAAAGAAAGAAAAGGAATTACGGTTCTTGAAGATTCTAATTTGGTTCATCTAATTCATGACTGCGAAATTGCTTTTCACGCAATAAAAGTGAATAATCCGCTTTTTCATGCGGTGAAACTGGTGGAACTAGACGAACTAGAAATTAAGAATCATCCTGAACTGATAAATATCGTTAACGATTTTAAGTCGACGTTTAAAGATGATGTGTTCGGCTCCGATTTTGAAGCAATCGTTGCCGATTCGAGATATAAATACATCACAAAGTATTTCTCTCCCTATTTTATTAAAAATAAAGCTTTTAATGAAAAAGAAGAAAATAGATCTAGTAAAATAGACAAAGTATTAACTAATAAATGGGTTGGTATTCCGATTTTTTTATTAATTCTATTCTTGATATTTCATCTGACTTTTTCCAGTAACCTATTTTATTTGGGCGGTCTTTTTAAAAATGTTTCCCCATCTTTTGAAGGAACGATGTTCGAGGGACTATTTTATACATCATCCGGAATCAATTCTCCAGGCATCATTCTTTATAATTTAATTGATAGTTTAACCTCAGCCTTTTCTTCTTTAGCATCAGGATGGTTAAGTTCATCACCTGAGTGGGTAGGCGGTCTTATCGTTGACGGAGTTCTCGGCGGTCTTTCGGCGGTCTTATCTTTTGTACCGCAAATACTTTGCCTTTTCTTTTTCTTCTCGATTTTAGAAGACTCAGGCTATATGGCGAGGATTGCGTTTATTTTAGATAAATTATTCCGTAAGTTTGGTTTGTCGGGAAGAGCATTTATGCCGATGATTATGGGATTTGGTTGTTCGGTCCCGGCAATGATTAACACAAGAACTCTCGCGGACGATAATGAAAGAATAGCCACGATTAGAGTTATTCCATTCTTCAGCTGTGGAGCGAAACTTCCAATATTAACGGCTATTTCGGGCGGTATTGTCCTAAGATTTGGAATAGGGAATGCCGAAGTGATTACTTATTCGATGTATCTACTAGGCATGGTTACCGCTGTCTTAAGCGTTCTTCTTATGAAAAAAACGACGATGAGAGGAGAGGTTCCGCCCTTCATTATGGAACTTCCTACTTATCATTTACCGCAACCGAGAGCCCTACTAATTCATCTTTGGGATAAACTCAAGAACTTCATCAAAAAGGCTTTTACCATAATATTAGCCTCTACTATCGTCATTTGGTTTATTTCCCATTTTTCCTTTGACTGGAAATATTTAACCGACAGTGAAATGGAATCATCCATTCTGGCCGGCATCGGTATGCTTATCGAACCGCTTTTTACTCCTCTCGGTTTTGGTTCTCAACTTGAGTCTTTCGGGTGGGTGTTTGTGGTAGCGGCTTTTACCGGCCTTGTCGCCAAAGAGAATGTGGTGGCGACTATCGGCACGCTTGCAGCCTCCATTGTTTCCGGCTTTGCGGGCAGTGATACGATGGAAGGAGTAGATTCTGTCGTAGAGATGATTAACGCTACTGGTATTACTCTTCCGGCTCTTCTTTCCTTTATCGCTTTTAATATGCTTACTATCCCTTGTTTTGCCTCTGTTGCCACCGCTAAAGCGGAACTACCGAAAGGCAAGTTTGCGACAACTCTTTTATTTTGGATCAGTGTTTCCTATATTGTTTCTTCAATGATCTATCTAATCGGCACTTGGTGGTGGACATCTTTTATATTTGCTTTGAGCATATTAGTTTTAATTTTATCAATTAGCCTTTATAATCGAAGTAGAGATAGAAAAAAGGGATTAAAAAAATAGGAGGCTATTATGGAACCTATTGAAATCATCGTTATAATTATCTCAGTACTGATTGTTGGCGGAGTAACAGCAAACGCTATCTATCGAAAGATTAAGCATCTCCCTATAGAAGAATGTTCCGCCTGTAGCTATAAAAACGGTAATTCTCTCATTAAGGAATACCACAAAAAGTACAAAAAAGATTCTTAGAGCGTAAGCTAAAGAATAAAGCTAATAGTACCCCTGAATTATAGTTTCTCCGTTTAAACCACACCGAGTAATCAGTGTGGTTTTTTCATACATGAAATATTTCGCTAATTAAGTAAAAACTCGTTAATAAAAATAAACCGGTTCTTTTATTTAACAAAGAATAGAAATATTTACTTTATGGTTGTATAATCAAACCGGAAACACTTTTTTGGTGAACAAGATGAACGGAAACGATGAAATATTTGATCTAAAAAATGTCAAAGAGATAAAAGAAAGCCCAATAAAAAACAAAATGATTGCATACCTAGGATCATCTGTAACCTATGGATATAAGTCTGAAGGCGTATCTTTTGTCGAATATATCGCCAAAAGAAATTCTTTATCCTCTATTAAAGAAGCTGTCTCCGGGACAACCCTCGTCGATAATTCCGATGTATCTTACTATTCCAGACTTAAAAGAATGGATAAAAATATCAAAATTGATTTGTTTGTTTGCCAGTTTTCGACTAATGATGCATATATGAAATATGAGATAAAGGATATAATGATAGCCCTTTTAAATATTGTATCCTATATTAAAAATACTTGGGGTTGTCCGGTTATTGTTTATACTAGTCCTTACTTTGAAAGTCCATACTATGAAAATATGGTTAATGAACTTAAAAAAGAAAAAGATAAACTTGAAATAAACCTGATAGATATGTATAGCGATAAAAACTTCAATAACATTGATGATAATAAGAGAAACTTATATATGGCCGATCCTGTTCATCCGACAAAAGCCGGGTATCTTTTTTGGCTTACTCCGTATATGGAGAATGAAATATTTAATATTCTAAAATAAAAAAACTGCTTTCGGGAGGGATTGATTATGGAAAAAAATGAAAAGAAGCACATATTACTTAAGACACTATCATGGATTACATTTATTTTGGCCTGTGTTTCAGTAATCGCCGGAATTATTATTTGTGCAGTATTAATGTTTACCAAAAACATTCGTCTAACTTATTCTCTTGATTTTCTTGCTTTTTCTGTTTATCCGATGTTTTTTGTGCTTCCGGTTCCTGTTTTGTGCTTCATTATCGGTTTAATTGATATCGGCAAAGGCATCAAATATAAGAAAAACGTGATTATCGGCGGTATTATGTCTTACGTAATACTCGAATTTCTGCTTATTATACCTTATTCATATATCCAATATAGTCATGCATATTCGAACATTAATTTAATCGGCGATTATGTTGATGTGACTTTTCCGGAAAACGGCTATGCTTCTATGTATATTATTGACGATGGTACGGGTTCATCTGACTATCCCATACATTATATCGCTTCGGTATTATTTACTGATGGCACAGAGATTTATGATTTTGAAACGTCAATTCGCCAAAGCTCTCTTTGGATTAATGATATTTCTGATGAAGGACTTGCACTAATCACATCGACGGTTATCCTTGATAATTATAATTACTATCTCTTATACAATTTCAATACCGGAAGATATAATTCATTTCCTTATCGAAGCGGAACTTATGATTATATTTTTCTTGCCTACTCGGTTAGATATAATGCCTTATACGCCATATCCTATACAAAGACCATAACTATACAATCATAAAGGAAAAAATGTCTATAAAACGCTTAAAAGAGGCGTCTCTGACATAAATATGAACTTTAATAGGACAAATAAACAGATAATTGATTGCAAAGTATCCCGAAATCTATAAAAAGAAGTATAAATGTAGATATAAAAAACATTAAATGAAAGGTTATATTTACTGGTGATTCATATGAACAGAAAAATGATAGGACGTTTGGTATTTTCTTTAATTATTCTTCTTCCGGTTATATATTTTACATTCAAAATCGCAATAACCGATTGGGCAAGTTTCTTATCTAACATTAATTCATCATCGGGAGAAGCCCCTTCCAGCGTTAATGAGGCTGCCGGTCAAGCGCTAATGCAACTTCTATCCAGTATGGGAGCTGCGCTCCAAGTCATCCTTATTAAAGGCTTTACTATTTTTATCGCCGTTATTTCTTTTTCTTTTGCGATTGTCGGCATCGGTTTTAAAAATTCATCTGTAAAAGGAGTAAAAATAACCGGGTTAATAGTTCTTTTCCTTTTTGTGGCATGTTTTATTACTTGTGTAGTTAAACTAGTGATGTTTGCGATATAAAGAAAACAGAATATTATTGAGTAGTATTTATAAATAAAAGAGGTCATATGAAAAAACTAGAAGAAATGTCTCTAGATGAACTTTGGCATCTTTTTCCAATCAAACTTGAAGAACACAAAGAAGTATATGAAGAATACTTTAATGAGGAAAAAGAAAGGGTGGAAAGTTTCATCCCTAAAGAAAAAATATATCGACTAAGTCATATCGGAAGTACAGCCATTAAAGATATAATTGCTAAACCTGTCGTGGACATTCTTTTAGAAACCGAAGGGCAATATTTCGGAGACGTAAGCATTCTTCTTAAGGAAAACGGTTATACTTTCATGTGTGCTTCGCCTTACCGGGCATCGTTCAATAAAGGGTATACAAACAGAGGCTATGAAGAAAGAGTCTTTCATCTTCACTTGCGAGTAAAAAACGATAACGACGAATTATATTTTAGGGATTATTTAAATAATAATGTAGAAATCAGAAAAGAATATGAAGCCCTAAAAATAAAACTTGCTAAAGAATATGAATTTAATCGTGACGAATATACCAATCAAAAGAGTGAATTCGTTAAGAAATATAGTGAAGAAGCGAAAAAGTTATATCAAGATAAATATCGAAAGCAAATAAAAAAGGGCAATAAGATGATTGGACTTTTTGTGCCCTCAACTATTTTTTTATTTCTTTCATATGCTTTCCTTGGCTTAATTATTTATTCTTACTTTTCATTTTTTGCGGCATTTTCTATTGGTAATGTCGTCGGACTACTTATCCTTTATTTATCAGTTTTATTATATATGATTCTATTTTAACAGCTATTTTTGTTACGGCAGTATCCTTAGGTTTTGCCATTGCCGATATCTTTTTCATTAAATCAACTTCTAAACCTATTAAAATACTTGGCTTGATTGAATCGGGATTATTTTTCCTTTGTGCAATAGGTATACCATTTTTACTGTTTTTACCGATGATTATCAACCATTAAAAAAATAAAACCCTTGGAGAAATTCCAAGGGTTTTATTTATCTAATTATGAGTTAAGCCATCTCCACTCCGGGATTTGTTTTCCGAGCATTCCGAGTGATCCTGATATAACAAGAAGAATAACCACAACGGCTAATATTGCGCCTACTACAATAAACTGTTTCTTTCGCGGAAGATCATGTACGATAACGGCCGCAAAGAAGAAAGGACAATAACCGATTAAGAAAATGAGATAAGGAACACTAGCTTGCCACCAGGATTTTTCCCAAGTGAGAAGTCCGGCTTTATTTAAGATTATCTCAATAATAACGGCTAAGATTGATCCGGTTACAGCCGGTATTACACGTCCTAAAATCGCCTTAGTTTTAATCTTTCTTTCATCGAGAGAAAGATCTTTTCTTTTTACATTGTATTTATAGAACATATTATTAGGGTCGGTTATCCAATTCTTATTGGCACCCCAGAATCCTTCTCCCTCATATCCCGGTGTTGTTTTTAACCACTTACAAGAGACAATTCCTATAATAAGGAATAAGAAAGATATCTCAATATTGTAGCCGATTAAGATCTCTAAAGAGGTTCCGCCGGCTGCAGTTACACCCCAAACCGGTTGACCGGTAGTGGCATAAACCATTGAGTTCCAAGTTTCGTTAAAGACATCAACGAGCCAAAAAGCGAAAGCGGCGAAAACAACACTATAGTGTTTCTTCTCAATTTCGGAGCAAACTATATAAATGGTAATCACAAAAAGCGGGACAATATACCATTTTAGTTGTGATAAGTCTTGCAAATACTCTTCGAGCATTTCCGGAGTGGTTGTCCCCGGAACTTGCGCGAACAAATTCAATAGTAAAGTCATTATAAATAGTCTCCTTTGATTTCATCTTAACACTTTAAAAAATGATATTCAACGCTCCTTTGACGGATTTTTAAAAAAATGTGAACCAATAAACCGTTTTCAGTAGAAAAAGAGAAAAATATAATGTATTATGTCTAATGTAAAAACGATTTATTAAGGAGAGAAAATGAAAATTAAACGCTATGCAATCGTATTACTAGCACTTATATTGAGTTTGGCGCTTTTTGGATGTAAAGAAACGACAACGGAAGCACCGACAATTACCGAATAACCAACAACAGTTGTTACTGAAGCCCCTACTACTATAGTCCCTACTACTGAAACCCCTACTACTATAGCTCCAACTGAAGCTCCAACTGAAGTTACTACAACTAGCGGCACTGCCTTATTATCCATTTATATATCGGAATACGGCGAGGGCTCAAGTTATAATAAGTGGATTGAGCTTTATAATCCAAACGATGTTTCAGTGACATTAACTGGTTATAAATTAGTAAACTATTATAACGGAAACACCGAAGTGGAAGACAAATACGTACTCGCTCTTGACGACGTTACTATTCCAGCTAATTCAACCTATATATTGATTAATGCTCAAGCAAACGCCACTCTTCAGGCTGTAGCAGGTCAAACTAGCTCATACGTTATTAACTTTAACGGCGATGACGCGGTTGTCTTAACATACAATGATGTTGTTGTGGATATAATCGGAGTATATGGTGAAAAACCTGAAGTAGGTTACTGGACTGTTGGCGACGGCTCCACCAAAGATCACACTTTAGTTAGAGTATCAACCGTGAATCAAGGCAACGCAACCTTCACCGCAAGTGAATGGGTATCTTACGCTCAAGACAATTTTGATTCACTAGGTCAAAGATAAAATATATAAATAAAAGAAGCGGAGAGTTTTCTCCGCTTCTTTTTTATTATTCTTTTTTAAGAGCTTTATTTTTCTTTTTAAATATATCGTCTCTTCTCATTGCGATATATAAAGCGGCGAAGAAGAGAATGTATACTGAGAACCAAATCAGAAGGCTCTTCCAACTGGTGGCGGCGCTTCCCATGGAGATTAATACCGGTACACCTAGAAGAATTGAATAAAGCGACTGGAAGACCATGTTGTTGCAAGCCGGAGTCTTAAACTGCGGATCGATTTCTCTTAAGAGAATAACGCCGGTGGAAGTGGTTCCGGTGAGCATTCCGAAAAGTGAAAGGAAGGCTTCATCACGATATTCCGGATACAACTTATAAGCTAAATGCTTAACATAGAAGTAGGTTACGATGACACCGGCTACACAAAGCACGACAAGCGGAATGATAAATTCTCTGTTTCCGAAAGCAGAAAGGTCAATGGCGCTAATGGCTGATACTACCATGACGTCAAAGGCAATACCAGATACTCTATCAAGCATATAGTTATTGGTATATTGTTTCTTAATAACGCCTTTCTTATGAAGCCCTTGGAAAACAAGCTTCCATAAAGCCGCAAAGCCGACACCAAAGATGAAGTTAAATCCCCAGAATAAAGGCTTTACTGTGTTAGTAAGGAAGGCAACTCCCGAGATATCGCAAAGCTTGCTGACACCGTAGATAAAGGCAAACGATATAGCGTATACCAAGAAAATGATACCAACCTGAACACTCGATTTATCTATTGAGTCACTTGATGAAATTTCATTATCGCCTTGATAATCTTCAAGAGTGAGTTTCTCTTCAAAATTATTGGCTCTTGATACCATCTTAATATTACCTTTCTTTCTTTGAACATTAAGATAGATAACGCCGCCGACCGAGGCGCTGATGAAACCCATCGCCGCAATTGAAAGACCGAATGATTTACCGCCTTCAAAAGCTCCAAATGTCGAATAGGTTAAACCTTGGCTTAACGCAAGACTCTGATCCGCTGTGTACTGCGAGAAGATATTTCCCCAGTTGAATGCTTGTCCAGGACCTTGTCCGAATCCCATCGGAAGCAGAAGTCCTGATGCCGGCCAACTCTCGCCATTAAGGACGAAAAAGAGCAACATTGATAAAGCAAGGCCGACAATGGCTTGAATTGAGTAACCGCCGACTGTCACAAGCGAGGCATTAAAAATGGCCTTTTGCGATCCTTTTTCTTTTGGTTTTTTAGAAACCTTAAGAGCGGACGCCACAAAACCTAATCCCAAAGCATGATAGGTTATTATTTCAAGAATTGATCCTTGAAATAGAGCTTCTCCCGCTATCAATTTATAAACTGATAAGAAGATGAGAAGCAAGAATCCTCCGAGCACCGGGCTCGGAATAAGCGCTCTACGCAAAGGTTTGATAGTTTTAATCAAAAGATTTGCGATAAGCATCGCGACAAAAATCGCGGTTAGGCATAAGATGAAAGTCCAAATACTTATGTCCCAGAAATTAAGTCCTGTCGTCATATGTGCGGCTCCTCCGTCATGAAATGATTTTATACAAAGTGATTATATACTAACTAAATGTTTATTAAAACACATTTCGTTAATTTATACAATGTTGTGAGAAGCATGTGAAATAAGTCTAATACCTTAAAAATAATCGGTATTAGACGATAGATCAAGAGGGAAAAAATGCATCCATAGAACAAATAAAGGAGAAATGAAAAATGGATGCATTTGGGATGTCTACATTGACTCCTCTTGGGCATGGTTATAGGTAGAGTCGTTGTAGTATCTTATTCTCTTGACGGTTTTATTTCCGTAATTAATGGCCTCTTTTGGGCACGAGTTAATACAAGCCATACAATGAGTACAGTTGTTTCCCCAAAGAGGAAGACTATTTACAATTGAGATATTGTTTAAAGGACAAAGAGAAACACATTTAGCGCAGGCTATGCATTTATCATTTGCCTTAAAATCCTTGGATTTAGCAATGAAGGTATAAAACAAAGGATTAACTAAGTTTGATACAATTTTACCCTTGGTTTTTTCTTCTAAAAAAGGAGAAAGAGTTTTGATTTTTTCTATCTCTTTTAATACTTTCTCTGTTGAACTGGCGATAATTGACTTTGCTTCACCTTCATTTGAACAATTAGTAAGCACAATGTGGCCCTGCGGCATTTGAATTGTATATGTGCCCATATATTCAAAATTCTTCTTCTGGGACAATTCTTTGTTATACTTTTGAGTGTCGTAAGGACCGGAGTAATAAGAGGAAATAAAATAGACCTTGTTTGAGCCCTCAAAAGTATAACAAAGAATAAAATCAGCAACGATTTTAGGAATTCTTCCGAAATAAATAGGCGTAATAAAAATATAAGGCTTTTGAGAAAAGAAAGTCTTATTAACTTGGTTTTTGATTAGATCGTTTATGGAAACGACCTCATCATTAAGTTGATCTTTTAAAACGGATGCTAGATACCTCGAGTTTCCGGTTCCCGTAAAATAAAGAATCATTAATATTCCCCTTTGGCAGGGGCAAAAGCCCCTGCCGGGATAACTGTTATTTATTTTTGTTTAATTCTCTGGTAAGTTTGCAGACTTCCAAAACTTTTTTGTCTCTTGCTGCTTGTAATTCTTCTCTTGTTTTTCCTGAATAATCTTTTAAGCCTTTGCCGGCTTTAATACCGAGACGTCCAGCTTGGAGCATCTTGAGGGCAAGAGGAGAAGGAGTTTTTTCATCGCTTAACATAGGATAGATTATTTGTCCTACGCCGGCGGCTACATCCCATCCGATGTAATCCATTAACTCAAGCGGTCCTTCGAAAGAAGCTTTAAGACCTTGGTTAGCCATAAAGGCGGTGTCAACATCTTCTGGAGTAGCCCAGCCTTTATCAACTATATAGCTGCATTCTCTTAAAAGAGCGGCAGTTAAACGGTTAACGATGAAGCCAGGAACATATTGATTAAGAACAACCGGAGATTTTCCGATGCCTTCAATTAAGGCTCTAACTTCACTTAAGAGTTCTTTACTGGATAAAGGTCCGGCAACTATTTCCACAAGAGGAATAATATGCGACGGATTGTTAAAGTGAGTAATTAAAACTCTTTCCGGATGTGATACGTTTACAACTCCGTAAACATTCATAGCCGAGGTAGTACTTGCAAGAACGGTCTCCGGTTTTACAACCTTGTCAAGTTCATTAAATACTGCGGCTTTGATTTCCGGTTTTTCCGGAACAGCTTCAACCACAAAATCGGCATCTTTTGCATCTTCATAGTTTGAAGAGAAAGAAAGATTGTTTTTTGTATTTAAAGCCTGTTCTTCGGTGATGAATTTTTCGCTAAGCATAACTTCGATATTTTTATTAACGAGTTTCTTGGCGGTTTCTAAAGCTTCCGGAATAATATCAATGACAACTGTAGGATAGCCGAAACTGGCGAAAGTCTGAGCGATGCCATGTCCCATGGTGCCGGATCCTACGACGGCGATTTTTTTGAATTCCATGTTGTTTCTCCTTTATAATTTATTGGATATTGCCTTCGGCAAGATCCGTAAATTCTTTTTTGAATTCTGGTTTTGTTTTTTTAATCATTATATTCTCATACCATGAAGGAAAGAAGAAAGAAAGTAGGTGGGCCATCTTAGCGGTAAACCCTAAGTAATAATTTTTCTTTTCCTTTTTGATGGCGGAATAGAGAAGCTCGGCGGCCTTTTCGGTAGTAAGAACTTTTCCGGCAGTTGTTCTTTTAGAATCAACCGCCTTTCCATCCGGGCCCATTGCCGTTTTTTCAAGATCAGTCTTAACAAAAGTAGGACAGACCGTAGTTACTCTCACGCCGAAGTTTTTATATTCGCTTCTTAGAGTATTCATAATTCCGACAATAGCGTGCTTGCTGGCACAATAACCCACACGACCGACAAGAGGAGTAAATCCTGCAACTGAGATAGTAGCGACAATCTGACCCTTAGTTTTAATAATAGATTTGATTGCCGCATGGGTAGCATAGATAGTTCCCATTTCATTAATATCAATTACTTTTTTAATGGTTTCTATCTTTGTTTCGTAAAACATGCTTCTGTGACTAGTTCCGGCGTTGTTGATTAATACATCAATATCTCCAAAATCTTTTATCACATTGTTCATTACTTCAACACAGCCGTTGTAATCAGAGACATTTAGGTGGTAACCCCTTGCAACACTATAGGCATTAAGCTCATTAACCTTTTTAGCGGTTTCTTGATCATCAAAATCAAGAATAGCAACTTTTGCTTGGTCTTTCGCCATCATAAGGGCTAATGCGCCCCCAATGCCTTTAGCTCCGCCGGTAATTACCACTACTTTATCTTTGAAGTTTCTCATTTTCCTCCTAAACAAGTTATTCCGCGGGGAAAACCCCGCGGATATTTGAATTAGAACGAGAATCCGATTTTAACATCAGTCATTACGTTGACGACTGCCGGTTTGTCAGATGATAGAGCTCTGTCGATTGCTTCTCCGATCTTTGCTGGATCAGTTACGAGTTCTCCGTATCCGCCTAAGGCTTTGCAGACTTCTTCATAATGAGTTTCTCTTAAGTACAGTCCGACTAATTCTTTGTCCGGGCCGGCTTTCTTCGCTTCGCTGTTCTTAATCATTCCCCAGCAAGCGTCATTTAAAATAATGGTTGTAACTTTGATTCCGTAGCGCATGCAAGTATCAACTTCCATCGCGCCGTAGCCATAAGCTCCGTCTCCAGTTAAAAGGATAACTTTCTTATCCGGATGAGCGAGTTTAGCACTCATTGCGTAAGGCATTCCGACTCCTAAAGGTCCGAAACTGCCGGCAGCGATAGTTAAGAGTTGTCCAGGTCCCATAGCTGGTAAAACCATATTTCCCCAAGAAGCGGTATCACCGCCGTCGATAACGAGGATAGTGTCTTTATCAACTCTCTTTGCGAGTTCTGCGACTAAACGAAGTGGATGAATTGGAACTTGAGGAGAAACAAAGGCAGGAGCCATGAAACCGGCCATAGCCTGTTTAGTTTCTTTAAGTTCAGATACCCATTCAGTATGTTTTGCAACTTTAACAAGCGGAAGAAGTTGATTGAGGACAGTTTTAACGTCGCCGACAAGGCCAACTTCTAAGTCAATCTGGTTAGTAATTTCGGCACCGTTGATATCAATTCTGATAACCTTAGTTGTTTTAGGGAAGGCAAGTCTTGAAAGAGTGAAACCAGGACGAGTACCAATAACGATGATTAAATCACTGTTTTGCAGAGCGGCGGCGCAAACCGGGTGCTTGTGAGAGCCGATTGTCATCGCAAGAGGATGATAATCAGGAACGATACCACGACCAGCGTTTCTTGTGAAAATCGGGCATTCAATCTTTTCGATGAATTCAGTTAATTCTTTGGCTGATTTACTCCAGAAGGCTCCGCCTCCCGCGATAACCATCGGTCTTTCCGAATTATTGATTAATTCAGCGGCCTTTTTAACATCGGCTTCGTTTGCGGCGATTCTGTTTTCAATTCTCCAAGTCTTTTGAAGTTCAACTTCGCTTTCTTCCACTTTACCTTCCATTTTTTCTCTTGGAACTTCTAGATAAACTGGACCAGGTGTATTGCTGGTAGCGATAGAGATAGCTCTTCCGAAATATTCCGGAATACGTTTTTCATCCGGTACTTGACGAGCATACTTAGTCATTTCTTGAACGATAGGAATTTGATTGAAGTCTTGCATTTCATTTCTATCGAACTGATCAGTGCTGGCTTTTCCTCCTACACAAAGAATCGGAGCGTCATCACAAGCGGCATTGGCGATTCCGGTTACCATGTTAGTGAAACCAGGACCGGCTGTTCCGGTGCAGACACCGATATTTCCGGTAGTAAGTGCCCATCCTTCAGCCATATAAGCGGCTGTCATTTCATGTCTGACGCCGATGAATTTAATACCATTTTCGTCGCATGATTCCATCATCGGATAGATGTGTCCGCCAGGAATACCGAAAATGTATTTAACACCTTCATTTTGGAAAACTTTTTCGATAAGTTGTCCACCATTGAGTTTTGCCATAATATTTCCTCCTTATTATGTTATTTTTTAAAATTATGAAAATCTAATTGTTGATATTTTTCCAGATGTCTAACCGGAAGACTAAGCGCGTCTCTTCTAAACGGAGGAGCGAGCTGAGTACCATCTACTTCAAATTCGACAACGGTAGGTTTACCAAGTTTGATAGCTTCAAGAATAGTAGGTCCTACTTGTTCAGGTTTGTCTACAACATAGCCTTTGGCTCCCATTGCTTCCGCAACTTTAGCGAAGTTAGGGCATTCGATGTCGACACCGACAAAACGGTTGTTATAGAAATCAATTTGGTTTTTCTTTTCTGCACACCAAGCGGTGTTATGGAATACGCAGGAGATAGTCGGGATATTTTCTTGAACAGCGGTGGAAACTTCATGAAGACTCATTCCCCAAGCGCCGTCGCCAACGATATTTAATACCGGGCAATCAGGACGGGCAAGCTTTGCGCCAAGACCGGCCGGATAACTAAAGCCGGTATTACCGAATGTTAAAGCGGCAATATGTTTCTTTCCTTCGTAGAATTTTAAATAACTATTAGCGGTAGATGCAACATTACCGATATCAGTGCAGACGATAGCGTTTTTCGGTAAAACTTTGGCAATCTCGTATAAAACTCTTCTTGGGTTCATCGGATTTCCCGGAACCATCGCGAGATCTTCAATTTCTTTATCGAAAGCGGCTCTTCTTTCTTTAACGGTTTCGAGTCTTTCTTTATCAGGCTTTCTGTCGCCAACCTTTTCCTTTAAAATCTTAAGAAGAACTTTGGAAGCTTCTTTAGCATCGCCGATAATACCAACCTCAATCGGATGAGTACGAGCGATATTTAAAGGATTAACATCAATTTGAATAATTTTTGCGCTTTCTGGGAAGTAATCAATGTCATACTGCGGAAGAGTTCCGAAAACGGAAAGTCTGGTTCCGATGGCGAGCATTACATCGGCTTCGCTTAATGAGTGCATAGCGGCTTTTGATCCCATGTAGCCGATAGGTCCAACCCAAAGTGGATGATCAGCCGGGAAAGCATCGTTATGAAGATAGGTCATAGCGACAGGGGCAGTTAATAGTTCAGCTATTTCAGCGACTACGTCCTGACAATTTGTGTCTACTACACCGCGTCCGGAAACGATGACAGGTTTTTTAGCAGATGCTAAAAGTTCAGCTGCTTTTTCGAGTGATTCGAGTGATCCGCAACCTCTGTCGTCAACACGATATTGATGAGGTTCAAGAATATAATCGAATACTTCTCCGTAGAAATAATCTCTCGGAACATCTAAGAGAACTGGTCCTCTTAAAGCGTAGGCCATTCTAAAGGCAGTTCTTGCGCAATCAGCGGCACGCGAAGGGTGAGGGATACGGATAGTGGCTTTAGTTACGGCCTTAAAAACCGATACTTGATCACATTCTTGGAATCCGTCCCATCCAACCGATTTAGTTCCGGCAGATGGAGAGATAACAACCATCGGAGTATGTCCCATGTTTGCAGCGGCAACCGATGTCACCATATTGGTGATTCCCGGGCCGTTTTGGCCGACTATAACGCCGGCAACGCCTGAAATACGGCTATATGCATCTTCCATATGTCCGGCGCTTTGTTCGTGACGGACAGGAATGAAACGTATGCCTGCGGCAGGAAATAGATCTAATAGATCCATAAAGGCGGAACCGACGATACCAGATACATGGGTAACGCCTTCGGCAACCAGTGTCTCGGTAATAGCTTCACTGGCAACCATTTTTACTTTTTCCATAATTTTGTCTCCTTTTTATTTTTTTGGTTATTGTTTAACCTTTTTCGACTTAATTTTTTTAGCGATATCTTCTCTTCTTATTAATAAGTAAATGAAGATGAAGTAAACGATGAAGATTGTAAACCAGATAAATAGACTGGTCCATCCTGATGTCGAACTACCCATAGCGAGGAGTATCGGTGCTCCAAGAACAATTGAATAGAGAGCTTGGAATACCATGTTGCAACAAGCCGGAGTCTTGAACTGCGGGTCGATTTCTCTTAAGAGAATAACCCCGGTTGAGGCAGCTCCTGTAAGCATCCCATACATCGCAAGGAAAGCTTCATCACTATATTGTGGGTATAAGACTTTTGAAACATGTTGAACATAGAAATAGGTGGTAACGGCTCCGAATAAGCACATAAGAATAAGCGGAATAATAAATTCTCTATTTCCGAAAGCCGAAAGGTCGATGGCGCTAATGGCTGATACTACCATGACGTCAAAGGCAATACCGGATACTCTGTCGAGCATATAATTATTAGTATATTGTTTTTTAACGATGCCCTTTTTATGAAGGCCTTTGAATAAAAGTTTCCATAAAGCGGCAAACGCGGTACCGAAGATGAAGTTAAATCCCCAGAATAAAGGTTTAATCGTATTTAATAAGAACGAAACGCCTGATGCATCACAAATTCTGCTGATACCGTAGATGAACGCAAACGATATGGCGTATACGAGAAAGACAATACCTACTTGAACACTTGATTTATCTATCGAGTCGCTGGAACTGATTTCATTTTCCTGTTGGTAGTCTTCAAGAGATAATTTCTCATCGAAGTTTTCGGTACGGTTAATCATTTTAGCGTTGCCTTTCTTTCTTTGAATATTAAGATAGATGACACCGCCGACCGAGGCACTGATAAAGCCCATCGCCGCAATCGAAAGTCCAAAGGAACCGCCGTTTGTAAAGGCACCGAAGGTAGAATAAGTTAATCCGTTAGCCAAAGCATAAGCCTGATCGGATGTATACTGTGAGAAGATATTTCCCCAGTTGAATGCTTGTCCAGGACCTTGTCCAAAGCCCATCGGAAGCAGAAGTCCGGCCGCTGGCCAGTTTTCTCCGTTTAAAATAACAAAGAGAAGCATAGAAATAATAAGTCCTACTATTGCTTGCATCGTATAACCGCTTACGGTAATCAAAGAGGCGTTGAATATGGCCTTTTGCGATCCTTTTTCTTTCGGCTTATTTGTTACTTTGAGTGCTGATGCTACAAAGCCTAAACCAAGGGCATGATAAGTTATGATTTCAAGAATTGATCCTTGAAATAGGGCTTCTCCCGCTATCGCTTTATAGATAGCTAGAAAAGCAAGTAGTAAGAAGCCACCGAGTACCGGGCTAGGTATCAGCGCTTTACGCAAAGGCTTGATAGTCTTTATCAAGAGATTTGCGAGAAGCATCGCAACGAATATTGCGGTTAGACATAAGATAAAAGTCCAAATGCTTATGTCCCAGAAATTAAGACCTGTGGTCATTTAAGTCCCTCCAATTGAGTATTTGATATAACTGCGAACTAATAACAATAAATGTATTTATTCATCCAGGAAAATTATAACATTTTGAATTTTACAAAGTAAAACACTAAAAAGATAATGAAATCTATAGGGAAATGCTTATATCAAATAAAAAACAAAATAAAAACCGCCCTTAAAAAGGCGGTAATTATATTATTTTTTGCTTATTTCATCGGCTCTATCGGTTCGGATAATCTGCCGTAGTTATAACATATTTGAACGAAAGATTTCATTGTATTGGTGAAGTATTTGTCCTTGTGATAGGCGAGTTTGAATGACCTGTTGAAATCGGCGTCCGAAATATCACATGCCCATAGTTGGCCCTTTGACACTAAATCCTTTACAAGTCTTTGCGATATAACCGAGATTCCGAGATTGCTTTCGACGGCGCTTATGATTGCTTCGTGAGTATAACAATTCCAGGCTATATTCGGAGTAATACTATGATTTTTAAGTTCTTCCATCAGTTGAGCTCTTGTTCCGCTGCCGTTTTCTCTTAAAATCAATTTTTCCCCGGCTAAATCATTGATTGAAACCGTATCTTTACCGTAAAAGCGATGTTTAGGAGAACAAATAAGAACTAATCTATCATAGATAGCCATCTTCACAACTAGGTCTTGACTGTCGATAATTCCTTCAACTAGGCCGATATCAAGTTCGTTATTAAGTAACATTTCTTCAATTATATGAGTGTTGGCGACAAAGACTGTATGCTCAACATCAGGGTATTGTTTTTCAAGATCCATAACGATACCTTTCATAACTGTTGATCCGACCGTAACTGTAGCTCCGAGTCTAATGCGCAGATTCTTGGATTCATGTTTAAGAGCACTTTCTAGCTCATCATTAAGAAGAAGAATATTTTTGACATATTTTACCATTTCTTCTCCTGATGGAGTGAGCTTTAGTCCGTGGTTCAAACGTTCAAAAAGAATGACATCGTATTCCTTTTCGATATCAATTATTACTTGGCTTACTGATGACTGAGTTATATCTAATTTTTGAGCAGCCTTGCTCATGCTTCCGGTTTCGACAACCGCATTGAAGATTTCGAGACTTCTTAGTGTCATAATTATTTACCGATATTCTTTCTGTCTTTCATAAGTATATCTAATTATAAGTGTTTGTTGATATCATTGTCAACATAATTTGTATTTTGTGATATAGGGAAATTCTAATACATTTAATAATTGTTTTGGTATTTTACAATGGAGGTCATTATTTAATATAATTAAATTGAAGTTGCTTTTAGCATATTTAAATATAAAAAAGGGGGATTTACTATGCATCCAATTAATGGAAAATGGAGAATTGTTGCGCAGACACCTGTTGGAACAATGCCGAGCATCGACGAAATTAATGTTAACGAGGACGGTTTAACATTCCAAGGAGTTATGCACGATGAAAGATCAGGCAAAGATTATCCGATCATCAACGGCAAAATAAACGGAATGGACGTTACTTTCCAAGCATCAATGAAGATTGGTCTTATCAAGATGGATTTTGACCTTGAAGGTCATTTAGCTGATGATGGACAGACTTGTCACGGTACCGCAAAAGCGATGATGATGAAGGGCACTTTTGAAGGCACCAAAATCGAAGAATAGTCTATAAGGAGATCAAAATGAGTTATAGACTAACGCAGAACGAGGCAGATGCGGTTTTTGCTGAATTGTTGAAGAAATTCGATATTTACGCACCGCACCGCCATGTTTGTGCGGGAAGATATTCTGATGACGATATTGTAAAATACGATAAAGTTGAGTCTTTATCGGACGTCGAATATAAGAAAAAATCCGATTATCCTATGAAGGAAGTAATATCGCCGATACAACAGGCGCTTTTTTACTTTACCGAGGATGAATATCGGGAAAGTAAAGTATCTTCTCGCCCTATTTTAATCTTTGCCCGTCCTTGTGACATTAACGCTCAAAAGATTCAAGCTAGAATCTATGCCGGAAACGGAGGGTTCACCGATTCTTATTATGAACGGATGAAGGACAGGGTAAAATATATCCTCATGGACTGTGAAGGTGGAGACGATAATTGTTTCTGCGTCAGTATGCACACCAACAAAACCGATAATTATTCTTTAGCGGTTAAATTCCATGAAGACGGTTCTCTTTTTGTAAAGGTAAAAGACCAGGATTTCGATAATTATTTCCAAGAAATAAAAGAGATTGAATTTGAACCGGAGTTTGTGAATAAAAATGAACTTAAGGTCACCGTTCCGGTTATTAAGGATCATGAGACGTTAAACAAACTTAAAGCTCATCCGATGTGGAATGAATTCAACAGCCGTTGTATCTCTTGCGGAGCCTGCACTATCGCTTGTTCGACCTGCACCTGCTTTACGACAAAAGATATAATCTACGGAGATAATCCGGAAGTCGGAGAAAGACGAAGAATTGAATCTTCATGCCAGGTAGATGGTTATACAACCGTTGCGGGAGGTATTTCTTACCGCAAGACGGCCGGAGAAAAAATGAGATTTAAAATGCTTCATAAATTTCACGACTATAAGGAAAGATTTGTCGATAGCGATATGTGTGTTGGCTGCGGACGTTGTACTGCCCGTTGCCCACAGTTTATTTCAATAACCACTACTTTGGACAAGATGTCTAAAGCTATCGAAGAAATTGAAAAAGGGGAGGTATAATATGGAAAACATAGTTCAACCGAAACCTTATAAAATCAGTGAAGTAAGACATGAAACGGATTTGGAATACACTTTCCGTTTCGATACGGATATTAAGGTTAACCATGGTCAGTTTCTGATGTTATCAATTCCAAAAATCGGCGAAGTACCAATCTCGGTTTCAGATCAAGGCGACGGATGGCTGGAATTTACTATCCGTAAAGTCGGTAAAGTCACAAATGTTATTTTTGAAAAAGTAGCCGGCGACGTTATGTTTTTAAGAGGGCCTTACGGAAACGGCTGGCCAATGGATAAATTCCAAGGAAAACATTTAATCGTTATCGCTGGAGGAACCGGAGTTTCACCGGTTAGAAGCACCCTTAATTTTTGCGCCAGAAACGAAGGTTTCGTTAAGGATGTGTCCTTAATCTGCGGATTTAAAGGATGCAATTGTATTCTTTTTAAGAGCGATTTGGAAAAATGGCAAAACAATTTCAAACACACTTGGCTATGTCTTGATAACGAAGATAAAGAAGGATTTTGTAGAGGATTTGTAACCAACTACATTAAAGAACTTCCTTTAAACGAATATGAAGACAATTATGAAATCATTGTTGTCGGTCCTCCGGTGATGATGAAATACGTTGGCCTGGAACTAATCAAAAACGGATTCAGCGAGGAAAAAATTTGGATGTCATTCGAAAGAAAGATGTCATGCGGAGTAGGAAAATGCGGCCACTGCCGTATTGATGAATACTATGTATGTACAGACGGTCCGGTATTTCCATACAAAATCGCCAAGAATCTCGTGGACTAGGAGAGAAAATTATGAATCAGGATATTAATATAAAAACTCTTCAAAAAAATTGTTTCCGTCAGTCTAAAGTTCCGGGAGTATTTCTTCTCCAAATGAGAGTGCCGGGAGGCTATGTCAGCGCTGAAATGCTGGAAATAGTTAAGCATATTTCCGAAACCTGGGGCGATGGCAATTTCCATTTTGGAACCAGACAGACATTTGATGTCTGCGGCATTAAATACCAAGATGTTCCGGCAGTAAATGAATACTTGGAAAAATATATCAAGTCCGTCGAGGAAGATGTCTGCGGTGTCGATATGGATCTTATTGCCGGTGAAAAAGTCGGCTGGAACCCGAAAGCCGGTTATCCGACAATCGGCGCGAGAAACATTACCGCCTGTATCGGAAACTATCACTGTGTTTGCGGCAACGTTAACACATTTGAACTTGCTAGAAAAATCGAAGGAATTATTTTCCCAAGTCATTATCACATCAAAATTAACATTTCTGGCTGCCCTAATGATTGTAACAAAGCTCATTTATGTGACTTCGGAATTATCGGCGTTGCCGAAATGGAATATCATCCTGATAGATGTATCGGCTGCGGACTGTGTGCGAGAACCTGTGAAAAGGGTTCGACAAGAGTCCTCACTTTAAATGAAGAAACCGGTAAAATTGAAAAGGATACTTGCTGCTGTGTCGGCTGCGGTGAATGCGCAAGGGTTTGTCCGGCATCCGCTTGGACAAGAAAAGAAGAAAAGTACTACCGCGTAATAATCGGCGGAAGAACCGGAAGACAAACTCCAAGAACCGGTAAGATGTTCTTAAACTGGGCAAGTGAAGATGTCGTTCTTTCTGTTCTTAAGAATTGGCAGAACTTCTCAGCCTGGGTAATGAATTATAAACCGGAATATTTACACGGAGGTCATTTAATCGACCGTGCCGGTTATAAGAAATTCAAGGAAATTATGCTGGAAGGGGTTAAGTTGAACCCGGAATGCCTCGTTGCCGAGGATATTTACTGGCATGAGACCGAATATCGTTCTAATTTTAACGTAAAGCCTTTATCTCTCCACCACACAGCTGGTCCGCAGGATAAAAAATAATGAATTGCATTAATGAAAAAGGAAGTTGCCCTAAAAAGGCAACTTCCTTAATTCACAAAACAGTATTTTTCCTTCTATTTATACTGTTAAGTATAAGTCTAACCGCTTGTAACAAAACGACAACCTCTATTTCAAGCGGCAGTATAAGTATTACCGACTCTCTTGGCAACAACATATCTTTTGAGGAAACACCTCAAAGAGTAGTTGCGCTTCAGGGTTCTTTTGCCGCTGTTTATCTTTTGTCTGGCGGAGAATTAGTCGGAATAACAAGTGATTATGTCAATTATGATCTAGATTTAGGAAACGCAACTATCGTCGGAACCAACAAGGCTCCGAATACTGAATTAATTATTTCGCTAAATCCTGATCTTATTATATATACTCCGACCTTAACTGGTCAAACTGCGGCTGCGGAGACATTATCTTCAGCCGGATTTAAGGTCTATGCCTCGGTTATAGATGGTTTCAATGATTATTTATACACACTTTTACAGTTTACCACTCTTAATAACAGAAGTGATTTATATACGATAAACGGAGTTAATGTAGAAAATCAAATTAACAACATTATTGCGGATGTACCAAATAGTGGAAACCCGGATGTTTTATTTATCAGAGCTTATTCAAACGGATATGAGGCTAAATCGACAGACAATATTGTGTGTGATATGCTTGATGATTTAAAGGTAAATAATATTGCCAAATCGGATAGTTCACTTCTTGAAAATATTTCTTTAGAAGCAATCGTTGAGAAAGATCCTGATTACATTCTTTTTGTATATATGGGAAGTTCTGACATCGACGCAACCACAGCTTATCTTAATAATGAACTTTTTTCTCAGCCTTCTTGGCAGAATCTTAAAGCATATAAGAACGGAAATGTTATAATACTTCCAGCAAATCTTTTCCATTATAAACCGAATAATAAATGGGGAGAAGCATATGAGTACCTCTTTAACATCTTCTACAAAGAAGACAACCAGTAATAAGAATAAACCGCTTCCTTGGCTTATTTGGGCGCTTTTGGGCGCTTTTTTGGTACTTATATTCCTAAGCATTATCTTTGGTTCTTCGAGTGTTTCTTTAAAGGAACTAATTGAAGCAATTAAAGGTGAAAATGATACAGCGGCACTTATTGTAACATATATAAGAATACCGCGAGTTATCGCATCAATTGCGGTAGGGGCCGCTCTTGGCTGTTCCGGGCTTATCCTTCAATCTATGCTGAATAACTCTTTAGCCAGCCCGGGAATAATCGGAATAAACTCGGGGGCTGGGCTAGTAGTGGTGGTTGTATCGCTTATTTTCCCAGGCTCGCTTATAGCAAGAGCCATCGGAGCCTTCATCGGCGCTTTTTTCACTTCTATCATGATATATGGAATTGCCAAACTATCGGGAGCAGCAAGAGGAACCATAATCCTTGCCGGAGTTGCTATCTCCGGACTCTTCTCCGCTCTTACCAATACCATAATTGAACTATACCCTTCAACCATTTTGAACAGAGCCTCATTTTCGGTTGGCAGCCTCAAAAATATTACTCTTGATCAACTAAAAATTGCCGTTCCCCTTATAATAATCGGTTTAATAGCCGCGTTTTTAATTGCTTCGTCTTTATCGGTGCTTTCTCTGGGAGACGATGTGGCATCATCTTTAGGCCTAAACGTCAAAGCAACAAGATTTATTTCCCTTCTTATCTCCGCGCTTTTAGCTTCAGCTGCTGTCGCAATTGGCGGCTTATTAAGCTTTCTCGGTTTAATCGCTCCGCATATTGTGAGAAAGCTAATCGGCGTTTCGAATTATAAAAGGCTTGTGCTTCATACGATGATTTTCGGAGCCGACATTACTCTTCTTTGTGACCTTTTAGCACGCGTTCTGTTTAAACCGTATGAACTTCCGGTCGGAATTTTCTTAGCCGTAATCGGGGTTCCTTTCTTCTTGTTCTTATTATTCTCACGTGGAAGGAGGGATCGTCTTGATACAAATTAATGACTTAAGTTACAAAATCGGTGACAAAAAGATTTTAGATTCTGTATGCCTAAAGATAGACAAAGGCATAACTGCAATAATCGGTCCCAACGGAAGTGGCAAAACCACTCTTTTAAAAGCGATAGAAGGATTAATTGAATTTAAAGAAGGAGAAGTTTTAATTGACGGCGAAAAGCAGGATAAAAAAACCAGAAAAGAAAGAGCGTTGATGATGACTTATTTTCCTCAATTTCGTCCTGTTCCGCAAATTGAAGCGGAACTACTTATAGAACATGGCAGATTTCCTTATACCGGCTTTCAAAAGAAAATGAGCGAAAAAGATCAAGAAGCGATACAAAAAGCAATAGAAAGTACTGATACGTATGCATTAGTTAACAAAAAGGTTAGCAGATTGTCCGGCGGGGAACGGCAAAAAATATATATAGCCACGGCCCTTGCTCAAGATACAGACATAATTCTTTTTGATGAACCAACCACCTATCTTGATTTATCTTATCAACTTGAAGTGCTCGAAATAATTAAGTCGCTAAAAAGCGAAGGAAAAACAATCGTTGTTGTCTTACATGATCTAATTGAAGCCTTTTCTTTATCAGATCAAATAGTACTTATGAATGATGGGAAGATTATATCTATCGGAACACCCGAATCTATGATTGTCTCCGGTATAATCAAAGATGTTTTCCATTCTTCGCTAGTTAAGGATGACGATTCAAACTCAGTTTTTAAATACAAACTAATCAAATAGAAAACTCACCTATAGAACAAAAGCCCTTAATTTGTTATAATTATTTGGTGAGGAAAATAAAATGATTTTTTCAGATGAAACCACAAAAGAATTAATTGAAAAAGTATGCCGGGTAAGACTAGGTTTTAAAGATAAACGTCTTTTCTTTTTTGCGAATGACTCAGCGTTAAGAATACTTATCACCGCCATTATTTTTTATAGTAAGTCTTTATCTGAAGAACTTACCCATAAAGATTTATATAATATCTATCTAAAGGATTCGAAAACAGCGATAATAGATGCAACCAAGTCCATCCTATCCGTCAACGATATACCTAGGAAAGGTTATATAATTCATTTAACTGACGGCGATATTTTTTCCTATCGTGTTACAAAAAATGAAATAATGGATGTAATCAGATTTCAAGACTACGAAAGTATTAATGCTTTTTCGTTTGCTTCTTTGTATGAATTTATGTTACTGAGACCGAAAAAAGATGCCTTTGACAAGAAAAAAGCCAAAGAATATCTAAATAATTTCCGCGAGAAAAATAAAGACTATTATCGGGTTTTGAAAGACACATATCGTCTTCTCACTGACTGACATATTTTTATTTTTTTCATATAAAGGACGATTTTAATCGTCTTTTTTATTTCCGCAACAAATTATTAATTATGTTGCATAACACTTTTTCAATTATGTGTTATAATCACTTTAGGTAAACACATACAATTTTAAACAAGGAGAAAAAATGAACGTATTTAAAAAAATTTGGCTTAGAGTCTTCATGTTTGTTTTCTACAAATTTACTTATTTAATGAAGTGGCGCACTCCGGAACTTATTGAAGGAAACGGATCGCTCACAAAACTTCCGGAAAAAGTGAAAGAACTTGGTCTGGACGATGTTTTTGTAGTTGCTGATAAAGGTATACTTGGTCTTGGTTTAGTTGATCCTCTATTCGACGCTTTAAAGAAAGCTGGTCTTAGATATACACTTTTTGATAAGGTTGAACCTAACCCGAAAATCGTTGATATCGAAGAGGGAGTAAAACTTTACAAAGAAAGCAACTCTAAATGCATTATTACTATGGGCGGCGGCTCAGCTATGGATACTGCGAAAGCAATCGGCGCCAGAATTGTTCGTCCGAATAAATCAATTGAACAATTAGGCGGACTTTTAAAAGTCGGAAAGAAAATACCTCCACTTTTTGCGATACCGACAACAGCTGGCACTGGATCAGAAACCACAATAGCTTCTGTTGTAACCAACAGCGAAACACATCACAAATATGCCATCAATGACTTACATCTTGTTCCTGAATATGCGGTAATGGATCCTCTGCTTACAAAAGGACTTCCGCCTTATGTAACCGCTACTACCGGAATGGATGCTTTAACTCATGCGGTTGAAGGATATCTTACTTGCGATGTTCCAAAGAAATACAAAGCTTTGGCCGAAGAGGCAATCGTTGCGATAATTAATAATGTCGAAAAAGTATTTAAAAACGGCGCTGATCTTGAAGCCAGAAAAGAAATGCTTTACGCTTCATTCAAAGCCGGTGCGGTATTTACCAGAGTTGGTTTAACTTATGTTCATCCGATAGCTCATACATTAGGCGGCCTTTACGGAGTGCCTCATGGACATGCTAATGCCGTTGTACTACCATATTGTCTTGAATATTACGGAAAGAAATGCCACAAGAAGCTTGCTCATCTTGGCGATCTTGCCGGTCTTACCAAAGAAGGACAAAATATTGATGAAAAAGCGCAAGCCTTTATTGATGAGGTTTGGAGATTAGATAAGGATATGAATCTCCTTAAAAAGTTTGATATAAAAGAAGAAGATATCCCGCAAATGATTAAATGGGCTCAGCATGAAGCCAATTCAGCATATTTTGTTCCTGTTCTTCTCGGAGACAAGGATTTAGAAAATATCATCAGAGAAATAAAAGCTTAAAAAGAAATTAACGAGACCGCTTACTAGCGGTCTTTTTTATATATATCAATTGAATTATTTTTTATAAATATTTCACTATGGAAACGCTTGCATTTCTTTTTTAACTGTGTTAGAATTGAGATGAAGTATCATTTAAACGTTTCAATAGGAGGGAAAATGAAACAAACATTTAAGCGTTTATCACTACTTGTAGTACTTGCGCTTGGTGCCTTGGTTCTTGTGGGTTGCAAAACTACCGTTACAACGACGGAAGCCCCAATTACCGATGCTCCAACAACAACTGCTGAAGTAACGACGCAAAAACAGGATTTAAATGCGCTCGGAAACTTCGCAGCAAGCGTAGACGGCGTCTACACAGTCGCTTTAGATTCGGCAAGCGGACTACACTTCACTTATGCAAAAGGCACTAATGCCGGTGCATATCTACAGAAGTCAGTAAGCAATCTTGGCGGATTTAATACTCTCGCGATTACTGTAGCTGCTGCCGGAACTTTCAAAATTGAGCTGGTTGCCGGTGAAGATACTTTAGCGGTATCAATCAGTTCAACTTCAGCCGCAAGTGTTTATAACTGGAATTTAAAGAACGATCAAGAAGTTCTTGCCAATGTTACGGAACTCCGTATATATGCAGCCCCTGATAAAGAAGCAGCAACAGGAGAATTAAACTTCACGGTTCTTAATTTCACGACAACACTAGCTGGCGCTGCTGGCGAATTCATTATTAATACGGGAGACAACAGAATTCCGACTAATACCATTGATTATGATGGATCGGATGAAGTTAACATTCTTGCCAAATTCCAAAACAACGACGAAGGTGTTTACGCGTTTACTTATAACGCTGACGGAAGCACAACTATCGACTACTCAAAAGCCGGCTATAGTTGGGCATACTTCTACAATGAATTTACTGCTATGCCTTCATCGCTCACATTACTCAAACTTGTGGTAAAAGGCACTGCAGGAACACAAATTCTTGTTAAACCTGATGACAACGTCGGAGGAGATAACTGGTATACTATTCAGACAACTGATGCAGAAGAAACCGTTTATATTCCAATTCCTGCCGGAGTCAGCAAGATTTTATTCTTCGTTAACCCGAATTCCGAAGCTAATGGAACCGTTACTTTTGTTAGCGGAACTATTTCAGCCGGGACAGTTACTAAGACTGAAGCCGGTGCGGTAGTAAGCGGATATGTTGATAACGGAGACGGAAAATATACCATAACCGAAAATGCCGGAGTTGCAAGCGTTGCTTACGATCTCCCTGCTGGTGGATGGTCTTATTTCCAAGCTTTCACATCAAGTAAAGCAAGTGCCGGACTTGGCACATTATGCCTTAAAGTAACCGTAAATGGTGTTGCCGGCGCTCAAGTTCTTGTTAAGTTAAACAACCAACTTGAAACTTGGTATACCATTCAGGCAGCCGATACTGACGAAAGTTTCTTAATTACTGGAGACAAACTCCCAGTATATCTTGAAAGAATTCTTGTCTTTATCAACGGCGGTGCAGCCGCAGCCACAACCGGAACTATGGATCTCAAGATTGAAGTCGTTGAAACTCCAGTTGAACAGACAACCGTTGAATACGACGGAGAAAGTGCGATTGTAGACGCTAATGGATATTGGGTAGACGGCGGCAATAGTGCTTTCACATTTGTACAGAATGAAGACAACTCCTATACTGTAACAGTTAACAAAGTTAACTCTCAGTATGCATACTTCAAGAATGAATATACCGGATTTGATGATGTTCAATTCGTTGAAATGATTCTTGTTGTTAAAGGAACTGCTGGAGATCAACTCGGATTCAAACCTAATGACAGCAACGACTACATGGAATATTTAACATTCAACGGCGAAGTTCAAATGTTCGTATTTGATATTCCGGCTGATATGGCAAAATTAATTATCTTCTTTAATATCAATGACGCAAGCGCTACTGGCGAATTCACTATCTATAGTCTTGAGATGATCGGAGAAGCCGATACCGTAACTGGATTTACATCAAATGACGAAGGTGTTTATACCATTTCTGAAGGCGAAGAATACACATCAGTAGCATATGCTAAGACAGGCGCATGGCAGTTTATGGGCGTCAGCGATCTTTCAATCCCAGCCGGCTCAGTTCTTGGCATTATGGTTAAAGGAACTGAAGGCGACACCATTCTTATTAAATTAAACGATGACAACGCATATCAAACCACAGTTACTCTTAATGGAGACGTTCAAGTTATATATATTGATAGTGTTCCTGCAAGCATTACCTCAGTTTATATGTTCGTTAATGGTTCAGCTAGCGAAGGCAGCGGCTCATTTATCTTCACTATGGGATATTTTGAAAGCCCTAAACCGGTTGATACCAACAAGTACGTATCAGGAGATTCATTTGACGTTAACCATTACTGGCAACCTAACGATGTTAACGAAGGCGCCTATACAGTAGCTGACAACGGAGACGGCACATTTACCGTTACTGCTTTAGTTGCTAAAGGCCAGTGGTCTTGCTTCATTACCAAAACCAGCGGCATTACCGACAGCGATTTCCAGTATGTTAAACTGGTAGTTACCGGTGTTGCTGGCAGTCAGATTCTGATTAAGCCGAATGATGCAAGCGAAGTTTGGGTGAACTTGACCGGCGAATCGCAGATTATTTATGCTCCGATTGCTGTTAAGGGCAATGATTTCACCAAAGTCGTTATATTCATCGCACCTGGTGCTTCAATTACAGAAACTCAAGACCTCGTTATTACCTCTTGCTCTCTAGTTAAAGGCGTTCTTGTAAGTGAAGATGCATATGTAACCAACTTCGATACTCATGAAACAACAACTGTTTCAGTTGATGGAAACAATGTTTCTCTTGCTTTCAACCATACATCTGGAGACTGGAAGTATGTTAAAGCATTCGTAAATGGTTCTTCTGAGGGCCTCGTTCTTCAAGTTACCGTTACATCTAGCGATGCTTCAATGCTTCTTGTTAAGCTTAATGACCAACTTGAAACTTGGGTTACTATTACGGATGGTTCTGGATCAGCAACTATATCAGGAGAAAAGCTTCCTGCCGATATGAGTTCAATCTTATTATTTGTAGACGGCGGTGTAGCAGAGGCTTCATCTGGAACAGCAGTTGTAACTCTTCAATGGGTTCAAGCTCCGACAGAATAAATCAGCAAAAAGTGGGGGAGCCATATGGCTTCCCCACTAATAAATTATTAAAGAAATTTACATAAATCAAAAACAAATCGATATTTGCCTTTTTTGGGCGATAAACACAGCATGTTTTTTACTTTCTCACGCGCGTGCGCGATTTTCCGTTTAGTCGCATTTGTTTAAATTTCTCTAATAATTTTTACGTCAAAGACGTAACTTAGTTTCTCTAATATTATTTTATGACTTTTTCATTAAATTTATTTAAAATAAAATTAATGAATACAAAAAACAATAAGGAGGAAAATCATGCCAACAATAAAAGATGTCGCAAGAGAGGCCGGAGTATCAATCGCGACTGTCTCCTATGTCTTAAGCAATGATCAACGGATTACCGACAAAACTAAAGAGAAAGTCAATGAGGCAATAAAGAAACTGCATTACTTGCCAAATTTGGCCGCTCAAGGTTTAAAAAGCAATAGACTGCATATAATCGTGGTGGTTATTTCCTCTTTTTCCGGACCGGTATATCAACGCATCTTAGACGATATGGTAAAAGTCTTTCAGGATCATTCCTACAACATTTTGATTTCCAAAGGAAAAAACGCTTTAAACTTCTTAGAATCCAATCAAGTTATGGGCGCCATTATATTAGACCCAACCGTTAAAGAAGAATTGATGATTAAAGTGGCTAAATCCGGCAGCGTGATTGCCGATAGAAGACACATCTATACAAAAAACGCTATCTACGGAATCAACTATATTGATGGCTATGAGCCTTCAAAAGAAGTAACGTCTCTTGCGGTTAACGAAGGATTTAAAAAGATTATGTTTGTTCACGGCGACAAGGATACAATTGATGACACCGAACGTTTCAACGGTTACCTAGATTCACTGGAAGAAAAGGGATTAAAACCTTTTGCGGTAATTGAAGGAGATTTTACCGAAGAAGGCGGCTATGACGCAATTAAGAAATACACGGAAGAAAATAAAGAACTTCCGGAAGTTATATATGCATCAAATGACGAAATGGCCATCGGAATCATAAAATACTTGAACAAGACGGAAAAAATAGTTCCAGATAGAGTAAAAATAATCGGTTATGACGATATTGAAATATCCAGTTATATTTACCCCTCTCTTACGACCATTCATGTCAACAGAGATAGTTGGGCCACCTATATTGCCAAAGAAGTAATTGAAAGGATTGAAAATCCTTTGTCAGAAAATTTAAAAGAAGAATTTAAATCTTCATACGAAATAGTCAGAAGAAAATCATTTTAAAATTTAATAAAAAAGGAGAAAAAATGAAAAAGAAATTTCTGTTGTTTTCCGTTCTTGCGGTATTCACATTAATACTTACCGGATGTGCAACCACTACTAACAACCAAACGACAACCGGCACACTTATTTCCCCGACTACCGGCGAGGCATATGAATCTTGCACATTGACCTATGCGGCATGGGATTTAGGATCAGCTGACAGCGAAACCCCTAATATGGACAGGTACATGCTGGAAGCATTTGAACAAGCTTATCCGGGAATTACCGTGAATATTATTGAAAGACCGAAAGAACCGGGAACTGAAAACGACCAAAACTGGGATGAATTCCTAGCGGCAAGAGCCAGCGTCGGAACTCTTCCGGATGTTTATCAACCTGACGACATTCCTCTTTGTATTACCAATGAATGGTGTTTAGACCTTTCTCAATATGTTGCAAGTGACAGTGAATATCAAGCTATGAGCAGCGATATTACCTCAGCTGCAACCTATAACGGACACGTTATGGCTCTACCACAATCAATCTTCTATATGGGATTTTTAGTAAACGAAACCCTTTATGATGAAGCGAACGAAGACGCTCCGACAACCGCTACCACTCTTGATGCTTTATTAGAGGCTACCAAATCGGCTGCCAACCATACATCGACAACCGGGAAAGGCGTAGTCGGCCTGCAAGGAATAGAACATATTCTTCACTGGTATCCGGCTCAGCTTAATACTTCTTACGGCTGGTGGACTTACGACGGCACTAAATTCAATTTGGATAGTGATGAATTCGTTCAAGCCGTTAACCTTTATAGAACCTTAGCAACTGATACATCATATGTGCTTGAGGCCCTACAAACAGCAGCCAGTCAGGAAGGATCGACAATTGTTCTGGAAGATATTTTTGGAACTACCGATTATGTTAATGACGAAAAGATTCTTTGCAAATTCGTTTACAGTTATGATTTCGGTTCTTATCAAACCAAAATTGATAACGGCGACCTGCAAGACGATTATGCATTTATCGGCACTCCAGTAGTAAACGGAGTTAAAAGAGTTCCTATCGTTCTTGATTTCCTTTGCGTTTCTTCCACAACCGAACATCCTTATGAAGCTTATTTATTATCTAAATGGATGGGATACGGCGATGACGGCTATGCCGAAAGAATCGCTCTCGGCGAACAGTATTCGGATCAGGGAATGGATCTTGTGAATTACCCTCCAATGACCGGAAACAGTGACCTTTTGGATGATTTCTTTGATATATATACAGCATTCAGCGATTTAAGAGACATTATCAATGCCGGAAATTATATAGTAGAACCTCCAAAATATTTACCGGGATACAACGCTGCAAGATACAGCGGAACCTATGATGCTGAAAGCACAATGTATCAAGAAATGATTAAAATTATGACAGGCGAAGTTAATATTGCCGACGTTAAGACTGAACTTAACACGAGAGCTAATTCGCTGATGAATGAAGCAAAAGCCAAAATGGAGGCTTCATTAAATAAATTAGGATAAAAAAATGAAAAAAAGAAGAGTACTCATCACGCTTCTCGTGCTAGTAATCGTTATTACTGCGCTTATTATCTCGGGAAATCTTGTTAACAGCAACGTAAGTTCTGACCCGGAAGAGGCCAGTCTTTCGACTAGTCAGGTTAGCGGCGAGTACTCTTCTTTTTTATCGGAAAACGAAGCATACGAAGATGTAAATGGTAGTTATATTATTGAAGCCAGTGAGTTTGATACTTCTCTTGACCTAGTTACTTCAGAAAATAAAGAAGGATATAATTCTAAGGCTGTCCTTTGGGATGACTACAGCAGTATAAGCATTAACGTAAATGTCAGTGAAAAAGGTCTTTACCAGATCTATTTTGATTATTATTCTTTAACTGATTCGATAACCGATATTGAGTTGTCCGTTTTGATAAACGATGAACTTCAATACGATGAAGCGAATCAAATTGTGCTCTCTTCATTATGGAGCGAAGAAAGCGATACTCCTACTCAGGATAGATATGGTAATGACGTTAACATCTTACAAGAAGCTTATAGAACCTGGCAAAAGGCTCCTTTAAGAGACGGATCAAGATTGTATTTCGGCGGGAATTTGTTTCTTCTAGAAGCCGGACAAAACACGATTACTTTTGAAAAACTTGACGGAGAACTAATGCTTGGAAATATTTACGTTTCTCCAAAAAGCACTTATGTTTCGTATAGCGATTATTTAGCTTTATATACCGATAATTCCGTTTCGACTTTAGACAGGTACGAAGCAGAAAACATGGAATACAAGAATTCGACTACCATCTCCATATCCTCTTCCAGAGATTTAGGTGTCCTCCCATTTAGCATCACCAAAAAGAAATTAAACATCATCGGCGACGGATCTTATAGCGAAGCCGGAGACAGTGTCACCTGGAAAGTAGAAGTAAGCGGCTCCGGATATTATAATTTAGCTTTTAAAGTACTTCAGTCAAATAGGTATAATTCTTCCTACAGAACACTTTACGTGAATGGCGAAATCCCTTATGAAGAGGCTAAACATGTTATTTTCTCTTATAATTCCAAGTGGCAGAATTCATCGATAAAATCATTTAGCGGTGAAGAACTTAAAGTGTATCTTGAAGAAGGAACCAACTATATTACTCTTGAGGTAGACTCCTCGCTTTTTGAACCGCTTTCTACTTGTTTAACGGAAATAACCGAGGAAATGAATACTCTTGGATTAAACATTAAAAAAATAACCGGAAACAATACTGATAAAGGCATTGACTGGGATATGCTTTCATATTTTCCTAATCTAATCGATGAATTAAACGGTTGGAAAGCGGAACTATACGATATGATTGAATACATTCAATCCATTAGCGGTTTTACAAAAACGTCTTATGAAACAAGAGACATGGAGACGGTTATCAATTACATAAATAAAATATTAAGCGATGTCAACGAACTGCCGAGAAAACTTGGTCTTTTATCCGAAGGCGACAGTTGCGCCGCACAAATTCTAGCGGCTAGAATCGACTCAATAACCGAACAGCCGATGGAAATTGACTCTTTCTTTATTTACACAGACGACCAGGAAGAAAATCTCCCGGAAGCCAATGCGAATTTCTTCAGCAAGGTTTGGGTATCCATTGAAAGATTTTTCTCTTCCTTCTTTGACCCTTCATTAAATGATGAGGGCGATGAAGATGAGCTCGAAATCTGGGTTAACAGATCAAGAATATATGTCGATCAACTTCAAGAGTTGGCCGACGCCAGTTTCACCGAAGAAACCGGGATCAAGGTTAAAATATCGCTGATGAGCGACGAAGGAAAATTGATTTTGGCTAACGCCGCCGACGAACAACCGGATATCGCTCTCGGGGTTTCTGCCTGGATACCGAATGAGTTCGGTATGAGAGGCGCCTTATATGATCTTAGAAATTTTAGTGATTTAGAAGACGTTGTGAGCGTTTTTAACCCGGAACAACTCATTCCGGGAATTTATGATGATGCGCTCTATTCTCTTCCGGAAACTGAGAATTTTTATGTGCTCTTTTACCGGAAAGATATTCTCGACTTTTTAGGTTTATCAGTTCCTGACACCTGGGATGATGTGATTGATATGCTTCCGACTCTTGAGAGATACGGAATGAGTTTTTATATTCCTCTTTCCTCTTCGTCTTCAACAAAATCTTTTGATTCTACATCTCCTTTTATTTATCAATTCGGCGGAAGCCTTTACGCTGATGACGGAATGAGTTCCGGAATCGACTCGGAAAACACGATTGAAGCGATTACCTTTATGACCGATCTTTATAAAGAATATGGTCTAACCTATAACGTCACAAGCTTTTTCAATGAATTCAGATATGGAACGATTCCTATCGGCATCGCCGATTTCGGGACTTATCTTCAATTACTAAACGGAGCGCCGGAATTATCCGGACTTTGGGGTATATCGGTAGTGCCGGGAGTTGAAAGAGACGGTGAGGTTTACCGTTATATGTCTGGCGCTCAGCAGTCGATGATGATTTTTGAAAAAAGCGATAAAAAAGAAGAAGCATGGGAATTCCTTAAGTGGTGGTCAAGTACCGAGACTCAGGTGCTTTATTCAAATCTTCTTGTGAACACTTATGGAGAAGCTTATCTTTGGAATACAGCTAACCTTGAGGCTTTCAGCGATTCTAACTGGGATAGTGACGATAAAGAAGTCATACTTGAACAATGGGAATATTTAAAAGAAGTGCCGAAGATACCGGGTTCTTATATTATTGAAAGAGAAATATCCAATATTTGGAACGCGGTTGTATACGACGACGATAATATCCGATCTGAAATATCTGACTCTTCGATTAGAATCAATCGGGAGTTAAAAAGAAAGCTGACGCAATTCGGTTATTATGATTCAGCCGGGAATAAATTAAGAGATACTAACATACCTTCTGCGCAAAAAATCAGCGGCTGGTGGGGGAACTGACGATGGAAAAAAACGGTTCTCTCAAAATAAAAAAATTCTTTTCCAAAGAGAAAATATTATTTAAAAAAGACAGTAAACTGGCTTATCTTTTTAGCGCTCCTTACATTATTTTATTTATTATTTTTATTATCGCACCGATAATTGTGGCGATATGGCTTTCATTTACCGATTATGATATGATTTCTTCACCGACTTGGGCCGGACTTAGAAATTATGTATACCTTTTGACGACCGATGTCGAATTCATGAAATATATCCTTCCTAACACGATAACCTTCGCTTTTATTGTCGGACCTTGCGGGTATATTTTATCTTTCTTCCTAGCTTGGGTTTTATCGCAGTTTCCAAGAGGTTTAAGAACCGTTCTCGCGGTCATTATTTATTCGCCGTCATTAACCGCCGGCGTAACAATGAGCGTGGTTTGGAAAATAATCTTCGCGGGTGATGCCGAAGGGTATTTAAACAATCTGCTTCTGAGCATGAATCTAATTGCTGAACCGATTATTTGGCTTCAATCTACGACTTATCTTTTGCCGATTATGATTATCGTTGCCTTATGGAGCAGTATGGGCCTTGGCTTTTTATCTATGCTTGCGGGTATTTTATCTATTTCGCCTGATTTATATGAGGCAGCCTATATGGACGGCATTAAAAACCGTTTCCAAGAAATTATTTATATTACCATTCCTTCGATGAAACCGCAGATGTTGTTTGGCGCGGTTATGTCGATTGTGGGCACTTTTAGTGCCGGCGCTATTGGGGTTCAACTATCCGGATCCAATCCAACCCCGCAGTATGCCGGTTCTTTAATTGTCAATCATATTGAAGACTACGCCTTTCAAAGATACGATATGGGCTATGCGGCAGCCTTATCCGTCTTTCTTCTGGCGCTTATTTATCTGCTTTCTAAATTGGCATTTACTCTTTTCGGAGATAAAAAATCATGAAAAAGAAGAGAATTCATCACCATCAGGTGATAGTAAAAACCAATCCGAGAAGATTCAAAATCGATCAACTGCCGCTACTCATTCTTATTTTGCCGATAATAGCATTCATGCTTTTACCGCTTCTTTACATCTTCAACCAAGCTTTTAAGCCGTTTGACGAACTTATTCAATATCCGCCGAGATTTTTTGTGACCAGACCGACATTTGATAATTTTATCGAACTTTTTAGGACTTATTCTTCGACTTCAATTCCGATTTCAAGGTATCTCTTTAACTCAATAATTATCACGGTAGTTGTGGTATTCCTTTCGATTTTCCTTTCCTCAATCACCGGTTTCGCTTTATCAAAAATGCGTTTCCATATAAAAAATGTAATTTTTGAAGTCAATACTATCGCTTTAATGTTTGTCGGGACAGCTGTATCAATTCCGCGTTACGTCATAATTGACGCCTTCGGATTAATTGATACCTTCTGGGTAAACATTATCCCGCTTTTAGTAATTCCGGTCGGGTTATTTCTTATAAAACAGTTTATCGACGATATTCCGGATGAACTAATCGAAGCCGCCAGGATTGATGGGGCCAACGATTTTCAGATTTACTTAAGAATCGTTCTTCCGTTAATTAAACCGGCAATTGCAACGGTCGCAATTCTCGCTTTTCAAACTGCGTGGAACAATATTGAAACCTCGTCTATCTATGTTAATTCGGAACAGCTTAAGACATTTGCTTATTACATGTCCACTCTTTCTACCTCATCAAATACCGTCGCCGGTAAAGGAATGGCTGCCGCTGCCACTCTTATTATGTTCCTGCCTAACCTAATTATTTTCATTTTCCTCCAAAGCCGGGTAATGAATACCATGGCTCATTCGGGAATCAAATAGGGGGAAAGAATAATGAAAAAAATGACGAAAATTCTTCTATCCTTATTTGTTATATTATCCCTTTTCCTTTTTAGAGCCCTTGAAAACGGTATTTTGGTTAGGGCAATGAACAGTGAGACTTATAGTGTTCCTTATGAAACCTACACGCTTGGAACCGACAGCCGTCTTGTAAAAACCCAAACGGCCTTTGTCCCGGTTGGAGTTATTACCTTCACATACGAAGGCGAAGAACTGGAATTATCCGGAGCTCAGGATATATTTTATTTAGATGGTTATTTTTATGTGGCGAACAGTTCAGCCAAAATGGTTTTTGTCTCCGATAAAAACGGGAACGTTATTAGGATAATTAGACGTCTAAATTATGACGGAGAAACAATTTCACTTTCAAATCCTACCGGCGTTTTCGCGGACGAAAATTATATTTATATTGCCGATAAAGGCAACTATGCCGTATATAAAGTCGATAGCGAAGACAACGTAGAAATGATGGTCGAAAAACCTACTTCGCAGTTATATGGAACCGATACTCCTTTTATTCCGATTAAAGTCGCGGTTCAATCCAATGGAACTTTATATATTATCGGCGAGGGCACAACAACCGGAGTAATTGAAGTCAATTATGCCGGCGAATTTATCGGCTTTCTCGGAATCAATACGGTTAGCCGTTCTTTTAGAACCATTATGTACAATCTATTTTTTGGGGATGAAGGAGTAGCATCTACCCAACCGGCATCGCCGCTTAATGTCGCTCTTGGTGAAAAGTCATCTGTCCTGACCATTAACTCAACCCAAAACACCGAAACGATCAAACGTCTTAATATCGACGGAATCAACACTTTCACCGATGATACCTATTATCCGTCCGTTACTCTTATGGATATAACTATGAGCAGCAATAATTATATCTATGCCGTGTCTGAAGACGGCGAGGTATTTGAATATGATAGAAACGGCAGCCTTTTATTCGCCTTTTCAACGAAAGATGAAGCACAAACTCAGGTTTTAGGGCTCACAAGCGGCTCATCAGGCATTGCGGTTGATGAAAACGATACGATATATATCATTGATAGTAAATATAACAATGTTCAGGTATATCAAAAAACTGTTTTTGTGAATTTAGTTCATCAAGCCGTATCTTTATATAACGAAGGTAAATATGATGAATCAAAACCGGTTTGGGAAGAAATAATAAGACAAAATACCTCATTCGCCAAGGCTCATAGCGCTCTCGGAATGGCTTTATACAAGGAAGGTTATTTTAGTGAAGCACTAGAAGAATTCCGTCTCGCCAAGGACTATAACGGTTATTCGGATGCTTATTGGGAAATAAGAAATGTATTTATTCAAGATAATAGCGTAGCAATTTTTGCGATTATTATCGCACTTATCGCCCTAGGAATCGCGAATGGATTCTTAAAAAAGAAAACTAATTTCTATGCGCCGATTAGAAAGTTTAGAGAAAAAATAAGAGAAAATAAGTTAGTTTCTGAATGTGCTTATTCATTCCATATTATCAAGCACCCATCCGATACCTTCTACGGCATAAAAAGAAAGAAGAGGGCCAGTGTTCTATCAGCCGCCATTGTTTTGGTTATTTTTGTTATCGTGTATATCGTTAATCTTTATGCGACCGGCTTCCTTTTTAAAACCGATCAAGGCCGGCAGGGCGCATTAATGAATATTGTCAGTGCTGTTGGTTTAATTCTTCTTTTTGTGGTATGTAACTATTTTATTTCCACATTAAATGATGGTGAAGGAAAACTTAAAGACATATTCATATCAACAGTTTATTCTTTAATGCCTTTTATCATTTTCATTCTTCCTCTTACTCTTCTTTCCCACTTTTTAACTTATAACGAACTGATTATATATCAAATATATTTATTCATAATTATTTCTTGGTGTGTGATTCTGCTAATTATGTCTATAAGCCAAATTCACAACTATGGTTTTTGGGAAACAGTGAAGTGCATTCTTCTAACTGCATTTGCGATGATTATTCTCATTCTTTTCGTGCTTCTGATCTATACATTCCTTTCTCAGCTTATTGACTTCATTACTTCGGTAATAAAGGAGGTGTCTTATCGTGCCTAATAGAAAAATAAGACTGATTCTTTTATCACTGGTCTTTATCTTAATTCTATCTTTATCCTATCCGATAGTAAAAGGATTGGTTTTAAACTTAAGCGAGACATCTCTCACTTCTTTTGACGAGGTCACAGAATATAAAAACTCCAACCGTTATACCCAGGTTGATGATTTAACCGTGGCGGAAAATCTGATTGAGATTGATGATTCTTATAGTGTAATTAATACTGTTATCGGGTCCGTTTACTATGATCCTTCGTCTTTGGCCTTTGCCTTTGTGAACGAAAACGGCTATATCTGGTCTTCTACAGTGGGAAGCGACGGACCGAAACTTAATACCAGCTGGCGAAAGAAAGCTACTTCGGCTTTATGGCTATATTACTTTGATGAAGACGGTAAAGAATATGAAGAAAACCTTTTAACTAGTGATAGTACTGTTATAACCATTACTGAAGAGAATAACGCACTTTTGTCTCACATTTACTTCGGTAATTCCGGTATCTCCCTTGATTTTAATTTATATTTTGAAGCAGACGGAATCAGAGTTGATGTGCCTTATACTTCAATTATGGAAGGCGACTATCTAATTGGCTCTTTGGTGGTCTACCCTTTCTTCGGCGCGGTTGGCAACTCGTCAACACCGGGATATGTATTTATTCCGGATGGGGTCGGCGCGCTTGTCAGATACAAAGATGCCAAAAATAATATTTATGCCAATTATGAAAAAGAATTTTATGGAAGAGATATCACCTATGTAAATTCTTCTGATATGAACTCAATCGCTCAAAATGGTGCTTCCCTTTCCCTGCCAGTTTTCGGATTTGTCCACGGAATCAACCAAAATGCCATCTTTGCGAACATTATAAACGGCAGCGAATATGGTATTTTAAATGTTTATTATGCCGGTGTTTCCAATTTGGATTACACAACGGTATTCCCGACTTTTGTCTATCGAAAAAGATATAGCCAACCGATTGATAAAAATGGAACAACTATTTATCTGCTTCAAGATGAAAAAAACGAATTCGATATTGAGATAAAATACACGGTTTTAAATGATGACGATGCCAATTATGTCGGGATGGCGAAAGAATATGCTATATATCTAGAATCGACCGGCATGAATAAAAAAAGCTCTACAATAACTGATACTCCCCTGCTTTTAGAGACGGTCGGCTTGGAGATTTCCAAAGGCGATTTCTTTAATGAAAGATCCTTAATGACGACATTCAAAGAATATATTGAAATTATCAATACTTTAAAAGAAGAAGGTATATACAACATAACTGGACTCGTGAATGGTTTCACTGCGAGAGGTTACTCCTGGAGTGCTCCTCTTTATAATAAAGTCGCAAAAAGTCTTGGCAACAAAGACGACATTGAAGAACTACAGTCGCTTCTTGAAAATTTGTATTTTGAGACTGACTACACTAAAGCATCAAACAAATCAAGCGGCTATTCTTCTTATAGCGACCTCGCAAAAAAAATAAATATGCAGACCTACATTTATGAAGACGCCGGCAGCGAGTCATATCTTCTTTCTATTGAAAAGACTTTGTCTCTGTATCAAAATAGTGCATCCTCCCTTTCATCTTACGGGATTGATTCTTTAGCGATATCGTCACTCGGTAGTCTTCTTTACGGAGACTATAACGCATCCACGACCAGATCAGATATGATTGAGGCTTACGCTTCCATATTATCTAGCGAAGAAAATATCGGTCTTTATTCGCCTAACGCATATTTATTCAATAATCTTGACGCCTATTTTGATGCGGATCTTTATTCAAGTCAATATATCACTTTCGACGATACCGTTCCGTTTATTACGATTGCCTTAAACGGTTTCTTCCCGATTTATTCGACTAACGCCAATTTCTATTCAAACGCTAAGGACGAACTGCTTCGTCTTGTAGATTATAACGTTTACCTTTCGTTTATCGTTACTGATAAATCATCTTCGCTTTTCTTAGAAACTCCTCTTGAATATATTTATTCCAGTAAATTCACTTCAATCGATCCGGCTATTGAACTTTATTATAAGTACGTTAATGATGCGCTTAAAAATGTCATAAACGCTTCGCTTGTATCAAGAGTTGTCTTGTCACCTGGAGTGGTGGTAAATGCTTATGATAACGGCGTTGAAATAATCGTGAATTATACCAATAGCGATTATTCGTATAACGGTAGCATTATTAAGGCGAAGGATTACGGGGTGATATCATGAAAATGAAAAACAGCGTCCGTGAAGCTATTGTCGGATATTCGTTTATTATCATCTGGATAATTGGCTTTATCTTCCTCACGGCCTATCCGATAATTATGTCGATAATATATAGCGTTAACGATGTAACGATAGCCGGAACCGGAATTAAAATGCAATTTTCCGGTCTTGCGAACTATGGTGTTATTTTCAGTTCAGCCGGAAGCGATTATTTAACAGCTCTTAAGGAATTCCTGGGACAGGTCATTTTAAGAGTGCCGATTATTCTGGTTTTCTCAATTATTATCGCCCTTCTTCTTAACCAAAAAATCCGGTTCAGAGGATTCTTCCGCACTATCTTTTTCCTACCAGTTATTATTTCATCCGGACCGGTTATTTCAGAACTGGTTTCACAGGGAGCTGCCGGAGAAAATATGATGAGCAGTCTAACTTTCCTTGATTCTCTCCAAAATACTTTAAACCCGGTTATTGCCGATCCGATAGTGACTCTTTTTGAAGAAATTATTATTGTCTTCTGGTTTTCCGGAGTTCAGGTCCTGCTTTTCCTGTCTGCCTTACAAAAAATCAATAAAGAAATCTATGAAGCGGCGGCGATTGACGGCGCCGGTCCTTGGGAAAGCTTCTGGAAGATTACTCTTCCTTCCATGAAAAACATTGTGTTTGTAAATGCGATATATACGCTCGTTCTCCTCGCTACTTATTCAGAAAACGGTGTGGTAACGGCAATTAAGAATAATATGTTTAGCATAACTACCGGTTACGGAGTTGCATCAGCTATGGCTTGGGCTTATTTTATTGTCCTTGCGCTTCTCCTCCTTATTATTGTTCTATTATTTAGACCGGGAAGGGAGAGTGATAAGGGATGACAACCTTCATAATCATTCTCATCATTGTTTTCCTTCTTGTATTAGACCAAGTAATCCAGCATGAGAAAAGAAAGAAAAACCAAATAAAAAACGGCACATATAAAGAAACCTGGCCGAAAGGATTTATAAACAGAATTAAATATTTCTTCCATCTAGTGAAAAACTTAACTTGGATTAAGGTTAAGAAATTCTTAATCGGAAGAAAATTCAATGATGGTTTCCTTTTTAAGATAATGGTGTATACCCTGCTTGTTTCAATCGGTTATGTATATGTTTACCCGGTTCTTTATATGCTTTCAACCTCGTTTAAGAGTCGAGAAGATATTATCAACCCGATGGTAATGTGGGTGCCGACATCTCTTTATCTCGACAACTATGTAAAAGCTTATAATGTATTAAAATATTTCCCGACCTTGTTTAAGAGTACACTTATTACTCTTCTTCCGGCGGTAATTCAGACTATTGTTTGTTCGTTTATCGGTTATGGGCTTGCTAAGTTCCGTTTTAAACTTAAGAAACTTTGGTTCACTCTCATTCTTCTTACCTTCCTCATTCCGAGTCAGGTTTATATGATACCGAAATATGTCATGTTCAACAGTTTGAACTTACTAAATAATCCGATGGCGGTAATTTTACCGGCCATCCTCGGTCAAGGGGTCAATTCGGCTATCTTCATTCTAATTTTTTACCAATTCTTTAGAATGATTCCAAAATCAATTGAAGAAGCAGCGGAAATCGACGGTGCCGGTCCGTATAAGAGATTCTTCCTTATCGGAATTCCTTTGGCAGTCCCGGCTTTTATTACCTCATTCCTTTTTGGCTTTGTCTGGTACTGGAATGAAACGTATTTTATCTCTCTCTTCCTTGGAGACAAGGCAAAGGATTTATCTTTACAAATACGACTAGCTTACTTTGTGAGTGAATACAGTTCTTTGTATTCTTCAGAAGAAACAGCTCTTATCAACGAAGGAATAAGACTTGCGGCGACGCTCCTCATTATTCTTCCGATGTTAATCGTATACTTTATTCTTCAACGTTGGTTTACTGAAGGCGTTGAAAGAAGCGGAATAACAGGTGAATAGTATGAAAAAAATCAGAAACACAAAAGCATTATTTGTTTTAACATTCTTTATATTCTTGTTCGCGTTAAGCGGATGCACTACCAAAACTACTTCAACAAATTCAACAACTAATGAACCGACCACAGAGGAGGTCTCGACAACGGTGAAAAATTATTATAGCGACGTTAAATCCGATACGGATCCCGTCGTTCTTGAAGAAATTGAAAAATGTTTCGATTTCTTTTGGGAAACACAAAATACTGATGAATCTTCGGCTGGATACGGTCTGGTGCCGGATCGATACAATACAGTTACTAATAAAGTCGGCACTCTTGCCTCAATAGCCTCGGTTGGCTATGGCTTATCAGCGATTCCTATTGGCGTTGCGCATGGTTTCATAACCTATGAAGAAGGTGAAGAAAGAGCCTATAAAACCCTTCTTAACCTTGCGACCATGGACAGAGTTATGGGTTTTTATTACCATTTTTACGGCATGACCACCGCTGCGCCGGCTTCCGGTAGCGAGGTATCCATTATTGATACGGCAATTTTCTTAAATGGTGCTTTAACCGCCGGCAAGTATTTTGGCGGCCGTTGTGAAGAAATCGCCAACCAAATATATGAAGACGTTGTTTGGACTTGGTATTATGATTCATCCGCTAGCCGTTTCTATATGGGCTATGATCATACAACCGGTAAATTCAGCGGTTATTGGGGAAGTTATGCCGAACAGATGATGATCTTCATTTTAGCATCTGGTAGTCCTAGATATACCATTGGGAGACAACCGTATAATTATATGAAAACTGTTTCGCAAATGGCATCCGCAACTGATGACTATGGAAGTTTTTATATGAGTTATTCCGGCAGCCTTTTCGTGTACCAGTACGCATATTCTTGGTTTGACTCGGAAAAATATGTTGATTCAGACGGGTTCTCTTGGTATACAAATAGTCTTAACGCGACAAAAGCAGCTTATGCCTATTCGGTTTCCAAGAAAAATGATTATTACACTTACAGCGAAAATTCTTGGGGCATGTCGGCTTGTGACGGACCTGACGGTTACACTGGAGCTTATGGATCCGGTCCATCTATCGGCAGCCACTATGTCGATGGTACGGTCGCACTTTATGCGGCGGTTGCCTCCATCAACTATTTAGAAACAGAATCCTTAAACGCTCTTCAAAATTATCGTAATAACGCAAACCTTTGGTCAAAATACGGATTAATCGATTCTTATAATCTCGGGGCCAGAAACAATTACGTGACGGTTCCTGAAGCGACAATCCCTAGCGGCGGCTGGTACGGAACTGATTTAATCGGCATCGACAAAGGAAATGAATTACTGATGCTGGAAAATTATAATTCGGGATTAATCTGGAATATATTTATGGACATTGAATATGTTCAAAATGCCATGATAATCCTTGGCTTCAGCGAAGAATAAACAATATAACAGGCGGGTGCACAATATGAACAACAAACAAATACTCGAAAGCGACTCGCTGCAGTTTACGATTCTCCCTTCTGGAGATATTGAAAGAATAACTTTTGAAAAAAACGACTGCATCGATCTCTATAAAGCCAATTCCGTTAACGGAATGGTTTTTAACATCTATTTACGCCTTAAAGAGACCGGTGAATACACAAAACTGCTCGGGATTCATTCTCCTTCAAAGTTTCAAGTTATGCCAGATGGAGTAATTTATGAAGGAAATTTTAAAAATATTGATTACTCGGTAACACTAAAAATAATTCACCATACGTGGTTTTATTCGGTTTCTCTTAAAAATGTTCACGAAGACATTGAAATATATTATGCGCAGGATGTCTCTCTTAGTTATTTTATGGCAAATGAGGCGTATTCTTCTCAATATTTGAACCATAAGATAAACATAGATAAATCAGTTGTTACAAAACAAAATCAAGGAAGACCATTTTCTCTTTTTCAAGGATCTTTTAGTGAAATCGAGTCTTATAGCACGGATGCTATGCAGTTCTACGGCAAAGAATATAAATTAACGAATGTGCCGAAAGCAATGAAAGAAGGCTGCTTAGATAATTATAACTACCAGTATGAATTCGCTTTAATCACTTTTAAAGTTAATATAAAAAAGGATGAAGAAAAAAAGGTAGTTTTCTTTGCAGATTTTGTTTCCGATTTTAATAAAGAAACCCATAAAGGAAAAGAAGAACTTAAATCAATTTATAATTCTCTTACCTTTCCTTATGCCGCACCTTCAAAAAAAGAAAATCTGAAGGTAGATTTTGAAAATACTTATTCCTCATTATCGCTAAGCAGTGAGGAATTAAAAAGATTTTATCCGGAAAGAGAAGATGAAGAATATGACGATAGCGGCAAACTTATTTCTTTCTTTTCGAAAGATTCTTCCCATATCGTTTTAAAAGAAAAAGAAATTTATTTAGAAAGGCCAAGCGCCAATCTTTCAATTTCCTCCGGCTACACTAAAGAACCGGAAAAAACTTTTGCCTCAACCAACTATCTTTATGGTGTTTTCAGTTCGCATGTGACTCTCGGAAACACCAATATGAATAAATTCATCTCTACTGTAAGAGATCCGCTAAATATCGAAAAAACGACCGGAGTTCGACTATTTGTGAAGTTAAACGAAAAATATTCGCTTCTTTCCATCCCGTCAGCCTATGAGATGCGTGCATCTGGTTCTAAATGGATTTATAAAATTGATGATGACTATTTATTTATTGAAAGTGTTATGCGTTTTGATGCCCCGGAATTAAAAATCAAAGTGGAATCATTTAAAAAAAGACCTTATTCGTTCTTGCTTACAAACAGTCTTATTATCGGTCCTGATGAATCAGTAAATCAAATTAATCCGATTTATAAAGACAACACCATTTCTTATAGCTTTTCTAAAGATAACCTTGCCGGAAAACTTGAAAGTAATTATAGTTTCAAGATTGAAGTCTCTTCTTCCGATTTTGCTTTTCTTGATTATTCATCTTTGATTGATGAAGCTCAAGATAAAGAAAGAATGCTTGTCGTGAAAATGGACAATCAATCCGGATTTTTGCTTTCTTATAAAGGAATAATTGACAATATAGAACCAAAAGAAATCTCTTTTGAAGAGATGAAGAAAAACTACGAGAATAGTTTTAAATCGAATATTGGTTGTTTTTCTGTCTCGTCAAGCGACAAAAACGTTATGAAATTCACGCATTTGGTGTATTGGTATAGTCATGATGCTTTAATTCACTATGCATCTCCTCACGGTCTCGAACAATATTCGGGAGCCGCCTGGGGTACAAGAGACATTCTTCAAGGACCGGTTGAATTCTTTAGATCAATGCACGATTACGACATGGTGAAGTATTTAATCAAACGCGTTTATTCCCGCCAATTTTTCGAAAATCATGATTGGCCGCAATGGTTTATGTTTGATAACTATTCGTTTATCGAAGCCCTTGACTCGCATGCCGATATTATTGTATGGCCTCTTAAAATTGTCGGCGACTACATAAACGAAACTGGAGACTTTGAAATACTCAAGGAAATCGTGCCTTACACAACAAGGGAAGGTGGCGTATTCAAAGGAGAAGATACAATTAAAGCCCATATCGAAAACGAGATTTCAACAATCGAAAAATCTTTTATCAAGGGAACTCATCTTCCTTCATACGGGGCCGGAGATTGGGACGATACTCTCCAACCCGCGGATAAAGAAAAAGCGAAAAGAATGGTTTCTCCATGGACTTCCGCTCTTTTAATTCAAGCCTTATCCCTTTATAGTGGACTTACCGGAGAATATAATGATTTATTAAAAAGCATTAAGAAAGACTATAAAAAATATTTAATTAAAGACGGAATTGTGGCCGGCTTTGTCAGGTTTGATGAAGACGGAATAAAATATCTGTTGCATCCGGAAGACAAAGAGACCGGTCTTAAATACCGCCTTCTCCCGATAACGAGAAATTTTATTTCCGGTTTTACTCCATTATCCGATAAAGATAAATATTTAGCTATAATCGATAAATATTTGATGTATCCGGATGGGGTCAGATTAATGGATAACACCGTTAAATATCACGGCGGAAGTTCAAATATATTTGTAAGAGCCGAGTCAGCGGCAAATTTTGGTCGAGAAATAAGTCTGCTTTATGTTCATGCGCACATAAGATATATTGAGGCAATGGCCAAAATAGGGGAAAAAGAAAGAGTGTTTAACGCACTTAACGTAATTAATCCTATCTTAATCAAGGATAATGTGAAAAATGCCGATTACCGTCAGTCTTGTTCATATTTCTCATCAAGCGACGGTTGTTTTGCTGATAGATACATTGCCAATGATAATATATATAAACTGAAAACGCAGGAAGTTATGGTCAAAGGCGGTTGGAGAGTATACTCAAGCGGCCCGGGAATTTACCTTTATGAACTTCTTTCGAACTTTTTCGGGATTAAAGAATTACAAGGAAGAATATATATTGATCCGATGATGCCTTCATCTTTAAATAAAACCACAATTTCTTTTATTCTCGATAAGAAGCCGGTTAAAATTAACTATTATCTTTCAGGCGAGACTTTAAAAGAAGTAAAACTTAACGGAAAGATGATCGGCAAAGTAGAAAGTGAAAACCCTTATAGAAATAGCGGTATATCGTTTGAAAAGAGTTTGTTAGAAAAAGAAAATATAATTGATGTAATATTCGGGTGAAAAAATGACAGAGAGTGAGATTCTATCCTTAATTAAAAAAATGTCTTTATATGAAAAAATCGGTCAACTTGTCTGTCTTGGCGGGCAGTTTTTCAGTTCGGACTGTGATACTTTAACCGGACCGATAAATAATCTCGGTATTGACCCGAAAATAATCCCGTATGCCGGCTTTGCCTCTAATCTACCTCTTGAATCATATAGAACTATACAAGAAGAAAAGATTAAAAATAAAAAAATACCGATTATGAATGTCTGTGATGTTATTCATGGATATAAAACCATGTTTCCGATTCCGCTTTCTTTAGCTTCTTCCTTTAATATGCCTCTAATAAAAAAATGTGCATCTCTCTGGGCGAAGGAGGCTTCCCTATGCGGAGTTTCTTTATCTTTTGCACCTATGCTTGATCTTGCAAGAGACCCGAGGTGGGGAAGAGTCATGGAATCCTTTGGCGAAGATCCTTATCTTGGAGAATGTTATGCAAAAGCCTATATAAACGGCATGCAGGGAAATTTAAAAGCGGGAACTGTGGGAGCTTGCGTTAAGCATTTTGCCGGCTATTCTCTTCCTGAGGGCGGAAGAGACTATCAAATGTCAATGATCACCGAGAGGGTATTTAATGATTACTATTTACCTCCTTATATTTCCGGTATTAAGGCTGGTGCCCTAATGGTTATGTCCGGATTTAATGCGCTTGATTTTGTTCCAACTTGTGCCAATCAGTCGTTAATCAAAGAATACCTAATAAAAAAAGTTAAGTTTGATGGAGTTATAATCTCTGACTACAACGCCATTCACGAACTGGTAAATCATCGTGTAGCCGAAAATGATAAAGAAGCCTGTCTTATAGCCTTTAAGAACGGGATTACCGTCGATCTGATGAGCGATTGTTACTCCAATTACTTAGAGGAATTAATTAAGGAAGGCAAAGTAAGTGAAGATGAACTGGACAAAAATGTCTATAAGGTTTTGTCTTTAAAAAATAAATTAGGTATTTTTGATTCTCCATATCGCTTCAGCCTAGAAGATGAAAAAGATCTTGATACAAAGGAATCAATCGAAAAATCTTATGAAGCGGCAGCCGAATCAATGGTTCTTCTAAAAAATGATTCAATTCTTCCTCTAAAGAAAAAGAACCGAGTGCTCTTTGTTGGACCATTTGTGAAAGAAAAGGGCTTTTACGGCTCTTGGAGTCTTTATAAAGATAAAAATATGTCTTCTATCGAAAAATGTCTTAAAGAGCTTAATTATTCTTCTTATGATGTAATTGATACTCCGGACATATTTGATCGGTCTCTTTATCCGGAAGAACTCTTTTATATTCAAAAAACCGCCTCTCTTTTTGACCGGGTGGTATTATTAATCGGCGAAAGACAAGAAGAATCCGGCGAAGCTTCTTCCAAAGGAAATATTAGCATTTCTTCTAACATTGTGGAACTGGTAAAAAAAGTATACGAAGTCAATAAGAATACTGTTTCCGTCATTTTTGGCGGCAGACCGCTTGTTCTTACCGATATAGACAAAGAATCATCCGCCCTTCTTTATGCCTTTATTCCGGGAACGATGGGTTCAAGGGCTCTCCTTGATATTTTATACGGAAAAAAGAATCCATCTGCTAGACTCCCGATGTCGCTTCCATACTCGGTTGGACAGATTCCGATTTACTATCAAGCGCTTCCAACAGGAAGACCTGGCTACAATAAGATTGAGGAAAACAAATATTATTCGCATTATATTGATCAACCAAACGAGCCGCTTTATTCATTTGGATGTGGCTTATCTTATTCTAACTTTGTTTATTCAGACCTTGTATTGTCTAGCGATAAGTTATCTAAAGAAAAACCAATTAAGGTATCGGTAAAAGTAAAGAATATTTCTAAAATAAAGGGAAAGGAAATTATCCTATTATATATTAGGGATCATTTCGGCTCGGTAACAAGACCTGACAAAGAACTAAAGGGATTTGCCAAAATATCATTAAGCGCCGGCGAAGAAAAAGAAGTATCTTTTACTATTCAAGAAAGAGATTTGCGATTCAGCGGAATTGATTATAAGAAAAAGTCAGAACCGGGTAAATTTAGTATTTATATCGAAAAACTAGAAAAAACATTTGAACTTATTTAATTTTTTTCTAAATATTTTTTTATTTAATAAAAATATCTTAAATAAATGGAAAAAGAGTATTCATTTATTATAAATAACAATGCTATAATTAAGTTTATGAGAAAAAGAATAAACTTTGATCCAAAAGCTTTATATTCAATCGCTTTAGTTGTAATCGGTTTTCTTGTCTGCATTTTTAGAAGCGATTCTTTAACTATTTTAATAACCATTTCCGGCGCCTCTCTTTCTGTTATCGGAATTTTCAATTTGGTATATAAAAACTACATTAGTGGTATTATCCAGATTGTATTTGGAGTTCTTATTGTTATTGGCGGTTGGGTAATTACAAAGATTGCTATTTTGGCGGTTGGCTGTCTTATGTTTATTTACGGAATAAGCCATCTAATTAGAAAAGAAAAAGCCATTTCTTCAATTCTTCTTTTATTAACGGGCGCTCTCTTTATTCTTTCATTTTTCGGACTTAACGCTTCTTGGAGTTTTATTAATTATATATTTCTTTGCGCCGGCGCCATAATGGTGCTTGATGGCGCTATTGAACTGATAAACGGATAAAAATAAAAAAAGACAGTCGATATTGTGCTGAACCCCTCCGGTTGGTTGTCCAACTTTTGGGGTTCACTTCATATCCGGCTGTCTTTTTTATTGAAAAAAACCATTTATAGTGTAGAATGTAAAGGGGTGCCTTAAGCACCGAAAAAAGTATAGAGAGGAAATAATATGAACGCTTTACAACTAGACATTATGAAAAACAAAAAGGGTTTTGTCGGCGCTCTTGACCAGAGCGGCGGATCAAGCGGAAAAACACTTGCTCTTTACGGAATCCAAGAAAATGAATATCATTCAAATGATGAATTATTTGATCTTATTCACGCAATGAGAACAAGAGTAATCAAAAGCAAATCTTTTTCCAGTGATTATTTGGTAGGTGTTATTCTTTTTGAAGAAACGATGAATAGAAAGATTGACGGCTTATATACCGCTGACTATTTATGGGAGAAGAAGGGAATAGTTCCTTTCTTAAAAGTAGATAAAGGTCTTGCAGAGTTAAAGAACGGCTGTCAATTAATGAAGGAAATTCCTGGTCTTAATGACACGCTTGATGAAGCAAACGAAAGACATATTTTTGGAACAAAAATGCGTTCTGTCATAAAAGAATACAATATTGAAGGAATAAAAGCGGTTGTGGATCAGCAATTTGCTTTTGCAAAAGCTATTATTGATAAAGGACTCGTTCCGATTATTGAACCGGAAGTCGATATCAATTGTCCTGAAAAAGCAAAATGTGAGGAACTTCTTCTTGAAGAATGCGAAAAGCATCTTGAGTTACTTGGTGAGGATGAAAAGGTTATGTTTAAATTCACCATTCCGACTAACGCAAATCTTTACGTTCCTCTTATGAAAAATCCTAAAACCGTTAGAGTAGTTGCCCTTTCCGGAGGCTATCCGAGAGAAGAAGCTAATGAACTTCTTGCCAAGAATCATGGTATGATAGCATCTTTCTCAAGAGCTCTTCTTGAAGGTTTAAATGTTCATCAATCAGAAAAAGAATTCGATGAAACATTAGCTGAAACAGTTAAATCGATATTTGAAGCTTCAATTGAATAAAAAATACCTAAAAGCCCTCATATGAGGGCTTTTTTCTTGTTATATAGTGTTTACATTATTTTATGTTATAATTATTTATGAGGTTTTATATAATGAAAATAAATGAAAAAATTGGAAAATTAAGGAAAAAAATGATTGAAAACGGCATTGATGCATATCTTATTGACAATGCTGATTACCATTCTTCTGAGTATGTTCATGATTATTTTAAAGAAAGAAGCTTTATTTCAGGTTTTGATGGCTCTTCCGGTAAAGTTCTAGTTACTCTTAGTGAGGCATTTTTATGGACTGACGGCAGATATTTTATTCAGGCGGAAAAGGACCTTTTAAATACAGGCATAGTCCTTATGAAAATGGGAATTGAAGGTTATCCTTCTCTTCTCGAATACATTAATCTTAATCTAAAAGGCAAAACTCTGGGTTTTAACGGCAAATACATTCCATATGGTTTTGTCCAGGCAATTGATGACCATGTAAAAATTAAAGATGATAAAGATTTAATTGAAGAAATATGGCTTGATCGTCCGTCAATTTCCTTTAGTAATGTTTACAACGTGCCTCTATCTCTTGTTGGCGAAACAACAAATTCCAAACTTTTAAGAGTAAGAGAAAAACTGGTCGAAAAAAATGCGGAGGTTTTTGTTTTAGCGAGCTTAACCGATATCGCGTGGCTTTATAATATGAGAGGAAACGATGTGTCCATTACTCCGGTATTCTTCTCATTCGCAATTGTAACCGCGGATGAATCAATTCTTTTTGCTGATGAAGACTCTTTCAGTAAAACCGCATTGACTTGCTTAAAAAAATCAAACACCGTTTTAAAACCATATAATGAATTTTTCCCGATTTTGTCTCTCTTTAATTCATCTAAAATACTTCTAGATGAATCAGCCCTAAATTATTCTTTTGTCCAAGAGCTAAAGAAAAAGAATGTTATTATTAACGCTGTCAATCCGACTTTCTTAATGAAAGCCGTAAAAAACGAGGTGGAAATAAAAAACAATAAAAGCGTTCATCTGGCTGACGGCATTGCTGTTTTTCGTCTAATGAAATACTTAAAAGAGAATTATGGAAAGATTAAACTAGATGAATACTCGGTGGCAGAAAAAGTTCTTTCCTATAGAAAAGCTGATAAAAGATTCTACGAAGTGTCCTTTGAAACAATAGCCTCGTTTAATGAAAACGCCGCAATTATTCATTATGAACCGACCAGAATATCATCTAAAGCAATTGATTCCGACGGCTTCCTCTTAATCGATAGCGGTGGACAGTATTTAGGTGGCACTACTGATATTACGAGAACTGTTAGTTTAGGGCAAATAAGCGAAGAAATGAAACATCATTATACAATGGTTTTAAGAGCCATGATTGGCGTTTCGAAAGCTAGATTTATGGCCGGATGCAGTGGACAAAATCTAGATATTCTTTCTAGGCAATTTTTCTGGAAAGAAGGATTGGATTATAAACATGGGACAGGACACGGAGTCGGCTATATGCTGAATGTCCATGAAGGTCCAAACGGTTTTAGATGGAATAAGGTAGAGGAAAGATCTGATTCATCGGTAATACATCCAGGAATGATTACCACTATTGAACCGGGAATATATTTAGAAAATAAATACGGAATTAGAATAGAAAATGAACTGTTATCCGTATTCGATTCGGAAACAGAATGGGGCAAATATTTAAAATTTGATACCATAACTCTTTGTCCGATTGATGTAGATCCAATAATAGTGAAAGAACTAGATAAAGATGAAAAGAAGTGGCTGAATTCATATCATAAAACTGTCTATAAAAAATTAGCGAAATATATAGATCCGGAAGAAAAAGAGTATCTGAAATATATAACTAGAAAGATATAGGTATAATATGGATTTTTGCGGAATACAAAAGATATCTTTGGTCGATTTTGACACTGAATTAACTTGCACCCTATTTTCCAAAGGGTGTAATTTGAGGTGTCCGTTTTGTCATAATTTTGAACTGGTTCTCTATGATAAGGATAAAGAAAAACTGATTCCGTTTAAAGAAATATTAGATTATCTAGAAGAAAAAAAGAAATTTTTAACTGCTGTTTGCATCACTGGAGGAGAGCCGACATTGATGCCGGATTTAGCCGAAAAAATCACAGCAATTAAATCTCTAGGATATAAGGTTAAACTAGACACTAACGGCTTTATGCCTGATGTAATGATTGATCTAATTAATAGGCATCTCATCGATTATGTGGCAGTGGATATTAAAAACTCTAAAGAACTTTATGCCAAAACAACCGGAGTTATGTCTTTGGATTTATCCGGAATAAATAAAACTGTCGAATATCTTATTAGTCACGATTTTCCTTATGAATTTAGAACGACTATTATTGATGAATTTCATTCAGATTATTCAATGGAAATGATGGGAAAATGGCTAAACGGGGCTAAAATTATCTTTTTACAACATTTTGAACTTTCAAGCAATGTGCCGGATCAGACCCTGCATGCGGTTCCAACAAAAAATGCGCTGGTTTTCAGGCGCATTTTAGAGAAATATATACAAAAGGTTGAATTAAGAGGGTTTTAGGATACCCTTTTTGATACATTATAAGCGGCAATTGCGGCATCGGCTTCAGCCGTGGTCAGTTGTCTTACCATTTTTAATCTAACATCACCGACGGCATAAATTCCGTCGGTTTTTGTTTCCATATTTTCATTTGTAATAATATATCCGTTCTGTCTTTCCACGAAATCATTAAAAATATCGGTTTTCGGTTCCTCACCTATGGCGACAAAAATAGCGTCTGTTTTTAAAGCGAGCTCCTTATTTTCGGTTGTATCTTCTAAAAGAAGCTCTTCTACCTTTTCCTCGCCAATGATTTTTTTGGGTTTGACATTGAACATAATTTTGACATTACTCTTCTTTTCGACTTTATCGATTAATATCTGTTCAGCTGATGGCGAATAGGTATTTCTTCTCATACACAAATAAACATTGCGCCCGTAGTTGGATAGAAGAAGAGCGTACTGAAGAGCCGTATCTGATCCGCCAACGACAGTAATATCTTTGCCTTTATAGAACATTCCGTCGCAAACTGCGCAATAAGAAACTCCCTTACCGCTTAATTCATCCTCACCTTCAATATTAAGCTTCTTGTGTTCACTACCGGTGGCAATAATGATAGTTTTGGTTTCGTAAGAATGATATTCGGCATGAACAATGAATGTATTATCTTTTTTCTCAATCCGGTTTACTATATCCAGTTCGAATTCGGCCCCAAGAGCGGTAATTTGGTCAAAAAGTTGCGTCGAAAAATCGAGGCCGCTGATTTCTTTTACGGCCGGATAATTTTCGATTAAAGGCGCAGATGCAATTTGACCGCCAATAACCTCTTTTTCAATTATAAGGGCTGTTTTTCCATTTCTTAATATGTTTAAGGCAGCAGTCATTCCTGCTGCCCCAGCACCGATTATTATTGAATCGTAAATCATTTATTTTGATCCTTCGATGTATTTCTTTATATTTGATGCATTCTCGAAATAAACATTACCTTTGTCTGACGGGACAATCATTGTCGGAGCTTGTTTGATATGAAACTTTAATGTTTGATCCTTATTGTCTTCCGCATCAATTACTTTGTAACTAACATTGGCTTTATCAAGAAGCATCTTTGCCATTTTACAGTTAGGGCAGGTTTTAGTGGTAAAGAGAAGTATTTCATCAGCTTTAGGAGTTTCGTCATCTGCAGTTTCTATAACGTCTTTCTTTGAAGACTTAGGAAGCGTCGACTGATAGATGTCATAAGTTCTTCTTTCTTTAAATTCTTCGCTCTTACCGGCATTCCAATTCTTTACCGGTCGATAGTAACCGGTTATTCTTGAATATATTTCGGTTTCTCTCCCGCAAGTCGGACAAACGCTTTGTTCTCCTGAAAGATAACCATGATCAGGACATACGGAATATGTCGGAGAGATGGTGTAATAAGGAAGCTTATAGTTTTCCGCGATTGCTTTAACTAGTTTGGCCGTTGCCTGCCAAGAAGGCATTCTTTCACCTAAGAAAGTATGAAAGACCGTTCCGGAAGTATATAGTGTTTGCAGTTCGTCTTCGATATCTAAAGCCCGGAAAACATCATCGGTAAAAGAAACCGGAAGATGTGAACTGTTAGTATAGTACGGGGTAGAACTATTAGACATTGATGCGGTAATAATATCCGGATACTGTTCTTTGTCGTGTTTTGCAAGACGATAAGAAGTAGATTCGGCCGGAGTAGCTTCTAAATTATATAAATCGCCGTACTTTTCTTGATAATCGGAAAGCTTATTTCTCATGAAATTTAAAACATCTTTTGTAAATTCCTGAGCTTCTTCTTGAGTTAAGTCTTTTCTTATCCAGTTGGCATTTAGACAGCACTCGTTCATTCCTACAAGACCGATAGTCGAAAAGTGATTATTAAAATTGCCGAGATATCTCTTGGTATAAGGATAAAGTCCGGCCTCCAAAAGATTAGATATTACCTTTCTCTTAATCTTAAGAGATTTTGCGGATATATCCATAAGATGATCCAGTCTTTCATAAAAATCATCTTCGTCCTTAGAAAGGTATGCCAGTTTAGGCATATTAAGAGTAACGACGCCGACAGAACCGGTTGATTCTCCGCTTCCGAAATATCCTCCGGATTTTTTTCTAAGTTCTCTTAAATCCAAACGAAGCCTACAGCACATACTTCTAACATCGCTTGGTTCCATATCGCTATTAATATAGTTAGAGAAATATGGAGTCCCGTATTTGGCGGTCATTTCAAAAAGAAGTCGGTTATTTTCGCTTTCGCTCCAATCAAAATCTTTGGTTATCGAATAAGTCGGAATCGGATATTGGAAGCCTCTCCCGTTGGCATCGCCTTCAATCATTATTTCAATGAAAGCTTTGTTGACCATGCCCATTTCCTTTACGCAGTCTTTATATTTAAAGTTGACTTCCTTACCTCCGACTATGCAGTTTAATTCTGCCATATCGTTAGGAACAACCCAATCCAAAGTAATATTGGTAAAAGGAGCCTGCGTTCCCCAACGAGAAGGAGTATTAACACCATAAACGAAAGATTGAATACATTGTTTTACTTCCTTGTAGGAAAGATTATCGGCTTTCACAAAAGGGGATAGATATGTGTCAAAAGAAGAAAAAGCTTGCGCTCCGGCCCACTCGTTTTGCATAATACCGAGGAAGTTGACCATTTGGTTACAAAGAGTAGAAAGATGAGATGCTGGTGTTGAAGAAATCTTGCCTTGAACGCCGCCTAGTCCATCTTTAATTAATTCCCTGAGACTCCATCCGGCACAATACCCTGTCAGCATAGAAAGATCATGAATATGGATATCACAGTTTCTATGAGCGTCGGCAATCTCCTCATCATATACTTCGCTTAACCAGTAGTTTGCGGTAATGGCTCCGGAATTTGAAAGAATAAGTCCGCCGACCGAATAGGTGACGGTAGAATTCTCTTTTACTCGCCAGTCATTAATCTTAAGATAATTGTTTACGGTATCTTTATAGTTTAATATGGTTGATTTGGCTTGTCTGATGTTTTCATGTTGCTTACGGTATAAAATGTATTCTTTAGCTACATCTTCGTAGGAGGCTTGAATAAGCACCACTTCGACGCTGTCTTGAATATCTTCGACCGAAATTATGCCGTCTTGAACCTTTTTGGCAAAGTTGGAGGTAACTCTAAGAGCGAGGAGATTAATTATATCCTTGGAATATTCTTTTTTTACATCAATGAACGCACTTTCGATAGCGTCCTCGATTTTTGTTAGGTCGAACGGGATGATGTTTCCGTTTCTTTTTCTCACTCTTAACATATATTTCCTCCGTGTGTAATGTAATAATATGAGATAATACGTTTAAAGTCAATCAAATTACACAAAAAAATAAAATGAAATATTTTCTGCAAATTTTCACTGATTTTTCAAGTGCGGAAATAAAAAAGTATTAAGCTCGCTTAATACATTTTAAATTTTCATCATGGGAAAAATCTCAAATCACACTCTAATTTTAGTATGAAAAACCCCAATTTGTAAAGATACAATTTGTATTTATTTTTATATAAAGTCGAGGCTTTCCTCTCATTTCCCTAGATGTAGCGGTTATTCTAAAATAAATTATGTAAATCAACTAGGGAAAGCAAAAAAGGCCGGAAAATAAACAACGTTTATATTATAATTCAAAAAGTTTTTCGAATTTTTCTTCTAGATATGAAAGATAATAATCGGTATTTAAAGCCTCTCCGGTAATTTCTTTTAGCCAATCATTAGGGTCTTTTAAAGACGCAATACTGAAAGCTTTCTTTTTAAGCCAAGCCTTAATATCTTTCAATTTACCATTTTTAAGGAGATCATCAAAATCAATATCCTTCTTCATTGTATTGAGGATCTGGGAAGCGTAGGCGTTTCCAAGAGCGTATGAAGGAAAATATCCAAAAGATCCGTTTGACCAGTGAACATCTTGAAGAATACCCTCCTTGTCATTTGAAACACTAACACCTAAATATTCGGAATATCTCTTATTCCATTCTTTATTAAGATCTTTGGTAGATATCTTTCCATTAATCAAATCTTTTTCAATTTCATATCTAACCATAATATGAAGACAGTATGTCAGCTCGTCAGACTCGGTTCTAATTAATGAAGCCCTGGCCAGATTTACCCCTTCAAAGAATTCTTTTTCGCTAACGTCTGAGTATTCTTTCTTGCAGATAGAAGAAATCTTTTTCCAAATAGCATGAATATAGTTTTCGTTTCTGCCGACAAGATTTTCATAGAATCTGGACATGCATTCGTGCTGAGCACTAGTCATAGATCCGGCAAGGCCGATTTCGTAAAATTTATCCGGCTCATTTTGTGCGAATATTCCATGCCCGCCTTCATGAATTACTGAAAACATGTTGGAGGCGAAACGAGTAGGGAAATAGTGAGTGGTAACTCTGACATCATGATGGGAAGGAAAAGTAGTAAAAGGATGTTCTGTAGTCGATAAAACACCACTAGACATATCAAAACCATTAAATTTTAATAAATAATTGGATACTTTTTCTTGTTTAGGAACTGAAATCTTATATTCTAAAAAGTCGCTTCTGATTTGTTTTTTAGAATTTTGAATTTTCTTAAGCAGCGGCACAATTCGCGCCTTTAGCTGCGAGAAGAAATCATCTAATATCACTTCGTTGTTTCCCGGCTCAAAGTCGTCTAACAAAGAATCGTAAGGAGTTGCGAATTTTTCTTCTCTAAGTGAGATGATTTTTTGCGTGAGTTCAACCAGTTTATTTAAAGAAGGTTCAAAAATCGAATAATCGCTCTTGTTTTTAGCTTCCAGCCATTTTGTATAGGCATTATTTGCCGCTATTTGGTATTCATACTGAAGCTCTGGTGAAAGGTTTTGTTCTTTTTTATATCCCTTGTAATTTAATTCAAAAAGTCTTTTGTACTCCGGCGAAAATTCTTCTCTTTTTTCATATGCTGCTTTTACATATTCAATATAATCTTCTGATTTGAATGTTTTAAAGATGTCGTTCATAAGAACGCTCATCGCTTCATTGCCTTCTTCAAGTCCTTTTTTGGGCGCAATAGTCGAATGATCGAATTCAAAAACCATCGCTACATACATATAAGCTCTCTTATATCTTGCATAATATTTACTTTTTTCAAGTATTTCTTTCTTTGTCATATATCCTCCATGAATTTTATGCACAAGCATTTATAAAAAGATTATACAATATAAAAAGAAAAAATGGACAAATTACATTATAATAAAAGATAAGGAGAAAACTTGAGTATGCAGAAAAAATATAAAGCAGTTTTGTTTGATTTAGACGGCACTCTTCTTGATACTTCCCTAGATTTGTCCGGAGCTTTAAATTACGCTCTTAAAAAGAACGGGTTGCCGGAAAGGACAGTTAACGAGACTAAACAGTTTACCGGTAACGGAATAAGAGTATTAGTAAAAAGAGCGGTGCCGGGCGGAGAAATGAATCCTTTATATGAAAAAACTTTTTCCGACTTTAAAACTAGATATTCTGCCCATCTCCTTGATAAAACAGTTCCTTATCCCGGCATTATCGATGTGCTTAAGAAACTAAAGAATGATGGTTATAAGTTGGCCATTATATCTAATAAAAATGATCTTTTGGTAAAACAGATTGATTACTTTTACTTTGACGGGAAAATATTTGATGTAGTATCGGGAACGACTCCGGATGTTCCGTTTAAGCCTTCTCCGGAAATGGTAAATCTGGCACTTTTAAAACTGGGAATAAAAAAAGAAGAAGCCTTGTATGTCGGAGATACCAATATTGATTTTGATACGGCAAAAAACGCCAACGTTGATGTTATTATGGTTTCATATGGTTTTAAACCCAAACAATTTCTAATTGATTACGGCGTTAAGGATATCATTGATTCGCCGCAAGAACTGATAAAGAGGCTTGAAGATGATTGATTTTTCCTATAAAGGGTTGATTGTTTCTCTTTTGATTTTTATCCCGGAAGCTGTTCATTTTTTTCTTTCAATAAAAAAACAAAAAGGAAAGAAATTTTTAAAGATTCTTGAATTAGTTTTGGGTCTTTTGCTTGCCGTGGATTTATCCGTGGTGGTTTTTAATATCGGTTTTAAATTCAATAATCTGACTTTTTTCATCATTTGGCTTTGTGTTTTTGTTATTTTAATTTCTTTGTTCTATATCCTTTGGATCAAATATTATATCGGCGGAAGAAATGAAAATATCTTAAAGAAAAAATTGGCATATATCCCCTATCCCGATGCGGTTTTGTCTTCCTTGCTTTACGGGATAACGGCTTGCTTTACTTTGAATTATGTAATGCTTTTCTTGTCATTACTCTATTCCGTTGTCAAAGTGGCTGTGGCGCTTGATGAAACTGAGGTAAACAAATGAGACTTGTTGTAATTCTCGGCAAGAGATTAAATGATGATTCAACAATGAAAGAAGAACTTAAACTCAGGCTTAATAAAGGGATTGAAGTTTTTTTGAAAGAAGATGCTGATTATCTTGTTGTGGCAGGCGGAACCCCTAATAAAAAAGCCGGAGTATCGGAAGCTAGTCAAATGTATGCATATTTGCTAGAAAAAAACATTCCTGAAGATAAAATAATAGCAGAAGATCAATCCTTAACTACCTGGGGAAACGCGATAAATGTGAAGAGAATTTTAAAGGGAGAAAAAGTAACCGACCTTTATTTGGTTTCGACAAAATATCATTTTGAGCGCAATTTCTCAAATTGTTATAAAATATTTAAAAGGGAGTTCAGAAAAACTAATATAAAAAAAGTTATGTCTGATTAAAAGAAATATGATATATTTAATAGGCGGGGTTGCAAAGGGAGGAAAAACTTATATCGCAAAAAAGATTATGAAGGAGAAAAATATTCCGTATTTTTCCACCGATTTTCTTTTATGGTCTTTGTCTGACCGCTCTTTGTTCGGCCTAAAACACTCTGATCCCGATTATATCGCATCCCCGATTCTTGAACCTTTCATAACTTCAATTATTGATTATCTGATTTGGAATGAAGATGAGTATGTTCTTGAAGGAACACACATTACACCAAGTCTTGTAAGAAAATTAAATGAAAAATATTCCGAAAAAATAAAGGCCTGTTTTCTCGGTTATGAATCATCATCTTCGGAAGAAAAATTCGAAGAAATAATGAAAAATGAATCAGCGCTTAATAATAAGTGGTACAGAGTATTAAGCAAAGAAGAGTTCAAAAAATTCCTCAAAGAAAAAATAAAAGAATCAAAGACTTTAAAAGAAACATGCGAGAGAATGTCTTTCAAGTATTTTGAGGTATCTGACATCGCATCGCAATCATCGGCTATTATCGATTATTTATTTAATTGATAATAAAACGGAATGTGGCGCAGTTTGGTAGCGCGCTAGGTTCGGGACTTAGAGGCCGTGGGTTCGAATCCCACCATTCCGACCATCTATAAATAAAGTATGCTTTGCATACTTTTTTATTTATTCACAGATATTTACCACTAATTGTATTTTCTTAATGATATAATGAAAAAAAGTATGGAGAAAAATATGAAAAAAAATAGAAAATGTTTTGTTTACTTGGTTCACTTATATCAAACTTCCTAGTTGCAGTTTTAGGTAGTATAGCTCTTATATCCGCTATTGATTCAGCGGACAGTTTCAGAATGTTTACGAATGATGGCAACATCTATACTGTCATCGTATCGGTTATTTTTGTTGTGACAAATGTAATATTATTAATAAATAAGAAAGAAAATCTACCACGCTTTATTCATGTGTTAAGACTATCTTCGGCGGTAACCGAGGCAGTAATTTTCTTAGTAGTGGTTATTATTCTTCTACCTTCTTCCGGTCTTTTTCTTCTTCAAGGATTCTCAATGCTTGTTCTTCATGTCATAGTGCCTATTCTTTCAGTGCTTTCTTTCCTGCTGTTTGAAAATTATCCGAAAAAAGCTCAACTTACTGGTACCATTCTTGGATCTTTGCCGGTAGTTCTTTACGGAGTCATAGCCATCACGCTTGTTATACTAAAAGTATGGACTGGTTTTCAAATACCTTATCCTTTTTTGATGGTATATAGTAATCCGGTGTGGCTGACAATTCTTTATATTGTGGGAATCTTTGGAGGCACTTTCGGTCTATCGTTTTTATTATCCTTTCTAAATAGAAAGATTCAAAATTAAAAAGCATAAAAAGTCAGGAATATTAATTAAACTTAAGATAAAATTTGAACCGGAGATAAGTGAAATGAAATATGATTTGATCGAAGAAGCCCAAAAAGCTATTGATTACATTGAAGACAATATTGATGAAGATTTGTCTTTTGAAACCATAGCCAAGAAAGCTTATATGTCAAGTTTCTATTTTCAAAGAATTTTTTCTATTCTTTGTGGGTGCACACTCGGAGAATATATAAGAAATAGAAGACTGACCTTATCCGGTATCGCTCTTTCATTTTCACATGAAAAGGTAATTGATGTGGCATACAAATACTTGTATAAAAATCCGGAAAGTTTTACAAGAGCCTTTTTCAAGTTTCATGGAATTCTCCCATCGGCTGCCAAAAAAGACGGCAGCCAACTAAAATCATTTCCCAAAATGGTTTTAACAGACAATAAAAAGGAGAAAATAATTATGGATTACAAGATTGTGCAATGTGACGCATTTAAAGTAGCGGAAAAAAGAAAAACTTTCACTATGAAGGACGGAGAAAATTTAAGAGAAATTCCTAAATTTTGGACAAAATGCAATCAAGACGGGACCTGTGACAGTTTGTGCAAATTAGCAGATGGAGAAGTGCTTAAGAATTGTTTATTAGGTATGTGCTATGGTGACGGCTGCTTGGAAGAGTTTGTATATTCAATCGGTGTAACAAACAGTGGAAAGAAACCTCTTCCTAAATCGTTTAATCTTACTGAAATTCCGAGCGCAACATGGGCGGTATTTACGGCAAGAGGTAAGATGCCGGAATCGGTACAAGGTTTATGGAAGGATATTTATTCTTCTTTCTTCCCTTCATCGGGCTTTGTTCAGTCGATGGATATTGATTTTGAAGTATATCCAATGGGAGATATTAATTCAGATTCCTATGAAACGGAAATATGGATTCCGGTGAAAAAAAGAGATGCCTAATGGCATCTTTTTATTTGACTTAGACGCCTTTATTTTTTAAAATGAAGAAAAGGCGGAACGAGTTCATGAAAAATTGTTTATTGATATACTACACGGGAACGGGTAATACTAAGAAGATGGTTTTGGAATATGAGAAAATATTTAAAGATCATAATATCCAGTCCGACCTATTGGAAATAAAGAAAAATCATCAGGAAATACCCGAAATAAATCAATATAATTACTTGGGAATCGCTTTTCCGGTTCACGCCTTTAATTCTCCGCGTCCGGTCGAAGTCTTCCTAAAGAAACTTGAGATAGCAAAAGACAAGCCTTACTTCATTTTATTAACCTCTGGGGAACCTCTTTCTTTGAACTATGCGTCCTCTTTAAAAGTGGAAAGAATAATGAAAAAGAAAGGCTATCATCTGACAAACGAATATCTTTACTGCATGCCTTATAACATTATGTTCAGACATTCGGAGAATTCTGCCTATAAAATGTTTGAAACCGCCAAGAAAATGGCTTCTATTGATGTTAAAGATATAATAAACGGAGTTAATCACTATTTAAAAAAGTCATTATTTTCTATCACTGTAAGGGCAATTTTTCGAATTGAACAGCCGGGGATGCACCTAAACGGAAGGTTGTTTAAAATCGATGAAGAAAAATGCATTCACTGTCTAAAATGTGTTAGAGAATGCCCTGAACAAAATATAAGTTATGATAAAAACCAATTTCATTTTGGAAACAATTGTGACATGTGTGCGAAATGTGCTTTTTTCTGCCCCGCGAATGCAATAAATATCGGGCTTTTAAATAATTGGAAAGTAAATGGAGAATATAAATTCATTCCTGAAAAAGAAGGAAATGATAAGCATTCCTCTTATCTTAAAAAATCCTACAAAAAATATTATGATAAGGCCGAAAAGCGAATAAAAAATAACTCTTGAAATAAATTTTCACTATTACTTTTATGTGAAGATTTTTTCTTTTTTCCCGTCTATGTTGCTTTATAAATAGTTTTTTCGTAAAATGTAGGTATAAATTATAATTTATCGCCGTTTTTTACCGAAAGTCTTTCTTTTATTAAAGAAATGTTAAGTTTAAAACAATACCAACTGAATTAAGGCGATTATTGCACAAAGGAGATACTTTATGTCTTCTTTGAAAAGGATATGATACAGGATGGATAATACATCGAAAAAGGATAATGAACTCCAGGCGGAGAAAGTTTTTGCTGGGAAAAAATTTGAGGTTTGGTTTCAACCGATTTTTAACTATGCCAGTAAACGTTTAGTCGGTGCCGAATGCTTATCCAGATCCAGAGACGATAACGGAAATCTTATATATCCGGCCGGTTTTATTCCTCAATTCGAAGAATCGGGAGAAATTACCGATCTTGATATGTATGTATTTGAATATTCTTGTTCCGTATTAAGACAATGGATAGACAAATATCAAGATTTAAAAGGTTTTTCCTTATCCATAAATCTATCAAGACTTGATTTTAATAAACCGGATTTTTTAAATATTCTAGAAGAAACGGTTAAAAAATATTCAATTCCTCGTGACATGATCAATTTCGAAATAACGGAAACCGCTTTTGTTAAAGAAAGTTCTCATATGATTAGAAACGTGGAAGAAATGCATAATGTCGGATATCAAATCGAAATGGACGATTTCGGTTCTGGTTATTCTTCGATGAATGCTCTCGGATCACTTCCAATCGATATTCTAAAATTTGATGCCAAATTTCTTTCACAATCGGCAGAAACTTCAAAGGGCGGTAAAATTTTATTTTCCATTATAAGAATGTCGAAATGGCTCAACATGCAGATGATAGCTGAAGGAGTCGAAACCAAAGAGCAAGCCGACTATCTTAAAAGCATCGGGTGCAATTTGATGCAAGGTTATTATTTTTCGCGGCCGCTTTTGGCTTCTGATTTTGAAGAACAGTTTATCTCTCGTTATAGACTTTCTTCCTTTAGTCAAGGTCTAGAAACGTCCTTTACCGAACTTTCCGCTTTTTGGAATTCATCAAGCGATATTACCATGCTTTTTGATTTATATTTAGGAGGAACAGCCATTATTGAATTGTCTTCCGGAAATATAAGCGCTTTAAGAACTAACGACCGTTTTTTAGAGATATCCAATTTTACGAGAGAAGAATTCGAGACCTGGTCTACCCACCTACAAGATATTTACCAAGGGGAAGAAAAGGAAAAACTCTATAGTCTTTTAAAACGGGCTTCCGAATCGAAAAAAGAAGAATCATGCGATCTTTTAAGTCTATCTCTGAATAGTCATCGAGAAGTTTACACTATGACCAAAGCGATTATTATTTCCAGTACGGAAGGCAGTGAACTTTTCTTTGTAACTATTGAAGATATCACCAAGAGAAAAGAACTGGAAAAAACAAACGAAAGACTTTTGGAAAGAATAAACAACATTATGAAAAGTTTACCGGGAGCGGTCTTTTCAGGCAAGGTAGTTGAGGACAGACTGGTCATTACTTTTTTCAGCGAATATCTGCCGTCTCTGCTTGGATATCACGACGAAGAATTTGAGGATAAATGCGCACCGGATTTTCTCAAGATAGTTCATCTTGACGATAGAAACCGGGTTTTCTCTTTCGCGACTAGTATAACAAATAAAGCAGAAGGGATGGAAAAAACCAAGTGCCGCGTTCAAAGACGAGACGGCGGCTATATTTGGATACAAATAAGCGGAACTTCCCAAAAAATAGGAAAGATTAATTATATTAACGGGTTTGTCTTTGATGTGAACGAGGAAGTAAAAAGACAATATGTTCTCGAAAAACAAGCTCTTGAACTTACTACCCTTTACGATACGGTCCCTTGCGGTATTTTAAGATATAAACTAGTCGACGGGGTTCCGATTTTAGCCGATTGTAACAAAATGTCTTGGGTTAGTTTAGGATATCAAAGCAAGAATGATTTCCTTCATTCTTTTTCTGGCTTTTTCCTTACGGAATCGTTTATTAACGATGAAGTAAAAACGATGGAAAACGTGGTGGAAAAAGCGATAAAAGAAAGAAAAAAATCATCTGATAACTATAAAGTCAAACTGCCAAACGGGAAAATGAGCCAGTTCAGAGTCTTTGTCGATCCTCTTTCTGCCTATGGACAGGATAATATAATTCAACTTGTCTATTACGATATTACTGATGCGACCAATAAAGAAACTTTAGAGTACGGAAAGACCCTTATGTCGATTTTTGATGAAATATACATCGTTGATCTCGATTTAATGAAAATCCAACTCCTCTCATCCAACCTTAAAGACGATTATATGATATATAGTATGGATCTTGATTACCAAGAAGCGGAGTCGGCTTATAAAAATGTTGATCCGGCATATTTGGATAAGATACGCGCTTTCTTTGAACCGCACAACATAAAGGACGCTGTTAATAGAGGGATAACACCTTCCATTGAATATATGGCTTTTGATAAGAATAGGGAAAAAAGATGGTATAACGGCACAATTCTTAAAATGTCTTCCGGAAGATATTTATTCTGCAAACAAAATGTGGATGATATAAAAAGAGCGCAAGAATTAAAACAATCTAATGAAGAACTCACAATTCTTGCGGAAACCGATGCCGTTACACAACTTAGAAATAGGTATTCGGCTCAAAAAATGATTGAAAAACGTTTATCCGAAAAACCGGAAAATGAAATAGATTCCTTAATTATGATTGATATCGACAGCTTTAAACAAATAAACGATACCATCGGTCATAGTGAAGGAGACAGAGCTTTAAGAATAATAGCCAGAGAAATCCAATCGGTTTTTAGAAAGAACGATATTATGGCCAGATACGGCGGAGACGAATTTATCGTTTATTTATCCGATATTAACGATAGTGATCTCGCGAAGAAAAAAGTCGGTGGCTTTTTAACCGAAATTCTTAAGTATGAAATAGATAAAATCGGACACATAACTTGTAGTGTCGGTATTGTGAATATTATCGGAGAAGACAGAGACTATCTTTCTATCTTCAAAAAAGTGGACTATGCTCTTTATAAATCAAAAGGACTAGGAAAAAATCTGTATACAGTTTTTGACAAAGAAACTATGAAAGATTACAATGATATTGGTGATAGGGATTAACAATGGAAAAATATGTTAAGAAACATCTTTCAATTTTAAATATTCCGGCCATAGAATGGGGAAACAAAAGCGACTCCGTTTTTATCTATGTTCACGGTCTTGAATCCAGTAAAGAAGACAAGAACGTGACTTTTTTCGCCTATCAAGCCGTAAGCAAAGGTTATCAAGTTCTTTCTTTTGATCTTCCGGGACACGGAGATAGAATTCAAGAAGGAATTAGGTGCAAAGTACAAGATGCGGTAAGAGATTTAAAAACGATTCTTGATTACGCCAAGAACAATTGGCAAAGAGTTTCTCTTTATGCGGTTTCGATTGGTGCATATTTCAGTCTTTTAGCTTATCGAGATGAAACTTTTGATGTTTCTCTTTTTCAGACTCCTCTTGTCGATATGGAAAGAATGATTAAGAAAATAATGAAAAAATCCAATATTTCTCTTGAAAGATTGGAAAAAGAAAAAGAAATAAGAACCTACTTTGAAACCTTATATTGGGATTATTATCAGTATATCATTGCCCATCAGATAGATAAATGGGATTCTAAAACCTATATCTTATACGGAGAGAACGACGGTTTAGTTGATAAAGATACGATAGAGGCTTTTTCCAAGAAGTTTAACGTGGAAATTGAAATTTCTAAAGGCTCAGAGCATTTTTTCAATACCGATAGCGATTACGAACAACTCAAAAACTGGATTTTAGAGCACATCTAATATGCTTGGGGCCATAATTGGTGATATCAGCGGGAGTTTTTACGAAGGAAAGAAAAAAACGGATAACGCCGTTATTCTAAGCGAATCATCGACATTCACTGATGACAGCGTGCTTACTATCGCTATCTCTAAAGCTATTTTAGAATCAAAAGATAATCTTTCCGCATTAAAAGACAATACTATAAAAAACATTAAAGACCAAGGAAGGCTTTATATTAATGCCGGATATGGTCTTTTATTTCGCCGTTGGCTTTTAAGTGACGAGATAAATCCTTACGGCAGTTTTGGCAACGGCGGGGCCATGAGAATAAGCCCAGTTGCCTATTTTTCTCGGTCAATTGAAGAAGTTAAAAAATATTCAAAAATAGTTACATCGATAACTCATAACCACAAAGATGCGATAGAAGCGGCAGAAGCGGTTTCATCTTTGATTTTTCTTTCTTTGCATGGTGCTTCTATGAGAGAATTAAGGTTATATGCCGAGAATTACTATAATCTTGATTTTAAAATCGATGAAGTTAAAGAAAAATATGAATTTAACGCTTCGGCCAAAGAAAGCGTACCTTACGCTATTGAGGCTTTTTTGGAATCAAGTGATTTTACTAGTGCAATAAAGAAAGCAATTTCGCTTGGCGGCGACACTGATACTATCGCTTCTATAACCGGCAGTATTGCGGAAGCATATTATGGAATTGATGAAAAAACTCGAAGAAAAGCCTTACATTTTTTAAATCCGGACCAAATAAAAATAATTTTAAACTTTGAACAAAATTTTCCTTACAAAAAAATAATTATATGTTAAAATGCTTTTCCGTGGTTGTTAAAAATCTTTTTAGGGGGAAAAAATGGAAAAAAATAACCAGAGCATTATCAAAGAATCAAAATTTGAGAAGTTTTTTGAAGTGAAGAAACGCGGTTCCAATCTTAGAACCGAAATTCTGGCGGGTGTAACTACCTTCCTCACCATGGCCTACATTTTAATGGTCAATTCGCAAATGATTTCTTTAACCGGCCCAAGTTACGAAGCAATTTACATCGCAACGGCTATCGGCGCTGTCATCGGTACCGTTTGTATGGGTCTTATAGCAAGACTTCCTCTTGCTCTTGCCTCCGGAATGGGGCTTAATGCTTTCTTTGTTTACACTGTATGTTTCACATTCGGTCTCTCTTATGCGAATGCCCTTGTATTAGTTCTCTTCGACGGTATTATCTTCATCATACTTACTGTTACCGGACTTAGAAAAAAAATCTTCAACGCTATCCCGAAAGTCGTAAGAAATTCGATATCGGCCGGAATCGGACTGTTTATTGCTTTTATCGGACTTCAAGATGCGGGAATTATTACTGGCAACTCTTCAACTCTTGTTCAACTTGCCTCACTCAACTTCCTCGGAAGCGCTACTTGGGCTTCAGTAATGCCTATTATCGTTTGTTTCCTCGGAGTAGTTATTATCTGCGTTTTAACTAAACTAAAAGTTAAAGGCGCAGCTTTAATCGGTATCCTTGGCGCCGCTGTTTTATATTATGCGTTAGGTTTCACCGTACCTGGTTTCTATGTTGATTTTGATTTTGGAAGCATGAACCCTCTTGCCGCTTTTGGTGACTGGAGTCATGATGCTTTCTTAAAAGTTTTCACTGATGGTTTTAATTTTAGCGGTTTCCTTTCGGTTTCCGGTAATACTGTCGGAGAACTTGTTCTTATTGTTTTAACCAGCATTTTAGCTTTTGTCATGGTTGATATGTTCGATACTATCGGTACTCTTTTCGGAGCTGCTGAAAGGGGTGGACTTTTAACCGCTGATGGAGAAGTTCCTAATATGGATAAAGCAATGTTATCAGATGCAATCGCTACTGCAACCGGTGCTATCTGCGGAACTTCTACAGTTACGACTTACGTGGAATCGACTGCCGGAATTGCCGAAGGAGGCAAGACCGGAGTTACTTCTTTAGCGACAGCCGTTTGTTTCCTTGTGGCGATGTTCCTTGCTCCAATTGCCAAACTGATTCCTAGTGCTGCAACCTCGTCCGCTCTTATTTATGTCGGAATCCTAATGATGGGATCGGTAAAGAATATTGAATGGGGCGATATCGCTGAGGCTCTTCCTGCCTTTATTACTATCGTTATGATGGCCTTTACATATAATATTTCTTATGGTATCGGTCTGGGAATTATCACTTATGTTTTAGTTAAACTTTTAACCGGTAAAGTTAAGGATATCAATGTATTAACAGTTGTAATCGGAATCTTATTTAGTTTGACCTTCTTCCTAACTCACTAGTTAAAAAAACTGTATCGATATAATTAAAAGAGCGGCCATTTGGTCGCTCTTTTTTTACTCGGGAGTGTATCCGGATAAAACAATGGCTTCTTTTATTTCCTCTACCTTTGTTTTATCTTTGTGATAAACAGTAACATTCTTTGACTCGAGGTCTATTTTCACCTTTTTCACTCCTTTTAACTTCTTGATACTTTCTTCGACATGTTTCACACAATGAACGCAGTGCATGTCTAAAACCTTAAATTCTGTTTTTTCAATCATTTAGTTTCACTCCTTTTAAATAAATTTAATCTTAATGCGTTAAGTACTACGGTAATGCTGGAAAAACTCATACATAATGCGGCAATGGACGGAGTAAGGAAAATCCCTATGAAAGCGAAGGCGCCAGATGCAAGCGGTATCGCAAGAGTATTATAAAAGAAGGCCCAAAACAAACTCGATTTTATATTGGATAAGGCTTTTTTACTCATTTTGATTGAGTCTACGACACTGCTTAATTCTCCGCCTGATATAACAATGTCGGCTGAATCTATCGCAATATCACTTCCATCTCCCATCGCGACGCCGATATCAGAAAGGGATAAGGCTAATGCATCGTTTACACCGTCTCCGACCATCATAACCGAACCTTCCTTTTGATATCTTTTTACAACCTCGCCTTTATCTTTCGGTAATACTTCGCCAATCGCCTCGTCAGCGCCAATTTCAAGTCTCACGGCTTCGGCAGTTTCCTTATTATCACCGGAAAGAATAATTGTTTTAATATTCATTTTTTTAAGATTTAAGATTGCTTCTTTGCTTCTGTCTTTTATTTTATCTCTTAAGGCAACTATTCCTAAAATACTATTTTCGCTAAAAACAATTAATGAAGTTTTTCCATTCTTAGAAAAAGCTTCTATCTCTTTTGATATATCAGCATTTCCTCTGTATAATTCTTTAAAATAACTCAAATTACCGGCGAAATATTGTTTACTATCTATAGTACCGGCAATTCCTTTACCCGGGATATAAGAAAAGCTAGAAACAGGATAAAAAATAATATTGTCGTCTTTTGCCTTCTTTATGATAGCCTTTCCGAGAGGATGTTCGGAATAATTTTCTAAAGAAGATAGAGTAGACATTATTTCCTCTTTTTTAGCGTCTATTTCTTTTATATCGGTGACTTCTAGAACACCTTCCGTAATAGTGCCGGTCTTATCTAAAAGGACGACATCGACTCCGCCGTTATATTCTAAAATTTCGGCGTTTTTATATAACACGCCGATTGAGGCAGATTTTCCGGTTGCGACCATGATGGCGACTGGAGTCGCCAGTCCCAAAGCACAAGGACAAGATATGACAAGAACGCTTATTGCATAGTTTAGCGAGGAATCAAAATTATGAGTGAATGAAATCCATAGGGCGAAAGTTAAGACAGAGATTAAGAAAACGATAGGGACAAATATTTTTGATACTTTATCGGCTATTTTAGAGATCGGAGCTTTGGAAGAAGCGGCCTCTTCCACAAGCGCTATAATTTGATTTATCGTTGTATCTTTTCCAACTTTTGTGGCTTTAAATACGAAGGCGCCGTTTAGGTTCAAAGAAGAAGAGGTGACTATGTCGCCAGCAGTTTTATCTTTTGGCATACTTTCTCCGGTTATCGATGATTCATCTAGTGAAGAAGATCCGCTAACGATTAAGCCGTCGACTGGAACAATTTGTCCCGGCTTTACCACAACTAGATCACCAATTTTTACATCTTCAATATTAATAGTGCTTTCCTTATCGTCCTTAAGAATCACTGCCGTTTTTGGTGAAAGTCTTAATAGTTTTTCTATTTGATTTCCTGTTTTGTTTTTGGCGAGAGTTTCAATGTATTTACCAAGAGTGATTAAAGTTAGGATAGTTCCCGAACTTTCAAAGAAAACCGAAGAAGAAAGGCTGGCGGCCGATGAATAATCTTGATTTATACTATAAATAACAATTCTTACGGTTTGGTATAAAGAATATATAAAAGAAACGCCGGCCCCGGTTGCGACCAAGGAATCCATGTTTGGCGATAGATGAAAAAGAGCTTTAGTTCCGCTGATGAAATAGTTGAAATTAATAATAACAATTATTAATGATAACATCCCGATAATAGACATTAGTAAAAGTGTATTTTCACTGCTACTGAGAAATGAAGGAATAGGAAAAGATAACATTTTGCCCATAGAAAGATAGAAAAGCGGAATCCAAAAGAAGACTGACAAAATTAGCCTTCTTCCCATCACTTTTTTTATCTTTTGATTGTTATCCCTTGGGTCTTTGTCTTCTTCTCTTAACGAAGCGCCGTAACCAACCGCTTTTACCGATTTTATTATATTTTTTTTCTCAATCTTGCTTTCATCATAGACGACGGACATGGAATTGGAAAGAAGATTGACATTCACTTCTTTTACGCCTTCAACTTTTTCTAAGGCAGTTTGAACTCTTACCTGGCAAGATGCACAAGACATTCCGGTAATGTCGTATAATTCTTTTTTCATTATTGAAACCTTTTAAATAAATCGACCATCTCGTCTATTACTTCCAGGTCGCCCTTTTGAACTCCTTCAATGACGCACGAGTGCATGTGAAGATCTAATAGAAGTCCGGCAAAACTTTTAATAGCCTTATCGACAGCGGATAATTGAATAAGAACATCGTCGCAGTAACGATCGTCTTCAATCATTCTTTTAATCCCCCCGACTTGGCCTTCAATACGATTGAGTCTCGAAAGAAGATTCTTTTTTTCTTCTTCCGACCGACTTTTCTTTTTATATGAACAGCACGTTTCTTTTTCCATAATATACCTCTTTTGACTTAATTATATACCCTAGGGGGGTATAAGACAAATAAAGTGCTTAAGTTGCCTTTGACTTTCATGATTATATAAAATATAATCTTTTGTATAGAGAGGTAAAACATGGCAAACATTTGGCATTCAATAGAAAAGAAAAGGATTAATCCCGAAGATTTTATCGCGGTAATAGAAATCCCTAAAGGCAGCAAGAAAAAATATGAATTGGACAAGGCCTCGGGATATCTTATTTTAGATCGAGTACTTTATACGTCAACCCATTATCCGGCAAACTACGGATTTATTCCCAAAACCTTTGCGGAAGACGGAGACCCGCTTGACTGTCTGGTTATTTCATCAGAAGGTTTAGACCCGCTCGTAATGGTAAGATGTTATCCGATAGGAGTTATAAAAATGCTAGATAACGGAAAAATGGATGAAAAAATAATTTCGATTCCTTTTGCCGATCCCACATATAACTCATACCATAATATTACCGAACTGCCTTCACATATCTTTGAAGAAATAAGGCATTTTTTCTCGGTTTACAAAACGCTGGAAGGAAAAACTACTATAGTTGACGAAGTTCAAGGAAGAGAAGAAGCAATTAAAATCATCGAAAAATCAATTAATCTTTATACAACCAAATTCGGAGACAGAACCGAGTAAAAAGAGGGTAATATTATGCCGGTTCCAATTATTCCAAAAGTATATCAAGAATTTCCTATAGAAGGATCATTCGTTTTTGAAAATGAATCAATAGCGAATAATAAAGCCTTCCCGATTACTATCGAATACCTTTGCGACTTTCTTCACCTGGACGTGAAATCAAAAGGCAGAATTTCTCTTGAAAAAGTCGAGGGGATGGAAGAAGAAGAATATTCACTTAAAATCACGGAAGAAAGAATTATCATCAAAGCTTCCTTTGATAAAGGAGCTTTTTATGGTTCGGTATCTTTAAGACAACTGCTTCCAAGAGAGGTTGAAAAAGCCGGAATCAAAAACGGGATGAATGTTAGTGCCACCGAAATAAACGATAAACCCGAGTTCAAATACCGTGGTTTTATGTTTGATGTTGCCCGTCATTTTTTTGATAAAAATGAAATAAAAAGAATGATTGATCTAATTTCATTATACAAGTTTAATGCTCTTCATTTGCATTTATCTGATGATCAAGGATTTAGACTGGACATCAAAAAATATCCTCTTCTAAAAGAAATCAGTACCAAAAGATCCGGTTCAGAGTATCAGGGGGCTTTTTTGAAAAACACCATAAAGGTCGACAAGATTGTTCATGAAGGCTATTACACCGAAACTGACATTAAGGAAATAGTCGATTATGCTTCCAAGAGATTTGTCGAAGTGATTCCGGAAATAGATGTACCAGGGCATATCCAGGCAGTTTTAGCCGCCTATCGCGAGTATTCTTGTTTGAATCAAAAGATAGATGTAAGAAAAGAATGGGGCATCAGCAAGGAAGTTCTTTGTATCGGAAATGAGGACGCCATTCTTTTTGCGGTTGATCTTATCAGAGAAGTAAAAAAACTTTTCCCGTCTTCCTCTTTTCATATTGGCGGTGACGAATGTCCGACTACAAGGTATAAGAAATGTCCCAAATGCCTTAAGCTGATGGAAGAGGAAAACATTAAAGATGTAAAGGATTTACAAAACTACTTTACTGACAGATTATCTTTTATTCTTTCTAAAGAAGGGATGAATATAAGGGTCTGGAATGAAGCCTTAAATCCTTCTTTATCCGATAATGTGACGGTACAGTATTGGATTTCCAAAAATAAAAATGAAGTGTTAGAGGCAATAAAGAAGGGAACTAAAGTGATTGCCTCTCCGTTTCAAAAATACTACCTAGACTACACATATCCGCTTTTTTCTCTTGAAGAAACCTATGAATATAATCCTTATTTTGATGAACTTGAAGGAGAGGCTAAAGAGAACATTATCGGGGTTGAAACTCCGATATGGACCGAATGGGTCGCCGATAGAAAAAGGCTGGATTTTCAGGTTTTTCCAAGAGCGATAGCGGTAGCGGAAAGCGGTTGGACCGCTCCTAAAGAAAAGAATTACAACGATTTTCTTTATCGCTTGGATTCATCACTTAAAAGATTAGATATAATTGACGTGAACTACGCTCCTAAAGAGTGTTATCTGCAAAAGACCTCATCAAGACTTTGGAAATCTTTTTTAAATAAAGATCATCCTTCTAACCTAGAATATAAAAAATGGAATAAAAGATAAATTTGAAAGGAGAAACAATGAAAGAAAAAAAGAAAAAAAGAGGGTTGGGTTGGAAAATTCCTCTTTACATACTGGGAGGTTTAATGCTCTTTTTCGTTTTGATTGGCTTTGTCAACCATTGCTTAAACTGGAGCTTAAGAGCTTATATTAAATCTTTTAGTGCAGTTGAATACGATTCTGACCGCTTGGTTCCCACTTTGGACGAAAACGGATACTATGTATTTACTACCGATGACGACTTAAAAGTTTTACAAATAACCGATGTACATTTAGGCGGAGGATTCCTTTCATACAATAAAGATAAGGAAGCCATCAATTGTGTAATGACGATGATTCAGACGGAAAAACCGGATCTAGTTATTTATACGGGAGACAATGTGTTTGCCGTACCGCAGACATCGGGGACCATTAATAATAGAATGGTATCAAAGACTTTTATTTTGATGAATGAACAACTTGGCTGTTACTATACAACTACCTTCGGAAATCATGACAGCGAAGTATTTGATTATTACAACCGAGAAGCGCTTGCCGAATTGTATTCTAAAGATAAATGGACGCATTGTCTTTATAAAGAAAGCGTAACCGATATCACTGGGGAATCCAACCAAGTTATTCTAGTAAAAAGAACCGACGGATTGATTTCTAAAGCGCTTTTTATGCTTGATTCAAATTCCTATATAAACGGAAGTATAAATGCTGTGCTTAACTGGCAGTATGATATAATTCATCAAGACCAAGTCAATTGGATGAAAAATACAATTATTTCACTTTCTTCATACAACAACCAAATCTTATCGACTATGACAGACACAGAAAAGCCGGATGATTTAGATAATTTCACCACAGTGAAAAGTCTTCTTTTCATTCATATTCCGACCGGAGAATTTAAAACGGCTTACGAAGAATTAAAGGCCAATGATTTTCTTGATACAGCCGACTCTCATTATATCGGTGGCGTGATGGACGAGAAAGACGAACCTTATATTTGGTATGGAGGATATAATGTGCTAGCGGAAAATCCGGTTTCTCCTAATCAGGAAGACGACTTATTTGAAACAATCAAAACGACCGGATCTTTAGAAGCAATTTTCTGCGGTCATGATCATCTCAACAATTTCCAAATTGATTATCAGGGTGTCCTTTTGTCTTATGGGTATTCCGTTGATTATTTAGCGTATAGCGGCATTGATCAATACGGTCTTCAAAGAGGATTGACGGTAATAAACATATCATCATCAGGAGATTTTACTGAAACTCACGAGAATTACTATCAGGATAAATACGTTTCCGAGAAAGGAAAAGAAGAAGTTAATTTAACCGATTATTATAATGAAGCGGTTTACCCTTCTTTAGATTAATATAGGGAAAATTATGTTTTATTTATTCGCAATAATTGCAGGTATAATTATTGCGGTTATGGTTCAGTTTAACGGGTCGCTCACCTCGTTTTACGGGCTTTATACGGCCACGTTTATAACTCATTTATTTGGGCTGCTGACCTCAATCGTTATAACCTTGATTAAAAAAGAAAAATTATTCAGATTTAAAAAACTACCTTTCTTTCTGTATTTAGGCGGTTCTGTCGGTTTTCTTACCACTATTTTCAATAATCTGGCATTTGGAAAAATATCAATCTCTGCCATCTTGGCCTTATCCCTTTTTGGACAAGCTATTACTTCGCTTTTTTTAGATAAGTTTGGCTGGTTTGGCATGCCCAAAAGGAAGTTCAGACCATTTAAAATCATCGGACTTTTGATTGTCTTCATCGGTATTTCTGCGATGCTTTATCCGTTTGAATTTGATGCTTCAATGATTGTCTCAATAGTTGTGTCGCTTCTATCAGGCGTTACGGTAAACGTATCCAGAGCGATGAATGCGACTCTCTCCGATAAAACCAGTTTATCGAATTCGACAACACTTAATTACTTGACCGGTTTTGTCGTTTCTCTTATTTGTCTTTTGATTTTCGGCATTAAAAACCACGAGATGATTTTTACAAACGGAATTACATTTTCGAGTGACGTATGGATTTATGCCGGCGGTATTTTAGGGGCATTTGTGATTGTGCTTACCAACATGACCTTCAATAAAATTGATTCGCTTTATGCGACTCTTCTCCTTTTTGTGGGGCAGGTATTTACTGGTATTTTTATTGACTTGGTCATAGGACAAACCTTCTCTTTGTATCTAACGATAGGCGCCGTTTTAACCCTTCTCGGACTTATATTTAACTTGGTGCTAGACAGAAGAAAAAGCCAAAAAGAAAAGGACACTACTTTGTAGTGCCCTTTTTTATTGACTTAACTGTGATAGAAAACATATGTTTCGTTAGCTTGGAGATTGATTGGACTGCCGCCCGCAAAAATCTGTTGAACAGTCACTTCTCCGCATAAATTCCAATCGGCGCCGGTCGGCAAAGCGAAAGTAGTGCCGACATTGCTAAATATCACAAGAATAGTTCCATAGGAATCATTAGAAACACTGTTGTTAATGGTATAAGCTATAACACTTCCGGTAGTTTCTAAGAAGGTAATGGACGCGGAAACCTCTTCGTTAGTATCTAGTTTAAATGAGGTATGTTCATTTCTAAAAGAGATTAAGTATTCAATATAATCACATAGTTCAATATTGGTTTCCTTTAAACTCCAGTCAATACCATTTACTTCGTCTCCGGAATTATAACTATTGGAATCATAGGTTCCGTCTGATTTTACTTTGGCTCTTAGGAATTCGTCTCCGGCATGAATAAAACTGATACCCTGCGACAATAAGACAAAAGAGTAAGCTTGTTTGGCCATTGTAAGTATTTCTCTATCAGTGGCATCAGGACAAGCTTGTACCAGTTTATCGTGAAGAGTATTATTATCATGGCAAGCGACATAGTTAATAACTTGAGAAGGATTTCCGTTTGTTTCCGAAAACTTGCCTAGGATGCCGTTTTTAACGGCACTTATAACGGACGAAGAAGAAACGCCTTCGACATAGCCGCCGGCTTCCGCATCAAATACACTGCCTTTAACGCCATTGCGGAAATTATCGTTGAAAGCGGCAACCCCGGTTAATTCTGACATATGTGTTTTAATTGCTTGGTCGCTGCTTGCAAGAGTAGAAGTCCCTCCGGTCCAAGGTTCGCCGTAAACAGTAATGGTTGAATCGATGGAGTGAAGATTAGCACTGACCTCATTCATGGTTTCGATATCTTCAAGACCCATAAGATCGAAACGGAAACCAGATATGTTGTATTCGGTAGCCCAGAATTCGGTAGAATCTAAAATAAATTTTCTCATCATATATCTTTCGCTCGCGGTTTCGTTTCCACATCCGGAACCATTTGAGAAGGCTCCGTCAGTAGTTAATCGGTAATAATAGCCGGGGACGATAAGATTGAAATTAGAATCGCCTGACTGTGCGGTATGGTTATAAACAACATCCATATTAATTCTAATGCCGGCGGCGGTATAAGCCATTACTACCTCTTTAAATTCGGTAATCCTGGATAAACCGTCCCAAGGATCGCTAGAGTAACTGCCTTCTAGACAGTTATAGTTTAAAGGCATATAACCCCAACTGTATTTTTTTGATGTCTCGCTGTCCATTTGGCTCTCATCTACTCCGTCACTCCAATCAAAGAATGGAAGGATTTGTACCGAGGTGACGCCCATTTCTTTTAAATGATCGAAACCGGTAGTATAGGAGTCATAAGTGGTTCCAGTTTCGGCCAAGGCTAAATATGTGCCTTTTAAAGAACTGTCTCCATCCCAAGTATCATCAATAGAAAAATCTCTGACATGCATTTCATAAATTATAGAATCGGTATAATCAACCACTGAATTCGCTCTTTCATCATAATTCCACCCATCCGGGTTTGTCTCGGAAAAATCAACCACTAACCCTCTTTCCCCATTCAAACCGCAACTTTTGGCATAAGGGTCAACAACTTCATTAGTGCTGTTTCCATTTGTTACAGAGTAAGTATAATAGGTACCATGAAGATTTTCTGTGCTTTCATAGTACCAGGTTCCTTTAACTGATTTTGTCATATCAATTGTTTCAGTCGGAGTATCGGTTCCAATGTGTCCTGCGGTGCTGTCCGCAAGGATAGTGCCGGTGCTGTATAAGTTGAGTTTAACCGAAGAAGAAACCGGGGCCCAAACTCTAAAGGTAGTCGATCCGTCGTTTTGAACAATTGCCCCGAGATCGTCTCCGTCGTAGGCAAACGCTTCAATAAAACCTTCATTATCATAGAGGCCTTGGAAGGTAACGTTAATGGTTTGTTGTACCGAAAAAGTACCTTTTAAGGTATAAACCGCATTATAATCAACATTTTCCCCGATTGTAATAGTTCCGGAGAATCCGTTTATCGCAAGGGTGGTTTCCGCTATTGCGACCTCCGAATCATTTTTATATAATTCCAAAGAAGATTTGGCTATGGTTCCGGTTGCGCTTATATAGATTTTATTGGTATCAGAGAAATAGGCGCTGGTAAATTTCTCTGTTTTATCCGGAGCTTCTTCTAAGGAATATCCGAATTCCGCTTCGTTCTCAATAACGTATACATTAAGAGGATTGTCTTTAGATATATCGTCAGGAATGATTATATAACGATCGGAAGAAATGTCTTTATCCGTCCAACTATCTCCTCCTTTTCTAATAATAAAACCGATTTGTGTACATCCTTCAAGATCGCCGCTTAAAGGTATGGAACAAACAACGCCGCCATAAGAGTCTTCAGTGTTGTCCTCAGTAAAACTATAGGCCGCTCCGTCTTTCCCTACCGGTTTATATGCCCAACCCCAAAGATCCCAGTCACTGTAATCGGCTTGATAACGGTAATAGTGTAAATATACATAGGCACCGTCAAAAGGTTCGGTGCTAACAGTTGTCGGACTACTTGTCGCTGTCGTTTTTGTGCATCCGACAAGGACAAAAGGAAGCAACAACACAAAAAGCAGAAAAACTTTTGTAATGTTCTTTCTCATAAATTGTCTCCTTTATTTAATTTTATTGTAATATTTATCGCATCAAAAATCAACAATGTATATTATTCCTTGCCTCTCGTTGAATTTACTTATGAAAGATAAACATTATTATGTTTTAAACTAAACATTAGGTGCAAGTATTGTGTTGCATTATCGGGCTTCTATGTTATAATTTTATTTGTAAACAACAGTCTTAATAAAGGAGAAAAAATGAAAAAGATAGCACAGTTACTGTCACTGGCATTAGTATTGATGTTAGCGTTTTCATTAACTGCTTGCGGTAAGAAAAGCTTGACGATTTGGGTTGGAACCGAATCTCAGGAATTCTATCAGCAAATGGTTGATGACTATGTCGAGAATTATAATGCGACACACGATGAAAACTTCCCTTCTGAGATAGTAGTAAAAGGAGTCGACAGCGGAGCCGCTGCGGCACAATTCTTAGATGATACGGAAGCGGGACCAGACATTTTCACTATTCCTCATGATAATTTGGGTAAATTAACCGCCGGGTCATCTTCAATTGCCGCCATTACCAATCAAGCTTTAATTGCACAAATGGAAGCCGACAATCCTCAGACTTTCCTCGATGTATCTAAATCGACCGTCGACGGAACTACTTATTATTTTGCCGTTCCATATGTGTCTCAATCTTTAGTTTTATATTATAATTCCAGCGTTTTAACCGCTGAAGATGTACAAACTTGGGAAGGAATTTCCGCTAAAGCGATCGCTTATAGCAGTACAGTCGGGCACGAAGTAAAAGCCGCAACCATCCTCGGAACTGACGGATACAATAATTCATTCTTGCTTTTGTCCGAATACTATAATTCTTCTAATGAACTTACAACTAGCGTTCAACTTTATGAAAATGGTGTAGCCTCAGCATGCTATGCGACAGGTGACGACACAATAGCCGCAATGAAATGGGGAAGAAGATATTTCCAACTTACAAGCGGCGGTATTGACCAAGCCGGATCATCCGGATGGGAAGAAGAACTGAAAGACGAATACTCGCTGTGCTTAATCGGCGGCGCATGGAACTACAATGCTGCTCTAGCCGCTCTTGGCAGTAATCTTGGAATCGCCGTTCTGCCGGAATTTACTATAACTAATGCTGATGCATACGGAACAATTGCTGCCGGAACTGTTTATCAAAGCGGCACTTTCACCGACTGCAAATGCTTTGTTATGAAAAAAGGCAGCGACTATCAAGCATATCTTGAAGACATTCTCATTTATCTTTCAAGCGTTAGCGTTCAGGAACAGTCATTTGAAACTTGCGCAAACCTGCCGGCATATAAAAACGCCGCTGATGAATTTGCAGCAATGAGCGCCGACACTTTAGCAGCTAAACTTGCCTCCTGCGAAATAGAGATGTTTAATTACGGAATCGCTCAGCCGTTTGGTTATGTTCAAAAATATAACACATGGTTTTATTCTAAAGGCGCACCGGATCTTATCTACGCTATGCTTAAAAATACGGATAACGCTTATCCGGACGATGCATCAATTCTAAGTTGTCTTCAGACATGTGAAACAATTTGGAAAACCGGAGCACAAAACTAATTAGACAAAATTAAGAAAAAAGCAGATCCCTGCTTTTTTCGCTTTTAAGGAGATATTTATGACAAAAAAGAAAAAACCAAATGTCTTCAAAAAGATCGGAAAAGGTTTCAAGAATTTTTATGACAGATTTGTTCGCGGTTCGATTTATACCAAAATATCTTATCTGATTATGGGATTCGGAAACCTGGCGAGAGGACAGATTTGGAAGGGCATGATTTTCTTGGTATGCCAGGTCGGTTTTGTTTTACTGATGGTTCTATGCCCGGAAATAAATTCAACTCCATTTGGATATAAAGCCTTTGCTAATCTTATAACTCTTGGAGATAATCCCGGAGACATTAATACCGCTGCCGATAATTCAATGCTGATGCTCCTTTTTGGAGTACTCATGATAGGAATTACATTCCTTTATCTCGCATTATATGTATCGAACACCAAAAGTTCATACCATAATGATATGCTGCTTAAGGAAGGAAAGAAGGTTTCCAATTTTAAGGAAGATTTACACGATCTTACCGATTCCAAATTCCATCTTACCATGATGATTCCGGCAATGGTCGGCATTCTCATCTTTACTTTACTTCCGACTATCTTTATGATTTTAATCGCATTCACTAATTATGATAGTCTTCATACCGGTCAGAATTTGGTTGACTGGGTCGGATTTTCCAATTTTGCCCAAATATTTAACGGTTCGGCATCAGAAATCGGAACTATGTTTTTTCCGGTTTTAGGATGGACTTTTGTTTGGGCCTTTATCGCCACTTTCTCTAACTATTTCTTAGGTATATTTTTGGGTATACTAATTAATAAACGCGGAATTAAAGCTAAGGTTTTATGGAGAACTATTTTTATTCTCACTATCGCTCTTCCACAGTTTATTACACTTCTAGCTGTAAGAAAAATATTGGGTAATTTGGGACCCGTTAATACACTACTGGTAAAACTGGGTATTTTAGCCTCACCGGTGGAATTTTTAGATCAGGCCGCAAATGAATTTACGGCGAGAGGCATGGTTCTTTTAATTAACCTTTGGATAGGAATACCTTATACTATGCTTCAAACATCGGGTATCCTGATGAATATCCCAAAGGATCTATATGAAGCCGCAACGGTTGACGGAGCAACAAGAAGACAGACATTCTGGAAAATAACCTTCCCTTATATTCTGTTTGTAACTACTCCGTATTTAATCAGTTCATTTGTCGGTAATATAACGAGTTTCAATATCATTTACCTGCTTACCGGCGGCGGCCCGACTAATCCAGGCTTCAAAGCCGGCGAAACAGACCTCTTGGTTACTTGGTTATACAAACTGACTATTGATGAAAACGAGTATAATATGGGGGCCGTAATTTCGATAATGACCTTCATAATTACCGCATCTATCACGCTTATTTTCTATTCCCGCTCCAAGGCGTTTAAACAGGAGGATGCTTTCCAATGATTAAACATGATAATGTGATTAGTCTCAATAAAAGAAGCAAGAGTTACAAAACACAACAAAGAATATCCAACGCTCTTGCCTACATCGTTTTAATTCTACTTTCGGTCATTTGGTTATATCCTATCCTATGGATAGTTTTAAACGCTTTTCGTGTCGAATATAACGATTCCGGAAATTTAATCGGTATCGTCGTGTCCAATTATTGGCCGACTGGATTCGGTTTCGAGAATTTCAAAATACTATTTACCGAAACTTATTTTCCGACTTGGTTTTTAAATACTCTCTTTGTCTCAACTTTCTCTTGTATCATTTCCACTATTTTCACTCTTTGCGTAGCTTATGTAATGAGTAAAATTAAATTTAGCTGGAGAAGAACCTACTTGAGATTTGCGATGATACTCGGCCTTTTCCCTGGTTTTATGAGTATGATAGCCGTTTATTACATATTAAAGTCAATGCACCTTACGCAATCGCTTTTTGCCCTCATTCTTGTTAATTCGGCCGGTGCCGGTCTTGGATTCTATATTGCAAAAGGATTCTTTGATGTTATACCAGATTCCTTAATCGAATCAGCTAGGCTAGACGGAGCGACTAATGCCCAGGTATTCTTTAAAATAATTTTACCTTTATCCAAACCGATAATTATTTATACGGCTTTATTGTCTTTTACCGGCCCTTGGATGGACTTCATTTTCGCAAGAGTCATTCTTGGCGTCGAAAACAAAGAATTACTGACGGTTGCAGTCGGACTTTACGATATGCTTTATGGAAACAGAGTGGATTCCAACAACTTTACGGTGTTCTGCGCAGGCTGTACCTGCGTTGCCGTACCGATTGTAACCCTCTTCCTTTCGATGCAGAAATACTATATCGAAGGAGTGACAGCCGGATCTGTCAAATAGATGAAAAAGAAATTTTTAATCCTTCCACTCTTAATTCTTTTTATCCTCTTTTTATCCGGCTGCGGAGAAATAAAGATAACCGATTATACTTTTCTGACCGATAGTAATGGTTCTGAAATTGTTTACGATACCGGGAATAATTCCGTTTACTATGAAATCTTCGTCGGAGCCTATAGCGACTCCGACGGGGACGGAATCGGTGATATCAATGGTCTTATTAACCGTCTTGATTATCTGAATGACGGCGACCCTTCAAGCGGCAAATCCCTTGGTGTTGACGGTATATGGTTGATGCCGATAATGAAGGCTGGAAGCTATCATAAATATGATGTGATTGATTATATGAGTGTTGATAGTTCCTATGGAACTAATGAAGATATGATTAATCTTGTTAATGAATGCAACGATAGAAATATGCACGTTATTATCGACCTTGTTCTTAACCATACATCGACATTAAACGCTTGGTTTAAAACAGCATCAAAGGCGATAAGCGAAGGCGATTATTCAAACAAGTATATAAGTTATTATTCAATAGTCACTGAAGATCAAGAAGAAACCGGAAAAACATACTATGCTCTTTCAAATGGTTATTACTATGAAGCAAATTTTGATCGCAGCATGCCGGAACTTAATCTTGATAACGAGGATGTTAAAGCGGAAATATCCGAAATCATTAGATACTGGATGGAAGATGTCGGAGTATACGGATTTCGCTTAGATGCTGTCAAATATTTTTATCTCGGCGACGATGCTAAAAATATTGAATTTCTAAAATGGGTCGACAGCGAATGCCAAAAATATAGCGATGACTATTATTTAGTCGGAGAAGATTGGTCAAATGACGGCGAAATTGCCTCCTACTATGAGGCAATAAGTTGTTTTGATTTCGGGATGTCTGGAAGCGATGGCGCTATTACTAGTTGCGCTAAACAATACGAAAGCGTAAACAGTTATGTTAGTTACTTATCACAGTACAGAAACTCGGTGGAAATAGTTAATCCTGATGCAATTCTTACCCCTTTTATATCTAACCACGATATGAATAGAGCTGCCGGCTACTTATCAATTAAGGAAGGCGAAATGCAAATGGCGGCCAACCTTTACATTTTGACCTATGGTACGCCATTTATCTATTATGGCGAAGAGATTGGCATGAAAGGTTCAAGAGGCACCGAAAACACCGATGCCAACCGGAGACTGGCTATGCTTTGGGGCGATAACGATACGGTTGAAGATCCTGTCGGTGCCACTTATGATTCTTCGCTTCAGACAAACGGAACAGTTAAAGAACAGAAGAAGGATAAGACAAGCCTTTATAACTACTATAAAAAATTGCTTATTATTAGAAAATGCAACCCGGAAATAGCTTTAGGCGAATACACTGCCCTTAATTTTGCGAACTATACAACTTTTGGCGGTTTTCTTTCTACATATGAGGGAAGAACGGTGGGTGTATTTCACAATACTTCCTATTCTACGACTTTGACAATTGATCTCTCAAAAGGAACCGACTTCAACTTTACATTTATTGCAGCTGTCATCGGAAGTGGAGATGCGACCCTTTCCGGATCGATTCTGACAATCGCTCCTCATACCTCAGTTATACTCAGATAAGACCGTTTCGGCGGTCTTTTCTTTTTTTGTGTTCACTCTTTATTCTAGTTGTGATAGAATTCTAACTATGTGAATATTTACTATGGGGGTTCATATGCAAATCAATTTATTACTGACAGACGGAGCTTATGGAGGAGCTCATTTACTTTGGATCGGCATTGTTTTTGTTATCGCGGTCTCGGGGATGGTATTAATCGGAAAATTCAAACCGTCACTTAAAACTTTGATGATAATAATGCTTTGTGTTTCTTTAGTTTCCGAATTAATGAAATATGCGTATTTCATACAAATGACTTATGAAGAAACCGGGCATTACATATTAAGCAAACTCGGCCTTCCTTTTCAACTTTGTTCTATCCAACCGTTTTTTATTTTAGCGGCTTTATTAACTAAAAAAGAGAATGTGAGACACACACTTTTAGCCTTTGTTTTTGCGACAGGTGTTTTTAGTGGTATACTTCCGGTATTTATTGTTACTATCTCGTCGTGTTCATTTACGTCTTATCTAGCATATGAATATTTCATCTATCATGCTTGTCTTTTAACATTCGGTCTTTCGATTGTGGTTTACAAGTATGTTGATATTCATGCCGTAGATCTAGGACACACTATTTTAATTCTTCTTGCCGTTTTTATCGGTTCAATTTATATGAACTCGATGTTATCAACCGGGGGTTCGTACTATAATTTCTGTTTTACGGCCGATGCGCCAATCGATGGTCTTCCGTATTTAAACCTTAATCAAGGGTATGTTATGTATATTATTAAGTATGTATTATTGGCTTTTACTCTTGAAGGATTAATTCATCTTCCTTTTATTCTTAAAGATATAAAGGCGAAAAATAAACTAATTAAAGCGTAATCATTAAACTATATTACAACGAGTGCTACATCAAGGTGAAATAATGAAAAAAATATTTATGATTTTATTTGCTTTTATTTGCACATTTTTACTTTCCGGCTGTGATTTTATTTTAGGCGGAACAACAGATGATCCATATAATGAAGTTGTTCTTGAAAATGAATTAAAAGACTACTATGCAGTAGGACAATTCAATGGTTGGGAAACGGCGGTTGGAGATGAAACTTACAAGATGACTGCTATCGCTATTAACGACGAAAGAGTTGCATCAATTAAAGCTGAACTTAAAGGTGCTACTGCCGTTTATGTACTTCAGGTTGCCCTTCAGGGAGAAGGAGCTGGCTGGACATTTGAGTACAAAATTGATGGCGAAACCGTTACTTTCGACGGAAACCAAGCCATTAAAGTTGTTAGAACTGCCAAAGACGATCCTGATACTATCGATTTCTGGGCACAAAATAAAGAATCTGGAGCTATTACCAATTTAACACCGGATACTCTTTATATGCCTCCTTATCAGGAAACTGCCACTGACGGAGAAGGAACTTGGGGAGACAACCCTGGTGCTCTTGAAGATGGGACTTATTATCTCGTTTATGCTGAATTCAGTACATATAAAGCCATGGGACTGATTATAATTAGTGCATAAATAAACGAATGAACTTCTCTATTTTTATAAATATTTGAGCAACTACATTGTTTCTAGACTTTTTTCTTGTTTTTTCTAGACATTTGCGTTATTAATGTATATAGAAAGCGTTTTCAAAACGCAAGACATAAAAAGGAGAAATGATGAAAAGAATTTTTGCATTACTGTTGCTTGCCTGCTCTACTTTGCTTCTTGCAGGATGTGCCGGAACTATCCTTGAGAATGCTGAAAAAGACTACTATGCAGTAGGACAATTCAATGGTTGGGGAACGGCGGTTGGAGATGAAACTTACAAGATGACTGCTATCGCTATTAACGACGAAAGAGTTGCATCAATTAAAGCTGAACTTAAAGGTGCTACTGCCGTTTATGTACTTCAGGTTGCCCTTCAGGGAGAAGGAGCTGGCTGGACATTTGAGTACAAAATTGATGGCGAAACCGTTACTTTCGACGGAAACCAAGCCATTAAAGTTGTTAGAACTGCCAAAGACGATCCTGATACTATCGATTTCTGGGCACAAAATAAAGAATCTGGAGCTATTACCAATTTAACACCGGATACTCTTTATATGCCTCCTTATCAGGAAACTGCCACTGACGGAGAAGGAACTTGGGGAGACAACCCTGGTGCTCTTGAAGATGGGACTTATTATCTCGTTTATGCTGAATTCAGTACATATAAAGCCATGGGACTGATTATAATTAGTGCATAAATAAACGAATGAACTTCTCTATTTTTATAAATATTTGAGCAACTACATTGTTTCTAGACTTTTTTCTTGTTTTTTCTAGACATTTGCGTTATTAATGTATATAGAAAGCGTTTTCAAAACGCAAGACATAAAAAGGAGAAATGATGAAAAGAATTTTTGCATTACTGTTGCTTGCCTGCTCTACTTTGCTTCTTGCAGGATGTGCCGGAACTATCCTTGAGAATGCTGAAAAAGACTACTATGCAGTAGGACAATTCAATGGTTGGGGAACGGCGGTTGGAGATGAAACTTACAAGATGACTGCTATCGCTATTAACGACGAAAGAGTTGCATCAATTAAAGCTGAACTCAAAGGTGCTACCGCTTTATACATTCTTCAAGTTGTTCTTCCGGCTACCGATGCTGGCTGGTCTTTTGAATACAAAATTGACGGCGAAGTTGTTACATTCAACGGAAATTTAGCTGTTAAGGTTGTAAGAACCGCTATTGGCGATCCTGATACTATCGATTTCTGGGCACAAAATAAAGAATCTGGCGCTATTGACAATTTAACACCTGATACTCTTTATTTACCTCCTTATCAGGAAACTGCTACTGACGGAGAAGGAACTTGGGGAGACAACCCTGGTGCTCTTGAAGCCGGAACTTACTATGTAGTTTATGCTGAACTTGAAGACGGCACTAAAGCTATGGGTCTTGTTCCTGTAACTGAAATTGATATCGCTCTTGTTACTGACGTTGGAAATATTGATGATAAATCATTCAACGAAGGAGCTTGGAACGGCGTTATCAAATATGCTGAAGAAAATAATCTTACTTATGCGTATTGGCGTCCAAACGAGGACTCTACAGCCGCTCGTGAAGTTTCAATCAAAGCCGCTATCGCTGCTGGTGCTGATGTTGTCGTTTGCCCAGGATACTTATTTGAAGAGGCTATTTATAACCTTCAGAGTCAATACCCTGATGTAGCATTCTTATTACTTGATGGAGAACCTCATACTGCTGACTATGCAACTTACTATACTGCTGCAAATACTTGCTGCATATTATATCAAGAAGAACAAGCTGGTTATTTAGCTGGATATGCTGCCGTTATGGAAGGATATACTAAACTTGGATTCATCGGTGGAATGAGTGTTCCGGCCGTTGTAAGATATGGTTATGGGTATGTTCAGGGAGCTGAAGCTGCCGCTGTTGCTAAAAACGTTAACGTTACAATAAAATATAATTACGCTGGTACTTTCTCTCCATCTGCCGATCTTAAGACTAAGATGGATGCATGGTACGCTGCCGGAACTGAAGTTGTATTCTCTTGCGGAGGCGGAATTTACCTTTCTGTAGTTGCTGCTGCTGAAGCTACAACTTCGGGAAAAGTAATCGGTGTCGACGTTGACCAATCTGCTGAATCTGATAGAATTATCACTTCTGCCGAAAAGAAACTTGTTGAATCAACTTATCAAGCTCTTACTTCTTTCTATGACAATGATGGTGCTTGGGATGTTGATCATGCCGGTATTACTTTAACTCTTGGCGCTGCTGAAGACTGCGTAGGACTTCCTACTTCTGAATCTTCTTGGAGACTCACTACTTTCACAGTTGCTGAATATAACACTTTATTTGCATCACTAAAGGATGGTTCAGTTGTTGTTAACAATTCGACTGCTGCTGTTCCTGCTGGTTTAACTCACGTTACTGTTGATTACAACGCATAGTATTAAAAATTAATATCAATATAAGGTCATCGCGTGAAAGCGTGATGACCTTATTTACAAAAAGGAGGCAAATATGGAAGAAAACTATGTAATCGAGATGTTAAATATTACAAAGTCCTTCCCAGGCATCATTGCTAACGATAATATTTCTCTTCAATTAAAAAAGGGAGAAATACATGCTCTTTTAGGAGAAAACGGCGCCGGAAAATCGACTCTCATGAGCGTTCTTTTCGGTCTTTATCAGCCGGAAAAGGGTATTATCAAAAAAGACGGGAAAGAAGTAAAGATAAATGACCCGAACGATGCGACCAACCTTGGAATAGGCATGGTCCATCAACATTTCAAATTAGTTGATATATTTACGGTTCTGGATAATATTATTTTGGGTTCGGAGCCAATGAAGGGCGGAATCTTCGTTGATAGAAAAAAAGCCCGCAAAAAAGTAATGGATCTTTCCGAAAAATATGGTTTAAAGATTGATCCGGATGCGAAAGTTCAGGATATTTCGGTAGGTATGCAACAAAGAGTGGAAATACTAAAAATGCTCTACCGATCATCGGATATTCTTATTTTTGATGAACCGACAGCTGTTTTAACTCCACAAGAGATAGACGAGCTGATGGAAATAATGAGAAACTTCGCCAAAGAAGGAAAATCTATTCTTTTTATATCTCACAAGTTGAACGAAATAATGGCGGTTGCCGACAGAGTTACTGTTCTTAGAAAAGGCAAACATGTGGCGACAGTCAATGTTAAGAATACTACCAAAGAAAAACTTGCGGAAATGATGGTAGGAAGAAAAGTTTCCTTTACTGTTGATAAAAAGAAAGCAGAGCCTAAAGATACTGTTTTAAAAGTTGATAATCTCTGTGTTAAGTCCAAATTAAATAAAAAAATGGTTAATAACAACATCTCGTTTTCTGTTCATGCCGGAGAAATACTTTGTATTGCCGGGATTGAAGGAAATGGTCAGACCGAACTGGCATACGCCCTTTCCGGTCTTGAGAAGGTTGATTCAGGTCATATAGAATTACGCGGTAAAGATATAACAAACATGAGCATCAGAGAAAGAAATTTAGTAGGAATGGCACACATTCCCGAGGATAGACAGAAGTATGGTTTAATCCTTGATTATCCTCTTTCTTACAACTTAGTTATGAAAAAGTATTTTGAAAAAAAGTTTCAGTCTGCCGGTTTTATGAAGGAAAAAGAGATTGCGACTTATTCGGACGAACTGATAAAACAATATGACATTAGGTCTGGTCAAGGCAGTGATACGATGGCTAGAAGTATGTCCGGCGGAAATCAGCAGAAAGTTATTGTTGCAAGAGAACTTGATTATGATGCGCCTCTTCTTATCGCTGTCCAGCCGACAAGAGGTCTTGATGTCGGCGCTATTGAATATATTCATAAACAATTAATCAAAGTTAGAGATGAAGGATCGGCAATTCTCCTTATATCTTTAGAGCTTGATGAAGTAATGGATGTATCAGACAGGATTCTTGTGATGTATGAAGGCGAAATCGTCGGCGAATTCGATCCGAAGAAAACTAATGTTAAAGAACTTGGCCTTTACATGGCCGGCGCCAAAAGACAAAATGTGGAGGAAAAAAAGTAAGTGAAAACTAAAACTCTGACTAAATTATCTTCCATAGTAGCGACGCTTTTATGTATCGTAATCGGTCTTATTCTGGCCTTTGTTGTTTTACTCGTCACATACAGCGCCACTAAATCAAGCTCGGTAAGCGCGATTACCGGACGATTCAGTTCGGCAAGTTGGGGAATGAAAAAGATCTTAAGTTTAGGCCTTTCTAATCCTTCAAGTTATTCGGAATATTTAAGACGCTTTACTACTCTTAAGTATAATATCGGTCAAGTGCTTTATTATGCGATGCCTCTAATTATGACCGGGCTTTCCGTGGCTTTTGCGTTTAAAACCGGTTTGTTTAATATCGGTGCTTCCGGACAATATCTGTTCGGTGGAATAGCAGCAATAATTTGTGCCGGAATGTTACATCTTCCTTGGTACGTTTCGATATTTGCGGCCCTTATAGCCGGTGCTATCTGGGGCGCTATTCCTGGTTTGTTTAAGGCATATCTTAATATAAACGAGGTTATAACATGTATTATGACAAACTGGATTGGTCTCTATCTTGTGAATATTTTTGTATATAATACACCAGCTATTCAGTCTTTAGGCGCCGATTCCAGTCGAACATTAACTCTTACCGGCGACGGGATTATTCTTTCGCGTTTAAATCTTGCAAGTTTATTTGCCGGTAACGACAACGTATCAGTCGGCATTATCGTCGCTATTGTTTTTGCGATAGTGGTTTGGGTAATACTATATAAAACAACTTTCGGCTATGAACTTAAAGCATGCGGATTAAATAAAAACGCTGCTAAATATGCCGGAATCAATGATAAGAAGAACATTATCCTTTCGATGGTAGTTGCGGGGGCTTTAGCCGGTGTCGGCGGCGCTCTTTACTACCTTACCGGTAATAATGGGGCGGTTTATAAAACCGAAGAAGTATTACAACAGGCCGGATTCGACGGAATTTCAGTGGCTCTTCTCGGTGGATCCAACCCGATAGGCGTCATCTTCAGCGGGTTATTTATTGCCTTCCTTAAGGTCGGTGGCGATAATCTGCAACCAGTTTATAATACTGAAATAGTAAGTGTTATAACATCGACAATTATTTATTTCAGCGCTTTCTCACTCTTCTTCCGCAACTTAATTTTAAAAGGCCGGGTAAAGAGAGACCTAGCAATATCCAACCAATCAAATATATTAAATAAACCGCCTGTTATAGCGGATATAAAAGGAGGTGAGAAGCAATGACGCTGCTTCCTGGTTTAATTAATTCAACCTTACTTTATGCGCTTTGTTTAGTGGTTGTTGCTTTAGGAGGAATGTTTACTGAAAGAAGCGGAACCATTAATATCGGTCTTGAAGGAACAATGATAGTAGGTGCGACTTTCGGGGCTCTTACGATAAGAGCATTTAACATGAACGGCTTTGGTGAAGTTGCCGGGCAATGGGCAGTTTTAATTGCTGTTTTAGTAGCCGCCCTTTCTGGCTGTATCTATTCGATGCTTCTCGCATTTGCCTCAATTCACATGAAAGCCGACCAGACAATTGGCGGAACGGCTTTAAATATTTTTGCTCCCGCCTTCTGTTACCTTTTAGTATCATCTATTCAATCGGAATTTAGTTCTGCCGGCTCTACTACAGTTTTATTCAACTATGACTGGGTTACCTTTAATTTAGGCTTTAGTGAAGAATTTAGAAACTCATTCTTTGGAATTCTCTTGTTTAAAGGATTTGCTATAACTACCCCAATCGCTATCCTTATCTGGATCATATCGACTATCGTGTTATATAAAACTAGATTTGGTTTAAGACTGATGTCGTGCGGCGAACATCCGCAAGCGGCTGCATCTGCCGGAATCGGTGTTTATACCACAAGATATATTGGTGTCGGTTTATCTGGTCTTCTAGCTGGTTTTGGCGGTATTATGTGGGCCTTTATCGCGACATCCGGGGTAGCACCGGGAGCCGGAGTGGCCGGTTTTGGGTTCCTAGCTCTTGCCGTTATGATTTTTGGTAACTGGAAACCGCAAAATATTCTTGGAGCCGCCCTTATATTCGCTTTCTTTAACGCTCTTGGAAAATACAGTTCTGGAATCGACTTCCTTCCTTCATTTTCCAATCTTGCTCAAGGAACTGGAGACTCAATTTACAAAATGCTTCCGTATATTGTTACTTTGGTTGTCTTGGCCTTTACATCTAAGAAATCTAGAGCACCTAAGATGGAAGGTATTCCTTACGATAAGGGCGCAAGATAATAGAATCATTCAAAAGAACGGACACTTATGTTCGTTCTTTTTATTACCTTATGTTATAATTCATAAGGCTACTTAATATGGAAACGAGAAATAAACTCTGGACAAGTGATTTTTCACTTATTACTATCGGAACAATTATATCAATGGTCGGGCAATGCGTTGCCTCTTTTTCCCTTGGTCTTTTAGTGTATCAAAATACTGAATCAACCTTGCTTTATGCGATATACACTACAGTTTCTCTTGTTCCTTATGTAATAGTCAGTTTCTTTGTCGGACCGTTTTTAGATCGTTTTTCCCGCAAGAAAATAATTGTTTTTCTTGATTATCTAACCGGATCTTTTTATATAATTATTGCCTTAATGTATCTTGCAGGCTGGACTGATAGTTACTTTCTCATTCTTGCTTTGGGTTTTATAATCGGTTCGCAAAACGCGTTTTACCAAATAGCCTATGACTCTTTTTATCCGACATTAGTATCAAAAGGAAATTATTCAAAGGCTTATTCGATATCATCAATGATTTATCCGATAGCTTCTACTTTAATGGTCCCGCTTGCCGCCTTCTTATACAAGACCATCGGCGTTGAATACCTATTTATCGGTTCTGGTATCTTGTTTACGCTTACAGCGACTTTTGAATTGTTTATTACAACCGATAAGCCGGCACTGGAAAAAACCGATGAGAAGGTATATAAACTCAGTTATTTTATGAATGATTTAAAAGAAGGTCTTTCATATCTAAAAAAAGAAAAGGGATTAAAATTTATTACCATATACTTTATTTTTAATATGATGGCGTATTCCGCTTTTGCAACAATGCTACTGCCTTTTTTTGAATCAAGTGTCATCTACACAATACAAGATTACTCTTTTGTTATGGCCGTCGGTGCCCTTGGAAGAGTGATTGGGGCCATCATTCATTATTTTAAAAGCAGTAAACCGGAAAACAATTATAAAATTGCACTTTTTGTCTATATTGCAACCTCAGTTCTTCAAGGTGCAATGTTGTTTTCCACACTTCCTATTATGTATATCATCAGTTTCATCTGCGGCATCTTAGCCGTGACTTCCTTTACCATTAGAACAAGTTCTACCCAAAATTATGTCCCGAACGAAAAAAGAGGCCGATTCAATAGTCTTTTCTATATGGCGACAACCGGTCTAGGTAGCGTTACGGGTCAACTTGTATCAGGAGCACTGGGAGAAGTGGTTGATCTCAGGTGGATAGTGTTTGGTGCCATGGCGATTAATATGGTAGCTACGCTAGTGTTTGTCGTCCTTAGAAAAGATTCCATTTCTAAAGTCTATAATGTTGCGGTATAATGAAGTTATGAAAAAAATCAAGTTAGCGTTACTGCTTTTCCTAGATTATTTAAAGATTGGCCTTTTCTCTTTTGGAGGCGGATACGCGATGATTCCGCTTATCGAAAAGACTTTTGTCGAGAAAAGAAAATACTTAACCCAAGATGAACTTTTGAATATTGTTTCGGTTGCCGAGGCAACTCCTGGGGTAATAGCCATAAATTGCGCTACATATATCGGTTATAAGGTGCTCGGTTTTATTGGCTCTTTAATATCGACAATTGCCGTATCGCTTCCTTCATTTATCATCATCCTTATTATCTCGTTTTTTTATGATAAATTTATTGAAGTCAAAATCATTCAAGCAATAATCACCGGCCTTATGGTAAGCGTTACTTTTTTAATTCTTTCGGCCGGAATCAAACTTTTTAAAACAGCAAAAAAAGATGCGTTAAGTTATATTCTTATCGCTTTTTCTCTTGTGACTCTTTTATTGGTTAAATTCTTTAATATTAATTTTTCTACTATTTACATGATATTAATCGGCGGCGGCGTTTCACTTTTGGTTTACTCCTTGTCACTTCTTATTAAACATAAAAAAGAGAAAAAGGAGGAAAAAGACTAATGATCTATTTAGAACTTTTCTATGTTTTTTTCCTTATCGGACTTTTTACCTTTGGCGGTGGCTACGCGATGATTCCGCTTATTGAGAGCGAGGTTGTCACAAGAGGCTGGTTAAGCGAAGCGGAATTTTATAATATGATTGCGATTAGTGAATCCACTCCCGGGCCGATTGCGGTTAATATGGCAACTTTCGTCGGAAGGCTTCATGGCGGAGTATTCGGCGCGTTTTGCGCTACCTTTGGGGTTGTTTTACCTTCGTTTATCATCATCCTTCTTATCGCTTCTGTCTTAACTAAAATTATTGAAAAACCGGTTGTAAAAGCTATTCTTCACGGTTTTCAAGGAATAGTAATCGGCCTTATTATAGGGACCGGAATCTATTTTTTATATCAGAATTTCTTACTTGATAGTGGCGACAGTTATTCGCTTGATATAAGTGCAATAGTTATTTTTTGTGTTGTTTTTTTCACCGCTTTTCTCTACAAGAAAATCAAGAAAAAAGCGATAAGCCCGTACATTATTCTTTTGATGGGAGCAGCCCTCGGCGCAATTTTCTTCTTTATTTGAAAATAGTTCCCCTCTGTGATAGAATTGAGACTGGCAATAATAGAATAAATAAAGGAGATTATTTATGAAATTAGTATTGGTTAGGCATGGAGAAAGCGTTTGGAATAAAGAAAACTTATTTACCGGTTGGACTGATGTCGATCTTTCGGAAAAAGGACATGAAGAAGCAAAAAACGCCGGGAAAATATTAAAAGAAAAAGGATATGATTTTGATGTCTGCTACACATCATACCTTAAAAGAGCGATTCACACTTTAAATCATATTCTGGAAGAAATGGACAGAGAATGGCTTCCAGTTTATAAGAGTTGGAAATTAAACGAAAGACATTATGGTGCTCTTCAAGGCTTAAATAAGAGTGAAACAGCTTTAAAATACGGGGAAGAACAAGTTACAATTTGGCGAAGAAGTTTTGCGGTTAATCCTCCTTATCTTGAGGAAACAGATAAAAGAAACCCAGCGCTTCAAGAAGCTTATCGATCCGAAAATAAGGATGAATTACCGCTTGCTGAAAGCCTAAAAGATACTATTGAAAGAGCGGTTCCATATTTTGAATCCGTAATAAAAGAAGATATGAAAAAAGGAAAAAGAGTTTTAGTAGCCGCTCACGGCAACTCTCTTAGAGCTCTTGTGAAGTATTTTGATAAATTATCGGACGACGAAATAGTGTCGGTTAATATTCCGACCGGAGTACCTCTGGTTTATGAATTCGACGACGATTTTAATGTTATCGACAGGTATTATCTCGCAAATGATGATGACTTAAAGGCCAAGATGGAAGCAGTTAAAAATCAGGGAAAAGCCAAATAATATATAGTTTTATATCAAGGACACATTATGTGTCCTTTTTTTATTTTTTTTGATTGAAAAAAGCCGTTTAATGAGTTAAATTAATATTGTGTGGGGAGTAGCGAGGTATAGTTATACGTCAATCACGGATTTTTTATCCCGGAACTATACGAGTAAATTAGCCAGACCATATAAAATTTCTATTTAGGGAGGATTATTATGGAGGCTATAAACGCTGCCGACAGTAAACAAAAGATTTCTTACGAATCTTTTACAATTGAACAAGCAATAAATGCTTTAGAAACCAATTCAAAGTCTGGTTTAACAAGCGCTGAAGCGAAAAAAAGGCTGGAAAGAGACGGTCTTAACAAGCTTGATGAAAAAAAGAAAAAATCGTGGATAAGGATATTCTTCGAACAGATGAATAACCCCACGATTTTTGTGCTTTTCGGAGCCATTATTCTTACAATAGGCATTTCTATTTTTGATACTATCGAATATGTAAGAACCTATGGGCATTTTAGTTTCGTCGAGGCCGGAGACTGGCCGGACGTAGTTATTATTCTCGCGGTAATTATCATGAACGCCGTAATCGGAACAATTCAAGAGGTCAAGGCACAAACATCTTTAGACGCTCTTAAAAGTATGTCTTCTCCGGAATCTTTAGTTATTAGAAATGGAGAAAGAATTAAAATTAGATCAAGCGAACTGGTAAGAGGGGATGTTGTCATTCTAGAAGAAGGAGACACTGTCGGTGCCGATATGAGACTAATCGAATCTCATAATCTTAAGGCGAACGAATCTTCCTTGACCGGAGAATCGGTGCCGGTCGAAAAAGATGCAAAGTATACTTTCTCGAAACCGGTCGGAATTGGTGATAGATGTAATATAGTATACATGTCGACCCCGATTGTATACGGAAGAGGTATCGGTATTGTCACAGAAATAGGAATGGGCACCGAAATCGGTAAAATAGCCAAAGCCCTAGATTCTGAAGAACAAATGACCCCACTTCAAAAAGTGTTGGCTAAATTATCCAAGACATTGGGAATTTTAACTTTAGTGGTGGTTGTCGCTGTTTTAATTGCCGATATCGTGTGGATTTTTGTTGATCACGGACAAGGAGATATACAATCTTGGATTGAAGCGATTCTTTCATCAATTGCTCTTGCGGTAGCAGCTATTCCGGAAGGACTTCCAGCCGTTGTCACCATTGTTCTTTCAATTGGTGTTCAAAGAATGGTTAAGGCCAATACTATTGTAAGAAAACTGGCCAGCGTGGAAACTCTCGGGGCGGTTAGTGTTGTTTGTTCGGATAAAACCGGAACCTTAACGCAAAATAAAATGACTGTTCTCGAAGCTTATGTTGACGGGAGTATATATAAAAGCGATGATTTCAATGAGGAAAATGATAATCAGGATTTAAAGTTTTTGGCAAGAGGAATGTCTCTTTGCTCCAACGCAACTATTGATGAAGGATTATTCGGCGATCCGACAGAGATTGCATTAGTCGCTTTTTCTAACGAATTTAACATGCATAAAAAAGATTTATCGGAGTCCCATCCAAGAATTGACGAACTTCCTTTCGACAGTGTGAGAAAGATGATGTCTACTATGCATTTTGTTAATGATGACAAGTCTATTATGTATACAAAAGGAGCTTTAGATAGTATTCTTCTTCATACTGATAGGATTCTTGAAAACGGTAAAGTCAGAAATATAACTGAAAAAGATGTTGAAAAAATATATGAAATAAACGAACTTTTTGCTTCAAAAGCTTTGCGTGTTCTAGCGCTTGCTTATGACGAAAAAGAGTCTATAGAAGAAGAAAAACTAATTTTTGTCGGCCTAGTGGCGATGATTGACCCGGCTCGTCCGGAAGCTAAACCGGCGGTAATTAAATTTAGAAATGCCGGAATTACGACCGTAATGATTACTGGGGATCATATTGATACAGCTTTTGCGATAGCTCATGATCTTGGGATTGTGGAGAGAAAAGAGGATTGTCTTCAAGGAAAGGATATTGACCTTCTCTCTCCGGAAGAATTAAGAGAAAAATGTAAAACCGCGCGAGTATTTGCCAGAGTATCGCCGGAAAACAAAGTGGAAATTGTTAGAGCGTTCCAAGAAAACGGCAATATCTGCGCAATGACCGGTGATGGAGTTAACGATGCTCCGTCCCTCAAAAGAGCGGATATCGGTATTGCAATGGGTATCACCGGAACGGATGTATCAAAAGAAGCTTCCGATATGGTTTTAGCTGATGATAATTTCGCTTCTATCGAGAAAGCGGTAGAAGAAGGAAGAGGAATCTACTCCAATATCAAAAAGACCGTTATATTCTTAATTAGCAGCAATATAGCCGAAGTTTTGGTAATGTTCGCGGTTATTTGTATAGGACTTCCAGCTCCGCTTCTTGCTATCCATCTTTTATGGATAAATCTTATAACCGATTCACTTCCGGCTATTGCGCTTGGTATGGACCCGAAGGATCCAAATAATATGAGTGATAGTCCTCGTGATCCAAAAGAGGGAATATTCGCGAACGGTGGTATGAGAACCACACTTCTTTATGGCCTTGTAATTAGCATTGGTGTTTTTATCGGCTTCCTTGCTACCGCTTGGCTTAATGATGCATACACATATAATGCCATAAGAACTCTTTATTCTGACCCGGTTTATCTTTTCCAAGCTCAAACCATGGCCTTCACTTCTCTCGGTTTTGCTGAATTATTCCATATGATTGGTATGAGTAATACCAGAAAATCTTTTGTTCATGTATTTAAAGATAAAAACCGGATGATGCTTATCGCCTTCCTTTTCGGTATTGCCCTTCAACTTTTCGTGATTGAAGTGCCTTCAGTCAGAACACTATTTTCAACCGCCAACCTAACTTGGCAAGAATGGTTGATTACTCTTGGAATATCTATTTTGCCGCTTGTGGTTCATGAAATCGCTTTTTTGGTAAGACAAATCAAAAAAGTTTTAAAAAAGTCTTGATTTTATTTAATCTAGGTATATAATTAGGAAAAGTTGGTAGTTTAGGAGGATACTATGAATATAAAATCAGCTAAATCATGCCAATATTATTACTTCTACTATTATTATCCGAGCAATCTGTAATCGACTTGGCTTTTTAAAGTAGAAGTATTCCCCCTCCAGTTATTACAGATAATACGACAATTAAGTATTAGAAGTAATAACGGCCCCCTCCTATATAATTTTGCGTTATTACTTCGGTAGTAACGCATTTTTATTTGAAAAAAACTTTAAAAAAGGAGAAATTATATGAAAAAAATTATTACTGTATTAAGTTTGGTATTCACGTTAGCTTTGTCTTTTAGCCTTGCTGGGTGCACAAAGACAACCACAGTTGGTATTCTCCAACTAGTAACACACGACGCTCTTGATGCTTGCACGACTGGGTTTGAAGAAGCGTTAGCCGACGGAGGCTTCGTCGATGGAGATAATATTGTTATTGAATTTAGAAATCCAGAGGCTGATTCAGTTGCTTTAAACTCATATGCTTCAGAACTTGTTAGAAGTTGTGACATCGTTCTTGGTATCGCGACTGATGCCGCTGTCGCTCTTAAAAACGCGAGAGAAAACGAAGGATCAGATATCCCAATTCTCTTTACAGCCGTAACTGATCCGGTGGCTGCCGGCCTGGTAACGGCTCTTGATGTAACTGATAACAATGTTACTGGTACATCTGATGCAAGTGATGTTGCCAAGCAAATTCAAATGGTAAAAAAGATTCTTCCAAATGCCACAGAAATTGGTGTCTTATATCATTCTTCCGAGGTTAATTCGCAAGTTCAAGCAACCGCTGCTCAAACGGAAGCCACAAGCCAGAACCTGGGATTTGAAACCTGGACAGTTAATGAAGTATCCGAATTAAACGCAACATTAACAGCTATCAGTAACTCGGATATTGATGCATTATTCCTTCCGACGGACAATCTAGTAGCATCAAATATTCAAACTATTGCCGATGCAATGATTGATGCCGGAATATTAACAGTATGCGGCGAAGAATCAATGACAACCAAAGGCGGTTGTGTGACATACAGTATAGATTACGCGGCTCTAGGCGTTCAAACCGGAGAAATGGCTGTCGAAATATTAAATGGAAAATCAGTAGCGGAAATCCCGGTCGGAAACGGACTCAGCGATTTATTGGTGGTTTTAAACGAAACCAGTCTTACTGCAATAGGACTTAACCCTGATACTGTAAGAAGCGCGCTTCAGGGTAACTAGCATGTTAGTTTTGGCGCAAACCGGATGGCAAATTGTTACCGGAATCGCCCTTGATACTTTTTCAAGCGGGCTTCCTTATGCAATGCTTGCTCTCGGCATCTTTCTTTCCTATAGAATATTAGATTTTGCCGATCTCGGAGCCGAGGGCAGTTTCACCCTTGGGGGAGCAGTAACCGCTGTCCTTGTTTATAGCGGGGTCAATCCGTTTATCGCCCTTCTTTTTGCATCAGTAGCCGGATTTTTTGCCGGCTCGGTTACTGGCCTTTTATGTACTAAATTAAAGATACCGGCTTTATTATCCGGTATCATTACTATGACCGCGCTTTTTACAATCAATCTTGTCATTATGGGTATTTATAAGGCACAGACTTCTAGTCAACCCTTTAACATACTCACATCCAACACGAATTATATTACTACATCAATAGGTAATCGTTTCTACTATTCCCTTTATGCTTTCTTCAATTCAACTTTGGGTTTATCTTGGTTTAAACCGCTGTATTCGGCGATTTTACTTCTCATTGTCATCACCGTAGCAGTAATGATAATCGTATATTATTTTTATGGAACCGAAATAGGTATGGGTGTCAGAGCTACCGGTATGAACGGGGTAATGGCTAGAGCGCAAGGGATAGATACGGATAACATGACTATTCTTGGTTTAGCAATATCGAACGCTTTAATATCTTTGGGAGGTGGACTTAGTTCGCAAGTTTCCGGAAGTACAAGTTCTAATATGGGCGTCGGAGTTCTTGTAATTGGACTGGCTTCCATAATTATTGGTGAGGCAATTGTTGGAAGGAAAACTTTCAAACGTAATCTGATAGCCGTAGTTGTTGGAGCTATTATTTACTACATGATAATATCGACAGTAATAAATACCGGCCTTCTAGAGCCACATTATTTAAAACTTCTCTATGCCGTTTTAATTGTGGTGGTGCTTGTTATATCGCATATCAAGAAGAATAAAAAACAGGTAATAGGAGGGAACGGCCTTGCTAGAGATTGAACACGCAAAGAAAACATTTAATTTGACTAACAACCCATTAGACGACAGAATCGCTCTTGATGACCTATCTCTTTCGGTTAAAGAGGGAGAATTTGTAACCATAATCGGTGGAAACGGAAGCGGGAAATCTACTTTGATGAATGCAATATCAGGAGTAATAAACCTAGATTACGGGAAAATAATGATTAAGGGAATTGATGTTACTTCTATTGATGAGCATAAAAGAGCGAAGTATTTAGGAAGAGTATTCCAAGATCCGAATTTAGGTACGGCTCCTGGAATGTCGATTATTGAAAACATGATGCTGGCTTATAGAAGAGATAAAAAGAAAGGATTACGTTGGGGATTCGACAAAAAACTCAGAACAAAGTTTGCAGAATCGCTTAAAACACTTAATTTAGGACTTGATACGAGAATGGATCAAAAAGTAGGATTGTTATCCGGTGGACAAAGACAGGCGTTAACTCTCCTGATGGCCACTTTATCGAAACCGGATATTCTGCTTCTTGATGAACACACAGCGGCTCTCGATCCAAAAACAGCAAAATTGGTTCTATCAATTACGGATCTAGTGGTCAAGGAAAGCAAAATAACGACACTTATGATCACTCATAATATGAAAGATGCGATTGACTATGGAACCAGATTAATTATGATGAAAGAAGGAAAAATTATTTTTGATGTTTCCGGAGATGAAAAAAAGACGCTGACCAAAGAAGACCTACTTAAGAAGTTTGATGATGACGGCGATGCCAATATAGCATTATAAAAGGTGACATTTTGTCACCTTTTATCTTTATATGAAGCACCTTTCACGCAGGCTACGCAAAGTTTAGCGCATTCTTCAGAAATATCTTTTTGTGTTAAATCATCATACATTATCCATCTCTCTATAACACCATATAAACCGGATAAAGCAAAGCTGACAATGATTTTATTCTTTGTCAAAGATTTATCGACATAATTAAGTAATCTTTCAGTAAGAGTTGATTTAAAAGAAAAGAAGTACCCGGTAAGTCCCGGGTCCAGAAGAACAGCCTTTAGAAGTGACTTATATTCTTTTAATATTTCCAGAAGTTTATTTATGTAAACAGAAATAACTTCGGTGTCATTGATGATAGGTGAACTACGCCGAGGATTCAGTCTTTCGCTTAGTGTTTTTGTTGCATCGTTGATGACGGCATCCACCAGATTTTCTTTGGAAGAATAGTGCAGATAAAAAGTATTTCTGTTTATCATCGCTCTTTCGACAATATCTTTTATTTTTACGTTCTTATAACTTTTTTCCATAATGAGTTGGACAAAAGCGTTCTTAATGTTTCGTTCTGTCTTTACTATTCGCAGATCTTTTTTCATTTTTTTCTCCTGAAAATAATCTTTTTTAATACAAATGTCGTTTAAGCGACATATATACTAAAATGTCTATTGTCACATTAATTATAAATGATATAATTAATCTGTCAACTTGAAATTAGTCGTTTTATATTACTTGATTTTTTAAAACTATAGTTTTAAGATGAAAATCGGAACGGCTTGTAAAAATAGCTTAATAGTCCGTTACCCGCGTAAATTATTATAAATAAATCCACGAGGAGATTTTATGAATAACGATTATAGAGAAATGAGAGTTTTAGACTCGGCACATTTTATCGGAATGATAAAATATGGAATGCTGAATCTAAAAAATCATTATCAGGAAGTTAATGACTTAAATGTATTCCCGGTTCCCGATGGAGATACCGGAACAAATATGAGAAGAACAATTGAAACCGGATATGAAGTAATAGAAGGCAAAGAAAAAGAGCCTCTTTTTAAAGTTGCTCAAGATTTGTCAAAAGGAATGCTTTTGGGGGCTAGAGGAAACTCCGGCGTAATTCTTTCCCAAATATTTAGAGGATTTTCTTTTGGACTTGAACAAAAAAAGAACGTTTCGACTGCCGGACTAAGTCGCGCTTTCCGTTATGCAGTTCGTCAAGCTTACGGAGCCGTCGTTAATCCGGTTGAAGGAACCATTCTTACGGTAATCAAGGAATCAGCGGCATATGCCACCAAAAATATTTCTTCAACAATTTATTCTTATATATGCAACCTTTTAAAACAGGCTCATATTTCTCTCCAAAATACGAAAGAAATTCTTCCGGTTTTAAAAGAAGCCGACGTTATTGACTCCGGAGGAGCAGGTTTAGTATATATTTTTGAAGGATTCAAGGCTTATCTAGAAGGCAGCGAACTAAATGATAAAAAGATACAGTATGATGAAGTATATCACGAGCAGCCTAATGTTCCAACTGCAGTAGATTTATCTGCTTTCAACGAAAATTCTGTTCTCGATTTTGGATATTGTACGGAATTTATTCTTCAACTTCAAACATCAAAAGTTGATGTAGAAAATTTTGATGAAAAAATTATCATTGACTATCTTAAAACACAGGGTGATTCGATTGTGTGTTTTAAAGACGGCAGCGTTATAAAAACTCACGTTCATACCAAGGATCCGGGGGCCATTTTATCCCATGTAAAAATGTGGGGAGAGTTTTTAACTTTAAAAATCGAAAATATGTCTCTTCAACATAACCAGATTATTGTTGGAAAGAAAAATAGCGCCAAGAAAAAAATTCATAAAAAATATGCTTCTGTAGTTGTATGTCAAGGCGAAGGATTAACGAAAGCTTTCCTTGATCTTGGTGTTGATGGCATTGTTGATGGCAAACAAACGATGAACCCTTCCGCCAAGGATTTCATCAAGGCTTTTGATGAACTGGACGCCGAAAACATTTTTGTTTTGCCGAATAATTCAAATATTATTTTAACGGCTGAGCAAGCAGCTAAAATATACTCAGAAACTAATCCGGAAGTTAAAATTATTGTGATTCATTCAAAGACTTTGGCTCAAGGTTATATTGCGGCTTCTATGTTTTCTTTTGATGCCGAAGATGCTAATTCCATCATTGATGACATTAATATGTCAATCAAAGATATAAACTCAATCGAGATAACGACAGCAACCAGAACAACGAAGATTTCTGGAGTTTCCGTTACTAAAGGACACTATATTGGAATTATGGACAACAAACTATTAGTGGACGCTGAGGAAAAAATAAATTGTTTGACAAGTACTATTGATAAAGTACCTTCGATAGACGAGAAAGAACTACTTTTAGTTATATACGGAAAAGATGTTGATGAAGAGCAAAAAATAGCCAGCAAACTTGCAGTAAGAGAAAAACATCCTAATTTGGAAATCGGAGAGATTTCCGGTGACCAGGATATCTATAGTTATATTATTGCAGTATCTTAAGTATTTGTTTGAGGTATTATATGAGCGGCGATGAGGAACAATACAAAGCCAATAAGGAAATGATTCAGTCCCTTTCCGAAGAATGCATATACTATCGAAATATAAACGATATCGAGAAGGGTAAAGAATCAATTATGGAACTATGTTCCATTTATCGTCGTATCGGCTATCTAGATTTGGAAGCTAAAACTTTGTATTGGTTAGCTTCATTTTATAAAAACAGACAAGAATTTGCAGAATTCGAAAAAATACTAGATCAGGTTTCATCTCTTTACAAAAGAGCAATTCTTGAAAGCGAAGACCAAAAACTTTATGCCGACAACAACGCTTTTCTTTTAGATCTTTCTGCGGACTATATTAGTATTGGAGCTTATTCAAAAGCCTTTGATACGGCAATTTATTCGATTAAGGTTTACTCTGTAGGCTTTAACCTAAAAAGAAGCATCGCCACTCTCTACGAAATAGAAAAATTAAGAAATGACGATTTGGATAATTATCTTTTTTTATCCTATGATAAATCAAAAGTAAATTCGATTAAAAGTGCCGTGATGGCCGGAAAAATAAGTACATCTCTTAGAGATCCGATTGAAGATACGGATAATTATAGAAAGATAAGTCTGGAAATTGAAAAGGAAATCGTTGATAAAATAAAAGAAGAAGACAATGAAATAAATTATCATAAGTATTTTGATATGAAGAAAGACATATTGGAAAGAGAATTCGGAATTAAATGGAGTTCTCCGGAAGAATTAAAGAAAAAATAAAAGGAGCTTGAGCTCCTTTTTTATTTGCTTCGATGATTTTCGAACCAATCAGAGATTTCATACAGGCGTCTTTCTCTGTGAAGCGGTTTTCCGCTTCTTGAAAGTTCATGATTTTCACCTTTAAAAATAACCATCTTGCTTTCAACGCCTCTTACTTTAAGGGCAGTAAACATAGATAATCCTTCTTGAAGCGGACATCTATAGTCTTCATCGGAATGAATAAAAAGAGTCGGCGTTTTAACATTATTCGCATATTTGAGAGGGCTGTGCCACCAGCATTTTTCCGGGTTGTTTAAAGGATCAGATAAATTTTGGTCATAGGTGAATTCTATTCCGATATCAGATACACCGTACATAATCGAGAAATTGGAAATGCTTCTTTGAGAGGCACAAGCTTTGAATCTATCTGTATGACCGATAATCCAGTTAGTCATGAAACCGCCGTAAGAACCGCCGGTTTCAAAGAGGTTATCTTGATCGATCTCTTTGTATTTATTTAAACATTCATCAACGAATGTCATTAAATCATTATAGTCTACTGTTCCATATTTACCTCTAATATTGCTGAATTCGTCTCCCCTTCCATCAGAACCGGTTGGATTAGCGAAGAGAACAAAATAACCCATTGATGCCCAGACCTGCATTTCATGAAAGAAGGTTTTCCCATATGCACACTTCGGACCGCCGTGTATATCTAAAACCGCTGGGTATTTTTTGCCTTGTTCATAATCGATAGGTTTTAACACAAAACCATGAATTACAATATTGTTTTCGTTTTTAAATTCAACTAGTTCAGGCTTTGCGACATACTTGTCTTTTTGATTTTCTTCATTAAATGATGAAATTTGTCCTTGATTGTCAAAAAGCTCTTCAAGTTGCATATCTTTAAACGCAACCATGAAAAGATTGCCAGCATTAATATCAAAGGATATTACTGATTCTATATCACTGTAAACCTCTTCAATTACACCCTTTTTATCGATACGATAGATGGGCGCTTTTTCCCAATTGGTTATTGTGAAATATAATATATCATTGTCGGTTTTAAAAAAGTTCCCTCCTCCGTATTCACAGTCGGAAAGAACTGATGATCCGACGGAATTATCAAAACTCTTGAGAAGAGAAACGTGAAGATCTTTATCTATCAGATAAAAATCGCCGTTAGAATTACTCCCGATACGATTAAAATCGGGTGCATAAAGATAAGAAAAATCTTTAGCAGTGGCGACCAAAAATGGAATAACTTTGTTTGGAAGAACAACTTCTTCATAACTAAAAGTTTCAAGATTGAGATAGAAAAGTTTTGTTTGGTCGTATTGTATGCAGCCTTTAAAATCATTTGCGACAAAGAAGGCGCCGCTTTCGTCCGAGTAAACAAAGAAATTGTCAACATTCATAAAATTTGTGGTGATTCTTTTAATTTCATTTTTGTCTAAATCAACATAAAAAAGAGATGTTCTAATGCCATTTATAAAACCTTGGCCATTAAACACATATGGAATATCATATAGCTCTCTATAGTCTTTATTTTTTTCGATTTCTGATTGAACTTTCTTTTTGTCATCGGCTTCCATCTTGTAGTAGTCCGGATAATTTGTGTTAATTAATCCAGTACAAAGATATCTTTGGCCGGACAATTTATATATCTCATTAACGACGAACGGAAGAGAAAAAGCTTTTTGGGCTTCACCGCCGTTTAAAGATAGTTTATAAAAGATTGTTTCAGTAGCATCTTTTTTATCTTCTCGGTTACCTGGAAAAAGAATGTTATCATCATCAAGGAAGATGAAGGATGACTCTTTACCCAAACCGGTTAGTTTTAGCGGTAACCCATTTTTTATTTGGTAAATAAATGACTGATATGCATTTTTTTCTTTATCGATTTCCGTCAAAGTGAAACATCGGTTTTTACCGCTTGGCGAAAAAGTCGGATTGGAAAGAAATTTATATTGAAACAAGTCTTGAATAGTGATATTTTTCATATTGTAGCCTCTCTTGTATTTGATTATAACATAAATCGTCTAAAGAGCGTTTTTAATGAATGTTTTGTGTGAAATCAGTAAAGTCATTATTTATATTGTATAATTATACGCGGTGATAGAAATGGAAAAAGATTACTACGGAATTCTCGGCGTATCAAGAGACGCTTCCGAAGACGAAATCAAGAAAGCATACCGACATCTTGCGTCTATTTACCATCCTGATGTATCGCATGATCCCAATGCGGAAGGAAAAATGAAACTGATTAATGAAGCTTATTCTGTTCTTAAAAATACGGAATCGAGAGCCAATTACGATCAGTACGGAAGCGCACAATCTGAATATGTTGACGAAAACTTTAATCCAAATAAGCGCTACTATGAGTATTCATCCGGATATGTTTATCCGAAAAGCGCAATTAATTTCGGGCGTATAATCGTCTTTTTCGTATTTGCTGCCATCTTCGTCAATCTTGTATCACAGATTATTTCCGACTTCGGAAATAGTAGATACAATTATGGAGAAAACAACTTTTATTTAAACTACGAAAGAGTTGATGATAGTGAAGTTGCCGTGTCTTCAGTGACTTCTAGATCTTTTCTTCCTCCTAATGTTCAATCGGTAACAATTCCGTCTTCATATCGAGGTTATCGAGTAGTAGAAATAAAAGGAAACACTTTTAAAGGCCTAAAGAACCTTGATACTCTTTATTTGCCTTCATCGATTTTGGTTATCGGAGAAAATGCTTTCTATAATTGTCGAAGTTTAGATACTATATATTACTATGGAACAGAAGACGAATTTAATCAGATATCCATCGGATCCGGGAACGATTATTTTCTTGATGCGACGGTAGTTTATCTTTCAGATTCTGTCTAGTTTGCTGTCTTTGCATTCAATGCATATAGACGATATATATTGATAATATATAAGAAATTTGATATAATTATGATGAGGTGATAGATATGACTATGGTTTATATTTGGCTCGCAATATTCATTGTTTCTATCGTGGTCGAACTTATTGTACCTGCTCTTGTTTCGATCTGGTTCGCAGCGGGAAGTTTAGTATCATTAATACTCTCCCTTTTTCTTCAAGAACACCTAATTTGGCTACAAATTGTTGTCTTCGTAGTGATATCGGCTGCCTTCATTCTGGCAATACGTCCTTTAATTAAGAAAAACCAGAAAGGTGAATTAAAATCAAACGTTGACTCAATCGTCGGCAAAATAGGTTTTGTAGAAGATGATATTCTTCAATTCCAAACGGGAACTGTAAAAATAAATGGTCTTGTTTGGGCAGCGTCTTTAGTTAGTGACAACCTATCTCCTATCGTTTCTGGTGAAAAAGTTGTTGTTGAAGAAGTGAATGGAAATAAATTAAAAGTAAAAAAATATACGGAGGATAAATAAAAAATGAACATTTTAATGCAAGCGGGCGAAATCGCCGCCCTGGTTATTGTTGCAGTTGTTGTTGTCCTGGTGCTCGTATCATGCGTCAAGATAGTTAAGCAAACTGACAAATACGTTGTCGAGAGATTAGGAAAATACCTAAAAACTTGGCAAACTGGTCTTCATATGCTGGTTCCATTCTTTGATAGAATTGTTCTTAGGGTAACTATGAAGGAACAGGTTAAGGACTTTGATCCGCAACCAGTTATTACTAAAGACAATGTTACGATGCAGATTGATACCATCGTATTCTTCCAAGTAACAGACCCGGTTCTTTACGCTTACGGCGTATCAAATCCAATTGGCGCTATTGAGAACTTGTCGGCAACGACTCTTCGTAATATTATCGGTGAACTTGATCTTGATGAAACTCTTACTTCTAGAGACATAATCAACACCAAGATGAGATCAATTCTCGACGAAGCTACTGACCCATGGGGAATTAAAGTTAATCGTGTGGAAGTTAAGAACATTCTTCCTCCAAAAGACATTAGAGACGCCATGGAACGTCAGATGAGAGCCGAACGTGAGAAGAGAGAAAAAATTCTTCTTGCTGAAGGCGAAAGACAAAGTGCTATTTTAAAAGCTGAAGGTGAAAAAGCATCGGCAGTCTTAAAAGCCGAAGGTGAAAAAGAAGCAGTTATTCTAAAAGCTGAAGGTGAAAAAGAAGCAAGAATCAAAGTCGCTGAGGGTGATGCAAAAGCCATCGTTGTCAAAAGAGATGCGGAAGCTAAAGGTTTTGAATCTTTAAAATCAGCTCAAGTCGATCATGCTGTTCTTTCGCTTAAATCATATGAGGCTCTGGAAAAATTAGCTAATGGACAAGCTACAAAACTGATTGTTCCTTCTAATCTTCAAGATTTGGTTTCCTTTGTATCGGCAGGTATGGAAGCCGCAAAGAAATAATTAAAGTAAATAAAAAGCTAGACTTTCGGGTCTAGCTTTTTTCTTTTGCGGAGGCTCTTTTTTTAAGCAACAAGAGTCTTGGAGTATTATATCTTAATATCATAAGCGGCATTAGATTTAATATAGCACTCACAGTTGCAACCGGTATTGAGAAAATTAAATTGGTTTTAAAACTGGTAAAAGGGAAGATAAAGATGATGAGGTAGCTTAGAACGACACTGATGATATGTATAACCTGTCCGTAATTGGATTCAATGATGAACTGGTTGATATAATCAAGATTGTTTTTGTCTTCTATATGAGCTTTAGACACGCCTGTTCCAACTTTGCCCAGTTCCCAAACTTTGTCTTTCCAGTTTCTTATTTTCAGTTTATTCAGTAGATTAATTTCCTTTTTACCTGGCACAAAAAATTTACTGTCTTTTTCAAACCATTTTTTTGGGAAAGCCCGGCGTCCGATTACCGCAAGAATAGCATCAAGGATAATAACAGAAAGAGTTAGAATCACCGTTGTCAAAATAACTTGCCATATCGCCATTCCGGTTATTGGCGTTAAAAGTATGCCAACGACAGAAAGAACTACTACACTGATACCTATAATTGTGAGATAAAGAACCATTTTATTCCTCTCCTATATATTTTAAAGGAACCCCGTATACTTTTTCGTATGTGTCCTTAAAAGCCTCGTAGTTGGTATTTTTCATATATTCTACGTTGTCTTTGTATGATTTGCTTGGATCAGGATAAATGGCTTTAAGAATATGGATAGAATACTCTTGTATAAAATAGCCGTCATTTCCCATTTTCTCGCTATCGGAAAGAGTGATAAAGATTGGAACAACCGGTACATTATTTCTTACGGCAATTTCAAAAGCTCCGGTTTTTAATGGTTTTGGCTTTTTATAGTTATACCAAAGAGATTGTTCGGGATAAATAAGAATTGTTTCTCCTCTTTTAAGAAGAGTGGAAGTGGCTTTAATAAAATTACGCATAGTTTCAAGAGAAGAAGAAAGTGGAAGAGTATTACAGTTCCTAAAGAAGAATCCGTATAACCCGGTCATGGATGTATAGTTGCCTTCTTTGATTATTTTATATAATCTCTTGTGTGGCATATCTTTTTGAATTGCTTTTAAAATAGCGTAATTATCAAACGGATGAAAGTGGTTGGATGTAACGATAACTCCGCTTTTGGCTACTTCTTTATAGTTTTCCTGGCCAGTGACTTCTTTAATAATTAATTCATTCTTTTTAATTAAGTTTTCAAAGTAACATACGGCAAATAGATTGGCAATGCCGGCTTTAATTTTACTGCTAAGTTTTTTTTGAAGATAATCAACTTCATCTGGCTTTAATAATCTGCCTTCCGGGTCGTCCAAAACATCTTTATCAAAAATCTTGGCTTTTTCAAATTCAAAAATACGATTTTCCATCGTATCTTTAAATTTGCTGTTTTGATTAGAATTTTTGGTAGAAGACTCCTTCATTGTCGCTTGCCATTTCCCTTTCCTGGTCCTCAACTTCCTTGATGGCAAGATTAAGAAGACCCTCGCCGGCTAATTTGTCTCTTTCCTGTTCTTCTTTTGAATAGTTATCTCTAGTACTAATCAATTGATTATAGAAAGGAGACATTTCTGCATACTTCCAAAATCTGTCTTCGTAATGAACACCATTATAATGCCATGGCTTAAAACTCATTTTAAAATGAACTAGGTTTGCCTTATTGTCGTCAAAGTTTTCATCGAAGAAAGCGGTCTTATTCCAGCCGTGTCCAATATATTGTACTCTATCTTTACATAAAGCGTTTAAATAATCTTGATCTTGGGCAACAACAAATCTTTTCTTACCAACCATTTCGATAAACTTTTCGATAATTTTTTCTTCACGAAAGAGCTTTAAATTCATCAAAAGCACACCGGCATTGAAATATCTATAGCGTGATACACCAACGATCTTTTCTACATATTCGGAAAAGATGGGACTTATCGGAACAACGTCATCATTGATTCCGCCGACATAATTTTCCGGTCCGACAAAAGTATTAAATAGTTTAGAAATATCGCCGGTAATAATTAAATCGCTGTCTAAGTATAGAGCTTTAGAATATTCCGGGAAAAGTTCCGGAATAAAAAAGCGGAAATATGTTGAAAGAGTATAATAATCTCTTAAAACTAATTTTTCTTTAAATGTTTGAAGGCAATCATTGACATCCTTAAATTCAATAGTAAATTTATCTTCTTGAACAGAAGAAAGCATCTTGCGGTTTTCCTCGTTCATATTATCGGTCATAATAACGAGACGGTAATTGTAGGCTTTAGATCTGTTTTCTCTTATTGAGATTATAGTGGCCGAGAGCGGTCCGGCATAATTGTTGTCTGCGGCAAAGAAAATAGGTATTGTTTTCATAATTTCTCCTTTTACACGACATTTTAAATAAGAATGGCGGTAGAAACAAGACTTTTTTCGTAGAAACTCACTCTACAAATCAAAAATAGAAAAATCTATCTTATGAGAATTGACTCTCTCTTTAGGAGAGTTGGCTTTTTTCTTGTTTATTGAAAGAATAAAAAGTATGTTATAATGGTGATTATGGAAGATATATACCAGATATTGAGCGACAATCTCGCTCGCCTCAGAAAAAGTAAACAACTTACTCAAGCCGAGTTGGCAGACATTCTAAAATATTCGGATAAAACTGTATCAAAATGGGAGAACGGCGAAGCACTACCGACACTTGAAACTTTGGTAAAAATATCCGATTTTTACAACATCCCAATTGATACCCTTCTAAAAGAATCGGTCGATACTGACGAATACCACCAGATTGAAAAAATCAGAAAAACCAATAAGGCGGTTATCGCTCTTCTTGGAGTTCTTGCCGTTTGGGTTATCGCGGTTGTCACGTTTGTTATTGGTTGTATAAGACTAGAACCAGTATTTTTCTGGCAGATATTTATCTGGGCGGTTCCAGTTTCTTTTATGCTTGGTATTATTTTTGCTTCTCTTTGGAACAGAAGACTTATTTACTTACTTCTGAGTTTGTTTCTTTGGACATTTTTAACCGCCATATTCCTACAATTCCTTTCTAAAAATCTCTATATGATTTTCTTTATTGGAGTTCCTCTTCAAATAGTAATAATATTAACGAGAAGTTTAAGGTATGATGTGGTAGAAGAAACGGCTAAAAGACAATCGAAAAAGAAACAAAAAAATAAAAATCAAAATAATAAAAAAGAGGAAACTGCATAGTCTTCTCTTTTTTTAAAAGAGCAATTATTGTATAATTAAAACGAGGTGTTTTATGCAAATTATCTTCGGAGGTTCCTTTAACCCGCCTACCATCGCTCATCTGGAAATATACAAATTTGTTAAAGAAAGAATAAATTTTGATAAATTTGTTTTTCTTCCTGTCTCAACTGTTTATCATAAAAACAATCTTGTGTCCAATGAAGACCGTTATAACATGCTTAAACTTATGACACAAAATTATGATGACATAATCATATCCAGGGACGAATTTGATGACAAGAAATATTTAGGCACTTACCATTATTTAAAGAGCCAAAAAGAAGAATCATTTTTTCTTATCGGATCAGATAACTTAAGAGATTTGGAGACGTGGATAGAATTTGAAAAACTTGTTTCGGAATTTCATTTTATTGTAATCTCAAGAGATAATTCCGATGATGAAAGTTATATAAAACACCATCATGTTTTAAAAAATCATATCAACAACTTTATAATTCTTAAGGGTTTTAATATTTCTATTTCGTCATCAGAATTTAGACTAACTCACAGAAAAAAAATCGTTGATAAAAAAGTTTATGATTATATTGAAGAAAAGCATCTTTATGGAGGAACACTATGAATGACGGATTTATTAATGTCGACCTTATATCTCCCAAAGTCGAAGTCGGAAACCCGGCTGGAAATATAGAAGAAATAATTAAAATACTCAAAACACTAAAATCTGATATCGCCCTTTTTCCGGAATTAGCTATTACATCATACTCTTGTCAGGATTTTTTCCTATTTGATGAACTTCGTGAAGAAAATGATAAAGCTTTAAAAAAACTTTTAGACGTTAATCCATATAAAGGTTTGCTTGTCGTCGGTGGAATTTTTTCATATGAATCCGCATTGTTTAATGTCGCTTTTGTCATAAAAGAAAACAAAATTCTCGGAATAGTGCCGAAATATTATCTTCCGAATTATCAAGAATTTGGCGAGCCACGTTGGTTTACCGCTGGCCTGATCGCTAAAAGATTAAAAAAGGTTAAAATATTCGGTGAAGAGGTACCTTTTGGGATGATCGTCTTTAAATGCATTAATTCCGATTTCAATCTAGGGGTTGGGATTGAAATATGCGAAGATGTCTGGGCTCCAATTTCTCCATCAAACATAATGTCATTAAACGGCGCCAATGTATTTTTGAACTTATCGGCTTCAAACGAATATCTTTCGAAAGACAAAAAAAGAGATAATATGGTTTCTGAAGCATCAAGAAAAAACAGAGGTGCATATTTATATGTTTCGAGTAATCCGACCGAATCATCTAGCGGCCTTGTTTTTGGATCGTCAGAAATTGCTTGCCTTTATGGTGAAACTCTTTTAAGTGACCATACATTAACTTTTGAAAACAAAATAAACAGCGTTTCAATAGATCTGGGTTACATAGACAACTTAAGAAAAAAGGATTCTCCGTACAAAGAATCACTAGATGAGTTTGATCGCGAATTCGAAACGGTTGAATTTAGCCTTGAGAACAACGAATCCCCCATATTGATTGAATCACACCCTTTTGTGCTGAAAAAGAACGATAAAAAAAGCGTTGAAAGAATTCTTGATTTGCAAGCATACGGATTCGGTAAAAGGCTTCTTTTTCTTCATACCGAAAAAATTATTCTCGGCGTTTCAGGCGGTGTTGATTCGACGATGGCGCTGATTGCCGCTTATCGAACCTGCGAGGTTTTAAAAATTGACCCAGTTTCTTCAATAATTCCGGTTTTTCTCCCATATGTTAATTCAAGCGAAAGAACAAAGGGAAATGCGGAAAAGCTTGTTGAAGCGTTCAAGCTAAACCCGATTATTATTCCGATAAACGAGCAGGTTGACGCTCTTCTTAAGTCAATTGATGATGATAACAAGGATATTACTTATGAAAACGCTCAGGTCAGAGTTAGAACAACGGTTTTAATGGAACTGGCCAATAAATATAAAGGGTTAATGCTTGGAACTTCCGATTTATCCGAAATTGCGATGGGATACTCTACTTATAACGGCGACCATATGAGCATGTATAATATTAATGCTTCATTGTCCAAGACGATGATTCAGTCGATTCTTGGAATATATGCCGAATATTGCGGATGCGAAGAATTAAAGAATGTTCTTTTAGATATAGTCGATACTCCAATCTCGGCCGAACTAAACGAAGGACAACTTACGGAAAAAGAAATTGGAAAATATGAATATATAGATTTTATTCTCTTTAGGTTTTTAAGAAGAGGCGATTCAAAAGAAAGAATAATTAAAATGATGAAATATGCCTCTTTTGACTTAACGGAAAAACAAATTGAAGAAACAGTAAACAGATTCTTTAAAAGATTTTTCTCTCAACAATACAAAAGAAACGCTTCTCCAGATGCTTTAAAGGTAATTAATTCATCTTTGGATAGTCATTTGGATTTTAAACTTGTTTCGGATGTGAAAAGATAAAATGAAAAAAGAACTTGTTATTGTAGGCCTATCCGGTGGCGTTGACAGTTCGGTATCAGCTAAACTTCTTTTAGATCAAGGATATAAAGTAGAAGCTATTTTTATGAGAAACTGGGATTCTCTTTTAAATAACGATATTAAAGGCAATCCTAATTCGTTCAATGATGTTTGTCCTCAAGAAAAAGATTATAACGATGCGCTTGAAGTAGCGAACGAGCTAAAAATAAAACTACATAGAATAGATTTCGTTAATGAATACTGGGACGATGTTTTTTCCTATTTTTTAAGAGAATACCAAAAGGGAAGAACGCCGAATCCTGATGTAATGTGCAATAAATACATTAAATTTGCCTGTTTTAAAGAAAAGGCCAAAGAACTTGGTGCCGATAAAATAGCGATGGGCCATTTTGCGATAATGAAAGAAATAGACGGAGTCTCTCATCTTTTTAAAGGAGTAGACAGTAATAAAGATCAATCTTATTTTTTATCTATGCTTAGTAATGATCAATTGAAGGATACTTTGTTTCCGGTCGGAGAGATGACAAAAAAAGAAGTAAGAAAGATTGCAGAAGAAAATAATCTTGCGACCGCAAAGAAAAAAGATTCAACCGGAATCTGTTTTATTGGTGAAAGACATTTTGCCGAATTCCTATCAAATTATCTTCCGGCTATGCCGGGAAATATTGTCGATACGGAAGAAAAAGTAATTGGCAAGCACTTTGGTCTTATGAATTATACAATCGGGCAAAGAAAAGGTATTGGTCTTGGCGGCATGAAAGATAGCGAAAAACTGCCATGGTTTGTTGTGGGAAAGAATTTAAATAAAAATGAACTAATCGTGGCTCAAGGCGAAGACAACGAACTACTATATTCTGATATGTGTGTAATAGAAGAACTAAATCTGATTAATCCGCTGCCATCTGCGGATTTAAAAGGGAAGTTCCGTTATCGTTCTAAAGATGAAAACATTAAGATAGAAATCACTGGTAACAATGAAGCCATAGTAAAATACAATCATGTGAAATCCGTTACACCGGGACAGATTCTTGCGATTTACGATAAACTTGGCGAATGTTACGGTGGCGGCATAATTAAAGAAGTTTATTATCATTCAGAAAAAAGACAATACTAAATCTAAAAAAAGAATGCCATAAAAGTATTATTTCATAAGAGGTGGATTAATGAAAAAAGTACTTTTTACGGCATTTTTTTGTGTTTTTCTTTTATGTTTATCTTCAGGTATGAAAGAAGTTAAAGCGGAAAATTATCGCTATTTTCAGTCTATCGAATTTGAAAACGAAGATGTGGTCATGATGGATGAATGGCCAGACCATCAAACAGAAGCCTATGAATTAAAACTTCCAAGAGAAAGAAAAATGTTTGGTTGGTATACATATTATTCCTGTAAAAAAGAACCTTTTAAATATGTTGCCGACACAATATATTATGTGAAAAATGATGGTACAGAGTCGATTATTCATACGTTTAAGTACGAAGAATCAGAGGAAAAAACAGTTCAAAAAACGGCTTCCGGCAGTCTTAAAGTCAGTGGTTCTCAGACAACTAAGAATAAGTTTAAGTATGGGCTGGACGGAGAACTTGAATACGAATATGAAGAAACAACAAAATCGAAAGTGACTGAAACCGATCAGGTTAAAGTGACAATCGCGCCTAATTCAACGTTATATATTAAAGTTATGGGTGAGGGTTATTTTTACCAAGGGGTTGCAAAAAAATACTTTTTTTGGGCAGTATCAAAGAGGGGTGCTTTCGAGTACGTTATTATTACTACGGAATATTACTCTATTGAAATAACTCAAAACAGTGTAATAGATAGTGAGGCGGAACAATGAAGAAAAAAATACTTTTGCTTTGTGTTGCGTTAATTCTGTTTTCCACTATTGCTTCATTTTCTATTCTGATTTATAAAAAATACGATCAGGTTGAGATTATATCATTGAAAAGAGAATATAATTGCGTTCTTTCTGATACAGAAACTCTATCTATTCCGCTTTATTTCAGTAAAAATAATTCTTTTTTAACTAACAAAAAACAAATTGAAAGCATTTCGATAATTAATAACGACAACGGATTTATATCCTATTTAGAAGATCTAAAGGAAGGAGACAAATTAACATATAAAAATCAGAAGTACTATGAGTTTATTTTTATCCTTTCATTTAAATCTTACGAAGATTTTTCTGACCCCGTATATATTAAGGATGCAAAAATCAAAATAACATATAAAAACGGCGTAATAGAAAATTTCTTGATTGGAAATGCCAATATTCTTTTTAATTCTAATATTAGTGATAATAATGATTTTTCCGTATTAAAATTATCGGCAGTAACAAACACGATAGATGAAATGGAAACGATTGTTGGAATAAATCTTGCATTATTAAATAACACAGAAAATGATATAGTGCTTCAAAGAATAAGTACAAAAAATGTTCTTTATGAATTTGATTACAATAATTATCTAGAAAGATGTATTGATCAAAAAACAAAGTTAACCGAAATATATGATAACTATTCATATAAAGCCATATCGATAAATGATGAACGAATTTCATTAATAATTGAACCCAGTAAATCAGGATCATTATTTATCCCTCTTTTATATTTTTCGGAAGTGAAATATATAGATAAATTACCGATTTATATTGAGTATAGTTTAAATGGAGAAATAAAAACATTTACAATAGATGATTTCAGATTTATGTCAAAGGGATTATTTGTGTCGGCGGATGGATTGGTTAAGTATGAATATAACTATTACTCATCTTAGCAAAAAATATGGAAAGAAAGAAATACTGAAGGATATTAACTATACTTTTTTGGGGAGTAATAAATATTATATTATAGGTGAAAACGGCGTCGGAAAAACGTCTCTCTTTAAGGCAATATTAAAGCAGGTGAGTTATACTGGCACTATTGAAGTGAATGGAAGAATAAGTTATCAACCGGAGGAAGCTGTTTTTCCTCCTTATATGCACGTGATATCATTTATAAAAACATTTGCCACATTAACAGAAAAGAACGACAAAATAGACCAAGAAATAATGGCATACCTAAAAAATTTCAGTATGGAAAAACTGAAGGATGCCTGGCTTGGTTCACTTTCAAAAGGGCAAAAACAGAAAGTGAATATTATACAAGCCTTACTTACGCCATCAGAAATATTAATTATGGACGAGCCTTTTTCTGGTCTTGATCAAGCAAGTAAAGCATATCTCAAGAAAGTCTTAGATAAAGAAAAGCGCCTAATATTAGTTGTCTCACACTTAAGGGACGAGCCGGCCTTATATGGATATAAAATAATAGAGTTGAAGACGGGTGAAATGCGTGAAATATCTTAATTTATTTAAGGTTCACTTATACTACCTAATCACCAAAAAGAACTTTATTGTTATTCTTATATTAAATATTGTCTCAGTTGTTTACATTTTATATGCGAGTTGTATATTTGATGGGTTTCAAGCGATTGATAGTGATAGAGAATACTATAAACAGTTGTACACTGAGAACACATTTTTCTATATTAAAGTCTATTACGTGTGCTTTATTTCTTTTATTAATATTTCTTTCTTCTCTGGTTTCTATTCAAAATACTCACAGTATATAATAAGAAGTAACAAGTCAAAAATTGTTTTTTTAATCAGCAAATACATATCAATAATTGTATTTGATACAATTGAGCTTCTTTTTTTATTCATAGTATTCCGTCTGGTCTATTCTTTGATGCCCTATTCCCAAATTTCATTTGAGTTTTTTCGTTATTTCTTTAATTTATATATCGCCGGAATTTTTTATACCTTACTTAGTTCTCTCCTCCTTATTTTACTTAAAACTTATCTTGCTGGATTTGTTTCTATCATATTGTATTGGCTTTCTTTCGCTTCATCCGGATCATCAACTGTAACATCACTCCAAAAAATTGTGCTTTGTATTCTGCCAAATTCCATTAGTGATACATCTTATTGTCACTTCATCTATGGTATATGCCACGTACTATTACTTATTTTAATATTGATTATTTTAAACACTATCGCTACAGCCAAAAGCGATTTACTTTAAAATGGTTGTAGATTCGATGATGTAAATAGTTTTTTACTAATGAATATGCTATAATAAAAAAGCATAAATAGGGGGCATATAATGACTTATCTTGAGCAAAGAAGAACAAAAATAGTTTGTACATTAGGTCCGGCGTCAAAGACTAACGAAGTCCTAGAAAAAATGATTAAATCAGGAATGAATGTTGCGAGAGTTAATTTCTCGCATGGTTCGGACCAAGATCACGAAGAATATATTAATCTTGTTAACGATGCGGCAAAAAATACTGGGCGTTTTGTTGGAATACTTATGGACTTAAAGGGCCCAAAAATAAGAGTTGGCAAATTCGAAAACGGACAAGCCTCTTTTAAGAAAGGCGATAAGATAAATGTTTTTTTGGAAGCACACTTAGGAAATCATGATCAGTTTTCTATAGCTCAACCGGAGCTTTTCCTGGATGTTAAACCAGGTGACATGCTGCTAGTAGATGATGGAAAAGTGATTTTGACGGTTAATGAAACTTCTTCAGAAAAAATGGTCGTTCAGGTTGAAAACGACGGAATAATAAGCGATAATAAGGGAATAAACGCCCCGGGAGTCGTTCTTACAATGCCTTTCGTATCCGAAAAGGACGAAAATGATTTAAAATTTGGAATTAAAAAAGGTGTTAATGCGGTTGCTTGTTCTTTTGTTAGACGCCCGCAGGATGTACTTGATATAAGAAAAATACTTGATGACAACGGCGGATCGGATATCGAAATCATTGCCAAGATAGAAAATCAAGAAGGCGTTGATAATATTGAAAAAATAGTTGAAGTTGCAAACGGAATAATGGTTGCAAGAGGAGATATGGGTGTTGAAGTTCCTCTAGAGTTGGTTCCGGTTTACCAAAAGAAGATTATTAAACTCTGTAATATGGTAGGGAAGCCGGTTATTACGGCAACTCATATGCTGGAATCAATGATTCATTGCCCTCGTCCGACAAGAGCGGAAGCCGGAGATGTCGCAAACGCTGTACTAGATGGATCTGATGCGGTTATGCTTTCTGGTGAATCCGCTATCGGCGAATATCCGGTTGAAGCTGTTTCGACAATGTCGAAAATCATTTCCGAAATTGAAACAATTATTGATTACAGACAAAGATTCCAAAAACTATCCGCATGTTGCGGTAATGGAATAAACGACGCAATCGGCGTATCGGTTGCATCTTGTTCTTTATCACTTAGTGACGCGAAAGCGGTATTCGCCTTTACCGATACTGGCGGTACTGCCAAAAGAATTTCGCGCTTCCGTCCGGCCAAACCGATAATTGCTTGCACTGATAATATTAGAACATGCCAACGCCTAACATATTATTGGGGAGTTAATCCTATTTTGGTTCATTCTGTAGAGCAGTTTTTGGAGCATGATTCTATCGCAAAAGAAGAATCGAGAAAATTAGGATTTAAGGAAGGCGACATAATAATAATGACATCCGGTTTCGGTATGGAACACGGACAAACAAATACAATAAGACTTTTAGTCTTATAAGAGAGTGATTAATTAATGGCTGTACCAAACAAAAAAATCAAGGTGATGTTCATGTATAACCCATCAAGTGGAAAAGGAAGGGTTCAAAAAAACCTTGGGTTTATTACGGCCGAAATTACAAAAAAATATGGTTCTTGTGATGTTGTTAAAACTGAATCAAAGGATCATCTGAAAGAAACAGTTGTAAAAGCCTGCCAAGAATATGATTATTTCTTTTTTTCCGGCGGTGATGGCACCTTCAATATGGTTGTTAACTCCATACCTAATCTTGATCATTTACCTGTTTTTGGATATCTTCCCGGCGGTTCGACAAATGATATGAGCTATAACCTAAATATCTCAAAAAACATTAAAAGAGGAATATTTGATTTATTAAATTCAAAACCCAAAAAATATAACGTCGGATATATCGGCGACACTAATTTTATTTATGTAGCTGACTTTGGCGTCTTTACCGACATTCCGCATATTACTCCCGCTGATCAAAAAAGAAAGTTTGGCACTCTTGCTTACGCATACTATGGAGTAAAATCTGTATTTAGAATTAAAACCTATACCGTTACTGTTGATGGTGTAATATATAAAACACCATTTATGTTTGTTTCAAACTCTCGAGAGGTCGCCTCGTTCAGAATCAATCCAGAAACAAGGCAAAATGAAGGAAACTATTACGCTTGCGTAGTTAAAGATGGCCCTATTCATGGGATTTTTAATCTAATCTACCTGTTTGCCTTTGGACTTGAGAGAGCGATTAAAGCAAAGAAAGTTGTTTCATTTACTTCTTCAATATTCAAATTGAATTGTGATAATGACACGTGGGATGTTGATGGAGAGAAAGTTGTTGTAAAGTTTCCAGTGACATGCGGATATAGCGGAAGATCTATTATGGTTTTCAGCAATAGAGAATAAAAAAATCGGATAAAATTTATCCGTTTTTTTGATGCAAAAAAACCTAAAAAATATTCTTGATTTTATACATAATATAGTATATATTAAGTCTTGTTTAATTATTCATAACATTATGTTTAGTATAATTAAACAAGACTATTTTTTAAGTTTTTTTTACACTAAATAGTTTATAAAAATTAAACCAAAAATTTAGTAATAGGAGGAAACTATGCAAAAGGTGCTTGTTGATCTAAAAAACATCTGTAAAAGTTTTGGAGATACAGAAGTTCTTCATGACTTTAACTTATATATAATGGAAAACGAATTCGTTACTCTTCTTGGCCCTTCGGGCTGTGGAAAAACGACTCTTTTGCGTATGATCGGCGGCTTTGACAGCCCAACAAGCGGCGATATTTATTTCGATGGAAAACTAATAAATGGCGTTGAACCTAACAAGAGAGAAATAAATACCGTCTTTCAGAGATATGCCCTTTTTCCTCATTTAAATGTTTTTGATAATGTGGCCTTCGGCTTAAAACTTAAAAAAATGGAAAAATCACAAATAAAAGAAGAAGTTGAAGCCGCTTTAAAATTAGTTAAACTCGAGGGATTTGAAGATAGAAAGATAGATACTTTATCCGGTGGACAGATGCAAAGAATAGCAATGGCTAGAGCAATTGTTTGTAAGCCAAAGCTTTTGCTTCTTGATGAGCCTCTTGCCGCCCTAGATTTAAAACTCAGACAAGATATGCAGTATGAGTTAAAGGAGATGCAAAAGAAATTAGGCATAACCTTTATTTATGTTACTCACGACCAAGAAGAAGCGCTGACTATGTCAGATACAATTGTTGTAATGAACGAGGGCAGAATTCTTCAAATAGGAACGCCAGAAATGATATACAATGAACCTAAAACAAGATTCGTCGCCAATTTTATTGGCGAGTCCAATATTGTTGAAGGAAAAATGTTAAAGGATTATCTGGTAAAGTTTGAAGGAGCTTCATTTGAATGCGTTGATAACGGTTTTTCAAAAAATGAAGATGTCGATGTGGTTATAAGACCTGAAGATTTAGAAATAATTGATGCAAAAGACGCAAAGATTAAGGGCGTTATTGATTCGAAAACTTTCAAAGGTGTTCATCACGAAATAAATATTATTGTGAATGATAAAGAATACACCGTACACACGACAAAAGACTACCCGTTGGGTATCGAAGTAGGATTAACTGTATCTCCGGAAAACATACAAATAATGAAGAAACCTGGACTAAATACATTTTCCGGTGTAATGGATTACGACGGCAAGGTAAAAATTAGCGACAACATAGTCTTAGATAGCGAAAGTGAACTAGAAGAAGGAACTGCTGTCGTTGTGCGAATCCTAACCGGAGATGTCCTTCTTGATGATATTGATGAATCAGACTTCAAAGGCACAATTAAAGATATAAAGAAAAGAGGCATATATTCTGATGTATATGTTGAAAGCGAAAATATAATCTTTGTATCCAGTACTTCCAAGGTTCATCATGTCGGAGACGAAGTAGGAGTATGGATTAAACCAGAAAAAGTTAAATTAGAGGTCGAAGAAGATGAAGGCGACTAAAAGTCTTCCTATTTCTGCTGACAAAAATAAAAAACTAAAGTCTACCAAAAACTATGCCATACCTTATTTAGTATGGTGTTTTGTGCTGATTCTGATTCCAAGCCTGGTTTTGATTTTTATTGCCTTTTCGACTTATGATTTTACTAGTGGAAGCGATGTATCTTTTACTTTTAATAATTTCAGTTATATTTTTGGAAGTGAATATGCAATTTCTGTTTTCTGGCCTAGTATTGGAAGGTCATTTTATATATCTGGTGCGGTTACTGTAATTTGTTTCTTTTTAGGATATCCTGTCGCATATTTGATGAAATCGATGAAACCGAGAGTACGCGCGATCATTATGGGACTTCTAGTCCTTCCTCTTTGGAGTAACCAAGTGCTTCGTATTGTATCTTGGCGAACAATTTTCGAATTACTTCAGACAAACACTACCAATTTTTATCAAATCAATATAATTATTGCCATGGTATCAATGTATCTTCCTTTTATGATTTTGCCTATCTATACAGTTCTTGAAAAAATAGACCCGAAAATTATTGAAGCATCATATGACCTTGGTGCATCACGAAAACAGACTTTTTTCAAAGTGACGCTGCCTCTTTCTCTTGGCGGTATAATTTCCGGTGTAATTATGACTTTTCTTCCTTCTCTTACATCTTTTGAAGTTAGTGACGCCGTCTCTTATCAAAACATTACCCTTCTCGGTAATTTAATATATGAAAGATTCAGAGGAACCGGCGGTTTCAATGTCGGAAGTGTTTTCTCTATTGTAACGGTAGTATTCTCCATTGTCGGCTTTATTTTAGTGATGAGAGTGGATAAGGAAGGAGAAACATTGATATGAAAAGATCTTTCTCTTCGTGGTTCCTTCCGATATTATCGACAATCTTATCGTTTTTCATTATTTATATACCGGTAATACTTATTTTTGTAATGTCTTTTACGTATACAAACTCATTATCGGAAATCGGTGCCGATCATTTGACTTTAAGATGGTATGCCTCGCTTTTTACAAATGACTATAATTCGCTGGAGATTGCGAGCAGATATGCTTCAAATATCGATACTCTCAAGGATGCAATACTAAATACACTATTAATTACCACTTTATCAACTGCAATATCTACAGTCTTCGGAACGATATTCGCGATTGGAATAAACAGTTTTTCTAAAAAGATACGTTCTTTTCTAATGATGATGAACAATATTCCGGTAATTAATCCGGATATAGTTACAGGTTTTCTCTTACTTCTTATATTTGTTCTTCTGGAAACATTTACCGGACTAGAAAGAGGCTTTATAACAGTTCTTATCGCACATATTTTCTTTTCAATTCCATACGTAGTTCTTTCTGTTCTTCCTCGTCTTAAACAAATTGATCCTAATACATATGAAGCGGCAAGGGATCTTGGCTGTACTAGATTTTCGGCGGTAACCAAGGCAATTGTTCCGGCAATCATGACCGGAATAATCACTGGAGCTCTGTTTGCCTTCACAATGTCAATCGATGATTTCGTTATCACTATGTTTGTATCGGGAAGAGAATTTTTCAATGTATCAACATGGATAGACAACTCCATGAGAAGATCTTATATTCCAAAAACAGTTTACGCTTTCAATGTGATTGTCTTCTCAATTGCATTCCTAGCTCTTATAATCAGTAAATTCACAAAAAAACAAAGTAAAGGAGAATTAGTATAATGAAAAAAATGTTTGTGTTTGCTTTTCTTTTAACTGCGGTTCTTTTTTTGGCAGGCTGCACCCAAAAGGAAAAACTCTACGTTTTGAATTTCGGAGATTATATCAATGATGAACTTATTGATTCATTTGAAGATGAATACAATTGCAAAGTAGTATACACCGAACTGAATTCAAACGAAGAGATGTATCAAAAAATGAAAAACGAAGACTATGATATTGTCATAGTATCGGATTATATGATTGATCGATTGTATCAAGAAGGTTTAATCGTTTCTCTTGATTATACTCAAATACCTAATTACGATTTTGATGGCTATTTTACTCAGGCGCAGAATTTGATTAATAATCAGTGTACGAATTTTAAAAACTATTTTGTTCCTTATTTTTGGGGCACCGTCGGAATTATGTATAACACCAATGTCGAAGGTTTAGAAGAATACGTAGAAGCGAACGGCCTATCGGCAATATTTACCGACAACGGATACAAAAAAGGAATGTACAATTCCTCTAGAGATGCTTTATCAATGGCACTTCTATATAACGGGTACGACATCAATTCAAATGATGATACCGAATTGAACACGGCTCTCAATACCTTAATAGCGGCCGATTATGAAATGTGGGGAGACGACAGTTTAAAACAGCTTATTCAAACTGGACAACTTGATTTAGCCATGGTTTATTCCGGAGATTATTTAGACGAACTATACACTTGTGAAATTAACGAAGAAACTCCTAATTTTGGTTATTTTGCTCCAGAGAGTACAAATATTTGGATAGACGGAATGTGCTTGACAAGCGTTTGTCAAAACGCTGATTTAGCTTATTCATTCATGAATTATTTTAATGACACAGAAAATTGCGCTGAAAACGCGGCATATATCGGTTATGCTCCGCTTTCGGAAACGGTATACAATCTTCTTTATACGGAATACGATTATGATTATGACGCTTCTATATTTTTCCCATATCCGGAAGGAAGTACGAGAGAAATGTATCACTATGTTTCGATTGAACACTACAATAAATTAAACGACCTTCTTGATAGAGCGAAAAATAATTAAACAAGTCCTTGTTATGTTATAATCATATAGGTGATTATAATGAACAGACGAGAACACAGAGAAGCAGCGGTTATATTTTTATATACGCTTGAAATTGGCGGAGATTATGAAAAAGACAATGTCGATGGCGAGGTCTTTGAAAATATCTCCGACCTTATTTCTCACACTGATGAAATAGAAGATATTTTAAACAAGTCCCTTGTCAACTGGAAACTGGATCGCCTAAATTTAGTTGACAAGGCCATACTTAAATATGCGGTATACGAGATGAAATATCTTTCGTCTCCTTATGAAATCGCAATAAACGAAGCCCTTGAATTAACCAAAAAATACTCTGATATTGATGGAAAACAGGTTCCTTTCAACAACAAGGTCTTAGATAAGGCTAAGGATTTAATATATGGATGAAAATAATGATTTTTTGTCCGTTTCGTCTTTAACTTTATTTATTAAATCTATGTTCGAAAGCGAACCTTTTTTAATGAATGTAACTGTTGAAGGAGAGATATCTAACTTCAAAAAGAATTCTTCTGAACATATGTACTTCACATTAAAGGACGAAAGCTCGCAAATAAGTTGTGTGATGTTTAAAAGTTTTGCACAACTTGTTAATTTTATGCCGAAAGACGGCGCAAAAGTCTATGTAAAAGGCTCGGTTCAAATATATCCAAAATCAGGAGTATATCAAATATACGTCCATTCAATGCGAGAGCAGGGAATAGGAGATCTATATCAAAAATACGAGGAACTGAAAAATAAACTCTCGGCAAAAGGTTATTTTGATTCGGAAAGGAAAAAGAAACTTCCTTCTTTTCCCAAAAATATCGCTCTTTTAACATCTAAAACTGGCTCAGTGATCGAAGATTTAAAATCAATCATTTTAAAAAGAAGCCAATTTTCCGACATGACTCTTTATCCAACCAAAGTTCAAGGAGAAGATGCTAAATATTCCATTGTGGAAAATATCAAAAAGGCTAATCAAAATCCTGATATTGATGTAATTATTCTGGCACGAGGCGGGGGTTCAATTGAGGACTTATGGCCATTCAATGAAGAAATTGTTGCTGATGCTATATATAACTCTATTAAGCCGATTATTTCCGCAGTAGGGCATGAAACCGATTTTACTATATCCGACTATACCGCCGATTTAAGAGCGGCAACTCCTTCCGATGCGGCGCTTATTGTAGTTAAGAATTCACTAGATTTAAAGAATGAGCTTGATTCATTGTCTTTAAGGCTTAATCTTTCTTACAAAAAAGAAGTCAATGACAGAAAAATCATTATTGATAAAGTTTTTTCCTCGCCGGTCTTTAAAACTCCGGAAAGAATACTTCTTGACTATAAACAGAAACTTCTTTCTTTTTCGGAAAAAATTGATTTATTGTCACCGCAAAATGTACTCAATAATCATAAAGACAAAATAAATTCACTTTCAAAAGATTTAGACAAATCATACGTTATGCTTATTAATTCATACATAAGCAGATATAAAGTTCTTAATGAGAAAATCTCTCTTTTGAATCCTCTTTCTGTTTTAGACAAAGGATATTCAATAACATATAAAGATGGAATTATATTAAAATCAACTAAGGAATTATCAGTAGACGATATTATTGAAACCAAATTAAAAAATGGGAAAGTATTTTCCAAAATAATTGATATAAAGGAGTAAAAAATGGATAAAGAAAAGACTTTCGAAGAAACGATGAAAGAACTAGAAAGTATTGTGAAGTCCCTAGAAGAAGGCGGACTGACCTTGGATGAATCGGTAAAAAAATATACTGAAGGTATCGAATTATCTAAACATGCATATAAACTTTTAGAAGAAGCAGAAAGCAAACTAACAGTAAAGGAATAAGATGTTTGATTTAAACCAAATCAAAGATCCATCTTTTCTTAGCGACTTATCAAATGACGAATTATACGTTCTTGCAGAAGAGATAAGATCTTTTATTATCGACAAAGTATCTGAACACGGCGGGCATTTATCCGGCAATCTTGGGATTGTCGATTTAACGATTGCCATAAACAAATATTTTTCTCATGGCGAGAAATTTATCTATGATGTCGGACATCAGATGTATACACATAAAATACTGACCGGAAGGGCGTCTCAGTTTAATCATTTACGAGAAATGGATGGTCTTTCGGGTTTTTCTTCACCCGCCGAATCACCATATGACGTATGGGAAGTGGGACACGCTTCAACCTCACTAGCGGCCCAAGCCGGATTAATTGAAAATGGAGTACCATGCGTTTCCATAATCGGCGATGGAGCTTTAACGGGTGGAGAGGCTCTTGAAGGTTTAGAATACCTTTCAACACTAAATAAAAAGGCCATTATAATAATCAACGATAACGGCTTTAGTATTTCTAAAAATGTCGGATTTATAAATAAAATGCTTGATGAACTTCGTTCAACACGAAATTATAGTAATATTTCATCAAAACACCGCGCATCAAAATCCGGATTTTGGGATTTCATAGAAAGAATAAAAAGATCAATAAAAGGTTTCTTTTATCCGCCTTCGGTTTTTGAGAGTTTTGGTTTCAAGTATTATGGGCCGATTGACGGTCATAACTATAAAGAAATGTTTAAATACTTTAAATACGCCGATAACCAAAATCGTCCGACAATAATCCATGTGATAACTAAAAAGGGAAAAGGATACAAGCTTGCTGAAGATGATAAGATAGGTAAATGGCATAGTGTTCCGTCTTTTGATAAAACAACCGGAGAATTCATAAAAGTGGAGAATAACGAGGTTTCCTTCAGCCATGCCGCATCAACTTATTTAATATCTTTTTATGAAAAGTACAAAGATTTAAAGGTCGTGATGCCAGCCATGACTTTTTCATCATCAATGAATAATCTTCAATCAATTCTTGGCGCAAATTATTTTGATACCGGCATAACCGAACAATTTGCCGCCTCCTTCGCTGCTTCGCTTTCCATTAACTCTCCTTATGTTTTCTTGCCGATTTACTCGACATTTTTACAAAGAGCATATGATCAAGTTCATCAAGATATATGCCTTCAAAATCTCCATGTAGTTCTAGGAGTGGATAAATCAGGACTTGTCGGAGAAGATGGCAAGACTCATCAGGGCATTTATAATATAAGTTACTTAAAAACTATTCCAAATCTAAAAATATGCGCTCCTAAGGATTACAAAGACCTATTTGAATTAATGGATTATGCTTTTTTAAAATGCCAATCTCCAATTGCTATATGCTATCCGAAGACATTCATAAAAGAAGAGGCTAATCTTAAAGCTGGAGAGAGTCATATAAATGAATCTTGGATTAGCATAACGAAGAAAAATAATCCTTCTGCTTTTCTTATTACATATTCCAATCTTGTTGATTATATATCCAAAGAAATAGAAGATTTAAATGTAGAAATAATCAATGCGAGATTTATTAATCCAATAGATAAAGATGTATTATTGAAGATTGTATCAAAGGATAGGCCGATAATTGTATACGAAGAAGCAGTTAAAGAAAATTCACTCGGTGCGGCAATAATTTCCTTTTTAAACGAACAAAAAATAAATAAAAATATTACTGAATTTGGGTATCCTTTAGATTATATTGAATCCGGAAGCATTGAAGAAATCCGAATAAAATATGGTATGGATAAAAAATCCATAAGGAATGAAATTAAAAAAATAATATGAGGCTGGATATTTATTTGGTACAAAACCAATATTTTGAATCAAGAAACAAGGCTGTTTATTCAATAAAAAAAGGCCTTGTTTTAATTAATGGCCTTGTTGTTGACAAACCTTCGTTTATTGTATCCGATAGTGACATAGTATCAGTTAAAGACGATGCGCTTAAATATGTTTCTAAAGGAGGACTAAAGTTAGAAAAGGCCCTATCTTTTTATAAAATCAGTCCAAAAGGATATTCATGTCTTGATATAGGTTCTTCGACCGGCGGTTTTACTGATTGTTTGCTTCAAAACGGCGCCAAACTTGTTTATTCAATTGATGTTGGTACCGATCAACTTCATAAAAAATTAAAAGAAGACTCTCGAGTGAAATCATATGAACAAACAAACTTCTTAGATTTTAACCTTACTGTCTTGCCTAAAATAGACTTGATTTGTATAGACGTTTCTTTTACTTCAATAAAGCCTATTATAAAACGAATCGTGGAGAACTTTAAAGAAACTATTATTATCGCACTGATAAAACCACAGTTTGAAGCCGGAAAAATATATATGAAAAATGGTGTCTTAAAAGATAAAAATATTCAAAAATCTATATTAAATGATATAAAAGCATTTCTGAAATCGTTGAACCTATCCTATGACGAAGTAATTGACTCTCCGATTAAAGGCGGCTCAGGAAATCAAGAATACTTGATAAAAATAAATATATAAAAAAAATCAGCTACCGGCTGATTTTTTTAACCTGCTAAATTGATAATCATGAGGTAAATTGCTGCAAAAAGCAAACCACCGACCATGCCGAGACAGAGAATTGTAACTAAGATTCTTCCGCCTTTGCCCTTTTCTACAACATTGTAGTGTTTTTGTGGAGCTGCTTCTTTATTTTCAACTACCCTCTTTTTTGATTCAGGCATCTTGTCACCTCATAATATTATATATTTTGTTCTTTTTAATTATAGTATAATAACCTTCAAAAATAAAGAAATATTTTGTGATGGTATTATTTTTTGTTTTACGTTGTTGTATCTATTAATTTTGTTCTTTTTATTGCTTCCTTAACAAGTTTTAATTCGCTTTTTGGTGTAGATGCACTGCCAATGATTATTACCGAATCAAAATCCCTAAACCTCATATTAGCTATTTCATCATGTGATTGAATGAAATATGTTGATTGATATGGACTCATATCAAACAGACTATTTGCGTTATTTGAGGTCTTGTCTCCAACAATAATGCATACGTTATAGTCTTTTTTGTCTTTAATAAACTCTTGATTTGCTACTGATGTTGAGCACATTGTATTATTTATAGAATAAAATGGAGCTCTTTCTTTAATTTCATTATGAATTTTTCTTAACTCGTCGATATTAAATGTTGTTTGATTGAAAACCTCTCCGAAAGAATTACTTTGGAATTTACTGAGGTCGTCAACTTTTTCGACAATTATTATATGGGGATTGTCGTCAGTCATGGCTTTAGTTTCGGAGTGATCTTTTTTGCCGATAAAAATAACATTATTTTGATCATTTACGTCAATTTCGTTTTTATTCTTTATTACATATGGACAAGTCGTATCAATTACATTAAACCTTTCCAGTTCTTTTTTTATGGTATTGGAAACTCCATGGGCGCTTATTACCACAATGGATCCGTCTATAAGAGATTTTAGATCGGAAAGCGAAATAAATTTAACGCCTTTTTCTTTGTATTTTGCATTGACCAAGCCATTATGAACAATCGGGCCAATAAGATATATTATTTCTCCGGGATGTTCTTTTATGGTCTTATCTAATAGATAAAGCGCTCTGGTAACACCACCGCAGAAACCGCTTGAATCCAAAATATCAATCTTCATAGTCTCATTTCCTTTGATATAATTATGACATTATTATATAATAAAAAGTGAATTTTGAGGTAAATCAAGTATGAATACAAACGACAACAGACTGAAAGAATATTTAAAATTATATAATTTTACAGAATTAACTGAAATTCAGGATGCTGTATACAAGGAATCCTTTAAAGGTAAAAACCTAGTTGTAAAGAGTGTTACGGGAAGCGGAAAAACGCATGCATTTCTCTTCCCTATTTTTTTATCAGTTAATAAAGATCTTAATGACTTACAAGTTGTTATTTCTTCGCCGACAAGAGAGTTAGCAAGACAAATTTACGAGATGGCAAAGCCTTTAGCCGTTTTTGAAGGCATTGATATGCGCCTTTATGTTGGCGGTGATGATTTAAATAAATCAGTTGAAAAATTAAAAAAAGGAAACCCGCAAATCGCAATCGGCACTCCCGGAAGGATAAATCAACTCTCTAACGAGATGAATTTATTAAATATTCATAAAGCCGATATTTTTGTCATTGATGAGGCCGATATGACCCTTGATTCCGGTTTTTTACCGCTTGTTGACCAAATACTGGGCAAAGCCAAACCGCAAGCGAATTTTGAAGTATTCAGCGCAACTATTCCTGAATCAATTACGCCTTTTTTAAAAAAATATCTATCTAATCCGGTTTTTATTGATCAAAATGCCAAAGAAATTACCCCTATAAATATTGCACACTATTTCATTAAGACCAAATATCGTGACAAAATACAACTTTTGAAAGAATTGATGAAAGCAATTAATCCGTATCTGGCTATAATTTACTGCAATAAAAGAGAAACGATAGACTATGTTTATTCTTTTTTCAAGAATGATAAAAAAGTTGCGTATATATACGGTGATATGGAACCTTCAAAAAGAAAAAAGACTATGAAGGATATCAGAGACTTAAAATACACTTATATAATTTCGACCGACCTTACGGCAAGAGGCCTCGATATTGAGGGGATATCTCATATAATTAATTATGAACTTCCGAGTGACCCGGAGTTTTATATTCATCGTACCGGGAGAACCGGTCGGATGTTTAGAGATGGGATTGCAATCTCGTTTTATGATTATGACGATGACGCATATATTGATAAACTGGAAGCAAAGGGATTACACACTGAATATAAAGATATAAAAAACGGAACCATAGTTGATTCGACAGCTAGGTACGAAAGAGAAAGAAAAACATTTTTCGCATCTAAAATAAATATTGAAGCAAAACATTCATTGAAAAACAAAAAAACAATTTCCAAATCAGTGAAACCGGGATATAAAAAGAAATATAATGCTGAACTAAACAAAGAAAAGAAACTTATTCTTAAAAAGAGGACTAAGCATGAATAATATCGTTCTTTTTGAACCGGAAATTCCGCAAAATACCGGTAATATTATGCGGACGGCAATTGCTACAAACTCAACTCTGCATTTGATAAAACCTTTCGGATTTTCTCTTTCTGATTCGGAAATAAAGAGAAGTTCTGTTAACTATACTCATAATTTCACCTACTATGTTTATGAAAACTTTGATGATTTTCAATCCAAAAATAAAGGTGTCTATATTTTTCTCACGAGATATGGACTCAAAAGGCCGGATGAACTAGATTACAGCGACAGGAACGTTAATTATTATTTTATTCTTGGAAAAGAATCAACGGGTATCCCTCTTTCAATTTTGAAAGATCATATCGATACCTGTGTAAGATTTCCAATGTCTTCTAGAGTGCGCGCTTTAAATGTTTCTAACACAGCATGTGCCATAATATATGAAGCTCTTCGCCAACAAGGGTATCCTGGTCTTTCATTATTTGAACCGGAACAGTTCAAAGGAAAAAACCACATCCTTGAAAGCGAAGAATAGGACTTTTCAAATATGAAAACGATGGAATTTATTGCTTCTAGAAATTTAACTGTTTTAGAACTTCTAAAAGAGAATGGTTTATCTAGAAAATTGATTAAATCGATGAAGGCCAAAGGTAATATAAAAAAAGATGGCTATATAATCTATCTGCAAAAAGAGCTAGTGCCTGGTGATAAAGTTTCAATCACAATCGAAGAGGATTATTCGGATATCGAACCGGTTATGATGCCGATTGATATTGTATATGAAGATGATGAGCTTTTGGTAATAAACAAACAATATGGACTTTCCGTTATGTCCACAATGAATATGCACGAAATTACGCTGATAAACGGCTTAAGTTATTATTTCCAAGAGAATGGCATATTATCTAAAGTCCATGTTATAAACAGACTGGACAGAAATACCACCGGACTTATGGTGGTATCTAAAAATAGATATTCTGCCAAAAAGTTAAACTATGCCTTAAAGGATTCTTTAAAAAGAAGATATTACGCGATCGTTTATGGGATTCTTCCCGAAAAAGAAGGAACAGTAAGCCTAAATATTGGAAAGGAATCCGATATGACGGTAAAACGGATTGTGAGAAGTGATGGAAAAGAAGCCATAACCACCTATAAAGTGGTAAAAGAGTTCAATAACTATTCTCTATTAGACATTGAATTATTAACCGGGCGAACTCATCAAATCAGAGTCACATTTTCTCATTTGGGTTTTCCGCTTGTTGGCGATGACTTCTATCAAGAGAAAGAAGATGATAATATGCTTATGCTCCACTCGTATTATCTTGAATTTGTTCACCCGACTACCGGAAAGAAAAATATTATTGATATTGGTCTTCCCGATAGATTTAAAGATTTTATTATAAAAAACGGAGGTCAAGTAAATGATTAAAAATGAATTCTATACTCTAAATAATGGTGTTAATATTCCTAAAATAGGTTTTGGAACCTGGCAGATTACAAATAAAAAAGTGGCAAAAGAAGCCGTAAAGTATGCTCTAAATGCTGGTTTTACCCATATTGATACTGCGGCAGCATACGGAAACGAATCGTATATTGGCGAAGCTTTAAAAGAAACAAAAACAGACAGAAAAAGTATTTTTATCACCTCAAAATTAAGAGCCGAGAAAAAGGGCTATGATGTAGCAGTTGAGGAATTTAATAAAACTATCAAAAATCTTGGTACTGAATATTTGGATCTTTATCTTATTCATGCTCCGAGTCCTTGGCCAGAGATGAGAGACAGAAAGATTGACCATACTGAGGAAAATATTGCTTCGTTTAAGGCAATGATAGATTTGTACAAGGCAGGGAAAATAAAAGCAATCGGCGTATCTAATTTTAATGAAAAAGATATAGACGCTTTAATTTCTGCAACGGGTTTTATTCCTCAAGTTAATCAGATTTTTTTGTCTCCTTTTAATCCACAGAAAGATTTAAAAAATTATTGCGAAAAGAAAGGAATTCTTGTTGAAGCATATTCTCCTCTTGAAACCGGAAAAATTTTTAAAAAAGAAAAGATGGAAGAACTAAAGACTAAGTATAATAAAACCATCGCTCAGATTTCTCTTAGATGGTGTCTTGACTATAATACTCTTCCTCTTCCTAAATCGACTCACAAAGAATACATAGAAAACGACATAGATCTTGACTTCACCCTAGAAAAGGATGATTTTGAGTCTTTTCTTTAATTATCATGAATAAAATAAGAAAAAATTTACAAACCTCAGTCATTTTTTCTTTATTAATCGCAATATCTTTTTCGATTCTTTTAATCCTGTCTATTTTTATCGGTATTTATTATGATTATTTTGTTAACGCCATCTATAGCCAGGTCTCAACTGATTTTGCCGATCTTTTAGACACAATGGGAAGGACTTCACTTTTCTTTTTGTATTTTTTAATACTTATTATGACTGTTCCTTTCTTGCTTCAATCAGTAATAAACATTGCTAAAACCAACAAAATTGAAAGAAAGGAAAAAATTGATAAGGAACTTTATATAGAACTGATTAAAAACTTGGGTTTCTTCATGATGTTCGCCCTAGCTTTTGTTATCGGCTGGATAATTGCCTATATTTCGCTTAGTATTGGCAATTTCCTTTTTATGATTCCATGTATTGTTCTTTTTTCCTTATATTTCTTTGGATGCTTGTTTAAATTCTTGGCTTTAAAAGAAGCAAAAAGGTTATTTTTAAAGTAAAAAAACACAATAAACACAAAAAAATAATTGATAAAACATCCTTTAAGGATGTTTTTATTTATTTATATGATTTTAGCACTTTTTTATTGACAGTGCTAAAGTCACGATATATAATAGTTCTAGCAATTGTAATACAAGATTGCTAATAGGTGATGCCAATGCTCTCTACAAGACAAAAGCAAATATTGAGAATCATTGTTGACGAATACGTTAAAGACGCTCAGCCTGTCGGATCTAAGTCGATATGCGATATGCTGAATGTTTCAAGCGCAACCGTAAGAAATGATATGGCCTTTCTCGAAAAGGAGGGCTACATCGACAAGACACATTCTTCTTCCGGAAGAATTCCTCTTGATAAAGGATACAGACTTTATGTTGAAGATCTTCTTAATGAATCGGAAGGAAACTTTGAAAAACAAGCTTATGAACTTGTCGACTCGGTTTTCACCAACGGAATCATTGAAAGAGAAGATGCTGTAAAGAAGGCTTGTTCCTTATTATCGGAATTAACCAACTACACCAGCGTTGTACTTGGACCCGATAATTCCAATTCATTAGTTTCCAAGATAGAACTTGTTTCTCTTCATAATCGTGATTTTCTTTTAATCGTTATCACTAATGACGGTCATATCGAATCCAAGAGCGTTTCGTTTAAAGAGGGAGAAGTTAATATTGATGAATTGAATAAGGTCATTGAAATTCTGAATGAAGTATTGATAAATACTCCAGTAAAAGATGTTTCATATAAACTGAAATATATTATGGATAACCGTCTCGTTCAAGAATTTATTGCTTACCGAGAAACAATCATCGCCAACTTCATTGATGCGTTTATGAAATTTGCCGAAACTAATTATTATGTTTCCGGATCGTCTAATATGCTGGTTCAACCGGAATTTCAAGATTCAAAGAAGATGAAGCGTCTACTTGAGGTCTTTGAAAAACGTGATCTTATTAAATTGATTAAAAACAGCTCGGATAACTCATTATCCATCAAAATTGGTAAAGAGACCGGCATTGATGCGATGGACGACGCCACCGTTATAAGCGTACCATATGAAGCTAATAACGGGGAAAAAGGTTCAATTGCCCTAGTGGGCCCAACCAGAATGGATTATAAGAGGGTTATACCTCTTCTTGAATATATCGCAAAAGATATTTCAAAATTATATAACAGCAAGGCGGATAAAGATGGAAAAGGAAAATAAAAAGAAAACAATTGATATTTTAGAAGATGAACCAACAGAAGATAAGACAGCTAAAACCTCGAAAAAAGATGCTGAATTAGAACTGCTAAAAGAGGAAAATAAAAAATTATTTAATGAGAAAGAAACACTAAACACTAAATACTTGATGGCTCTTGCCGAACAACAAAATTACAAGAAAAGGATTGATGAGGAACAGCAAAGGTTTTATAAATATAATACATTTGAGGTTTCTAAAGAGTTGGTTAAGGTTTTGGACAGTTTCGATTTAGCTATTGAAAAAGATTCCGAAGATGAAAGAATCAGTGCCTATCTTAAAGGCTTTAAAATGATTCGAAACAGCATCTTTTCTCTTCTTGAAAAAGAAGGCGTAAAAGAAATAGAAGCTAAAGATAAACCCTTCGACCCTAACCTGATGATCTCAGTAGGGGCTAGAGAAAATAGCGAAAAAGAAGATCAAACCGTTCTTGACGTACTTCTAAAAGGATATATGTATAAGGACAGATTATTAAGAGCGGCGAACGTAATAATCAGCACTGTTCCGGAAAAAGAACCGGAAAACGCTCAAAAAGAAGAAATACAAAAAGAAGAAACACAAAAAGAAGACAATAACTAAAAGGAGATAGATAAAATGTCAAAAATTATTGGTATTGATTTAGGAACAACTAATTCATGTGTAGCCGTAATGGAAGCCGGTGAGGCAAAAGTAATAACCAACCCGGAAGGCGGCAGAACCACCCCTTCGGTGGTAGCATTCAAAAATGGAGAGATTCAAGTCGGCGAGGTAGCAAAAAGACAGGCTATAACTAACCCTGATACAATCCGTTCAATAAAGAGAAAGATGGGAACTTCGGAAACTGTATATATAAAATCTACGAATCGTTCTTATACTCCTCAGGAAATAAGCGCCATGATTCTTCAGAATCTTAAGGCAACAGCCGAAGCTTATTTAGGCGAAAAAGTTACAGAAGCCGTTATTACGGTACCGGCATACTTTAATGATGCACAACGACAAGCAACCAAAGACGCCGGACGTATTGCTGGCCTAAAGGTTGATAGAATTATTAACGAACCTACCGCATCAGCCCTGGCTTTCGGTATTGATAAACAGACAAAAGACCAGACAGTTCTTGTGTTTGACCTCGGCGGCGGTACCTTTGATGTCTCAATTTTAAATTTGGCTGATGGTACTTTCGAAGTTATTTCAACAGCCGGCGATAATCACCTCGGCGGCGATGATTTCGACCAAAGAATAATTGATTATCTAGTAAATGAATTTAAGAGAGAACAAGGAATTGATCTTTCTAAGGACAGAATGGCTCTTCAAAGACTTAAAGATGCCAGTGAAAAGGCTAAAATAGAACTTTCCGGCACAATGCAGACCACAATTTCCTTACCGTTTATTTCCAATACTCCTGACGGACCGGTCCATCTGGAAAAAACTTTAACTAGAGCAAAATTCAATGAACTTACCAAAGATCTTGTTGATCGCTGTAAGGCCCCGGTTGAAAGAGCACTTTCAGATGCAAAACTCGGTGTCGACAAACTTGACGAAGTTTTACTAGTCGGTGGGGCCACCAGAATGCCTTCAGTTCAGGATTTTGTAAGAAATATATTCAACAAAGAACCTAATAAATCGGTTAACCCGGACGAGTGCGTTGCGATGGGCGCAGCTATTCAAGGCGGCGTATTAAAAGGCGATGTAAAAGATGTCCTTCTTCTTGATGTAACACCTCTATCACTCGGTATTGAAACTTTAGGCGGCGTATTTACTAAGCTTATTGAAAGAAATACTACTATCCCGACTTCAAAAACCCAAATATTCTCAACGGCAGCCGATAATCAACCGGCGGTTGATATTAAAGTTCTTCAGGGTGAACGCCCGATGGCAATGGACAATAAAACTCTGGGTATCTTCCAACTCAGTGATATTCCTCCGGCAAGAAGAGGTATTCCGCAGATTGAAGTTAAATTCGATATTGATGCGAATGGTATCGTTAATGTCAGCGCCAAGAACTTGGGTACCGGCAAGTCAAATTCGATAACAATCAAATCAACATCAAATCTTTCGGAAGCCGATATTGAAAAGCTCGTCAAAGAAGCTAAAGAAAACGAAAACGCCGATAAGAAGAAAAAAGAAGAAGCAGAACTTAGAAATGAATCTGATCAATTAATTTTCATGTCTAAGAATTCTCTTGAAGAATTAAAAGATAAAGTCCTTGATGCCGATAAGGCAAATATCGAAAGTAAAATAAATGATCTTGAAGAAGCCTTAAAAGGAAATGATTTAGATCTTATTAAAGCCAAGAAAGAAGTTTTGGAAAAGGATGCTCAAAATTTAGCTCAAAGAGTCTACGAAGAACAGGCAAAGGAAGCCCAGAACGTCAAAAATGACCATCACAATGATGACAACAACGATAAAGGCGGTTCTGCCGGCGGAAACGATCAAGACATTTTCGATGCCGATTATAAAGAAGTATAATTAACAAGTCTAGTCTAAGACTAGACGGCAAGGAGGCTTTATGCCAAACAAAGATTATTACGAAACTCTGGGCGTCTCAAGGGACGCCTCAGAGGATGAGATAAAAAAAGCCTATAGAACCCAAGCAAAAAAATATCACCCTGATGTTTCAAAAGAAGCTAATGCGGAGGAAAAATTCAAGGAAGTACAGGAAGCCTATGATGTTTTGTCTGATCCGCAAAAGAAATCAATGTATGATAAGTACGGAACAGCCGATAATCAACAGGCTTTCGGAGGCGGATTCGGAAACGGATTCTCTTCTTCCGGCTTCAGCGATTTTGCGGATTTTGACCTGGGGGATATTTTTTCTAGTTTTTTTGGCGCCGGCTCTCAAAGATCTACTAATAAACCAATGAAGGGTCAAGATATTCAAAAGAAAATAAGTGTCTCTCTTTCCGATGTTATATTTGGGAAAAAAACCAATATAAATATTCCCATTTATGAAACGTGTCCTGATTGTCACGGCACGGGCGCCAATTCTCCAAGTGATGTGGTTACTTGTCCCAAATGCGGCGGCCGCGGAACCATATTAACGGAAACTGCCACACTTTTTGGAAGGACTCAAACGAGAAGACCTTGTCCCGATTGTAACGGCACCGGTAAATTTGTAAAAAACAAATGTACTACATGTAAAGGTGAAGGCCGAATTAAAGTACAAAAAACAGTCGAAGTTATTATTCCGGTAGGCATAGCCACCGGACAGCAGATCAGACTATCCGGTTATGGTGGAAAAGGTTATAATGGCGGTCCAAATGGAGATTTATATATCCAGTTTATCGTTAAGGAAGATCCTAAATTTTCAAGAAACGGCGACGATCTAAGAAGCGAAGTACCAATTAGCTTTGCGGAAGCAGCACTAGGTTGTACGAAAGAAGTAGATACACCTTATGGCAAAGACAGCGTGACTCTTAGCGAAGGAACACAAACTGATACAGTCTATAGAATAAAGGGTAAAGGTATTCCAAATATAAGAACCAAAATTAAGGGAGACCTTTATGTTAAAGTTAAAGTTCAAACACCAAGAAACTTATCTCAAGAACAAAAGGATTTGATTAAAGAATTTGAAGGTTTATCTTCTTCAAGCTCATTTTTCAAGAAAAAAAGGAAATAACTAAAAAAGCATGCTCAGGCATGTTTTTTTATTGCAAAATAAGAAAAAACCAAATAATTCTTTATTTCCATCAATATATAAATAATAAAAAAAGTCAAAAAATATATAATAAATTATCAAATGATAATTTAATTTATAAAAAATATTAAAAAAATGTTGATTTTTTATTTAGGATTATGTAAAATTAAACTGATGTATTATAATTTACGTGTGAGAGGATGGTTGATTAATGGAATTCAATAAAATACTTCCTGAGAATTTTTTCAACTTGTTTCAATCCAAACACAGAGATCTCTACATCGAATCTCTTGTACGCATTTATGAAAAGTACGAGACGGGTTCAATTTTGGGCATGAATAAAGAAGATGCCCGCGATATCGTAGAGTATCTTCTTGAGGAAAAAAAGGTTGGGCTGAACGAATTTCTTGATGATGATCCAGACGAAGAAATACCAAGTTACAGGGAACTGGCAAACTATTTTTTGCGTAGGTTTGAGGCAACTGGTTGGATAACGATTGATGTTACCAACGATTACCTTGAAATATTAAATTTCACGGATTATTCCGTGAGTTTGGTTTTGGCCTTTATAGAAATAAGAAAATCGGCAAACTATTCTCTTTTTGCCGATAATTTTACGCTCGATCCTTCAGAGCAAGCTTTCAGAGGCTACATATTTACCATTTATTCGCTTTTAAATTCAAAGACATTTGATTATGGACTTCTTCTTAATCAGGTTTACAAGAATACAATTAACTTCGTAAGAGAAATCAGAAAGGTTGATCAGAAACTAAAAGAATTTATTGGTTTGATTGACCAAAAAGAAAAAATAAAAGATTTAATCGAGCTTCTATCAGAATATAAAGACGAAGTGATGGATAAAGCATATCTAAAGCTTAAGACCTTTGATAATATCAATAAATACAAACTGGATATAATTAAAAAATTAGAATATATGCAGGAAGATTCGGATATTATGTCGATAATTACCAATGATTATCTCTTCTTGGCTCAAAATGATGTGGGAATGGCTTCGTTCATCGCCAACAAACAAATAAACGATTGTATTGATATTTACAATTCTCTTGAAGGAATTATGGATGAAATCGATAAGAAGAACAGGGATTATATATCGCAGACGTTATCTAAAGTTAAATACCTTCTTAACGATAGTACCGATATAGCGAGTGAACTTAACGCCATAATTACTTTTTATTCAAAGAAAGTAAAAAAAGGAAGAGAAGAATCGGCATTCAATGATATAAAAAATCTGTTTACCTTTACTGTCGATAAGTCGCTATCTCCATCAAGCCTTAGTGTACCAAGAGGAACATACGAGAGAACGGAAAACAATAAGTTGGTCAAAGAGATTATTGATTTTTCTCAATTTAAAGACGATTTCTTAAAATTATTTAAGTCAACATTCTCAGAAGAAGATATCGAAAAACTGCTTAGTGAAAAAATTAAACCAGGATCAAGCATATCTTCCGGAGATTTAATTGATTACGAAGCCCAAAGAGATGATATTTTAAGAATCATTTATGTCGCAATTTATGCGAGCGGCATTGATGAATTTGAAATTATACCGCAAGAAACCTATACCGAGTGTCGAGACTTCATTGTAAAAGATTTTAAAATAGAAAGGAGAATAAGATAATGTTACTAGACGAACTAAAAAGCTTTTCCAAAGAAACGCAGGATTCTTTTCAAAAGATCTGTAACCAATTATTGGTCTACAACTACCTATCAAAGGATAAAAAAGACAACACCAAATCTTACTACTTTGTAATAAACTACAAACAGTATTTTGATGAGTTTTTCTCTTTAATCGGGGCCGAACTTGTAATAAACCATGATTTGGGTTGCATTCAGCTTAAAAACAATTATTCTCAGGGCAACATAAAATTGAAAAAAGAGGAAACATTTATCCTCCTTATTCTAAGAATTTTATATCAAGAAGGTTTAATAAGCACAACTTTAAATAATTCAGTAGTAATAACCATAGACGACATTCACAACAAATATCAATCATTTGGTTTTAAGAGAAAAATATTTAAGACTGAGCTTGTTTCAGCTCTCAGATTATACAAAAAATACAATTTGATTGAAAATATCGGTGACCTACAAATGTCCGCAACAAAGATAATTATTTTTTCGACTATTACCCTGGCTATTCCGATTACTAATATTCAGGAGTGCTACTCTTATATTCAAAGACTAGATTCCGGAAACGAGGAGGACACAGAATGAAAAGACTTACGCAAATTCGTTTGATTAATTGGCACTATTTTGATAACGAAACAATTCAGGTTAAAAACAATACACTTTTAACCGGACAAAACGCCTCGGGAAAGTCAACTATCCTAGATGCCATAAGTTTTGTCCTTACCGCCGGAGATCAGAATTTTAATATAGCGGCCAACGAAAAAGGAAAAAGAGATTTACGAGGCTATGTAAAATGCAAACTAGGCTCACTTGATCAAGAATACCTCAGGGACTACGATTTATCGGGACATATTTGTCTTGAGTTTTATAGTGAAAAACAAGATAAATATTTTTGTCTTGGCACCATTATTGATATAGTTGGCGAAACCACTGCACCAAAAGTTATTTTCTATATTATTGATGGTCCGTTTAAGGATGAATATTTAATTACTGAAGATTACGAAGTAAAGTCAATTGCTGAATTTAAGAGATCAAAGGTCACTCCATATGTTTTTGCAACTAGAAAGGAAGCCAAATCGGCTTTCCGCCAAAAGATGGGCGGAATAAGCGAAAAATATTTTACTCTTTTACCAAAGGCTTTAGCTTTTAAACCGATTACCGATGTCAAAGATTATATTTATCAGCATCTGTTGGAAGAAAAAGAAATAGATGTTGAAAACATCAAGGATTCAATTAGATCCTATAAAGAATTCGAAACAATTTTAAAGACCACAAAGGCCAAGATTGAAGATCTGGAAAAAATGAAGGATTCTTATTTAAAGATTAAGGAACTAAAGGAAAACCAAGACTACTATTCTTACCTTCTTAAACTTTTGGAAAAAACTGAAATCGACACAAAAATTTTAAGAAAAAGCAAAGATATCAGTAAAAACGAAAAACTTCGTGACTCATTAAAACAAACTATTCAAAAGATTCAAAACGATAAGGATGATTTAGATGATAAATCGAAGGTTTTATATTCCTCTCTTTCAAAAGATAAGGAATTTAGAGCCAACGAATTATATGATAAAGACATAAAAAATTATGAAACATCTCTCGCCCTTCTTAATGAAAAGGCAAGAGAGTATGAAAGAAGAGCGAAAGATTTTCACGATTCTTTAAAGCCGCTGTCTGATTTGGATAAAAACCTGTACCAAAAATTATCCAGAATAGATTTAAAAGCTGAAGATGAAGAATCAATTAACAAAGAAATTGAATCTCTTTCGGAAGCAAGCGAATTTATTAACGAGAAACTAAATCAATTGTCTTCGGAAGAAATTAGAATTCAATTGGACAAAAAGGACAATATCGACAAGATACAATCGGTTTATTCGTCACTTAATCTTTTAAAACAGAATGATATCCCATATCGTCCAGAGATAGTGTCGCTTAGAAGAGAAATGGAAAATTATTTAAAGAATCTTTATGGCGAAGATGTTTCTGTCCATATACTAGCCGAAATAATTGAAATATCCGATCCTTCTTGGCAAAACACTATTGAAGATCTTTTAGCGAACCAGCGTTTTACACTAATAGTAGAACCTAAGTATTTTGATGATGCTCTAGACTGCTATAACAATAATAAAAGCAAAAAATTATACGGAGTAAATCTTTTAAATACCAAGAAAATTCAGTCATTTGATAATTATCAGCCAAAATCTTTAGCTTCAATAATTGAAACCGATAATGTGGATGCAAGACATTATATAAATTACATTGTCGGTAATCTTATTATGGTTGATAATGTCCATGATTTGGATAAATACCAACAGGCAATAACCAAGGATGGTATGCTTTATCGGGGCTTTGTCACAAGATACCTTAACCCTAACACTGAAAAGCCGTTTATTGGTAAGGGTGCGCGAGCCGAACAACTTGACAAATATACCAAAGCAGGTCAGGAATTAAAGGATAAGTATAACGCTTTAACCGACAGAAACAACGAAATAAACGAATGTCGGGAAATTATTAAATCGCTAAATATACCATATTTAAAAGAATTATTAAAGAATGTCGAAGATAAAAAAGATCTGGAAATTAAACTTGAAGAAGCCAAAACTAGAAAGAATCATCTTTCTTTAACCTCCGTTAATGATTTAAGAAAAGAATATGAAGACATGAGAATCGAAATCAGAAAGATGGATGAAAAATGTAACGGTCATCTTCAAGAAGTCGGCGGATATAATCAAGCAATTCAAGCTCTTTCCATCGATATCATTTCTCTAACTGAATCAAAGAAAACTTTAGAAGGAGAGATAGCAAAGATTGAAACGGAAAATATCTCGTATCATAGTCAAGCCGAGGCACTCTTTAATGAAGATACGGCCAAAGATTCTTTTTCATCTTCGGAAACAAGAGCGAAATATGAAGACGCAATTAAGGATTCTCTTTCTTCAATCAAATCGATGGAAAACGGTCTTGTATTGATGCAAGTAAGCTATATCGCGAAGTATAACTGTCCTTTTGGAAGCGGCTACGAAGAGATGCAGAAATTTATGGACGAACTGGAAAAACTAGTTAAGTCTGAGCTTGTAAAATACGAGAGCAAGGTTAGAGAATCAAGAGAAGAGGCAGAAAAACTATTTAAAGAAGATTTTCTTTCTAAACTTAGAAGCTACATTCTTGAGGCTCAAGACGAAATCGAAAAAATTAATGAAACACTTCTGAAGATTTCTTTTGGTAAAGATAAGTATCAATTTGTATTCCCGAAATCAAAGGAATTCGGGGCCATATATGATATGATTACCGATAATGCCGACATCAGTCTCGGATATAGCATTTTCAATGAGGAATTTGAAAAGAAGTATAATCAGGAACTGGAAGAGTTATTCGATAATCTGTCGATGGATGAAGAAAATTCTAAGGGCAACTTAAACCGTTATACTGACTACAGAACCTATATGGATTATGATATCAAGATTATATCCGGAGACGACGTGTTCTATTTCTCCAATATATCGAAAGAAAAATCCGGAGGAGAAACACAGATTCCGTTCTATGTCGCAATTCTCGCGTCATTTGTAAGACTTTTCGACAAAGCGGAAAAGAGCGGTCTCGACGATTCCGTCGGTTTACTTCTTTTCGATGAGGTTTTCGATAAGATGGATGCTCAACGTACCGACGCAATGATGGAATTCATATCTAAGCTTAATGTACAGATTTTACTGGCTTGTCCTCCGCAAAAGATGGAAGGTTTAAGCGCTCATACCGATACCACAATTGCCGTCTTTAGATCCGGTAAAAAGGCCGGTTGCTGCGTAATAAAATCTAAATAATAATATTAAATAAAAGACGGCTTCTGTGCCGTCTTTTATTTGTTGAAGAAAAGAAGTTTATAGGTTATAATTAGTTAGTATGCGGAGTGGTATCGAAGTGGCCGTAACGGGGCTGACTGGAACTCAGCTGTACCTTTCACGAGGTACCGAGGGTTCGAATCCCTCCCACTCCGCCATATTGAAAGCATAGGTTTGATACAATGTTATCAAGCCTTTTTTCTTTGGCAGAAAGGGAAAAATCTCCTATCCGCCAGTTTTTAAGAGACCTCTAGTAGTCTGAACTTAGGCTATTATTAGGTCTCTTTTTCTTTTTCTAATCAACTTTTTAACGATTACATAACAATTTAACGATTAGGCTACTATTTAACGATTACCCTAGTTTTTAACGATTTGAGAATAAATAAAATAAAATTATGGAATAGATAGACAATCTGATAAAAAAGTGTTATAATATTGAGTAGACATTTGCGGTTGAAATAGGAGGTAAGTATGGATTACCAACGCTTAGTGAAGGAATTAAGAGTAAAACTAATATTATCTCAACAAGAATTTGCTAACTTGCTTAATGTTTCTTTTGCATCTATTAATAGATGGGAAACTGGAAAACACGAGCCAACGATTAAAGTAAAGAGAAAAATTGTTGAGCTTTGTAAAGAAAATAATGTTGAATTAGAGGAGAAATAGGATGATTACATTAATTGATAAATTAAATAGCAGAATTAAGAACGACGACTACTTCCTAGATGAAAACAAGGAAATAATTAAGGAAAAGGTAAAAACAGCCTCTCTTAATTTGGATGAACACTTGATGTCAATTTTATTAAGTGATGAAGAGTTTAAAAAAGCGTTTTTTATAGAGAAAAATGGAATATTAGTTTTTGATAAAGTAAAGTTTTCATGGATTATCAGCAATAATAATTTTTTACCTGATAGTTATACTTCATACAAAAATAAAATTGGTTTGATAGATTCATACGGGGATTTTCTAAAGAGTAAAGACGATGTTGTCTTATCGTTTCCGTATAAAGATTGTGTGTTGGAGTTTGATTCTACAAAAGAAAACGAAGATAGAGATGAAGTTTTTTTAAATGAAATTTTATCAAAGGATTATATAGACACGCTACTATCGCCTAAAGCATTTGAAAAACCAGTCCTGCATGAAAAAAATGGTAATAAATCGGTTGATAACTATAATGGTGAAAATCTAGTTATAAAAGGTAATAATCTTATTAGTCTTTTTTCTTTACTACCTAGATTTAAAGGTAGAATTAAGTGTATGTACTGGGATATTTTATACAACACAAATAGTGATAAAGTACCATACAACGATAAATTTAAACATTCGTCATGGTTAACTATGATGAAAAACAGATTAGAAGTAGCTAAGAGACTTCTAAAAAATGATGGAACAATATGTATTCAATGTGATGATAATGAAATGGCATATCTTAAAGTTTTGTGCGATGAGATTTTTGATCGTGACAATCATGTGAATACAATTTGTGTCAAAATGAGTGAATTAAAAGGTTTTAAAATGGGGAATTTAAGTAATAAGTTTCCTAAGTTAAAAGAATATATTTTAATTTATGCAAATGATAAATCACAAGTTCAACTAAAAATTGAAACAGTTGAAAAAGATAATCTTGAATCCTATATGAAATATTACAATAAAAGAATAAAAAATATAAATGCTCCTTGTGAACAATGGGAAATAGAATTAGTTGATAGAAACTACGATAAAATAGCTCATGCTGAGGAGATGATTTATA
>JACKCW010000001.1 GCA_020633845.1 Caryophanales bacterium | reverse complement strand
CCGAAATCTTACTTTCAAGAACGCTTAAGGAAGGTTCGGCCGTCAGAATAACTTTAGTCGAATCTTTAATAAGCTCCGCTTGCGCTTCGGCTACCGAGTTAACGTAGGTAATATTTAAATTATTTAGATTATTTTCATTAAATATATAAGACGCCATGATTCCCGATACGGCATTTTGTCCGAATAATACAATGTTTTTACCTTGAAGAGAATCTAAAGTAAAATCGCTATCGGTTTTGGTTACTAAATAATAGTTACAATATACAACAACTCCGAGAAGACGATAGTTTCCATTATTGAGATACATCTTCGCTCCAAGATTAATCGGAGCGTATATTATATCATAAGAAGCGCTCGTAAAGGCGCTCACAAGAGGGTCAACCCCGTCCACAATATCCACTTTGTAGTTATAGTCGTTGGCTTTTTCTTCGACATACATCTGTGAAAGAGCCGGAGTTCCGGATGGAGAGAGAATTGTTATAGTCTCTTTTTCTTTACAGCCCATAAGAATAAGAGCCGAGAATAAGATAGTAAATATGAGTAAGATCTTTTTCATTTTTTCACCTCTATTAAATATTATCATTTTCGATTATAATAATATGTAACATATGTTACAGGAGGCTTAAATGGTAGAGATAGATTTATTGAAAGACGTTATTATTAACGTTCCTTATAAGAATATATGTTTTAAAAAGAATCAAGATATTTATCTTGAAGGAGATATTATTGAAGAAATCGGTATCGTTATAAGCGGTTCGGTTTTAATAACCTCTTCCACTATCGACGGGTTTTCATTTGAAATTCAAAGAATAGAAAAAGGAGAAATATTTGCGGATAGCCTCGCTATTCTTTCTAAAAAGATTCTCCCGGGATCAATAAAAGCGGAAGAAAACTCCGAGATTATGTTTATTAATAATAAAGATTTTCTTAAACTTCTTTTGGTAAACAATATTTTCCTAATGAATTATTTGAAATATATTTCCTTAAGAAATGTTTCTCACCAATATCGGATTAAACTTCTCGGACAACCTTCAATAAAAGAAAAAATCCTGTTTTATTTAAAAGAAGAGATGAAGAAGAGTAAGTCCAAAGTCATATACTTAAATATGACCAAAGAAAAACTCGCTCTTTTTTTAGGATTAAATAGGCCTAGTCTTTCAAGAGAACTTCAAAGAATGAAGAGCGAGGGATTAATTGATTACGATTTACATAAAATCGTTTATTTAAAATGATTCTTTTGAATGATCAATAATGTTAACGATGCCCGGCTTTTTAGCTGAGTCAAGGATAACATTTCCGATTTCATCCGCTTCAATAGTGCCTTCTGTCGGGTTAAAAACGCTCTCTATCTTTCCGATGATTTTAGCGTTAATAGTTGAGTACTCAAAAGCTCCGTCAGCCCCATCCATCGTGCAATTTTCTAGTATCAAGTTTTTAGCATAACATAATGGCTGCGTGCCTTTAATATGACAATTAACTAACCTTAGATTCTCAGAATGCCAAGCGAGATATTCGCCTGAAATAATCGAATTGATTACCGTCACATTCTTCGCGTGCCAGAAAGCGTCTCTTCCCTCAATAGTGGAATTTTCGATAAAGACGTTTTCCATGTATTGAAAAGAGTATTTACCCGCAAAACGGATGTTTTTTAAAACTATGTCTTTAGAATTTAAAAAGGCATATAAAGAATCAATATATGAATCGCTTATTTCAATATTTTTAGACATCCAGCCGAATTCTTCGCTTGTAAAGTCTGACATCTTGATACATATGTCTTCACATTCTCTCATGAACTTGACGCTATTCACCGAAAGATTAGATAAGACTATGTCTTTTCCGTACCATAAAGCGGCCCTGGCGTTTTCTTTAAAATCACATAAATCAATCGTCGAGAAGGTTAGGTGCCAAAGCGGGTAACGAAGATTAAAGGAAGTGTTTAATACATTTATTTCTTCACATTCTTTAAGAGGAGATTCTCCGTCTTCCTTTCCGGAAAAATCACAGTTTTCTATTTGTGATTTTTTAATTCCATATAAGGATCTTTCTTTATCATATTTAGTATTTTCGTATTTCATTCTTTATTCCTTTTTTAAAATAATAATTCTATCCTTCGGACCATTTGGAATTCTTTCGTATTCATCAGTTTTTATTAAAGAAAACCCGCTAAATCTTTTTATCCACTCTTCGTTCGTCAGATTCATGCCTCTAATTATACCATTCATGGTGTAAGTATTTTTATCTATCTCTTCCATTTTTAATCTTTCAATCAGTTCTTTGTTGAGATAAAAGTTAATTTTAAGAAGGAGAGTCCCTCCTTTTTTTAATATTCTTTTTATCTCTTCAATTATCGCTTTTGAGGTGTCGTATGGAACAACGTCTAATGTGTTAGAACAAATAATGAGATCATAAGAAAGCGGAGGAATCTCTTTTAAGTCCTCGGCATTTTTTTGGGCAAACTGAATGCCTTTTAAACCCGACTTTAGGGCGGTTTCCTGAGCTAATAAGATAGATGAGGCTGATGCGTCTATTCCGTATAATTTCTTCGGTTTGTCCAGTAATGTTGCAATCGCAAGAAGAGCGTAGCCCGGCCCAGTCCCGATATCCATTATATTTTCGCTTTTATTTCCCAAATCTTTTAAATATCCGATTAGTTTATCGTTTTCATCAAAGTCTGATTTTTCGATAGCCATAGGCTCTCTATCTTTAAACATCTGATCCCAGAATTCAATTAGTTTAGCATTTTCTTTTTTGATATCCATTTATTATTCCTCCATCTTTTTGTTGAAACATTGATACTTACCGATATTTTTAAACCCGAGCGGTAAAAGTATGGGTACTTCATAGTCTTCCACAAAATAATTGATATACGAAGAGTTTTGCTTCTTCCCTTCATTTAAACACTTGATGATTAAATTTTTATATATTTCTTCATTAAATGATTCCTTAAAGTCGACGCCGAATATTTCTAGCATGATCTTTTCATCGATAAAATAGATTTGAGCCTTTATCTCATTATTTTCCCGATAAACGAAAATATTCCAGGAATCGAACTTGTTCATTATATGGTCGCTATCCCAATACATGTCGCACTTATCATGAAGCTTTTTAAATTCACTGAATTCACTTTTCTTTAGTCTTTCGATATTAGGGCTGTGTAAAAGAGGTTCATATAAAGAAAAATCAAAGGTCAAATTAAAAGACTCTTCAATTAAGGAAAAATCATGGTCTTTAAGAAATTTTATTCCGTTTATGCAGTTATTAGATAAGCCAATCCACAAGGTATAACCTTTAAATTCTTCTTTCATGAGGCTATAGAACTCATTAAGCATCTCATCTAGTTTTTCTTCTGCTTCAAAAGAAAAAGTCGTCAGGTATTTATCTTCTTCAAGATAGTAATAGTGTATCCAGCCTTTCACCTCATCATTTATAAGGTATAAAAGAATTTTCTCGTTCTTATGTTTAAAAGACGCTTTAGAAAAGCGGATGAAATCGTCTTTTGTTTTAATCCCGTCCGCAAATGTCGGATAACCGGATTTAGTCATATCGGTAGAAAGATTATAAATATAATCTACGTAATTTTCGATATCTTTTTCGCTGGCTTCTTTAAGCATCTTAATTCTCCTAAGCCGAAGGACTTTGAAGAATCACGACGCCGGAAGCATCGGCGATAATGGTGTAACCGTATCCTTCATAAATATTAATCCGGCTTTCCGTAAGAGTGTCTCTGCTCGAAAGAACGACATAGTCCACATCCGGGACGTTTCCGTGATAAGAGACTTCATAAATTTCATCTCTATTTGCGAGGTGAGCGACATAATAAGAAGGGGCACTTACGGAGGCATCATCAGGGATAATTTCTAAGACTTCACTGATGCCTTCATAGTAGTCGTGATAATTGATATAGGTTCTTACGTAATAGATAGAAAAGCCGAGCGCGAGGCAAATATAAAGAATAGCGGTTGCGCCTGAGGCTATGCTTAAAATAGTTCCTCTTGTCTCTTCTTTTATCTCGCTTAAATTTATAATAAGCAGATAGAAAAGAAAAGCCGAGATACCATAATTGTATTGGAAGAAAATATTATATTGATAAATATAGTTAGTTAAAAGATTCAAAAGTACCGGCACTAAAAGAACTAGTCTGGCCGGTTTCTTTATCATAAACGGAATAAAGGCAAGAGGCAGGAACATTTCGATGAAATATACAACTTTATCCCAGGATGAAGCGGAAGTTGTGAAGATCGTGCTTAAAGCATAACCGGGATTTAGGAAGATTGTTTTAATAGCTCCTAAAATACCGTCGGAACTGTTTAAGATTAAATTACCATACCTATAAGTCATCGCTCCGGCACCGGAACTATTTAAAATAGAGATGGCAGCGAAGAAATAACCAACAGAAAGAATAGAAAGAATCGCTCCGTGCACATAAGATTTTTTTGAAAGAATCAAGTAAATACCAAAGATGAAAATATAGATAGCGGCGTCTTCTTTAACCGATAGAACTAGTAAAGATGCGACATACATTAAAGGATACTTCTTCTTCTCTAAAAAGAAAAACATAAACATAAGCGGTAAAACTAAAAGGCAGTTTTCGTGGAAATCATAATACCCGGAGGTAGTAAGCGCCGGGAAGAAAGCAAACAGCGCCGCGATTAAGATAGTGTGCCAATGAGAGAAATTATAATGCTTCAAAATTAAAAGAAGCGGAATCATCGAAAGGCTGATAAAGAGCGGTTGAATGATTTGAATTGTTATGGCATATGGGAAGATTAAATATATCGGCAGTATCAGATAAAAAATCGGCGAGATATGAACATTGAAATGTGACATAATCATATCTCTTTCGCTGCTTGCAAGCGGGAGACCTTTTGTTTTTAGATTGTAAAATATATTCGCGAAGATACCGAAATCATAGTTCGGAGACGAATATGTTTCATATCTAAAAACAAGAGTAGTAGCCGAAAAGAGAAAAGAAATTAATGCGAAAAGAGAACATACAATAATGACGGTTCGTCTTTTGGGGGTATGAGAAAGAAAAAATTCTTTATTTTTAAAATAAAAATACACTGCCACAAAGATAAATATAATGACCATCGGCAGAACTTTTAAAGTATCTTCAGTTCCGTCAACGCCAAAAGCGAGCCAAGATAGAATCAAGAAAAAAGATACTATCAGTAAGACCCAGGAATCGGTATGAATTTTATATAAGAAAAAAGCGGGAAGCGAAAAGATAATAAAAAGAGAAACACAAATAATAGCCGCCACATATAATTTCATATCCTGCGCAAAAGCCAGTTCAATAAAGTCATTATATTTAGCCACGAGAATAAATGCGAAAAAAAGCCAAGATGCAATCAATCTCGGTATAATTCTGTCAAAGGAAAATGTGGTTTTAAATCTTTCTTTAATATCTTTCATCATCTATTTTTATTATATCATATAATGTTACTTACGAAGAGGCGTCAAGAACGTTAGGATCTCCTGATGAAAATATAAGAGCGACGATATCTTCATCATAAAAGTCAATAAAAGGATTTCTGTTTCCTTGGGTTTCATATATCGTTTCGTTTCTTTCTATCTCTTCTTCCGATACCGGATCTTCCCTATTCCATTCAAGAAGAATATTTAAAAAGCCGTAATAAATAGTTCCTTCGTTAGCGTTCTCACTATCTTCGTCAACTAAGGTTAAATAAGGATACATTAAGGTCATATAGAATAGACTTCTCGCAATATCGCCTCTATATTCATCCCCGGGATAAAAGATGCTTCCGGATAAATTAGGCGCCCCTATCGTCCCGGTTTCCCCAAAAAAGTGGTCTGAGTGAAGTTTTTGGTTAACTGATCTTACGGCATTCCAAAGATTAAAAAGATCACTAAAGTGTCCCCTACTAGAATTATCCGGCCGATATTCAAATGTTCCGTCGTTTATAGTAAAGCCGACATAACTATCTAAAGTTCTATCTTTGTTTACCGGCATGATTCTCATGTCGTTGCAGGCCCAGATGTGTTCTCTATCAACATAGTAGTCGGCCACCCCGTTATCATCGGTATCAATGGCGCCACCATCTCCCCAAGTAAGCGGAACGTTTGTCCCGGATGTATCATATAAAATATATTGAAATCCGGTTTTAGAATCTATGGCATAATTATATCTAGCGTCCCCATAACTCACGTAGGATATGGTATCTCTTAGAAGGAGGGCCATATCAGTGATTATATCATCGCTACCCTCTAAAGAACTGTAGTAAGAAACAGCCGCCCAATCAATAGATATTGATGTGGTGGCGGTATTTTGATTTAAAGGGATAGTCACTGAAGGAGAAAGAGTGGTTATAGAGGAAGTCTTGCAACCAACCAGTAAAAACGACATCACTATCAAAATAAATAAACCATATATTTTTTTCATAATACAGTCCCCAATAAATTTATTACTAAATTCATTATAAAACAAAACAATGAAAAAGAGACACCTCCGTGCCTCTTTTTATAATTATTAAGAAGCGGAATCAATAACGTTAGGATCGCCGTTTCCGTAAATTAGTATGGTGGTATTTTCCTATAGAAATTTGCAAATTAACTATTTTAAAATTAGAACTTTAAATAATACTACCGCAACTCCAAAATAAACCAAAGAGACGATAATTGACATTACTGACCAGAAAGGTCCTTCTTTGAAATGCTTAATCGACTGAATAAAAATGGCTATTTGATATATGACCGAGAAAATAGCTTCAATTCCCGTCGTGATTGCTAAGAAAGCTGCAAATATTACTCCGACGATTACCGCAACCGCGTTACTTGATGATGAGTTTCCACCGACAAGCGCCATCAGCCAGTAAACAGAACCAATAAATAAACCTAAAATAATATAAATAAGAAGCGAGTAAATAAATCTTTTAAAAGGGCTGGCGTCATTACTTTTGCCAATATTTTCGCCCACCTTTAAAAGTGCACTTAAAAATGACCCACCTGAACTCATAAGTAAAGCCTCCGTTTTGTTTTGTTAATTAATTATAACACATCGACTTAATTATTATTGCAAAGAAATTTGTCGATTAATTATGTGTTTTTTTCTTTAAGAAACTGAACTTCTTTTTAAGCCAAGGGAAGAATTTTTCTTCGGTGTCTTTATCCTTTTTATACAAAACAAAGAAAATGCCGATGATAAACGTAAAAGATAAAACTAAGGCAATAAAGATATAGAGAATCGTGAGCCATACCGGAGTTTGATTATTAGTGTATATGACAGCATAGGAAAAAAACTCGTCAGATGAAAAAGTAATTGTTCCCGCTTCTTCGTTATATTGCGAATCAACAATTGAAGTTTGTCCATTATGAAGAGAAACGACAATGTAATTGTCATATCCAGTGCATTCGCTGGGAAGAGTAATGGTAAAAGTTAAAGGAGAATCACTTTCTCTTAAATACTCATCGCCCTTTTCTTCTTCTTTTAAAATTAAGTTAATATCTAGGAAAAGACTCGAGAACTTTCTAGTATTTAAAGTATCTTTTGCCGCAGTTTCTAATAAGGCTTGTTCTGTTTTAGAAACATCTTTAATATCCATTGTATTGATAACGACGGATATTTCAGCGTTTTCATTCGCTATTCCTTCAACCGAACCTGCTAGACCGGTAGCTTGGCCTATTTCACTGATGGTTGTATATTTTAACCAGTAAGCTTCAATCGTTACATTTTCGGAAGGCATTAGGGACGGAATAGCCTTTGACCAGCCATTAAACATATAGCCATCCCTGGTCGGATTAGATGGAAGAGAGACTGAAGAATTATAATCCATAGTAATATCCGCTATGCTTGATCCACCGTTAGTGTTGAAGCTTATGGTATATTGGTTGATATCCCATTTGGCGTATAAGAAAGTATCGGTAGACGGAATAGCCGAGAAGGTATAAGCCGCAGTCAAAGCACTGTCACTATACCAGCCAAAGAAAGTATAGCCGGCTCTTGTCGGATCTGCAGGTGATGAAACCTCTGTTCCGTAATTCCCGCTTATATCCGCTATATGAGAACCTCCGTTCGAATTGAAACTTATTATATATTCATTTATGTTCCATTTAGCATAAAGGGTTTTGTTTCCAACGGAACCGGAGGCAATGGATGAAACCGGATTTTCCAAAGTACTGTCACTATACCAACCGATAAAGGTGTAACCGGCTTTGACCGGATCTGATAAATCGATATCTTCAGAAACCACCGTATAAGTCGAAGGATTTAGAGCGTTATTGGTTCCTTCGTTTAAAACATAAGTGATCGTGTATTCGTTTATGCTCCATTTGGCGTATAAAGTTAGGCTGGAAGAGGGAATAGTCGAAAAAGTGTAGGAATCGCTTAAATCGCTGTCACTATACCAGCCGCTAAAAGCATAGCCTTCTTTTGCCGGATCTATTGGCGCCGTAACATCACTTCCGTAGTTTCCGGAAATGCTAGACACTTCCGATCCGCCGTTTGAATTGAAACTTATCGTGTATTGGTTTATGCCCCATTTGGCGTAGAAGGTCTTATTTCCTTGAGAACCGATTAAAATTGATGGCGCATGATTTTCAAAAGCACCGTCGCTGTACCAGCCTAAAAATGTATAGCCTTCTTTTGCCGGATCAGATAAATTTATCGTTAATGAATTATAGACGTAACTTGAAGGATTCGACGTACTATTGGTGCCGCCGTTAAGATTATAAGTTATTGTGTAAGAATCTGGACTCCACACTTCGCTCGTGGTGATATCACTTTTTACATCGGTAACATCTTTATCCCAGCCGGTAAATGTATAATGCGATATTTCGTGGTCGGTAATATAGTTATCACTTTCGCCGTATGCAATATATGAAGTATGAATAACATTTTCGTTAGAATCTTTGTAGATTATGATGTAATAATCCGCGTAAAGCTTGTCTGCGTTAGTTAACCAATTATCCGCTGCCTTATAGGCCTCAAGGCTTTGTCTTGGAACCACAACAGCATCAGTATAAAAACCAATAGCGTCGTCGGAATCAAGCGTCGGCGGAGTAAGAGATTCAACTCTTAAAGTTTTTAAACTGTTGCATATAGAGAAAGCGCTAGGCCCGATGCTGGTCACCGAACTCGGGACAGTTAGTGATGCCAAAGACCGGCAATAATAAAAAGCCTTTTCTCCGATGCTGGTCACCGAACTCGGGATATTAACATATTTAAGACTGATGCATGATGCAAAGGTATTATTTTTTATTTCGCTAATCGAATTAGGAAGAGACACAGACTCTAAGCTCGCATCTCTGTTGAAGGCGTTCTCGCCGATGCTGATTACCGAACTCGGAATTACAATTGAAGTTAGCCCGCAACAGGAAAGCGCATAATCCCCGATCGACATAACCGATGAAGGTATTACTAAATAAGTCAAATTAGAGCATCCGTAAAAAGCTTGATTTCCGATACTACTAATTGTATCTGGAAGAACAATATTATTAAGACTGTCGCAAGCATAAAAAGCAAAATCGGAGATAGCAGTTATGGATGTCGGAATATTAATCGTGGTTAGTTTCGAGCAATATCCAAAAGCGTAGTCGCCGATTGAAGTTAAATTATTTCCCAATATATTAACAGACGTCAAACCCTCGCAAAGAGCAAAGGCGTTCTCGCCGATACTGGTTACCGAATCCGGAACAGTAAGAGACGCCAAAGCTTTACAGTCCTGAAAAGCATAATCTCCAATAGAAGTTACGGTATTTGGAATGGTGATTGACGACAATAAATAGCAATACGAAAAGGTACTGCTGGATATAGCGGTTATGGATGTGTTCTCTATATTTATTGAAGTTAAATGAGTACAGAAGTTAAAAGCGTTTCCTCCGATACTTGTTATTGAACTCGGCAAGATTATTGAAGAAATACCGGTATTATAGAAGGCCATAATCTCGATAGTTGTAAGGCTATCCGGAAGAGATATTGAAGTCAAACTTGTTTGGTTTTGAAAGGCTCCGTTACCAATTATCGTTACGGAATAATCTTTCCCGTCGGTAGAATATGAATCAGGCAATATGATACTTGTCAGGGTAGTTGTTGTGCCGTCAATTCTTATCGTATTGTTATCATCAAACAACGTGTAGGTCAAATCGCTTAAGGGAGTACAAATTTCATCTGCCGAAACCGGCTTTTTAGGAATATTCATTATTCCGCATAAAAAAGCTGAGACAATTAGAAAACCTAATAATAATTTGGGAAAAAACTTTTTTCTTGATTCAAATAACTTCATATTCTCACCTCATTTTTGGTATATTATGCTAAATGAAAATAAATTATATTAAGCAAATTAAGAGTGCAATTTTCATCTTTAAATATTTTAAATAGTAATAAATTAAGTCTTTATGCATTGAAAAAGCCAATTCTAAATGATAAAATCAGTTTAAATCGTACCCATGGGGGCGAGTCAATATTTTATTTAATTTTTCAGCCGGGGAATTGTATATGAAAAAGAATAATAATTTATTCAGAATCGGTGAAGTCGCATCATTTTTGGGAATCAGCCGCAAAATGATTTTAAACTATGAAAAACACGGAATAATTGTCCCGTCTTTTGTGGACTCTTCTTCCGGTTATCGATATTTCGATAGTTATACAATTGCAAGAATACAAATAATCCTTGATCTTAGAAAAACCGATATGTCTTTAAAAGATATCGAAAAGTACCTTAACGGCCGAATCACCACCGAAAACCAAATAGCAATCTTGAACGAACAAATAAAAGAAATAAAAAAAGCCATAAGTCGCTTAGAAATAAGAAATAAGAGTGAAAATATAAAACCGGAAATCAAACAAATAACTTTACCGGCCGCTCATTTTATTACCCGTTATATCGTGGCGAAAGATATCAATGACGCTATTACTTCTTTTACCGGCTTTTTTGAGGAGTGTATGGAAAGAGGAATACATTTCTCCAGAAAAGTATCCAGTTTTTGTGAGTTTGAAAAAGATTTATTTGATAAAGATTTTTATCAGATGACTGATATTTCTATGAAAATGTGTATCTGTATTGATGAAAAAAGAATCCCAGAAGATGCCGAGTTATACCCGGAAGGCAAGGTGCTTCTTATCTCTTACTGCGGAGAATACGGAAAAAGTTATACTGCATATGAAACAATTAAAAAATATATTCAAGATAACCATATAGAAGTAAAAGGGTATCCGAGAGAAGTGTATATGGAAGGTAACTTCGATAACAGTTCAAATAAAAATATTGTGCTGATTGTTGTGCCTATTAAATAAATAAAAACTCACTTTAAAAGTGAGTTGATATATAACATGCCTGGTGCCAAAACCGGGAGTCGAACCTGGGTCTGTTGGTTACGAGTCAACCGTTCTAACCATCTGAACTATTTCGGCACAAATCCATATGAAATTATAGCATACTTCTACTTGCTGTCAAAGAAGAAAATCTAGTTATAAGAATCTCTGAGGATATTTATAATATCCTCTTCTGTAAGGGTTTTATAGGCTCCGCCTTTATCAGTCGATTTGGCAATTAATGGAATCATTTCTTCATTTACACCTAATTCTTTAATACTAGATACCATGTTGTATTTTTTAATATAGTCTTTTAAAGTTTCTATCCCTTCTCTGGCTATTTCATCAGAAGATTTGCCTTCTTCTTGGATATTAAAGACATTTATCGCAAATCTTTTAAACTTCTCGAGTCCGTATTTATAGGTATATAAATAATAGGAAGGCGAAATGGAAGAAAGACTCATTCCGTGAGCGCATAAAGTATAGGCGGAAATCTGGTGTCCAATTGCGTGAACTTCCCAGTCTTGGGGTTTACTTACGCCAAGCATCGTATTAAGCGCAATGGTCGATAACCACATAATATTGGATCTTGCTTCATAGTCCTCACTGTTAACCATAATTGCTTCGGTTGAGTGAATTAAAGAGCGCATGGCGCCTTCAAGGAGATAATCGGAAACATTATCGTCTTCCCCTGAGAAATACTGTTCCATAAAATGAGAGAAGATATCAAAGATGCCACTCATCGTTTGATAAAGAGGAAGTGAATAGGTATATAAAGGGTTAAGAATAGAGAATTTAGGATAAACCTCGGGAGAGAAAACTCTTCCTTTTTTCTTTTTTAATTCTTCATTAGTGATAACAGAGCCGCCGTTAGCTTCAGAGCCGGTGGCCGCCAGCGTTAAGATAGACGCTACCGGTACAATCTTATTATCTACTTCTTTTCTTCCTATCCAATATTTATTCCATGGATCGTCTTTTGAATAAGCCGAAACGGAAATGGCTTTAGCACAGTCGATAACAGAGCCGCCTCCTACCGCCAGGATTAAGTCAATGTCGTTATCCTTAACGATTTTGGCGCCTTCCATCATTTTCTTATAAGTGGGGTTCGGCATAATCCCTGGGAAATCAAATACTTCTTTTCCTGAATCCTCTAGTATTTGGATTACTTCGCTATAAAGACCGATTTTCTTGATTGAAGAAAAACCGTAAGCCAAAAGGACTTTCTTTCCGTATTTTTTTAATTCTTCTTTTAGATAAGACAAAGAATTCTTTCCAAAGTATATTTTGGTTGGATTATAATAAATAAAATCAAAAAGCATTTTCTTCCCTTTCTTTCATTAACAATCTTTTTCTTTCATATTAACATAAAATGCATTTAAAATGCCTTTATACGATTTCTTCCAAGGCTTATTTCTACCATAATAATGAATAATTACGGTATTCTTTTTAATCCATTCCAAATCAATTTTATTTTTATGGAAAAGATTATATTTTCTAATGTCTCTATCGGCCAGGTTGTATTTAAATTTCGAGACTAAGCTTATTTTGTCTCCATATAAGATATTTAAAACATCTTGATCCGGAAGAGTCATTACCCATCTTTTTTTCTTGATTATATCAGATATATCTTCTATTTTTACGCTCTTTCTCATGAGCTCTAAGTTCATGAGAATTACGCCGGTGTTAATATATAAATGATCTTTTTTAGTGCCGTTTTTTAGTTGGTTAAACCATAAAAGGAAAGAAGACAAATGAGAAGCGCCGATAAACATTTTATCGTTAAAAGGCATATTATAGAGCTCATTTAAATCGCCGATTACCGCAATATCCGGGTCAAGGTATAAAATTCTATCCATATCTTCAGGAAGAAAAAAAGACGCAAAGAGCCTATAGTATATATCAAGAGGATATCTAGAAGAAGTTCTTCCTTTTTTGAAAAGACTTTCGTCAATCGACATCGTCACGAAAGACATATCGCTAAGAATATTCTTATAGACGTTAAAATCATCTGTCTTTATATCATTACTGATGATATAGACATCAAGATGGCAATTATTATGAGTTCGAATTGAAGAGAGAACTTCAATGATATGAAAGAGATAATTTTTGTTGGATGTAAAAAGCAGGTTCATATTATCACCCTAGAAAAGAGGCATAAAAGCCTTAATTAAATTCTTGATTAGCTTTTCAAAGAAGCCCAGCTTTTCTTCTTTTTCGCCGGCAATAATACAGTTTTCTTTTCTAAGATTTAAGAAGTCTTCCTTCATATCAATAATACAAGGTGCCTTATACATATAGGTTGCGCATTCAAAATGGTGAATGAGACTTCTATAGTCAAAGTTAATCGTGCCGACAATACCTTTCACATTATCCGAAACTATTGATTTAGAATGAATAAAACCGTCTTTATATAAAAGAACTTCCACTCCGGAATCAATCAGCTTTTTAAAATTGCTTTTAGCGAGGACATACACCATATATTTATCCGGTATTCCCGGAAGCATGATTTTTACGTCTACCCCTCTTCTTTTGGCGCTGATTATCACATCAATTATATAGGTATCAACCACTAAATAAGGAGTTGTGATATATAAATACTCTTTGGCGTTATAAATGACGTTTAAATAAATACTTTCGGCGATTCTTTTTTCATAGATCGGATAAGGGCCCGTTCCATAAGGAAGAATGTAGGAGGAGTTATCCGTTATCTCGCTTTCAAAGCGATAATCTTCAACTTTTAACGATTCTTTTATCCCAACAGTCGCATTATATTGATTGATGAAAAGTTCAATGAGGTTTATTACCGCCTCCCCTTCAATATAAATATTAGAATCCCGCCAGAGCCCGTATATCTTTTTCTTGTTGATATATTCGTCAGCTAAATTAGAACCGCCCATAAAGCCGCATTTGCCGTCTACAACGGTTATTTTCCGATGGTCCCTATTATTTTGGATGGCGTCCACAAAAGGCGTGAATTTATTAAATTCCTGGACGTTAATGCCCATTTTCTTGAGTTTATTAAAATACGCCAGAGAATCTTTGGTGCTGCAAGCCAGGGAATCATACATTAAAAATACTTTGACTCCTTGTTTGATTTTTTCTTCAAGGACATCTAGTATTTCATTCCACATAAAACCTTTTTCAATAATGAAATATTCCATAAATATGTATTTTTCGGCTTTTCTTAAAGCGCTCTTTAGTTTTTCAAAAAAATCTTCTCCGCATTTTAAATATTCGACCTTCGTGTTTTTGTGAGCCTTACACGAGGTAAGGTTTTCGATTAATTTGATATCTTCATTTTTAGTTTTATAATCTACATCATCAATATATACATCATTTACGATTCTTTGATATTTCTTTGCTACCATTTTCTTAGTAACGTTTCTTCCAAGAAGAAGATATAAGGTGGTGCCGAAAATAGGAGATATCGCAATTGCGACTAACCACGGCACAATAATAGATGACGGTACATCTAAGTTAACCACAATAAAGAAAACCAAAATAGAAAGAAGAGAAATCACAATATTAAACCAAGAGTAAAATGAAGAGAGGTAGTAATTTATTACTACGAAAAAAGCGATCTGTAAAAAGATCAAAAGAAATAATATAAAGGCTCTAGAAAATACTATCTTACTGAACTTACGCATAAATACTTCCCCTTATTTTCCTCTTATTATTCTCCTCTATACATTTTAATGTATAAAAAGAAAATAGGCAAATTAAGAAAGGGCTTTATGACTTTTACACTTCTTCTTTTTTTATTAGAAAGGGACAGAATTAATGTGTTATACTCTTTAATATTGAATAGGAGGACATTGATGAAAGAATGGTTTACTATTGATAAGGTGGATCCAAACACTTATATAATAAGCGAATACAGACATTGGGAAGAGCCGCATTCCTACCTTTTAATCGGGAGGAAAAAAGCACTTTTAATCGATACCGGACTCGGAATCGAAAATATCTATGAAGAAGTATTAAAACTGACAGATAAAAAGATTATAGCGATTCCTACTCATGTCCACTGGGACCATATCGGTGGGCTTAAGTATTTTCCAAACTTTTATGTGCACGAGAAGGAATTAGCCTGGATAGAAGGGGCTTTTCCGCTTTCGCTTGAAACGGTAAAAGAGATGGTTAAAGATAGGGCAGATTTACCGAGTGATTTTGATTTAGATAAATATGAAATATTTAAGGGAACACCCAAAAGAATATTAAAGGACAACGATGAAATTGATCTTGGTGGAAGAATTGTTAAGGTTTGTCATACACCAGGGCATTCTCCGGGACATATTTGCTTTTATGAAGAAAAAAGCGGTTATCTTTTTACCGGAGACCTAGTATATAAAGATATTCTCTTTGCCTATTATCCTTCAACCGATCCTCAAGCTTATTTAGATTCATTAAAAAGAATAGAGTCTCTAAACGCAAAACGAGTTTTTCCGGGGCATCATTCTCTTGAAATAGAACCTAACATCATAACCGACATGAAGAATAAGCTTGAAGAAATAGAAAAAGAAGGGAAATTGTGTCACGGAAGCGGAGTTTTTCAGTTTGACGGATGGGGTATTTGGCTATAATATTAAAAAAACGGCTCAAACGAGCCGTTTTATTAATCTTTTATTCTACTGCGCCTTCATATTTTGATTGATCAAAAGCTAGAATAAGCATGAAGATTGGGCATAGAAGGAATAGTCCTAGTCCAAAACCAACGCCTTTACCGAAAGCTTTAGCCAGTTTAAACTGCGTTATAATTGCATAAATCTGGCCAAAGATTGGAATTAAAAGTAAAAGAAATTTCCAACCGTTGCCTCTGACTATTTTATAAAGCGTATAGACATTTGCGAACGGGATTAATGCAAGCCACCAGTGTTCATTGGCTTTTTTAAAAATAAAGCATAATGATAATGTAATCATATTTTCTCCTTTTTATGTATTGTTATTTTAATTATAACCATGTTTTTGACATTAATCAACACGTAGTAATAATAAAAATTAGATTAATGATTTTAAATAGTCAGTAAATGTTGAAAAAGGAAGCATTCTTTTCTTTTTTATCATTTTTTCCCATATATTGTTTGCTTCAGTTTCAGAAATAAAACTATCATCAAAAGCTTGTTTCAAAATTTCTGAGGTTGTAATATGAGATAAACCATATTCTTTCACATAATAACTGATATCTTTCAAATTATTACTAGCCAGAATACCACTATCTCTTTTGGCAAGAACAATTCCGGCTGCCTCGCCTTTTCCAATTAATGGTCTATTAGGAGAGATATGGTTTTTTGTTAGTTTTAAATATAGTTGGCCTTCTTCACTGCCAATATCGATATCTTCTATATCCAAATAGTTGCTAGAAATCATTGTATCAATTTTACTTTTTAGATAATTTATTTGGGAAAGTTCGTTATAAACTTGCCTTGGAATTACCATGTTGCTTTTAAAACAATAAACAAGGATATTTTCTGAATTGGTCCATAAAAAAGAACATAGACAATCGGTGTCGAAAAAGACAACCTTAGTCATATATTTCTTTTTCCCCGTTTTCATTAAAAATAATGTCGCTCCTGTTGGCGTCAAACAAATATTCTTCATACTTACCAGAAGAAATAAGGTTCTTTTCTTTTAACAAAATCGCTTTTTTTAGATACGCGCCATATGTTTTAAACTCTTGATTGACACACTGACTGTATAAAGAAATATCATATCCATACTCTCTAGCCATTTTTATTATGTTGTTTTTATATATGCTCGACTCTTCTTCTGTAATATAGCCTTCCATAATGAGACGCACCAATAAAGATTGTCTGCTGACTCTAAAATATTGTTCGATTTTTAATATCCCTTTAATATCTATTTTATTTTTTCCAGAGTCAGTTACTTCCTTATATATATTAGAAAACGATAAATCTGGCATCAATAGATAAGATGCAAAAATATTTGCCTCTTTTTCGACTTTATCGTTATTAGCAGCAAAATCAACATAACTAACACATGTTTTTTTGTCATCATAAAAATAATGATATAGTTCATGAGCCAGAGAAAACCTCTGCCTACCAACAGTAGAAAGACAGTTTACCGCAATCAAATTTGCTGATTTTATACATACACCGCTGATATCCTCTTTAAAGGGATAAAAAACTAACGTAAATTTTGGATCGGCGTTTATAAGAGACAATAAATCGATTGGCGAATTAGGATCTACACCAAAATAATCACGAGTTTCAGAAGCATAACGCTGAAGCAATATTTTATCCATTATTTTCATCTAAAATCTTATCCATTTCAATAATATTTAATGCCAGCTTATTTATTTCGGAAATATCTTTTAATGAATTCAGACTAACGTCAGTCTTTCTAAAGGAAGGAGATAATGATTTTATACTAATGCCAATTTCATATATACTCTCTACCTCAACTCCGAAAAGGTCACATGCCTTTTCTAGATTGGAAACACTTATTGATCTTTCTCCGTTTTCGAATTTACAAATGCTGCTTTGTTCCAAGCCTAAAAAATCCGCCATTTGTTCTTGCGTTACACCAATTTTATTTCTTAATTGCTTAAAATTATTACGAATTATTTCATCCATAATATAATTCCCTCCAATGACCTTTATATACTAATTATATATTATGTGTGTCATATTTTCAAGATATAAATAATTAATTTTTATGACACATAATGAATATTATACAAGAATTATTCTAAAATATCAACACTAATCATTCAGATATAAAAAGAGCGGTTCCCTGATAAGGAACCGCTCGTTATATATTAATGAAGTTGTTTTTAGGTGGTGACGTGTATGGGATTTGAACCCATGAAATGCAAGCGTGAAAGGCTTGTGAGTTAAACCGCTTCTCCAACACGTCAAAATTGGCGCCCAAAGTAGGACTCGAACCTACGACCCCCTGATTAACAGTCAGGTGCTCTAACCAACTGAGCTATTTAGGCAAGAGATGCTACTAATAAAGAAAGAGCCTAGCGATGTCCTATTCTCGCACAATTGTACTACCTTCGGCGCTGAAGTGCTTAACTTCCGTGTTCGGTATGGGAACGGGTGTGGCCACTTCGCCATCATCACTAGGCATTCTTTCAAAACTGGATATATGTTATAACAAAGTTAAGTCTTCGATCTATTAGTACTGGTCAGCTTAATACATCACTGTACTTACACACCCAGCCTATCAACCATGTGTTCTTCATGGGATCTTAATCTTGCGATGGGAAATCTCATCTTGAGGGGGGTTTCACGCTTAGATGCTTTCAGCGTTTATCCCTGCCACTCGTAGCTACCCGGCAATGGCCCTGGCAGGCCAACCGGTACACCATAGGAGTGTCCACCCCGGTCCTCTCGTACTAGGGGCAGCTCCTCTCAAATTTCCAACGCTTGCGACAGATAGGGACCGAACTGTCTCACGACGTTCTGAACCCAGCTCGCGTAACGCTTTAATGGGCGAACAGCCCAACCCTTGGAACCTGGTCCAGCTCCAGGATGCGCCGAGCCGACATCGAGGTGCCAAACAACTCCGTCTATATGAACTATTGGGAGTAATCAGCCTGTTATCCCCAGGGTAACTTTTATCCGTTGATTTCCGACTCTTCCATTCGAAATCGGAAGTTCACTATGACCGTCTTTCGACCCTGCTTGACTTGTAAGTCTCGCAGTCAAGCTCGTTTATGCCATTGCACTCAATGAATGATTTCCAACCATTCTGAACGAACCTTTGCGCGCCTCCGTTACATTTTGGGAGGCGACCGCCCCAGTCAAACTGTCCACCTGAAACTGTCCCCTAGGGTACAAACCTAAAGGTTAGACGCTCAATGATCAAAGGGTGGTATCCCAAGGATGACTCCACCGAAACTGAAGTTCCGGCTTCATAGTCTCCCACCTATCCTGTACATCAATCATCAAGTGTCAATATCAAGCTACAGTAAAGCTCCATGGGGTCTTTCCGTCTAGTCGCAAGTAACCTGCATCTTCACAGGTACTAAAATTTCACCGAGTCTATTGTTGAGACAGCGCCCATATCATTACGCCTTTCGTGCAGGTCGGAATTTACCCGACGAGGAATTTCGCTACCTTAGGACCGTTATAGTTACGGCCGCCGTTCACTGGGGCTTCAATTCAATGCTTCGTTTCCTGACATCTCCTCTTAACCTTCCAGCACTGGGCAGGCGTCAGCTCCTATACTTCATCTTACGATTTAGCAGAAACCTGTGTTTTTGGTAAACAGTTGCATGGGCCTTTTCTCTGCGGCTCTTTCGAGCTCCCCTTATTCCGAAGTTACGGGGTAATTTTGCCGAGTTCCTTAACAATAGTTATCTCGCGCGTCTATAGATTTTCACCTCGTCTACCTGTGTCGGTTTGCGGTACAGGCTATGTAACAATTAACGCTAGAAGCTTTTCTTGGAAGCGTAGATTCACCCGAGTTATCCCAAGAGCCTCAGTCTATATGAGAGGTGGATTTGCCTGCCTCTCGACCTTGTGCTCCCAGACCAGAATCCACTAACTGGATCGGGTTATCTTTCTCCGTCACTCCATCACTTGCTACATAGGTGCAGGAATATCAACCTGCTGCCCATCGACTACGCTTTTCAGCCTCGCCTTAGGACCTGACTAACCCAGGGCTGACGAACATTGCCCTGGAAACCTTAGACTTTTGACGGTAAGGATTCTCACCTTACTTTTCGTTACTCATACCGGCATTCTCACTTCTTGCCTCTCCAGCAGTCCTTTCGGTCTACCTTCTTCGATGCAAGAACGCTCACCTACCAATTGAAAAAATTCAATTCCGCAGCTTCGGTATCATGCTTTAGCCCCGATACATTTTCGGCGCAGAGTCATTCGACCAGTGAGCTATTACGCATTCTTTAAAGGATGGCTGCTTCTGAGCCAACCTCCTGGTTGTTTGGACGTCTCCACTTCCTTTCCCACTTAGCATGAATTTTGGGACCTTAACTGGCGGTCTGGGCTGTTTCCCTTTCGACCACGAACCTTATCACCCGTAGTCTGACTGCTGCATATATGTAATGATATTCGGAGTTTGATTGGAATCAGTAACACGAGATGTGTCCCTCATACATTCAGTGCTCTACCATCAAAACACTTAACTGCAACGCTAGCCCTAAAGCTATTTCGGTGAGAACCAGCTATCTCCGAGTTCGATTGGAATTTCTCCTCTAGACACAAGTCATCCGGGCCCTTTTAAACGGACTACGGTTCGGACCTCCATTGGGTTTTGCCCCAACTTCATCCTGCTCATATCTAGCTCACTCGGTTTCGGGTCTATGTCAACGTACTTAAGCGCCCTATTCAGACTCGCTTTCGCTTCGGCTCCGGTCCTTCAACCTTAACCTTGCACGTTAATATAACTCGCCGGTTCATTCTACAAAAGGCACGCCATCACCCATTAACGGGCTCTGACTTGTTGTTAGCACACGGTTTCAAGTTCTGTTTCATTCCCTTCCCAGGGGTCTTTTCACCTTTCCCTCACGGTACTGGTTCACTATCGGTCATTAGATAGTATTTAGCCTTATGAGATGGTCCTCAAAATTCCGACAAGATTCCACGTGTCTCGCCGTACTCAGGTACCGAGTCTTCACCATTTCGATTACGGGACTGTCACCCACTATGGTCTGCTTTTCCAAAACAGTTCATCTATAATGAAGGTTTGTAACTCTTAATGGTACGAGGGCTTCTCCGCGTTCGTTCGCCACTACTAACGGAATCGCTATTGCTTTCTTTTCCTGCAGTTACTAAGATGTTTCAGTTCACTGCGTTCCCTTCCTACTAAGTAGGATAGTCAAAAATGACTGGGTTGCCCCATTCGGAAATCCCCGGATCTCTGCATACTTACTGCTCCCCGAGGCGTATCGCCGTTCGTCGCGTCCTTCATCGGCTTCTAATGCCAAGGCATCCACCATGCGCCTTATTTCCTTAACTTTGTTATATAATATATATCCACTTTTCAAAGACCTTCTTAAGATTAGTCTCTGAAAACTAAACTGAAACGTAATTAAACGCGAATGAACACTGTTAATTTAAAAATTAATAGGTTATTTCTCCCTAGAAAGGAGGTGATCCATCCCCACGTTCTCGTAGGGATACCTTGTTATGACTTAACCCCAATCATTCATCCCACCTTAGACAGCTCCCTCCTTTCGGTTAGGCCACTGGTTTTGGGTGTTATGAACTCTCATGGTTTGACAGGCAGTGTGTACAAAACCCGAGAACGTATTCACCGTGGTATGCTGACCCACGATTACTAGCGATTCCAACTTCACGGAGTCGGGTTGCAGACTCCGATCCGAACTGAGACCGGCTTTATGAGATTAGCTTGGGGTCGCCCCGTAGCAGCTCTTTGTACCGGCCATTGTAGCACGTTTGCAGCCCAGGCCATAAAGGGCATGATGATTTGACGTCATCCCCACCTTCCTCCAGCTTATCGCTGGCAGTCTCGTTAGAGTTCTCTTCTTCAGTTAGTAACTAACAATAAGGGTTGCGCTCGTTGCGGGACTTAACCCAACATCTCACGACACGAGCTGACGACAACCATGCACCACCTGTGTCCTCTGTCCCGAAGGAAAGGTATATCTCTATACCGGTCAGAGGCATGTCAAGGCCTGGTAAGGTTCTTCGCGTAGCGTCGAATTAAGCAACATGCTCCACCGCTTGTGCGGGTTCCCGTCAATTCCTTTGAGTTTTAACCTTGCGGCCGTACTCCCCAGGCGGAGAACTTAATGTGTTAACTTCAGCACCGAGTAACCCCGACACTTAGTTCTCATCGTTTACTGCATGGACTACCAGGGTATCTAATCCTGTTTGCTACCCACGCTTTCGTGCATCAGCGTCAGTGCCGGCCTAGTAAGCCGCCTTCGCCACTGGTGTTCCTCCATATATCTACGCATTTTACCGCTACACATGGAATTCCACTTACCTCTACCGTACTCTAGTAAATCAGTTTCAAATGCAAACTGGAGTTGAGCTCCAGCATTTCACACCTGACTTAATTAACCGCCTACGCACTCTTTACGCCCAATAAATCCGGATAACGCTCGCTCCCTATGTATTACCGCGGCTGCTGGCACATAGTTGGCCGGAGCTTATTCAAAAAGTACCGTCAAGCCGGAGGCATTTCCTCCTCCGGTAATTCGTCCTTTATAAAAGAACTTTACAATCCAAAGACCTTCATCGTTCACGCACCATTGCTCGGTCAGGCTTTCGCCCATTGCCGAAAATTCCCTACTGCTGCCTCCCGCAGGAGTCTGGGCCGTGTCTCAGTCCCAGTGTGGCTGTTTTACCTCTCAGTACAGCTACGCATCACTGACTTGGTGGGCCGTTACCTCACCAACTATCTAATGCGCCGCAAGGCCATCCAGGCGTGCACCCCGAAAGGTGCTTTAAATGTCAGAACATGCGTTCCGACATACTATCCAGTATTAGCAGTCGTTTCCAACCGTTATCCTCGTCGCCGGGGTAGGTTCCTTACGTGTTACTCACCCATTTGCCACTCGAGCCGAAGCTCTCGTTCGACATGCATGTATTAGGCATGGTGCCAGCGTTTATCCTGAGCCAGGATCGAACTCTCCATAAAATTTATAGAAATGTTATTTCTAATCTTTTATTAAAAATTCAAAATTGACTTTAAGAAAATAAAAAAAATTATGTTGTTTAATTACGCTTCATGTTTAGTTTTCAAAGACCAATCTAAATGCGCATTTTTCCACGCGCTTTTATATCTTACCATTAAATAATATAGATGTCAACAATAATTTACCTGAGATTTTTGACCGCCATATTATAAATAATATGAGTAATTATTGCAGCTGAATTATGAGCCTGAAAACGTCCTGAATTAGGACATAACCGATAAAAGCCATCAAAAGCCAAAAGACAATATTTTCAATTATTGTTTCCACTTTCGGATTAACCTTCTTATGCGTTACGCCTTCAACTAGGATAAAGAGAATTCTTCCGCCGTCTAAAGCCGGAATCGGCAGCAGGTTAATAATAGCCAGGTTAACCGATAAAAGCCCGATAAAGTAAAGAAGACTGGTAAATCCGCCTGAGGCATAAGTTGCCGTTTGATTGAGAATGGTTATAAAACCGCCCAAATCCGAGACTCCGACTTCCTTGGAAGTAAGGAGAAGTCCTAAAGTCGAGAAGATGATAGTGGCCGAAGACCAGAAATATTTAAGACCGTTTAAAAGACAAGGAAAGAATTTGATTGTTCTTTCGGCCGAAATGCCGATTTGTTTATAAGCTGATGAATATCCCTGTGAAGATAATAATTCATTAGAATAAACTTCATAAGGATTGGAAGTTAAACTTTCGCTATCTCTTTCATATAGAATAGTTACGTTACCGCCGTCGATTGTATCCGTTACAAGACGATACAGTTCATCCCAAGAATTAATTTCGTAGGTGACCCCGTTATAAATAATGCCGGTAATTATATCACCATTTCTAAGCCCGCCGTCTTGATAGGCTTTAGTTTTATTAGTACCGCCCAAGGCCGCATCTGTTTCGCAGATGATGGATACAACTTCACCACTGCCGTCTTCACTAGAAATACCTAGGCTGTTGAAGGCATAATAAGCCTCTATATTAACGGTAAAACTTTCACCGTCCCTTAAAAAAGTAATTGGGAGAGTCCTATCTTCAGTTCCGTAGATAGCCAAAGAAATATCTTCAAAAGTAGAAATAGAGTAATCCCCGATATTAGTTATCTCGTCTCCCTCTTCAAGAAGCGAGTAAGACGGAGAATCTTCCGTAACGGCCCCGACTACAGAACTGTCGGATTTAGCGACGCCAACGATAAACGACATCACCATAAAGACAACTAAAGCGAGAATAATATTATTTAAAGGCCCGCCGAAAGATACAAGCAGTCTTTGCCAAACTGTTTTAGAAGAAAAGTTTCTTTCTTCCGGAGCTATTTGCATTTCATCCTTTTTAGATATCACCAGAGTGGCGTCCCTTAATACTTCAAACTCGTTAATATAAAGAGGAGCCATGTCTTTGCCGAATAAATCCGCCTTTTCAACTTTTGTTACCGGTAAATCTTTAAATCGCGGATCATCGGTTTTTAAAATTATTTTTGTAACCTTACCTTCAGGATTGAAGACAAGTTTAACTTCGTCATTTTCTTTAATAGGCGGATTTGACGCCTCTTCTCCGGCCATCGCACAAAACCCGCCGATTGGGAAGGCTCTAATTGAATAATAGGTTTCGCCTTTTTTCTTAGACCATAATTTAGGTCCCATGCCGAAGGCAAATTCGTTAACTAAAATACCGGCTTTTCTGGCGAAAAAGAAATGGCCGAATTCATGAAAACAAACCACAAGTCCTAAAATAAGGATAAATAAAAGGATATATAGGACAACCATTACTGTTCCTCCTAAGAGTAGTATTTCTTAACGTAGTCTTTCACTATCTTATCATATTTAATGATATTTTCAAGCGAGATGACATCAGGAGAAGAAAACCTCATAACCATCTCATAATTGATTTTAAAGATATCAGTGTATTTTATTTTCTCATCAAGAAAAAGCGAGACCGCCATTTCATTAGCCGCATTAAGGACGGTTAATAAAAGCGGATTTTTCTTGGCGGTTTCAATTATGAAATTAAAAGAAGGGTATTTTTCTTCTTCTATTTCTTCAAACACAAGATCTTTTTTATCCATCTTTTCTTTCTCGTATTGGATTTTTGGATAGTAAAGCGCTCTTGTGATTGGCCCCTTCATGGAAGGCGATGAAATATTATATTTAACGCTTTTATCTTTAAGTGTAACAAAAGCGTGGCATAAACTGTCTCTTTGAATAACGGCTGAGAGTTTAGTGTAAGACATATCAAATAAATAATGGGCTTCAATAATCTCAAAACCTTTATTCACCATTGTCGCTGAATCCACCGTAATTTTCTCTCCCATACTCCAGTTGGGATGAGAAAGCACTTCTTTTACTTTTACGTTTTCTAAATTCTTCTTCTCATAGTCTCTTAAGGCGCCGCCGGATGCGGTAATAGTCATCTTTTCGATATTTTCTTTTCCATACTCGTCAATCATTTCCCAAAGGGCTGAGTGTTCAGAATCAATCGGATACAAGGTTCCATTATATTCTTTTAAATACTCTTTTACTATCTCGCCGCCTATTACCAGTGTTTCTTTATTCGCGAGAAGCACCTTCTTGTGATTCTTTATGGCATTTAAAGTTGGAACTAAACCGGAAGAGCCGACAAGCGCGTTTAACACAGTGTCTGCTTCTTTAAGCGACGATAGAGTTTTTATACCTTCTTCTCCGTAAAAAAAACAGACTTCCGGGAATAGCTTTTCCAGTTCCTCAGACTTTTCTTCTAAAGAAACATAGGAAGGCTTAAAAAAAGAAATCTGATTTTTTAAAACTTCTTTAGGCTTTCTGCATGCAAGAGCGAGGATTTCAAATCCGCCCTTTTCTTTAATTATATCAAGTGATTGTCGGCCGATAGAACCGGTGGAACCAAGAATAACGATTTTTTCCATTTTAATGTACTAATTGGACCAAAATAAGCAGCGCGACCGCCACAAATATATAAGAATCAAATCTGTCTAAAATGCCACCGTGGCCCGGGAAGATATGCGAATAATCCTTAATGCCGTAGTTTCTTTTTAGTTTTGAGGCAAATAAATCGCCGACTTCATCAATTACCGATAAAACTAAACTTAGAAGAATGGTTGCGGCGATAGCCCAACCAGTTGTAAAAAACGGGAAAAGATAAGAAGATACCCCGGAAAGAGCCGCAAAGACCGGAGGAAGAACTAAAGAAAAGATTGTTCCGGCCACCGAACCTTCAATGGTTTTATGAGGCGAAATTAGAGGACAAAGCGGATGTTTTCCGTATTTTGAACCGAAGACATACGCAAAATTATCAGTAGAGAAGCAAACAAGAAAGAGAAAACAAATGAGAAATAATCCATCCCGGTATAAAGAAACTATTTCCGTATTTCTTAAAATCGCCATTGAAACGAAACCGATGGAAGAATAAAAAATAGTTAAAAGACTGTGAGATAAAGTATTGATATTGGAATCTTTAGTAAAAATCATTAAGAATCCTTCAATTAAGAAGAAGAAAGAGAGATAAATAACGATATACGAATAAGCGTCATACTTTAATATGAAAAGGAAAGAGAGATAAGTTATAAGCGAAAAAACGATATCAAAAATGGCGTAGAAATTCCATTTTTGATCTCCTTTATACATCTTTTCCAGTTCATAAGCGGCCCCAATCGTTAAAAGGCCTAAAATGATTTCTAAAGCGATTCCGCCGAAAAAAACAGCCGGAACTAAAACCAGCAAGAGACCGATAGCGGTAATAATTCTTATTTTTAAGTCTTTCATTCTTTTATTCCTCCATATCTTCTGTCTCTCTTATTGTACTCAATAAAAGCTTCGTGTAAATCTTCTTTAGAAAAATCGGGCCACAAGACATCAATAAAATATAATTCGGCATAGGCGGATTGAAGAAGGAGGAAATTAGATAATCTTCGTTCGCCGCCGCATCTAATTAATAGGTCAACTGGCGGAAGGTTTTTAGTATCAAGATAAGAAAAAATAGTATCGTCTTTAATATCTTCTACCTTATTCTCGATAATCTTTTCAATTCCTCTTTTAAGTTCGTCTAAACTTCCGTAATCAAAACATATATTAAGTATAAGACCTTTACAATCCTTGGTTTTTTCTTCCGATTCTTCAAATATGTCTTTCGTTGTTTTAGGAATTCTATCCAGTCTTCCCGAATGAATTACTTTAATGTCTTCTTTTACGTAAGAATTGATGTCTTTTTTAAAAACCAAAGGAAGAGACATTAAATAATCGACTTCCCCTTTCGGTCTTGACCAGTTCTCGGTGGAAAAACAATATACGCTTAAAACCTTTACTCCCGCGTCTCTTGATAGAAGCGCTATTTTATAGATATTTTCAAAACCGACCTTATGTCCATAAGATCTTTCTCTATTTCTTTTTTTTGCCCACCTGCCGTTACCGTCTAAAATAATGGCTAGATGAGCCGGAATCTTCATGTTTTCCATATTAAACCTTCTTATAAATAGACAAAAAATCGCCGTTTCCGGCGACTTTTGTTAAATGGTCATTACTTCTTTTTCTTTATCGGCTAAGGCTTTATCGATGTTCTCGTTAAATTTATCGGTTAAGTCTTGCACGTCTTTTAAGTAACTGTCGAGAATGTCTTCGGATATTTCCTTGTCTTTCTCGTTTTTCTTTAATTGTCCGTTCGTGTCTTGTCTGATGTTTCTAATGACTATTTTAGCTTCTTCAGCCAGCTTTTTTATTTCTTTAACTACTTGAAGACGGTTTTCTTCGGTCATTGGCGGTAAGACTATTCTAATTCCCGTGCCGTCATTTTGCGGAGTAACCCCCATATTAGAGGCAAAGATGGCTTTTTCAATTAAAGAAAGAGTCGATTTATCGTAAGGCTTAATATAAATCTGGTTTCCTTCCGGCACTGAAATTGAGGAAACCTGATTGATAGGAGTATCCACTCCATAATAAGAAATTCTAACATGTTCAAACATTTTAGGATTGGCCCTGCCGGTTCTGGCCTGAGAAAGATTCTTTTTGAAGTTCTCAAAAATGCCTTCCATTTTTTCTTCGCATTCAAGCAATAATGTATCAGAATCCATATTTTTACCTACATCTCCTTTTTAATGAGAGTCCCTTTAACTACTCCGGATACGGCCTTTTTTATATTTCCTTCCGAGTTGATATCGAAAACAAGGATATCAATATCGTTTTCTTCGGAAAGCGCCGCCGCCGTTTCATCCATAATCTTTAATTGTTTGGTAAGAACGTCTCTATGAGTTAGTATATCATATTTTTTGGCATCTTTATTAATTTTTGGATCGGAATCATAAACTCCGTCAACTCCGTTTTTACCCATCAGGATGGTTTTAGCATTTATATCTATCGCTCTTAAAACTGCCGCCGTATCGGTGGAGAAGAAAGGACGGCCGGTACCGCCGGCAAAAATCACAACATTCTTTTCTTCTAAATATTGATTAGCATCTTCTTTATTATATAACTCAAGGACTTGCGGAAGTTCAAGACATGTAAGAAGTTTAACCGGGCAGTCTACGCTTTCAAGCATGGATTTTAAAGCAAGCGCATTGCACAAAGTGCCGATCATGCCCATATAATCCGCTTCTATTCTGTCCATTCCGAGAACTTCGGCATCTCTTCCTCGCATGAAATTACCGCCGCCCATAACGATGCCGATTCCTTTACCCGCTTCGTCTCTTGCCGCTTTGATTTCTAACGCGATTTTTTTAATTTCTTCCGGATCAATCCCGGCTTTTCTATTACCGCTCATCGCTTCGCCGCTGAGCTTTAGAATTACCTTTTCCATTTTCTACCTCCTGATATAAAAAAGAACACAAAAAGTGTCCTTTTATTTAAGCTGTGCTTGAACCTCTTCCACGAAGTTGCAAGCTTTCTTTTCGACTCCCTCGCCGGCAAGCGAACGGGAATAACATACTACTTTAGCTTTATTGTCTTTTAAATACTGACTAACGGTAACATTTGGATCCATAACGAGAGGCTGGTCCATCAGGCAAACTTCTTTAAGTTCTTTGTTTAAACGGCCTTCAACCATTCTTTCAATAATGTTTTCCGGTTTTCCCGGGTTACTTTCTAAAGCTTCTTTTTTCAGTATTTCTGTTTCTTTCGCTAGATACTCGGCATCAACTGCCGATCTATCTAAATATTGCGGATTTTGCGCACAGATATGCATAGCAAGATTCTTGGCTACAGTCTCATTTCCGCCTTCAATTACATCCACAACGGCAATTTTGCCGCCATTATGCTTATAAATTCCAAATACTTCTTCCGGTTTCTTTTCAACTTTGTAAACATTTCTTAAAATAATGTTTTCGCCGATAACGGCAATAAAGGAAAGAAGCATTTCTTTAACGGTTTCGCCGTCACTATTTTTCGAAAGAAGCGCACTTTCGGTATCAGCCACATCAGAGGCGGCAATTACTTCGCCGACTTTAGCGACAAATTCTTTGAATTTAGCATTTGATGAAACAAAATCGGTTTCGCAGTTTATCTCGTAAACATACGCTTTATTTTCTGTAACAACCACATTAAAGACGCCTTCTGCCGAAATTCTTGATGCTTTCTTAACGGCTTTAGCCATGCCTTTTTCTCTTAACCATTCTGCCGCTTTTTCAATATCGGATCCCGATTGGTCGAGAGCTTTTTTGCAATCCATAATACCGGCGCCGGTACGTTCTCTTAATTCTTTTAATAAATTAACATCTATATCCATTATTTTCCTCCCTTAGATAGTTTTAAGCGCTTCAATAAGTTCGGCTTTCTTCATAGAAGAATATCCGGAAAGACCTTTGTCTTTGGCAATCTTTTTAAGATCAGTAACACTTAATGAAGAATAATCATCAGCGTCTTCCTTAACTTCTTCTTTAACATCTTCTTTAACTTCCTCAACTACTTTTACTTCCGGTTCTTGAACAGGAGCGACTTCCTCAACTACTTTTACTTCAACTTCCTTCTTAACTTTTTTCGGAGCTGGTTTTTCTTCTTGAGGAGCGTTAACCATTTCGACAACCACTTCTTCAACTTCTTCACTACTTACTTCGCCGCTATCGCTTAACACTTCGCCGCCAGCGCCTTCAATTAAAGCGTCAGCCATCTTAGAGATGATTAATTTGAGCGATCTAATAGCGTCATCGTTAGCCGGGATAACATAATCTACATCATCCGGATCACAGTTTGTATCAACAATACCGAACACCGGAATATGAAGTCTCTTGGCTTCTAGAATAGCGGTTCTTTCTTCTTTAGGATCGACAATGAAGACAGCCTGAGGCAGATCTTTCATTTCGATGATTCCGCTTAAGAACTTAGTAAGACGAGCCATCTTTTTCTTGATTTCGATGACTTCTTTTTTTGTTAAGGCTTCAAAAGTTCCATCCTCTTCCATTTTTTGGAAATCCTGAAGTTTCTTCACAGATTTTCTGATGGTTTTGAAGTTGGTTAAGGTGCCGCCTAACCATCTAACGTTCACATAGTAGTGACCGCATCTAACAGCTTCTTCTTTAATGACATCTTGAACCTGTTTTTTAGTACCGATGAAAAGAACTTTACCGCCGTCAGCACCGATTTCTTTAAACGCAAGATAGGCTGCGTCGATGCAATCGGATGTTTTCTGCAGGTCGATAATGTGTGTTCCCGCTCTTTCCGTAAAGATATATGGAGCCATCTTTGGGTTCCATCTTTTTGTCTGATGACCGAATTGAACTCCGGCTTCCAAAAGACTTTTCATTGAAATTACTGACATTTTGTGATTCCTCCATTATTTTCTGATTTTTGCCTCCACTGCATCATTACATCCAGGCGCCTTTTAGGCTCTTGCCTTCCGCTCCGCAGTGTGTGTATTTTTTACGGCCTTGTTTATTTTATCATAATATAACTAGATTATACAAGAGAATTTTATACGCGACCGGCCCCGCTTTTCTTAATTTGCTTCTTAAGTTCGTTTTCGGCCATCGCTAGTTCCACGTTTCTCTTTTTGTTTTCTTCTTTTCTGGCGGTGGTTATCGATTCAAGAGAAGATAAAGCCTCTTCTTTGGTTTTGCCTTCCGATAAAATCTCGGCCACCACTTTGACATTATTTTTTTCTTGTTCGAGTAAAGCCCCGGCTAAAGCGAAATATAATTCTTCTTTTTCCGTTTTTTCGATTCTTATATATCCTTCACTAATCACCGAAATAACCGGAACGTGGTTTTCCATCATCGAAAAAGAACCGGATTTTTTATCCGCTACCTCAATATAGATGGCGTCTCCCGAATACTTAAGACCTTCGGGTGTATAGAAGGAAATTTTCATTATTTATTATATCCTAAGGCTAAAGCCTTTTTCTCGACGTCCTCGATAGTTCCGACATAACGGAACGCTTCTTCCGGATAATCGTCGTATTTACCGCTTAAAACTTCTTTAAAACTTCTAATGGTGTCTTCAACTTTGATATAAGCACCCGGATTACCGGTAAATTTTTCAGCCACAAAGAAAGACTGAGAAAGGAAGTTTTTGATTCTTCTCGCTCTTTTCACAATCTTTTTATCTTCCTCGCTTAATTCGTCCATTCCGAGAATAGCGATGATATCTAATAGCTCGTTATATCTTTGAAGAATCTGTTGTACACTCTTTGCGACATTATAGTGCTCTTCGCCGACAATTTCTTTATCTAAAGCGCGGCTGGTTGAATCTAGCGGATCAACTGCCGGATAGATTCCTTCTTCCGAAATCTTTCTTGATAAGTTAGTCGTCGCGTCAAGGTGAGTAAAAGCGGTAGCCGGAGCCGGATCGGTATAGTCGTCAGCCGGGACATAAACCGCCTGAATCGAAGTGATTGATCCTTCTTTGGTGGAAGCTATTCTCTCTTGGAGAGCACCCATATCAGAAGCCAGGGTTGGTTGATAGCCAACAGCCGAAGGCATTCTTCCAAGAAGCGCAGAAACTTCTGAACCGGCCTGCGTGAAACGGAAAATATTATCAATAAATAATAGAACGTCTTGATGTTCCTTATCTCTAAAATGTTCAGCCATCGTTAAAGCGGAAAGTCCGACTCTCATTCTGGCACCCGGGGCTTCATTCATTTGTCCGAAAACCATCGCGGTTTTATTAATAACTCCCGATTCCGTCATTTCGGTATATAAATCATTACCTTCACGGGTTCTTTCACCGACTCCTGCAAAAACCGAAATACCGCCGTGACTGGTCGCGACGTTATGAATAAGTTCTTGAATTAAAACGGTTTTGCCAACCCCGGCACCGCCGAATAAACCAATTTTACCGCCCTTAATATAAGGAGCTAAAAGATCAATGACTTTAATTCCGGTTTCAAAGATTTCAACTTTGGCGTTTATTTCTCCTAAAGTAGGGGCTTCTCTGTGAATCGGCATTCTTTCAATATCGCTCTTGATGGCTTCTTTTTGATCGATAGCCTCGCCAAGAACGTTAAATACTCTTCCAAGAGTGGCTTTGCCGACCGGTACGGTAATCGGAGAGGCAGTATCTATAACTTCCATCCCTCTTTTAAGTCCGTCGGTTGAACCCATGGAAATGCATCTCACAATTCCGCCTCCGATATGAAGAGAAACCTCAAGCGTGAGATCAATCGGAATATTATCGTTGTCTTTGGCCGCTATTTTTATTTTTAGCGCGTTGTTTATTTTCGGGAGACTGTCTTTAAATTCGCAATCCACTACCGATGATAAAACCTGAACGATTTTACCTTTGTTCATAATATGCCTCCTAGTTTACCGCATTCGAGCCGTTGATTATATCAATCAGTTCGGTTGTAATCGAATTCTGACGGGCGCGGTTATAAAGTAGAGTCAGTCTTTTTTCGATTTCTTGAGCGTTGTCCGATGCGTTTTTCATTGCTGTCATTCTAGAAGCATGCTCTGAAGTCTTGGCTTCTAGAATAATTCTATACAAAGTATAGTTAACATAAAGGTTAACCATAGTATTTAATATTTCTTTCTTGTTCGGTTCAAATAAGAATTCCGTTTTCTTTTCCTCTGCTTCCATAAATTTAATCGGGAGAAGTTGATATTCGTTAATCTTTGAGGAAAGAGTATTCACAAAACTATTGTAAAAGATAATGGTTTTACCGATAGTGCCTTCCATATACCCTTCAAGTACGCTCGATGAAACATCTTCAAAGTCAATAAAAAGAATATCGTCCCTAATATTGGCTGAGTCTTCGTTTATCATTTCATAGCCCTGTTTCTTAGCGAAAGAAAAAGCCTTATAACCAATAGTTGCTACTTTAAACTCGTCTTTGGATTGATGATGTTTGTTAACGTAATCCAAGAAATATTTGAAAAGGGAAACGTTATAAGACCCGATTAAACCTCTGTCTGATGCTATCAGGATATAACACGGTTTAGCCGAACTATCTTCTAAAGCTTTATGATGCAGATCCGGGTTGGCTGAAACAAGGTCTCTTGTTAGACCCAATATTTCGTCGGAGATTGGCCTAAAAGACAATAGAGTCTTTTGGCTTCTCCTAAGTTTGGATGTGGAAACCATATTCATCGCGTTAGTAATTTGATAAGTTTTTTCCGTAGCGTCGATACGTTCCCTGATTTTTCTTTGTTCAGCCAATTTTAATGCCTCTTATACGAATGATTTCTTAAAAGCGGTAATTACCGTATCCATTTGTTCCTTATCCGGAACTTTCTTCGTTTTTATAATTCCCGCTAAAATTTCTTTTCCGAGTTTATCGGATTCAAAATAAGCGTGAAGTCCTTTTTCAAATCTTAAAACATCTTCTACTTTAATGTCGTCTAAATAACCCTTAGTTAAAGCGTAAATCGATAAAACTTGTTTTTCAACTTCCATCGGTTCATGAACCGGTTGAATCAAAAGTTCAATAGATTTTCTTCCTCTTTCGAGTTTTTTAGTGGTGGCTTCGTCTAAGTCCGAACCGAACTGAGTGAAAGCTTCTAGCTCCTGGTAAGAGGCGAGGTCTATACGGAGAGTTCCGCAAATCTTTTTAATTGCTTCGATCTGGGCGGCACCGCCGACACGAGAAACGGAAGGACCTGGCGCCACTGCCGGTCTGATACCGCTATGGAACAGATTGGATTGAAGATAGATCTGTCCGTCGGTAATGGAGATGACATTAGTCGGAATATAGGCGCTGAAGTCACCGGCTTGAGTTTCTATTATCGGGAGAGCGGTCATTGAACCGCCGCCTAGAGCTTTATTTAATTTAGCCGCTCTTTCCAGCAGTCTTGAATGAAGATAGAAAATATCTCCCGGGTAAGCTTCTCTTCCCGGAGGACGCCTTAAAAGAAGAGAAAGTTCACGATAGGATACGGCATGTTTGGAAAGATCGTCGTAAATAACTAAGACGTCTTTCGAGTTAAACATGAACTCTTCTCCTATCGCCGCTCCCGAATAAGGAGCGATATATTGAAGCGGAGTCGGATCCGAGGCGTTCGCCGCAACCACAATAGTGTAATCCATCGCTCCATATTTTTTAAAGGTATCAATAACTGAGGCAACAGTCGATTCTTTCTGACCGATAGCCACATATATACAAATCACGTTTTTCCCTTTTTGGTTCAGAATTGTATCTACTACTAAGGAAGTTTTTCCCGTCTGACGGTCACCGATAATTAATTCTCTTTGTCCTCTTCCAATCGGTACTAAAGCATCGACGATTTTAATACCGGTTTGAAGCGGAGTATTAACCCCTTCTCTATCGGTAACGCCTGTAGCTTTGTTTTCTATCGGTCTCGTTTTTTTCGCTTTAATCGGTCCCATTGAATCAAGAGGAGCACCAAGCGGGTTTATAACTCTTCCGATTAATTCTTCTCCAACCGGAACTTCCAGAATCTTTTTAGTGGTTTTAACGGTGTCGCCTTCTTTAATCGACTTTGTATCATTTAAAAGAATGGCTCCTACCGAATTCTTTTCTAGGTTCAGTGCCATCCCAAAAACTCCGCCTGGGAAGGAGAGTAATTCTCCGCTCATGGCGTTATCTAGTCCATGTATAAGAGCGATTCCGTCGCCCACCGAGATGACGCGCCCTATTTCGTCTGTTTCCAGTTCCTTAGAATAAGCCTCGATTTGAGCCTTAATCAGGGAACTGATTTCCATGGAATTTATTTTTTCCATATCATCACTCCTTTAATTTTGCGACTAAGTCGCTGAACTGACTATTGATAGTGGCATCCAGTACTTTAGAATCATATTCGACTCTGATGCCGCCTAAAATCGCATCATCAATTTCGTTAGTCAGATCGACATCTTTAGACAATTTCTTTTCAAGTTTGGCTTTAAGAGATGACAAATAATCCTTACTGAGCGGTTCCTTGGAAAAAACTTTCGCTTTTACCGCTTTGTTTGTCTCAAGAAGAAGGTTTTCAAAATCCGTTTTTATATCTTCTATTTGATCCATTCTTCCATTATCCGAAAGAACGAAAAGAAAATTCTTAAAGATTCCGTCCGGAAAGTCATTTTTAATGATTTCCTTTTTCTTTTCTTTGGATATTTCCGGGTGAGTAAAGAATTTTTCAATATTCCCTTTCATGATGAGAGCGGTCTTTTTTAAATCTTCCAAGCGTTCTTCTTTCTCTTTTTTGGATGGCGAGAGTTCAAAGAGGGCTTTAGCGTATTCTTTAGACTCTCTACTCATCAGATTCACCTATCTCGTCTAGAACCTTGTCGTTATATTTCTCTTGATCAATATTTTCTTTAATCATCTTGGACGCAAGTTTAGATGCCACTTCGACCATTTCGCTTTTAGCTTCTTTAAGAGCGGTATCTTTTTCTCTTTTGGCTTCTTTTTGTCCTTCTTTTACAATTTCCGCTGCTTTGTTTTTAGCATTTAAAAGAATCTTTTCCGATTCGTTAGTGGCTTGATTTCTGGCGATAGACAAAATGTCTCCGGCTTGTTTCTTAGATGCGTCTAAGTTTGACTGAGCTTCGATTTTAAGTTTATCCGCATCAGCTTTGGCTTTTTCCGCGCCTTTGAATTCACCGGCGACCTTTTCTCTTTTTTTGTCCAAAAAGGCGGTGACTTTATTCCAAAAGAAAAACCTCACAACCAAAATAAGAATGATCGTGCCGATAATATTGATAAGAAAAGCGGTCAGATTGATATTGAGGGCATCCTTTATGACCTGGGATACCTCTTCACCTATACTTAGGAAAAACATCATATAGGCCTCCTTTTTAAATAAAAACTATCTTGCAAAAATCAAAAGTACAGCGACAAGAAGGGCGTAAAGGCCAGTGGTTTCCGCCACTGCTTGTCCAATAAGCATGGTAGACATAATTTTTCCGGATGCTTCTGGTTGTCTCGCAATAGCTTCAACGGCTTTACCGGCTGCATAACCTTGACCCAAACCTTGGCCGATACCGGTTAAAACCGCAATACCAGCGCCAAGATAAGCAAAGGCTGCTGAAAAAGAATCATTATAATCTCCAGCAAGAATGTTTACTACATTTGATAATAGGTTAACTAGCATTTCTATTCCTCCTATGAAATTAATCTATACTAGCATTTCGCTTGATGAACATAGTCGTCAGCATAAAATACACATACATTTGAATCAGCCCGAAGGCAATATCGAAAATTGGGTGAAGAATTCCGGCAGTGATGATAGTTGATATCGTAGCGCCGACTACTGTACCAAGTCCTTCAGTCGCTCCAAAGATTACGGCCGAGAATAGCACGCTGCTGAACAAGTTCCCAAATAAACGAAGGCCCATGGCAAACGGGGTTTCTATATCGCCGATGATATTAATAGGAATAATAATCGGTGATATAGCCTTAACCGGCCCCATGAGGTCTTTTATTTTTCCTTTTAGTTTTTGATAGCGGAAAGAAGTATATTGGAACATGGTAAAGGCCAAAACTGACATAGATAGGGCAATCGCCATATTGGTAACCGACGGGTTGAGGCCGAAAAGAGACGCAAGATTGGAAAGAGTAAGGAAAGACGCAATTCCGATTAAGTAAGGCGAATACGTTTTTAACTTATCCTCTCCGAGGTTATTAACCACGAATTTATTGATGCTATCAACAAGTAAGACCGCTAAAAATTTAGCGCCTTTGGTCGGGACATCATCTTTTTCGGGGTCTAATTTACTAAAGGAAGCGCCGACAGCAATAAAGAATATCGACAAAAACAAAACCACGACAATGCTGGTTATAGCACCGGATGGTAAACTCCAGTCGAATGAAAAATTAAGCATTCTGCGAGCCTCCTTTCCCTGATAAAATAGACAGGATAATAATGAAAAGCGGATATTCGAAGAAACCAAAAACGATATAAACGGCATTGAAATCGCTATAAACACAAGACAAAACGATTACCGCGATGATTATCGAATATCTAAGAATGAAACTGAAAATGGAAAAACCTCTCAGTTTTCTATAATCTCTTTCACTAATTATGGCCGTGGTTTTATAATTCCAAAAATTAAGAATTAAGGACACGGCGGCTCCGACGGTAAGAGATTTACCCTCGGAATTATCGTTTCCAGTTACAAAAAATAGGATTAGTGCCAAGACTAAAGTAAACGGAATTATACCGATTAACGCTTTTTCAAATATGGTTAATTCTTGGTTTTCGTTCAACTCTAGCGCTCCTTTAACGCTTAATGCGTCTTATCAGATTCTTATTTTCGGTATAACCGACTCCTATAATAAATACCAAAAGGAAAACAAATTCAAGTAAAGTGGTAGATAAAGCCGGAGTGTGATAAAACGACACCGGTTATAAATATTACCATTTTTTCTAGAAATTGAGCAATAAAATACAATTCTTACCCATTTCTTAACAGTTTTGTCTTCCTTTTTAAATCATTTGAATTGTTTTACTTAGTACCGAAAAGCCTGTCTCCGCAGTCTCCGAGTCCGGGAAGAATATATCCTATTTCGTTTAACTCTCTGTCGAGATCCACTAAATAAACCTCAACATCCGGGTTTTTGTCCTGAAGAGCTTTTACTCCTTGAGGACAGCCGACGAGTCCGACATAAATGATTTTCTTTACTCCCTTGCTTTTAATCAGTTCAATGCCTTTATTAGCACTGTTTCCGGTTGCCAGCATCGGGTCTACAAGGAGAACCGTAGTATTTTCGTTTACCGGCGGAAGCTTAAAATAATACTGAACAGGTTCCAAGGTTTTTTCGTTACGGTAAAGACCGATATGACCGACTTTAGCGTTAGGAATAATTCTTCTTATTCCGTCGACCATGCCGAGGCCGGCTCTTAAAATCGGAACAATTAAGACTTCTGTCGCCAAAGTTTTGCACTCAGTGGTTTCAAAAGGGGTATCCACATAGATTTTCTTTGTTTCGAGACTTCTTGTGATTTCGTAGGTAACGAGCATCGCAATCTCGTCCACAATTTCTTTAAAATCTTTAGTTGATGTGTTTTTGTCCCTTAGAATCGCCATCTTTGATTCCAGAAGAGGATGGTTAAGCACGTGAAGCATTTATTTTCCTCCTTCAAAACTTTCTATTTCTTCAACCCTTCTTTTATGTCTTTCAACATTCGAGAATTCGGTTTTAATAAATATGTCGGAGATTTTTATTGCGTCTTTAATAGTTTGGTTTTGCGCTCCAAGACAAAGGATGTTGGCGTCATTATGAAGTCTCGCATGAGATGCCATATCTTCGTTTAATACAAGAGCGGCTCTTATGCCTTTAAACTTGTTGGCGGCTATCGACATGCCAATTCCGTTCGTACAAATTAAAATCCCTAAATCAGCCTTGTTTAAAACCACATCTTTAGAAACAACTTCGGCATAAAGAGGGTAGTCGACTGAATCAGTATTAAAGCAGCCTTCATCGATAATTTCGTTTTCGTCCTTCAAATGATTTATAAGCGCCTCTTTTAAGGCAAATCCTCCGTGATCGGAACCGATAGATATCTTCATTTAAAACCTCCTACTAAATGGTAATTATAGTACAAAAAAACGTAAAAATAAATTCAAAAATTTATTTTCACGCTTCCCTGTCTTAATGTTTTATGGTGTTTAATGTCAAATACTGTCGATGGGATACTTTTTAGGTCTCCGCCTTTTACAATATAGTCAACATCTTTTTCGAATTTGAGACAATCAGCAAAAGATGTGATGGCGTTTTCCCCGCTTTTATTCACGCTCGTCATAATGAGCGGTCCGAATTTTTCAATAACTTCAAGAGTTCTGTGGTTATCCGGCATTCTGAGTCCTATCGTATCATCTGCAGAAATAAAGGAAGGAACCTTGTCGCTTTTTTCAAAAATAAAAGTTACAGCTCCTGGCCAATAGGAATTGGCATACTCAATCGAGTCTTTGAAGTTTTTTGTTAAAGATTCAACTTGGAATAGATTAGAAACAAGAATCGAAAAATGTTTTTCTTCGGGGCGATTCTTGATTTTTAAAATTCTTTTAGCCCCTTCTATAGAATTCATAAGACAACCGAGACCATAAACGGTATCTGTTTCAATAATAAAGACTTCGTCTTTTAAATTAAGTGTTAAAAACTCTTCTAAAGATATAATCACTTTTTTCTCCCTTCTATTAAATTGCCCTATTTAGGCATTTTTCATATATCAAGATGAAAATATTCAACCATAAATTTAGCAAGTCCGTCATCTTTGCATTCAACGGGATAAACGATATCCGCTTTTTTTCTGATCTCAATATCGCCGTTCTTTAACGTTACTTTTATACCTGCTTCATCAAAGAATTCAAAGTCGTTGTGAGAATCTCCGCAAGCCATAAGGTGAGCTTTATCAAATCCCATTCCTTCTCTCACGTATTTGATAGCCGTGCCTTTAGATACTATTTGCGAATACAACTCGACAATTTCCTTGTAAGGACCCCAGCTCCAAATTCTCGCTCCGATATCTTTGAAATTCTCGAGAACATATTTCTTTATCTTTTCGCCGTATCCTTCTTTCGATAAAATTAAGCATCCGTGAGCATCATGATCTAATATTTGATCTATCTCTCCGACTTTTAATTCTGCCATCTCGCTATAATGCATAAGTTCATGTATTTCATCGTAGTCTCTGTTGGAATATATTGAGTCAAAATATTCGGCAAAGAAAAGATAAAAATTATCTTTTTGTGTCAAATATATATTGATTAGATCTTGTCTGTTTAGAAGGCCGCATTTTACTTCAAAAGAAGGATCGGAAGGATTAGAAATAAGCCCTCCGTTATAGTTTATAAGAGGAGTATCAAGATTAAAAGCTTGATATACAAAGTAACTGCTTCTATAAGGCCTTCCGGTCGTGATAACGATTTTATGACCTTCTTCCCTTAATTTGTTGAACACTTTTACCGAATAAGACGACAGAGAATAGAGACTCGGAAGAAGAGTTCCATCTAAATCTACGGCAATTAAATACTTATCCATTTCATCACCTGACTAATTATAACACAGAACATTTTATTCGCATCTTCAAGTCCCGTTTATTGTGATTCTTTTCTTTATATGATAAAATAAAGAAAAGTTTAGGGGCGTGATAATATGATTAACATTTTTCTTTCCACAAACCCGATTTCTCCCAATGTACTAATAGCTTTCTTACTTGGAATCGCCACCGGGGCCGTTATTTTAGTTGCTGTTATCTCAATTTTGGCCATTAAAGGCAAAAAAGAAACCAAAAAAATCTACGGACCGAAGGTGGAAAACATATCTCAGGAAAAAATCAGGGAGTTAATAAAAAGTAAACAAAATGCTTTTACCTTTGAGGTAGAAGAAAACGAGGCTGACTATCTTAAAACGGCGCTCGAAATGGGCAAAGAACTTCTTCATGAGGTCTCTTCCTATTATTACCCGGATTCTAAATATCCCGAATATGAACTAACTATCACCGAAGCGACGGAACTAATTCATTATATTACCGATCAAATCAGCGGTCTTTTTGACCGTCCGGTTTTAAGAAGCGTTAAAAACATGAGAATTTCGACGATTACTTCTATCATCGATAAATCAAGAAAGGCCACTAAATCGGTTAAAGCCTTCAATGATAGCGAAGTAAATGAGGCTTATAATTCCTATCGAGCCGTTAAAAATATCATCAGCCCAGTTTATTGGTTTAGAAAAATAGTAATGAAAGGGACCGTAAATCTAGCTATCAAAAAAGTCTGCAAAGCCGGACTATCCATTGTCGGAGAAGAAACCAACAAAGTTTATTCCAAGAGTTTATTTAAAAAAGAACCTGACATAGATGTAGAAAAAGATATCGAGGAAATATTTAACGACGAGGAGGATAAATAATTAATGACTAAAAGTAAAAGAAAACAACTTCTCGTTGTAAAAATGAGAACCCCGGATATCGTTCCTTTTAAAATACCGAAAATCACAGACAATGATTCCAAGGAAGATGATTTCAGTCATTTTGCTTCGCCGATTTATGGCAAAGACGTAAAAGACGAAGTCATTTTAACTAGAAAATCCGATACTAAAGTCGAAGCTTACGACGCTTTTAGAGTCGAGCCTTTGAAGAGTAAAAATGAAGAAGATCCCTACCCGGAATTCAGGAAGGTTTACACGATTAAAAAGAAGGAACCGATTAAAGACTTAACCGAAGAAAAAGAAGAAAAAGTTAAAGAAGAACCGCCAAAAGAGGAAGAAAAGAGTGCCTCTCTTTTCATCTATAAAGAGGAAGAAACTAAAGCGGTGGACGATACAATGTTAAATGATCTTTTCGGTATCTCAAAAGAAGAAACCAAAGAAGAAAAGATTGCCCCGTCAATCGTTAAAGATACAAAATCGTCTTTCAAACTCCCACCTCTTTCTCTTCTTAAAGATCCGCTCTTTGAAACAAGCGATGATAAGGAATGGATTGACCAAAATATTAAAATCTTAAATAAAACCTTAGCCGATTTCAAGATAGACGGCGAAGTTCACGATTTTACTCAAGGTCCGGCCATTACCAGGTATTCCATTATTTTAGGATCGGGTGTATCGGGAAGCAAAATTGAAAATATTCAAAACGATATTCAAAGAGCCTTATCCGCAAGATCGGTCAGAATCGAGAATCCAATCCCGGGAAAAACCTATGTCGGTATTGAAGTACCAAACAGAAAAAGAAGAGTCGTTTCTTTAAAGGAACTTATTTCAACAGACGAATTTACTAAAAACAGCGATCCTTTATTTGTTCCGGTCGGACTAGATGTTGAAGGAAAACCTAAATATATTTCCATATCTTCTCTTCCTCATGCGCTAGTTGCCGGATCAAGCGGTTCCGGAAAAAGTGTATTTATTTCCTCGCTTATCGCTTCTATTCTTTATAAAAACACTCCTGATCAAGTTAAGTTTTTCTTTGTTGACCCTAAAAAAGTCGATCTTCAACAATTTAACGGCATTCCTCATTTAATCGCCCCAATTGTCGATGAGACAAAGGATGCTATCGCTTCTTTAAGATGGCTGATAGACGAAATGGAAAGAAGACTCACAATTCTTCAAGCAACCAAAACCATTAATATAACCGACTATGAAAAACGAGGAAAAGAAAGCCCTTATTATAAAAATATGCCAAGAATTATAATTATCATTGAAGAAGCCGGCGATTTCTTAATGACTGGCGGTAGCGAAGCGGAAGATTTGATTATCAGACTCGCTCAAAAATCCAGAGCGGTCGGCATTCATATTATTCTCGCGATGCAAAAACCGGTTGCGAAACAACTTTCATCTTCCATTAAAGCTAACACCTCCGGCAGATTTGCCTTCAGAGTTCCGCAACAAACCGACTCTCAGGTAATACTAGATACAGGCGGTGCCGAAAAGCTACTCGGAAACGGCGATATGATGTTCTATTTCTCCGGCAATATCGGTAGATATCAGGGAGCCTTTATCACCCCGGAAGAAATCAATTCGATATGCGATTATGTTGCTGGTGAAGCGGCGCCGGAATACGAATTTATTCCGGAAGAATTAGATAAAAAATCTTACAAAAACGAACAAGAGCAAATTGATCCGCTCTTTGAAGAAGTTGCCAGATACGTCACAAGAGAACAGAAATGTTCTATCAACTCTATATCTCAGGAATTCTCCATCGGTTTTAACCGGGCTTACGGGATAGCTGAATCAATGGAAAGATACGGCATAGTTTCGCCAAACCTCGGAACTAAACCGCGGGAGGTTTATTTTACCGAAGACGAAATAGACGAAGTAATGAGAAAGATTACAGGTTAAAAAATGTCTAAGGCTGATGATAAACTAAGAAAGAAAACGATGATTCAAATTCTAATCGGAACTATTTCAGTTATTCTTCTGATTGTTTTTCTGTCGCTCGATTTTTATAATCCTTTATCTTTCTTAAAAAGCGCCAGCGAAGGAAGCGAACTATCGCTAAGCAATCCTATTGGAACCATTTTAGGTTTAATTCTTGCCTTCTTTTTCCTTTTCTCTTATATTTTTGCGATTATCGGATACTTTCAAAAAAGAAGTCTTTTTGAACCTAAATTCTTGCGGTTTGCCTATGATTCGCTTGATGTCGCAAATATTATTCCGATTTTTATGATGATTTTTTTCATGATTGACAGCCTCTTCTTCTCGTTTGCCGTCGTGAGCGGAGAGTCAATGGAAACATCTTTTTATAACGGTGATGTTATTGTCACTTACCATACTTCCGTTGTTTCTGATAATAATGTGGTAATAATCGAGCTTGACGACAGGACCCTAATTATCAAAAGAGTCGTAGCCGCAGGCGGCGATTATCTCGAGGTTACCGAGGATGGAAACATTTATGTTAATAATGAACTCATTGAAGATTCCGCCAATTATTTCACGGCGAGTTTCGTCGTAGTCAACAGATATTTAGAAGACGGAGAATATTACGTATTAGGCGATAACCGCGATGTTTCGATTGATTCAAGAGTAAGAGGCGTAATAACGTCCAATCAAATAATTGGAAAAGTTGTTTATATTATTTCCCCTTCTTCTCATTTCGGGAGGGTATCATGAGTACTATTCAGTGGTTCCCTGGCCATATGGCGAAAGCCATGAAAATGGTAAGAGAAAGATTAAATATTATTGACGCCGTAATCGAAGTTTTGGACGCAAGAGCGATAAAAAGTTCTTTAAACGAAGAACTAGAAGAAATGATTAAAGGAAAACCTCTGCTTTTTATTTTGAATAAAGCGGATATGGCCGATAAGGCTGAAACTAAAAAGTGGGAAACATATTTAAATAAAAGGGGAGTTTGTGTATCTTTAGACTCTCTTCATAATCAAAAATCGGCCGCCATCTTAACTGAAGCTCTTGAGCTTCTCCTTAAAGCTAAAATTGAGAAAGATAAATTATCCGGGAAGAATCCATATCCATTAAAGGCGATGGTTACCGGCATTCCTAATGTCGGAAAATCAACTCTCATGAACAGCGTTGCGAAAAGAAAAGCGATGAAAACCGGAGATAAACCCGGTGTTACTTTATCTCAACAGTTCTTAAGAGTCGGAGATAATCTTCTTCTTCTTGATAACCCGGGAATTCTTTGGCCGAAATTTAAAAACGATGAAGAAGCCTTTAATCTTGCTTTAATCGGCTCAATCAAAGATGAAATTCTTCCTCTTGAAGAAGTAGCGGAATACGGAGTCAAGAAAATGATGAAGTTATATCCGGAAAGACTTAAAGAAAGATACGCTTTAGAAAATATGCTAAACGAAAAGGCGATAATCGAAGAAATCGGAAAGAAAAGAGGCGCACTTATTAAAGGCGGCGAAGTGGATTTATATAAGGCTTCAGATATTTTCCTTAAAGAATTAAGAAGCGGAAAGCTCGGTGAAATAACTCTTGAAAGAATTTCCTGATTTATATAAATACGAGAAAAGCCTCAAAAAAGAAGGCTACCTCAAGATTGCGGGATGTGACGAAGCCGGAAGAGGTTCCCTAATCGGCCCCGTTTATGCATCAGCCGTAATCCTAAACCCGTTAAATCATATTGAAGGCATTAATGATTCTAAAAAACTTACCGCAAAACAAAGGGAAAAATTATACAAGGAAATAAAAGAAAAAGCTTTATCTTACGCAGTCGAAAGAATTGAAGCCGAGGAAATTGATCGAATTAATATTTATGAAGCTTCCAGAAAAGCGATGGAAAAAGCTGTTTTATCTCTTAAAGAAAAACCGGACTTTATTCTTACTGACGCGATGCCGCTTAAAGATCAAAATATCCCTTTCCTTTCTTTAATTCATGGTGACGCTTTAAGCGCCTCTATCGGTGCCGCATCCATTTTAGCCAAAGTTGAAAGAGACCATTATCTTATTGAACTGGATAAAATCTATCCTTTATATCATTTAAAAGATAACAAGGGCTACGCAACTGCATCTCATAAAGAAGCATTGAAAAAATACGGAATAACTCCGCTTCATAGAAAAACATACCGGCCGGTAAAAGAAATAATTCAAAAACAGATATCTCTCGATATTTAAAAAAAGACTCCAGTTGGAGTCTTTTTTTAACGGCCTTTCCCCCGACTTTTATAGTCTGGGTCAAAGCCTCTTATTTCACCGTTTTGTAACTTATCGGCCATATTTTGGAGTTTTGTTTCATCAAAACCGGCTAAATTCTTAAACGTCTTCATTTGTTTTTCAAGCATCTGTTCCAAACGATTAACTTCGGTTAAACTTCTTCCGGAACCGTTCGCAATTCTTCTTTTTCTCGCGCTTGATCTGGCGATGATACTCGGGTCTCTTCTTTCTTCTTTAGTCATCGAGTCAATAATAACTTTCACATAATCAAACTGATTATCATCAATATCTTTAAGTTGAGATATGTTGGCCATACCCGGTATCATTTTAAGAATACCTGATAACTTACCCATTCTTTTAATCATTTTCATTTGTTTTAAAAGATCGTTGTAGTCATAACTGCCATCAGCCATCTTTTCCATGAGTTTACGGGAATCTTCTTCACTTAATGCGTCTTCAGCCTTTTCGATTAAGGTTAAAACATCACCCATGCCGAGGATTCTTGAGGCCATTCTTTCCGGATAAAAGACTTCAATATCATCCATCTTTTCTCCAGTACCAGAAAATTTAATCGGGACGCCGGTCACGTTTTTAACGCTTAAAGCGGCACCGCCTCTTTGGTCACCATCGAGTTTAGTAAGTATGACGCCGGTTAGACCGACTTCTTTATTAAAAGTGTCCGCCACTTGAGCCGCTTCTTGACCCATCATTGAATCGACGGTTAATAGAATTTCGTCCGGTTGGACCTCTTTTTTCATCTTTTTTAATTCATCGATTAATGCTTTATCAATCTCTAGACGACCGGCGGTATCAATGATCAATACCTCATAATCATTCTTTTTTGCCTCTTTTAAAGCGTCAAAGGCTATTTTAACCGGATCTTCTTTTCCTTCCTCAAAAACCACAACATCAATATCGCTGCCAACCTTTTTTAGCTGTTCAATAGCACCGGCGCGATAAATATCGGCGGCGGCTAAGAGAACTTTTTTGGAATAATTCTTTACAATATACTGAGCGAGTTTTCCGACGTGAGTAGTTTTTCCGGCGCCTTGAAGACCAATCAGCATAATTACGGTTACGCCGGTTTCTTTGAAGTTTATTTTAACTTCATCGTCTCCCATGACTCTTTTTAATTCATTAAAAACGACTTTTACAACTTGTTCGCCCGGGTTTAAACCCTTCATAATCTTTTCGCCCAGGGCAATTTGTTTTACATCATTGATAAAACTGTTTACAACCTTGATGTTGACATCGGCTTCAATTAAAGAAAGACGAATCTCTTTCATCATTTCGTCGATATCTTTTTCATTTAAATAATCGCGTTTCACAAAACGCCTGAGGGCCATATTTAGTCGGCCGGTTAAAGTCTCGAATGACATTAGACGTCAACCTCCTCTAATTTCTTTAGTAAAGTCAATTCTTCTTCTTTAGCATTTTTCTTTAATTCTTCAATAATTGCGCTTCTTCTTTCGTCTTTAGCAAGAAGCGCCAGTTTCTTTTCATAACTTTCCAGTTCATCAACTAATAAAGAGAGTTGAGAATGAATAGCGTTTCGGCTGACATTGTATTTATTTGCCACTTCTGAGATGGATAAATTATCAAAATAATAATCTTCAAAATAGGTTTTTTGTTTTTCAGTTAACAGACTCTTGTAGGTATCATATAAAAGAGTCGTTCTTAACATTCTGTCTAAACTGTCCATGTTTATTCCTCCTCGGTTAATATGCCGCTGAAAATCGAATAAAGAAAGGCGTCGATATCAAAGAAATCAATATCGCTTGCCTTTTCTCCCGAGCCATATAATTTCACCGGTATTTTAAGCGCATTATTGATTGATAGAACAATTCCGCCTTTTGCGGAACCATCAAGTTTGGTGAGAATAATTCCTGTAATTTTAGCTGATTCAAAGAAGACTTTAGCTTGGTTAAGACCGTTTTGCCCGGTTGTCGCATCAATCACTAAGAATGATTCTTCCGGAGCCCCACTAATTTCTCTACCGATAACCCGGTATATTTTCTCCAGCTCCTTCATTAAATTAACTTTGGTTTGAAGACGGCCGGCGGTATCACATAAAAGATAGTCACATCCTTTACTCTTCGCTTCTTTTATCGCCTCAAAAATAACACTTGAAGGGTCGCTCCCTTCTTTCTTGGAAATAACCGGTATAGAAAGTTTTTCTCCCCATTCGTTTAATTGATCAATCGCCCCGGCGCGATAAGTGTCCCCCGCGGCTATCATCACTCTCTTTCCTTGTGTTTTAAGGAGAGATGCAACTTTGGCGATAGAAGTGGTTTTACCGGAACCGTTCACTCCGACAAAAAGATATACAGTAAGACCGGAATCATTTTTCTTGAGGCCTTTATTATCATCAATATAAAGTTCTTTGAATTGATCAATAATTATATCTTTTAATTCATCGGTTGAAGAAATCTTTTCTTTTTTGATTCTTTTCTTTAAGGCATCCATATAAACCGAAGTAAAATCAATTCCCATGTCTGCCATAAGAAGAGCTTCTTCCAGTTCTGTATAAAAAGCCTCGTCGACTTTTCTTTTTTTCAGAAGAACTTCTTTTAAACGCTCAAAAGAATAGGCGCGAGTTTTATTCAGGCCTATTTTCATTTTTTTCGCTTTTTCTTTTTCTTCTTTAGACTTAAATATATTACTGAAAAATCCCATTTTCTAATCCTTACCAGTCTTTACATTATAACACAATAAGAAAAAAATAAGAAAATGCGGCCGAGCTACATTTTCTTAATTTCCGAAAGACTGCTGATAGTGAAAGTACACTTAGGGTAACTCGAACAGCCATAGAATTTCTTGCCGGCTTTTCTTCCCTTTGACGAAGTCCTTAAAACCAAATGCCCTTCATGACACAAAGGACATTCAATGTAAGGAATCTTTTCTTCTTCCGTTACCGTCTTTTTAATATACTTGCAGGACGGATAGTTAGAACAGGCCTCAAAACGTCCGTATTTATTGATTTTATAAATCATTTTGGAACCGCATTTCGGACAAAGTTCTCCGGTTTCCATCGGCTTAATATCTTTTTTCTTCTCAGATAAGATCTTATCAAAGGCGTTATAGAATTGATTTACTACCTTGTCTTCTTCTTTTTCTCCGGAAGCTATTTCGTCTAAAGTTTTTTCCATTCTTGCGGTATATTCCACATTGATAATCATATCGAAATAATCATGCAAGAAGTCTGATGTAATTTTGCCTTGATCGGTTGGAATCAACTTCTTTTTTTGTACCGATATATATTTTCTATTTTTAAGAGTGCTGATAGTTGAGGCATAGGTAGAAGGACGACCGATTCCCGAATCCTCCATCTTTTTAATCAGAGTCGCTTCCGAATATCTTTCCGGTCCTTGAGTTTCTTTGTCTAGGATAGATAGTTTTTTAATCTTGAAGATAGTGCCGACCGGCGCATCCAAATAGAATTTTGGTTTGGCATCCATAGATTTGATCTGAGCCTTTTGGTATCCTTCAAACAAAACCTTTTCAAATGAAGCTTGGAAAGTATGAGAGTTATTATCAAAAAGAGCGGTCAAAGTTAAGATTTTAGCGTCTCTCATCATTGATGATACGGTTCTTGAATATATTAAGTTATATAAATTATACTGATCCTTGGTTAAATATTCTTTTACATAATCAGGGGTAATTTCCAGAGAAACCGGTCTTATCGCTTCATGAGCATCTTGAACATTGTCACTCGCTTTTTGCATATGAGTGTAACCTAAATATTCTTTTCCGTATTTAGATACGATAAACGAAGAAAGTTGAGATTTGAAAACATCCGATATTCTTGTAGAGTCAGTTCTCATATAAGTAATAAGCGCAATATGCTTGGAGGCAATTTCCGTCCCCTCGTAAAGTCCTTGGGCTATCGACATCGTTTTAGCGCTTGATAAAGAAAACCGGTTTGATGCCGCCTGAATCAAAGTAGATGTAGTAAAAGGCGGCTGCGGTTTATCGCTTCTGGTATTTTCATTCAAAGATGAAAGAGTAAGTGTGTCCTTCAGTTCTTTAAAAATCTTTTCCGCTTCACTTCTATCCTCAATCGAATAGATTTTATTCTTTTCGGGTTCTTTAAGTTTGGCGATAAAATCTTCAGTTTCCGCTTCAATTTCACAATATTTTTTCGCCACAAAAGCGTTTATTTCTTCTTCTTTATCGGTAATTATTTTTAAAGCGACGCTTTGAACTCTTCCTGCACTTTCCGAAGCTATTGAGCGTTTTAAGAGAGTGGAAAGTTTAAAACCGATAATTCTATCAATAATCTTTCTTGTTTCCTGGCTGGAAACGAGAGGCATGTCAATATCGCGAGGAGATGAAATGGCGGCTAAAATCGCCGGTTTGGTTATTTCGTTAAATTCAATTCGGTGGACGTTTTTCCCATTTAATCCAAGTACTTCTTTTAAATGCCAGGAAATGGCTTCGCCTTCTCTATCCGGGTCAGTCGCAAGATAAATATCTTCCGCCTCTTCCGAAGCGTTTTTTAAGGTTTTAATAGTTTGGTACTGCCCGGGAAGAATGGTGTATATCGGCTTTAAATTATTATTGAAATCAAGCCCGAGATTGTCCTTGCCGGTATTTTGAATATCTCTGATGTGACCCTTGGACGCAAGGACCTCATAGTCACTTCCGAGATATTGTTTTATCGTTTTGGTTTTGCTCGGAGACTCTACAATCACTAGTTTCATTGTCAGACCTCCTTTTTATTCGCTTTCTATTATAAGCACATAAAAAGCCCCAAAGTCAATAATATTTTGGGGCTATTTTCGTGACCTTTATTTCTTAATAATAAAGGTCATACGATTTCTCTTGGCCGAGTCCTTCAAATTGATAATCAAACAGTCAGGGAAATATTTTTTGATGATATTGTTAAGTTGTCTTTTTTTGTTATATGAATTCTCAAAGGCGATGAAAAAGCGATCCTTCACCAGTGGGACAGCCTCTTTAAGTATTTCTTCATAAAAATCAAGGCCGTCTTTTCCTCCGTATAATGCCACGTGAGGTTCATTATCTTTCACAATATCTTCAACAAATTCGGTATTAGTAAGATAGGGCGGGTTAGAGACAATTATATCAAACTTTTTATCCTTAATCGGTTCTAACCAGGAACCTTCGTAAAAAGTAATATCCGCAGAATTTAAAGAAGCGTTCTCTTTTGCTACCTCTAATGCTTGAAGAGAGATGTCTGTGGCTATCATATTGATTTTTTCTTCTTCTTTTTTAAGAGCGATGGCAATCGCTCCGGAACCGGTTCCAAGATCCACCGCGTCAACTGTTTGGCCTTTAAATAAATCGTCATAATATATAAGTATATTGGAAACCAGCTCTTCGGTCTCCCAACGCGGGATTAATACCTGATCCGTCACTTTCATTTTGTAGCCATAAAAATAAGTATAGCCGATAATATAAGCCACCGGTTTTTTATTAATAGTATAAGACTCTACTGCTTGAAAAAATTTGTCGGTTTCTTCTTCTTTAGCTTCATTTTCAAGTGATATATAGAGTTCGGTAGGAGTTTTTCCTGAGGCAAAAAGAAGAAGACTTTTAATCGCAGTCTTCTCCATTTTATTTTCTTGAGCTTTTATTTCTCCGGCTTTAAGGAGTTCTTTATAAGTCATAATCAGTCTTCCCTTGACTCAAGTTTTCTTTTTATTTCTTCTTGAATAAGAGCGTCGATAATCGGGTCAAGTTTTCCTTCCATAACCCGGTCTAACTGTTGAATAGTAAAACCGATTCTGTGATCGGTAACCCGATTTTGCGGATAATTATAGGTTCTAATTTTTTCCGATCTGTCTCCGGTTCCGATTTTAGATAAACGTTCAGCCCCTTCTTTTTCTTCTTTTTCTCGCATCATCTTATCGTAAAGACGAGCTTTTAAAATCTTTAAAGCTTGGGCTTTGTTTTCGTGTTGAGATCTTTCATCCTGACATAAAACGACAGTTCCGGTCGGAATATGGGCTACTCTAATCGCACTAAAGGTGGTGTTTACGCCTTGTCCTCCGGCCCCGGAAGAATGGAATATGTCCACTCTTACTTCATCCATGTTGAGTTCAAATTCAACTTCTTCGGCTTCTGGTATAACAAGGACAGTCGCGGTTGATGTATGAATTCTACCCGAAGATTCCGTCACCGGAATTCGCTGAACTCTATGAGATCCTGATTCGTATTTTAGTTTAGAATAGGCGCCATAGCCGTTAACGATAAATTCTATTTGTGAGAAACCGCCGGCTTCACAAGTTTCGGCGTCCGACACCTCAACTTTAAAACCTTGAGCCTCACAATATTTGGAGTACATTCTGAATAAGTCGCCCGCAAATATATTGGCTTCATCGCCGCCGGCCGCTCCTCTTATCTGCATGACGACATTCTTGTCATCTGAAGGATCTTTCGGAATTAAAAGAATTTTCATTTGTTCTTCGATTTCCGGAAGAGCTTTTTCGGCTTCATCCATTTCGAGAGTGGCCATTTCGCTTATTTCCTGGTCTTTATCTTCCGAAAGCTTTTTGAGTTCCGGTAAAGAATCGTTTAACTCTTTATATTTGGCGTAAAGAGAAAGAAGCTTGTCGTAAGAAGACAACTCTTTAGAAAGTACCGTCATTTTTTTAATATTTTTTTGGACTTCCGGATCTGAGAGAAGAGTTTGCAACTCTTTTGCTCTTTTTTCTATTTGTTTCAATCTGTCTGTAATCATATAAAATTATTCTTTCGCTAAGTTTTCGAAGGTAGTAAGTTCCGGTTTAAATAAAAGTTCAAAGGAGTCGGTAACACCGTTACGGTTTTTCGCAATGGTGATAGCCGCGATATTTTTCTTTTCGGTTTCTTTATTGTAATATTCGTCTCGATAAATAAAAAGAATGACGTCGGCATCTTGTTCGATAGAGCCCGACTCTCTAAGGTCGGCCATAATCGGCATCTTGTCAGCTCGCATTTCGACTGATCTCGAAAGCTGAGAAAGAGCTAATACCGGAATATTTAGTTCTCTCGCCATCTCTTTAAGCGTTCTCGAGATTTCCGATACTTCCTGAACACGGCTTTCGGTTCTTGAAGAAGAGGAAAGCAGTTGAAGGTAGTCGACTACCACAAAATCAAGTTTGCCGTCGCTTTTCTTTTTACGGCAAATACTTCTTAAATCTTGAACTTTTACGACTCCGGAATCATCAAACATCAAATTAGCGTTTTTGAGAGCTCCTATCGCATAGTTTATTTTTGACCAAGCATCTCTTTCATAAAAGTGCCCGGTCTTTAAGTCTTTTTGGTTAATTAGTGATTTAGAGGATAAAAGACGAAGAGCGAGTTGCTCGAGTCCCATTTCCAGTGAGAAAAATGCAACGTAAGGGTGAGAAGGCAACATAGCGACATTAGTCGCAATATTTAAGGCAAGGGCCGTTTTACCCATAGAAGGACGAGCGGCCAGAATAATCAGTTCGGAATTCTGAAAGCCGAGAGTTAGACGGTTTAATTCATCAAAACCGGTATTAAGACCGATTACGCTTCCTTCTTCTTTCATAGCGTTTAATTCGATTTTTACTTTGGCGTCATCTAGAATTTTGGAAACCGGAACGAGGTCTCCCGCGGTTCTTTCTCTCGTTGCGTCATAAATTTTCTTTTCGACGGAATCAAGAAATTCTCCCGAATCGGAGATGTCTTCCATGCTTTCCTTGATAATGTCGTTACAAGCGGCTATAACTTTTCTTTGCACAGCCTTATCTTTTACCAGAACTATATAAGTTTCAAGGTTAGAAACAGAAGGTACGGCTTCCGCTAAATCAAGAATATATTCTGATCCGCCGCAGTCGGCCAGTTTGCCTTTATCCTGAAGATTGGAAATAACGGTGGTAGAATCAATCGGCGAGTGCGAAGTAAAAAGATCAATCATCGATTGATATATAAGCTGATGTCTTAAATAATAAAAATCATCAACTTTTATTTTATCCATTAAAAGTTTTATTGAACCTTCACTGAAGAAAACGGATCCGAGGACGGATTGTTCCGCTTCTCTGTTCGCCAGTATTTTTGTCTCTGCCATTTTATTCCTCTTTTTCTTCGACTATTTCAATTTTAAATGATGCGGTTACATCCTTATGTAGTTTGGCAATAACCTTGTAAGTACCAAGAGAAGTAATCTTTTCGTCCGGCAAAACCAGTTTTCTTTTGTCGACAGCGATGCCGTATTCTTTCTTCATCTCATCAGCAACTTGTTTAGTGGAAACTGAACCGAAAATTTTGCCGCCTTCACCAACTTTTACCATAACTTTTACAGTAAGTTTGTCAACAAGGCTTTTGAGTTTGGTAGCTACCTCAAACTCTTCTTGAAGATGCTTTTCGAGGGATGCTTTTTGTTCATCTAGAACCGCGATGTTAGAAGCATTCGCTTCTACGGCAAATTTCTTGGAAAGAAGGAAGTTTCCGTATCCCGGAGTCACATCGACGATGTCGCCTTTCTTTCCTTGTTTTTTTACGTCTTCAATTAAAATTAATTTCATAGTTCCTCCGTCCCCTTTTAAAGTATCGTCTAATTTAGAAACGAGATAGTCATATACTTCCTCGATAGTTTTTCCTTTTACCTGAGCGGCGCCGACATTAAAATGTCCTCCCCCTCCGATAGCTTCCATCAGCGTATGAATATTAAAGGAGCCGTTGCTTCTTGCGGATACGCCGATAGTTTGTTTGTCTAGATTGCCCATTGCGAATCCCGCAACGATATTTTCAATATCTACTAGAGCTTCGGCGGCTTTAGCTAAATGCTCTCTCGAAACCGTTTTGGAATCATCAATAATAATAGCGAATTTGCCTAAAAGGATTTCCGCTTTTTCAATAAGTTTAGCTCTTGAAACTTGTTCTGATACCGGCTCTCTTAAATACATCTTGGCTTTATACGGATCGGCACCGAAATTCATTAAATCGGCGGCGGCCGCAAAGGTTCTTTCGCTGGTATGCGAAACAAAGTTATGAGTATCAATTAGCATACCGGTAAGCATAATTGTCGCAATATATGCCGGCACCTTAATATTTATCGGCGCCAAGTCAATAAGTTCGGTCACAAGCTCTACCGTTGAAGATGAGTTATGATCGATATACTGAAGGGCAGCGTTAACTTCAAGTTTGTCCGTTAAACGATGATGGTCGATTATCACGATTTCCGAAGCCATCTTATAAATATCTTTAGCTGGCGACAAAGCTGTTTCATGATGATCAACGATAATCAGAAGCGTTTTCCCGACAAAGAAGTTTTTGAGTTCATCTTCTTCGATTATTGACTGACGAAGTTTAATATATTCGAAACTCGAATTCTCGATTATTTTGTTTACTGTTGAATCAATATGTTTAAAATCAAGAAGGACTTTCGCCGGTGTTTCTAGAGTCTCCGCAATTTCTACAACTCCAAGAGCGGCCCCTAGGGAATCGGCATCCGAGTCAATATGCGGCATAATGATAACCGATGAAGAATTTTTAATCATCCCAATTAATTTTGAGGAATTGATTCTGGCCGTGGTTTTGGTTTTTTTCTCGGAAAGCTGAGTCTTTCCTCCATAGGCTTTATGACTTTCGCCGTCATATACTACCGCTTGGTCTCCGCCTCTATCCGATGCGAACGCTAAAGCTTGTTCCGAATAATAGCCGAGAGTATTGTAATCTTCCGAGCCAACGCCGACTCCGATTGAAAGAGATATCTCTAAACCTTGGTTATGAGATATATCATCGATATCCTTTAAAATCGAGAACTGATCCTCTTCCACTTTTTCGAGAGTTGGTTTCTTTATTATAAACATTTGACGGTCATTAGATGTGGCTAGAAGAAAAATAGAATATTTCTCTCTCCATTTATCAATGGCGAGATAATATTTTCCGAGGATTTCGGTTTTTTTCTGAAGATCGACTCCAGATAAGGCTGTTTCTAAATTATCTAAAGATAGGACGGCAATTGAAGGAATAGAACCTTCATATTTTTGAATTAGAGAACATTCCGTAGTGTAATCAAACATATAGATTGTTCTTGAAGTGGTATTACTTAAACACTTGAGGTGTTTCCCATAAACATCAATATAAAATTCGCTTTTTTTGAGAGTGATTAATTCATCTAGCAAAGAGGAAATAAAACTGATTCTTTTCCCGAGAAGATTATTTTGAAAAACGGTTTTAGCATATTCGTTGGCGTAAGTAATTATATTTTCGTCGCTATAGATTAAAATGACGACCGGAAGTTCCTTCGCCACAGTTTCATTGCTTTCACAAATATCCTTGTTAAATTGCTTTTCGACTTCTACTTCGTTTTTAAGTTTAGCGTTCTCTTTGGAATAACTGTCAAAAAGACCCAAATATCCGAGAAGAACAATAAGAGCCAGACCGAAAACAATTATCGGTATTGAATAAGATAATGTTCTCATAGACGGATCGAAAGCAAACCAAAAAATAGCGCTATAGGCTAAAAGAAGTATGGAAGAAACAATAATGCCTCCGATGATTCTTTTTTTCATGTCTATTCTCCTTTGTGTATATATAATAATACAAAAAAGATAAAAAAACAATCCTGAGACAGGATTGTTTTAAAGCGTTACTAATCGTCAACAAAAGGCAGAAGAGCCATATGACGAGCTCTCTTGATGGCGAGAGCTAGATGCTTTTGATAATAAGCTTTGGTACCGGTAAAACGTCTTGGAAGAATTTTGCCTTTATCAGAAACAAATTTCTTTAACATATCAACGTCTTTAAAATCGATATATTCAATCTTGTTATCGGTAAAATAACATGTCTTTTTATGTCTTTTTTTGAAATAACTTTTTTTCGGGCTATTATTATTAGCGTATGCCATTTTGCATTCTCCTTTCTTTAAAATGGAAGATCGTTATCGGTGAATTTAACATTATCGTATTTAAATTCATCGTCTTCCTTTTCTTCTGCGGTGTTAGTAGAACTTTCTGCCGCACTATCAGCTGAACCCTTTGCTTCAAGAAAATATACATTGTCGGCGACAATTTCGGTCACATATCTTCTTGTGCCGTCTTTATCGTCATAATTTCTTGTTTGAATTCTTCCTTCAACTCCAGCCAGCGAACCTTTAACTAAAAACTTTTTAACGTTCTCTGCCTGTTTTCTCCAAATAACTACCGGTATAAAATCGGCGTCTCTTTCTCCTGATGCCTGATTAACAAAAGGTCTGGAGACAGCAATCGTGAATGACGCAACCGGAACATTGCTGGCGGTGTATCTTAAATCCGGGTCTTTGGTTAGTCTTCCGACTAATACAACACGATTAATCATTTTTAATCTCCTTTCCTGTTACTTCGGTAATTTTACGACAATGTGACGAATGATGGCATCTCTAATATTAGAAACACGGTCATACTCATTTAAAGCTTCAGGGCTTTCGCTTTCAAAGGATAATACAACATAGTATCCTTCTTTACATTCATCGATCTCGTAAGCAAGCTTACGGAGTCCCCATTCGTTAACTTTGACTTCGCTAGTTCCGCGAGACGTAAAAATTGCGCTGATTTCTGCAATGAGCGCTTTTCTGTCTTCTTCGTTAACATCCGGGCGAATAATGTACATCGCTTCGTATTTGTTCATTTTTTCCTCCTTATGGTCTATCGGCTGCCTTATTATAAAGCAGCAAGGCGCTTTCAAAAAGCCATTCAATTATATCATAAAATAATATAACTGTCTATAAATTATTTAGGGTGTCAAAGGCGGCATCAAAGACGAAATCGACAACGCTTTCGATATTCTCTTCCCTACTACCTTTTAGGTTAAGTTCAAAGGTATCTTTAAGCCCGTTATAAAGAAGACAAACATACACTCTTCCTAAGGGCGCCTTTAAATCTCCTTTACTAGGACCGCAATTCCCGGTCACCGAGATTGAAAGAAAAACTCCGGTTTCTTTTGATAGGCCTTCCGCCATCTCTTCGGCAACTTCTTTTGATACTACGCCTTTTTGATTAATTGTTTCTTCTTTTACGCCTAAATATTTTTCTTTGAAAAACGGCGAATATACGACAAAACTGCCGTTAAATACTTCCGAGGCACCCGGCATTTTCACAAAAGCACTCGCAAGAGCGCCTCCGGTACAAGATTCCGCAAAGGAAATCGTTATTTTCTTTTCGATTATAAAACGAATTATTTCTTCCCTTGTCATAGATTAAACCTAAAATGAACGATGTCTCCGTCTTTAACTAGGTATTCTTTGCCCTCCAGACGGAAATAGTTTAATTCTTTGGCTTTTTGTTCACTACCGGCTTTAATCAAATCTTCGTAGCCGATTATTTCCGCCTTAATGAATCCTTTTTCAAAGTCGGTATGAATTACTCCCGCCACTTGTGGGGCTTTCATGCCTTTTTTATAGGTCCAGGCATGGCAGTCTTTTTCACCGCAAGTGAAAATCGTTTCCAGGCCTAAAAGATCATAACTGGCTTTAACCATTTCATTAAGACCGGGACGGGAAAGACCAAGTTCTTCCAAAAACATTTTTTTGTCTTCTAAAGAAAGCCTTGATATTTCGTATTCAATTTCTGCGCTTATCATGACGACCTTTGATCCTTCCTTTTCAGCCATTTCTTTGATTTGTTTAATTTCTGAAGAATCTTCCTTGTTTATATCGCTTTCCGAAATATTAAGACAATAAAGAATCGGCTTCATCGTTAAAAAAGAATAGGCTCGAATAATTTTTTCCTCATCTAAAGGAAGATGCAAATCTCTTATTGGATGCATTTCTTTTAGCGTGTCGTAACATCTTTTTAATATCTCATATTCCTTAACTGATTCCGGATCGGTTTTGCTGTCGGCTTTTTTCTTTAGTTTCGGAATTCTTTTTTCAATAACTTCAATATCCGCAAAAATAAGCTCAAGATTTAAAGATTCAATATCTTCGTAAGGGGCAATCTTTCCGCTTTCCGATATAACTTCACTGGACTTGAAACATCTTACCACATGAACCAAAGCGTCGCTTTCTCTTACGCTAACCAAAAACTGGTTGCCGAGTCCTTCTCCTTTTGAGGCACCGGCCCCAATACCGGCGATATCCACGAATTCGATAGAAGCCGGGACCACTTTTTTCGGTTTATATATTTCAACTAAACGGTCTAACCTTTCATCGGGTACTGATACAACTCCGACATTCGCGTCGATGGTTGTGTATGGAAACGAAGAAACCGGAGCGTCAAGCCCGGTCATCGCATTAAAGAGCGTGGTCTTTCCCACATTAGGAAGACCGACTATTCCCACTTTTAAGCTCATGATTATTCTCCTTTGATATTGAAGAGAAAGTAAAGATTCTTTTCGACATTTTCTTCAATAATTTTTTCATCTATTCCCTTAATTTTTGCGATTTCTTTAAGGACTAAAGAAACATTTTTCGGCGTATTGACTGTGCCTCTTAAGGGATGAGGCGCAAGATAAGGCGAATCGGTTTCAATAAGCAGCCTATCAAGCGGACATAAAAGCGCCGTCTCTTTGACCGTTTTAGCGTTTTTAAAAGTAACCGGACCACCAAAAGAAATATAAAAGCCTAAATCTAAAAGGATCTTCATGGTTTCCGTACTGCCAGAATAACAATGCATAACGCCTATTTTCTCGTGTTTCCCGTTTTTTTCTGTGTATTCTTTAATAATATTCAAGAAGTCTTCCGTCGCTTCTCTTAGGTGAATTATGACCGGAAGATTTTTCTTTGTTGATAGAGCGAGTTGTTTTAATAAATATTCTTTTTGAAGTTCTATCGTATCTTTGCCGTAGTGATAATCAAGACCGATTTCACCTATTGCGACCACTTTTTTATTAGAAGAAAGTTCTTCTATTTTAAGCAAGTCTTCATCTTTAGCATCTTTGACGTTTTCGGGATGAATTCCAATAGAGGCATAAATATCATCTTCTCTTTCTGCGATCTTGATAGCCTTAATAGATGATTCTATATCCCAGCCCGGACAAATTATGGTTTTAATTCCGGATTTTCTGGCATCTAGGAGTACCTCGTCTAAGTTATCTATAAAAGCCTCATCATTTAAATGGGCATGGGAATCAATCATTTTATTTCCTCGAATACTATGGACAAATCATCCACAGTTATTTTATTTATATCTTCTTTTGAAGGAACGCTTTCAAGAATAAGAGCTGATGCGGCGGCCGCTTTTATTGATTCAATAATCGCTAGTTTTAAACCATTATTTATATTGGCGGCAAACGTTCCGATAAAGGTATCGCCGCAGCCGGTCGGGTTCAAAGAATGAACTTTATTATGCGTGATATGATATTTTTCACCACCGATTTTTATCTCAAGAGCATTACCGTAAGTAATGATATAATCATTAATCTTGGTGTCTTTTAGCATATTATATTCTAGATTATTTAGCTTAATCAGGTCGGTTAATATCAACAGTTCTTTTACTTTCCCCATTTTTTTAGAAGATACCGCATCCATAATTTTATAGCCTTTTGCATTCTTTAAAATATATTCAAGAACGTCATAGGGGAGATTAGCCTCGACCACAATTATATCGTTATCCTCAGTTTTTAATACCGCTTCTTTTACATCTTCTTTTTTAAGACTTTCGATTAAGGACATGTCCGAGGCGCCAATAACCACCCCGTCTTCATCAACGATATCGATATACATTGAGGTATCTTTATTTTTAAAAACCTTGGATAAGGTAGTATCAACACTGTGTTGGTTAAGATCGTCTAGAAGAGGAATAAAGAGCGTTGACTTTGAAAAGGCACTTATAAAATAACAGGAATTATAATTTGCGATGGCCCTCGCGATATTCCGTCCGACACCGCCAAAAGTCGTCTTAATTGAAGACGGATTTGATTCAGCAAGACGGGCTTTAGAAGAAAGCATGGCTTGTATATCAATATTGGCACCACCGAAAATAAAATATTTTCTCATATAAAGCCTCTTTTAATCTCTTTTGATTATACAATAATCAAACTCATTTTTCAATTCTAGAAGCATACTCCGACAAAAAAACCTGACCGAAGTCAGGTTTTTATTTAATAAATTACGAAATGATTTCGGTAACCGATCCGGCTCCAACTGTTCTTCCGCCTTCACGGATTGAGAACTTAGTTCCAGATTCAAGAGCGATGTGGTGGATAAGTTCCACTTCCATCTCCACGTGGTCTCCAGGCATAACCATTTCTACGCCTTCAGGAAGATTGATAACGCCGGTAACGTCAGTAGTTCTGAAATAGAACTGAGGGCGATAACCATTAAAGAATGCTGTATGACGTCCGCCTTCTTCTTTAGTTAAAACGACAACCTGAGCTTTGAACTTGAAGTGAGGATGAACCGATCCAGGTTTAGCGAGGACTTGTCCTCTAACGATATTTTCACGGTCAATACCTCTTAAAAGAACACCGATGTTGTCGCCGGCTTCTGCGAAGTCAAGAAGTTTCTTGAACATTTCCACGCCGGTTGCAACTGATTCTTGAGTATCTCTAATTCCGACGATTTCAACTTTATCGCCGACTTTAATAGTTCCTCTTTCTACTCTTCCGGTTGCAACTGTACCACGACCGGTAATAGTAAATACGTCTTCAACCGGCATCATGAAAGGTTTTTCGTTGTCACGAACCGGAACATCAAAGTACGCATCAACAGCATCAAGTAATTCCTGAATTGCCGGAGTGTACTTAGGATCGCCTTCAAGAGCTTTTAATGCTGAACCTCTAATAACCGGAACTTCATCACCAGGGAATCCGTATTCGGTTAAAAGATCACGAACGTCCATCTCAGAGATGTCGATTAATTCAGCGTCTTCCACCGGAATCTGGTCAACCTTGTTCATGAAAACGATAATTTTCGGAACGCCAACCTGACGAGCGAGAAGAATATGTTCACGAGTCTGAGGCATTACACCATCAGGAGCTGATACAACTAAGATTGCACCGTCCATCTGAGCGGCACCGGTAATCATGTTTTTAACATAGTCGGCATGCCCTGGGCAGTCAACGTGCGCATAGTGACGTTTTTCGGTTTCATACTCAATATGAGCAGTATTGATGGTTATTCCTCTTGCCTTCTCTTCTGGTGCCTTGTCGATATCTTCATATCTTTCAAATTGAGCAAGACCCTTTTCAGCAAGGTATTTGGTAATAGCCGCAGTTAATGTAGTCTTACCATGGTCAACGTGTCCGATTGTACCAATGTTAAGATGTGGTTTGTTACGTACAAATTTCTGTTTTGCCATTTCTTAAGAATTTATCTCCTTTGTATTTTTTAGTTATTTCATTTTCCTTTTTTAATTTTAACAAATAATCGAGATTATTTCAACTATATTCTAGCCGTTTCTCTTTTTAACAATCTCTTCTTGGATAGACTTTGGAGCGGACTCGTAATGAGAAAATCTCATTGTGGAAGTTCCTCTTCCCTGAGTATTGCTTCTAAGAGCGGTGGTATAGCCGAACATTTCTGCTAGAGGCACTTTAGCCGTAATCTTTACAGCGGCCGAATGAAGCTCTTGTCCTTCGATTCTTCCTCTTCTTGAAACAAGGTCCCCGATAACATTCCCAAGATAATTCTCAGGAACTACGACATCAACGGCCATAATCGGTTCCAAGAGAATCGGATTACATACCGGTTTAGCGTTTTTAAGAGCCAAGGATGCCGCAATCTTAAAGGCGAGTTCCGAACTGTCGACATCATGATATGATCCGTCAACGACGGTACATTTCATATCGACCATCGGGTATCCGCATAAGATTCCTGATTCCATTGATTCCTGAAGACCTTTGTCGATGGAAGAAATATATTCCTTAGGAATTACTCCTCCGGTTGTCTTATCGGCAAATTCATAGCCCTTTTCCGGATTAGGTTCAAAGAGGATTACGCAGTCTCCGTATTGACCGTGACCGCCTGATTGTCTTACAAACTTACCTTGAACGGTACAAGCTTTACCGATTGTCTCTCTGTATGATACTTGAGGATTTCCGACATTAGCTTCAACCCTGTATTCTCTTTTCATTCTTTCAACGATAATATCCAGGTGAAGTTCACCCATACCGGCAATAATAGTTTGGCCGGTTTCTTTATCGGTAAAAGTCTTAAAAGTAGGATCCTCTTCCGCAAGTTTCGAAAGAGCGTTACCCATTTTTTCTTGGTCGGCTTTCGATTTAGGCTCAATCGCCACCATCACAACCGGTTCCGGGAAAACCATGGATTCTAGATGAACCGGATGATTTTCATCGCATAATGTTTGGCCGGTAGTCGTGTTTTTAAGGCCGACTGCCGCAGCGATATCACCCGAATAAACTTCTTCGACTTCGGTTCTTGTATTGGCGTGCATCAGAAGAATTCTTCCGATTCTTTCCTTATTATCCGATACCGAATTATATACGTAGGATCCTCTTTTCAAGGTTCCCGAGTAAACTCTGAAGAAGACTAATTTTCCGACATATGGGTCGGTCATCACCTTGAAGGCGAGAGCCGAGAAAGGCGCGTCGTCGGAAGATGAAATGATAGTTTCGTTTCCTTCCATGTCATATCCTTTGATCTGTTCGACGTCAAGAGGACCTGGAAGGTAATCTATGATGGCGTCAAGCAATAACTTGACTCCTTTGTTTTTAAATGCTGAACCGCAAAGGATTGGGAAAAACTGAGCGGAAAGAGTCGCTTTTCTGACTGCTTTCTTAATCATCTCAGGGGAAACTTCTTCTCCTTCTAAATAATACTCCATAAGTTCTTCGTCGAAATCGGCCACGGCTTCAATTAATTCCGCTCTTTTTTCTTCGACCAAACCGAGCATATCTTTAGGAATAGGAATTTCCTTCGCATTTTCATCCTTTTCCCCGTCATACTCAAAGGCTTTTCTAGTAATAATATCAATTATTCCGGTGAATTTATCTTCAGCGCCAATTGGAAGTTCAACAGCGGCGGCTTTCGCTCCAAGTCTGTCATGAACCGATTTTACCGAGAAAAAGAAATCGGCTCCGGTTTTATCCATTTTGTTCGAGAAAATAATTCTCGGAACTCTATATTCGTTGGCTTGACGCCAAACGGTTTCGGTTTGCGGCTCAACTCCCGCCTGGGAATCAAGAACCATCACGGCACCGTCTAAAACTCTTAAAGATCTCTGAACCTCAACGGTAAAGTCGACGTGCCCAGGGGTATCGATAATATTAAAACGAAATCCTTTCCAGAAAGTGGTTGTTGCGGCTGCAGTTATAGTAATCCCGCGCTCTTGTTCCTCTTCCATCCAGTCCATCTGAGCGTCGCCGTCATGGGTTTCACCCATTTTATGAATTTTTCCGGTATGATATAAAATCCGCTCCGTAATGGTGGTTTTTCCGGCATCGATATGAGCCATAATCCCAAGGTTACGAGTTTTATCTAAACTGTAATCACGCATAATTTTCTTATCCTCAGATTAGACACGATAGTGAGCAAAGGCCTTATTGGCTTCTGCCTGTCTATGAACTTCATCTCTTTTCTTGCAAGCACCGCCGGTATTATTGCTGGCGTCAATAATTTCTTTAGCAAGTCTTTCATCCATAGTCTTTTCGTTTCTTGATCTAGCGTATTGAACGAGCCATCTGAGTCCTAAAGCTACTCTTCTTTCCGGTTTAACTTCCATCGGAACCTGATAGTTCTGTCCGCCGATTCTCTTTGCCTTTACTTCAAGAACAGGCATAATATTGTTTAATGCTTCTTCAAATACTACATTCGGATTTCTTCCGGTTTGTTTTTCAATTGAATCAAAAGCGTGATAGAGAATTGACTGAGCAGTTCCCTTCTTACCTTTAATCATCATTCCGTTAATAAGTCTGGTGACTAATTTGGAATTGTAAATCGGATCCGGTAATACATCTCTTTTTGGTACATTACCCTTACGAGGCATAGTTGTTTCCTCCTTTCATATTCCCTAATTACCTGCCGCCAACCTTGGCGTTCTTTTTAGCGCCGTATCTGGAACGAGCTTGTTTTCTGTTTTCCACGCCGGTAGAATCCAAAGTTCCTCTGATGATGTGATACTTCACACCTGGGAGGTCCTTAACTCTGCCGCCTCTGATTAACACAACACTGTGCTCCTGCAGTTTGTGGCCGACTCCTGGGATATAGGCTGTAACTTCGATGCCGCTTGTAAGTCTGACACGCGCATACTTACGCATAGCCGAGTTAGGTTTTTTCGGGGTCATTGTCGCAACACGCGTACAAACTCCCCTCTTCTGAGGCGATTCAACTTCAGTATACTTATTTTTAAGAGTGTTGAATCCGATACTCATATGAGGCGATTTAGACTTTTTGGTTTTATTCTGTCTACCGCTTCTGACTAGCTGATTTATTGTAGGCATATTTCTCCTTTCATGGACACACTTCCAGGAAGTGCGCTTTTCCTATTTTTATAAGGGGTTTTACCCCCGTTTTTTCACAGCGGTTATATTCTATAATATAATTATATGGTTGTCAAGTGTATTTTTCTTTCAAGAAAAAAGCGCCCGGTTCGGGGCGCTTTCTTATTTTTTCCTAGTCGTCGAAGGAAGAATAATCTTCTTCTTCCGATTCAACTTTCGGTCCTTCGTAATTGAAGTAAGTATCTTTTAAAATACCGGTTCCAGCCGGAATAAGTCCGCCGATAATAACGTTCTCTTTAAGACCGGAAAGAGGGTCAGTCGCCCCCGCAATAGCGGCGTCGGTTAAGACTCTTGTGGTCTCCTGGAAGGAAGCGGCGCTGAGGAATGAATCACTCCTTAAGGCAGCTTTGGTTATTCCGAGAATAATCGGGGTTGCGACGGCCGGTTTTCCTCCGGAGAGTAAAGCGGCTTTGTTCGCATCCGCATAATGGTTAGCGGAAATTAAAGATCCTGGGAGTAATTCGGTATCACCTTCAAGTTGAACGAATAAACGTTTTGTCATCTGACGAACGATGATTTCGATATGCTTGTCGTTGATTCCAACGCCTTCCTTATTGTAGACCTTCTGAACTTCTCTGATTATATACTGTTGAACAGTTTCGATGTTAGTTGCTTTTAAGAGTTGTCTTAAGTTTAAAGACCCTTCAGTAAGCTGTTGTCCGGATGCCACGATGTCTCCGTTTTTAACCAGAAGAGTAACGCCCGGTTGCGTTGAATAGGATTTGGTTTCAATATTTCCTTTGACAGTTATGACTGTATTATTGGAAGAAATTGCAACCTTACCGGTAAACTCGGCAATTAAAGCTTCTCCTTTAGGCCTTCTCGCTTCAAATAATTCCTGAACACGAGGAAGACCCTGAGTGATGTCGCCTCCGGCGACACCTCCGGTATGGAAGGTTCTCATAGTTAACTGAGTACCAGGTTCACCAATTGACTGAGAGGCAATAGTTCCGACCGCCTCACCAACTTCAACGATGCCGGAAGTCGCAAGGTTACGGCCGTAGCATTTTACGCAAATACCATTATGTGAGTTGCAGGTACAGACGGTTCTGATTCCCACTTCTTTGATATTAGAATCAATAATCTTCTTCGCAACAACTTCATCGATATATTCACCCTTTTTAACATATACTTCTTTAGTCTTCGGGTCGATACAGTCTCTATAGGCAAATCTGCCCAAGATTCTATCATATAAAGATTCAACGGTCTTGTTGTCTTTGTCTCTGATTTCGGAGACGATAACACCTTTGTCGGTTCCGCAATCGTATTCTCTGATAGCGACATCCTGGGATACATCGACTAAACGTCTTGTTAAATATCCGGAGTCGGCGGTCTTTAAGGCGGTGTCGGTTGATCCTTTTCTTGAACCATGAGTTGAGATGAAGAACTCACGCATGGAAAGTCCTTCTCTAAAACAACTGGTAATCGGAATTTCGATAGAACGTCCTTTGGTATCACCCATTAGACCTCTTAATCCCGCAAGCTGCGAGTAGTTCGATGCTTTACCACGGGCACCGGAGTCATACATCATGAATACATGGTTGTCCGCATGGTTGTTTTCGAGGTCGGCGATTAACTCGTCCTGAATCTTCTTGATGGCCTTCGGCCATACTTTATCGGTAATAAGTTTATATCTTTCTTCGTTGGTTAATAATCCGTTTTCAAAGTCTTCTTCATAGTTTTCGGCTTGTTTTTCGGCATCTTTGATGATGGCATACTTGCCACCGTAAATATTAATATCAAAGGCAGATACGGTAATGCCGGAAACGGTTGAATAATGGAAACCTAAGTTTTTGAGACGGTCGAGCATTTTAGAAGTCTCGTTAACTTTATGTTTTGCGAAGGTTTCGGAAATAATCTTTCCGAGGAAATTCTTTTTGAAAGGCTCGGTTGAAGGAAGTGATTCAATATACTTCTTGATATCGGTTCCCAGCGGGACAAAATATTTATCCGGAGTTGCTTCATTTAAGTTTTTCTCACTCGGTTCATTTAAATACGGGAAACCCTTAGACATAATCGAGTTAAAAATCATTTTTCCGTAAGTGGTAATGATATAATCCTCTTTATGTTCAATCGGAACATTATAAGGAATAGAGTTAGCCCGAAGAGCAATTCTCGACTGAAGTTTAATCTGATGTTCGTTATAAGCCATTTCCGCTTCGTTAATATCTTTAAAGACACGGCCTTCGCCGATGGCTCCCGGATATTCTAAAGTGAGGTAATAGTTACCGAGCACCATATCCTGAGAAGGCATAACGACCGGTTTCCCATCCTTCGGGTTTAAGATATTGTTTGAGGCAAGCATCATTATTCTGGCTTCGGCTTGTGCTTCTTCCGAAAGAGGAATATGAATCGCCATCTGGTCGCCGTCAAAGTCGGCGTTGAACGCCGGGCAAGCGAGCGGATGGAGCTGAATTGCTTTTCCGTCAATTAAGATTGGTTCAAAGGCTTGAATACCAAGTCTGTGAAGAGTCGGGGCTCTGTTTAAGAGAACCGGATGTTCAAGAACGACCGATTCAAGAGGTCCCCAAATTCTATCATCTTTATTATCAATTAACTTTTTAGCGCTTCTGACATTATTGGAAATACCTTGAGCAATCAGTTCGTGAATAACGAACGGCTTAAACAAAGTTAAAGCCATTTCTCTTGGTACACCGCACTGGTGCATTTCGAGGTTAGGTCCGACAACAATAACGGAACGTCCGGAATAGTCGACACGTTTACCGAGAAGATTTTGTCTGAAGCGTCCTTGTTTACCTCTTAAGGCGTCAGATAAACTCTTTAACGGACGAGATCTGTCGGTAGAAGCTCTTCTTCCTTTTTTCGAGTTGTCAATTAAGGCGTCAACCGATTCTTGAAGAAGACGTTTTTCATTTTTGGTGATTAAGTGCGGAGCGTTTTGTTCGTATAACTTTTTAAGACGATTATTACGGTTTAAAATTCTTCTGTATAAATCGTTAAGATCGGTAGTTGCGAACCGGCCGCCGTCAAGCTGAACCATCGGACGAAGATCCGGAGGAATAACCGGAAGTACATCAAGTACCATCCATTCCGGCTTGTTGTCGGAATTCTTAAACGATTCGACAACCGCCAGTCTCTTTGTTACTTTTTCTCTCTTCTGTTTGGAAGAAGATTTAAGTTCTTTTCTAAGTTCGGTTACTTCTTTTTCGAGGTCAATCTTTTTAAGAAGATATTTAATGGCTTCACCGCCGGTTAAGGCTCTAAAACGGTTTCCAAATTTTTCATAAGCGTTCTTGAAATCAAATTCGGATAAAATCTCTTTAAATTCGAGATCGGTATCTCCCGGTTCGACTACGATATAAGACGCAAGATAAACAACCTCTTCCAGGTCTGATGATTTAATATCAAGTAGAAGAGCTAGTTTTGAAGGGAGACTCTTTAAATACCACGTATGAACAACCGGGGCAGCGAGAGTAATGTGACCCATTCTTTCTCTTCTTACCTTTGATTCGGTAATTTCAACACCGCATATCGGGCATTTTTTATTTTCGATATTGGTGTTCTTTTTACTTTTGTTTGAACAAGCGCACTGATAGTCTTTGGTCGGACCGAAGATTTCTTCGGCGAAGAGACCGCCTCTTTCCGGCTTTAATGTTCTGTAGTTTATGGTTTCATGGTTTAAGACTTCGCCGTAAGACCATGATCTTATTTCTTCCGGCGAAGCTAATCTTATCTTAAGATGCGAATATTTCTGACTCATTCTTTGCCTCCCTAGAAACGATACTTGGAAATATAGTTATCGGTTTCTTCGTCGACAAGCGAGTTATCAACGACGTTTTCTCCGGTTTCGCTGTCGATTAGTTCGACATATATTCCAAGCGAGCGCAATTCTCTCGTAAAGACTCTGAATGATTCAGGCAGATTAGGTTCCGGAATTTCTTTTCCGTCCGTAATGGCTCTAAATACTCGATTTCTTCCGAGAATATCGTCTGATTTAACGGTAAGCATTTCTTGAAGAGTATAAGCGGCGCCATAGGCTTCTAGAGCCCACACTTCCATTTCTCCGAATCTCTGACCGCCGTTTTGGGCTTTACCGCCAATCGGCTGTTGAGTAACGAGAGTATAAGGACCAACGCTTCTTGCGTGAAGTTTATCGTCAACCATGTGGTCAAGTTTGATCATATACATCACACCGACCGTAATCTTATTATCGAATTTTTCTCCGGTTCTTCCGTCGTAAACTTCGACTTTTCCGTCGGAAGTCATTCCGGCTTCCTTCATCATACCTTCAAGGTCATCATCTCTACAGCAGTCGAAAACTTCGGTTGCGGCTAAAACGCCTAGCTTTTTGCAGGCCATTCCGAGGTGAACCTCAAGAACCTGTCCGATGTTCATACGAGACGGAACGCCCAGCGGGTTAAGCATGATATCTACCGGGGTACCATCTATAAGGAAAGGCATATCTTCCTGCGGAAGAATATTTGAGATGACACCTTTGTTTCCGTGTCTTCCAGACATCTTGTCGCCGACCGATATTTTTCTCTTTTGTACAATATAGACTCTTACGACTTCGTTAACTCCCGGAGCCAGTTCTTTATCATTTTCTCTGTTAAAATGTCTGACAGCTTGAACGATACCGCCGCCGCCGTGAGGCACTTTAAGAGATGTATCTCTTACTTCTCTTGATTTCTCACCGAAAATCGCGAGGAGGAGTCTGTCTTCCGGAGTTGGTTCAGTTTGTCCTTTCGGGGTTACTTTACCAACCAGAATATCTCCTTCTTTAACTAAAGATCCCGGAATAACGATACCTTCAGCATCAAGGTTCTTTCTTCCTTCTTCGCCGACGTTCGGAATTTCTCTGGTGATTTCTTCCTTGCCGAGTTTAGTATCTCTAGCTTGCAGTTCATATTTTTCAATATGAATTGACGTGTATATATCGTTCTTTACGAGGTTTTCGTTCATAATGACCGCATCCTCGTAGTTATATCCTTCCCAAGTCATGAAAGCGATCATAACGTTTCTGCCGAGAGCGAGTTCGCCTTTATCCATTGAAGGACCGTCTGCTAGAACGTCACCCTTCTTAACTTCTTCACCCAGCTCCACAATCGGAATCTGATTAATACAGGTTCCTTGGTTAGAACGGAGGAATTTGTTTAAAAGATAGCTTCTTAGTTTACCGGAATTTTCTCTTACTTTGATTTCGAGACCGTCGACATATTCAACGATGCCATCTTCAAGCGCAATAGCCGCAACTCCGGAGTCATGAGCGGCACGGTATTCAATTCCCGTTCCGACATAAGGAGCTTGAGGGCTAAGAAGCGGAATGGACTGACGCTGCATGTTGGATCCCATCAAAGTTCTGTTGGCATCATCATGTTCGAGGAATGGGATGCAGGCGGCAGAAATCGAGACAATCTGTTTCGGCGAAACGTCCATATAGTCAATTAAATCTCTATCATAAAGGTTGGTTTCAAGTTCATGTCTCGCAAAAACTCTGGCGTTCTTAAAGGTGGAATCATCATTTAAGTCGGTGTTGGCTTCGGCGATATAATGTCTGGATTCTTCATCGGCGGTCATGTAGTCATAATCGTCGGTGACTTTTCCGTCAATAACTTTGAAGTAAGGGGTTTGAATAAAACCATATTCGTTAACTTTAGCATAAGTTGCAAGTGAAGAAATCAAACCGATGTTTTGTCCTTCAGGAGTCTCAATCGGACAGATTCGGCCATAGTGGGTAGAATGCACGTCTCTGACTTCCACTCCGGCTCTGTCTCTTGTGATACCGCCAGGTCCTAAGGCTGATAATCTTCTCTTATGGGTAATCTCGTCAAGCGGGTTGGTTTGAGCCATAAACTGCGATAACTGAGAAGAACCAAAGAAGTCTTTAATACAATTCTGAAGAGACTTGGTGTTAATCAAGTTCTGCGGTGTCATATCTTTTGCTTCTTTAGTGGTCATTTTATCAGTTACATTCTTTTCCAATTTGGCAAGACCCACTCTCACCTGGTTCTTTAAAAGTTCGCCCGTAAGACGAAGTCTTCTGTTTCCAAGATTATCGACATCATCGAAACTTCCGACGTGGTCGAAAAGGTTGAGATAATAAGAAGTCGCGGCAAGCATGTCTGAAGTAGTAATATGGGTTCTTTCTTCATCAAAATAAGAACCGAGAATATTAACTTCTCTAATTGAATCGTCGGGTTGAACCGCCTTAACTTTGATTTCTTCAATAATCGTGTCTAAATAATCAAGATTGTTCTCGATTTTTAAAGTTCTTCTGAAGTCTTCTCTGTTGTGTTGGATGAGTTTAATCATGGCGTCGTTAATAACTGCGCCTTTTTTAAGCACAACTTTCGGCTGAATTATATTGCCTTCTGCATCTTTCTTCTCGCTGATGGTATAGTTTTTCGCTAAGGTATGTCCTATGGCTCTTTCGGTAAAATCAAGTTTCTTATTGAATTTATAACGTCCGACATTCATTAAATCGTAACGTTTGGTTTCCATAAGACGGGTTTTTAAGAAATTCTGCACGCCTTCGGCCGGAATTTCATCCCCTTGTTTTACTTTTGCGTATAATTCTATCAAAGCCTGATCATAGGTTGTGGTAGGATCTTTTTCTACCGTCTTCTTAAGAAGGTCGGATTCACCGAAGAGATCATACATTTCTTCCGGCGAAGAAATACCGATTGACTTTAAGAAAATCGGTAAATAAATCTTTTTGGAACGGTCAACCTTGGCATAAAGAATGTCTTTAGATCCCATTTCAAATTCGATCCAGGCGCCTCTTGTCGGAATAACTTGGCCTAAAATCTGAGACTTAAGAGTTTTGGAGTCAACTTCCTCTTTAAATAAAACTCCCGAAGATCTAACGATCTGGTTGACGACGACTCTTTCCGCTCCGTTAATGATAAAAGTTCCCGTTGGAGTCATCCACGGGAAATCGGCGAGGAATATTTTTTGATTCTTTATTTCTCCCCCGTTTTCATTGTTTACGAGTTTAATGTCGCATTTGAGGGCCCTGGTATAGGACGTGTCTTTTTCTCTGCACTCTAAAATAGTGCTTTTCGGTTCTTCAAATTCGAAGTCGCCGAAGTAAAGTTCAATGGTCTGAGTTCTGTTTTGAATCGGAGATATATCCTCCAAGAGTTCCTTAAGACCAGTGGTGACGAACCAATGGAAGGAGTCGATCTGGTTTTCGATCAGATTCGGCAATTCCAGTCTGTGTTTTGTCTGGGAAAAGTTTCTTCTTTCATGAAACTTACCGTACTTCACAATTTTGTACAAATGTCTTCACCTCTATATTAAATTATTCGAAAAGCGACTCAGTTAATTATATATAATAATTAATGAATCGCGCATTTTACCGCAATATAGCATTCTATACGAATGAAGTCAAAAAGTCAACTATTATTTTAAATAGAATTTAAAAGAATAGAGAAAATTGAAGTTTTCTTTTTGAATAAAAACGAGTTTCTTTTGGCGTAGAAAGCTGCTTATTTATCTAACTAAAGTGTCAAAAATAAAGCCTAGAAATTCGTTTAAAATAATAAAAAAGAATGCCCATCGGCATCCTTTTTTTAACTGATAAATTAACGTTTCGAGAACTGAGGAGCGCGTCTTGCGGCTTTGAGACCGTACTTTTTACGTTCTTTCGCTCTCGGATCACGGGTTATCATTCCGGCCGGTTTAAGAGTTTTTCTGTATTCCGGATTGGCTTCGAGAAGAGCTCTCGTAATACCTAAACGGATAGCGCCCGCTTGTCCTGTAAGTCCACCGCCGTATACATTGACTGTTACGTCGTATAAAGCTTGGTTTTCGGTAAGAACGAGAGGCTGAAGTACATCAAGTCTGGTTAAAGGACTTGGAATATATTCTTCAAACGTACGACCGTTTATTAAGATTTCTCCTGTTCCCGGGGTCAAGGTTACTCTTGCGACAGAGCTTTTTCTTCTTCCCGTTCCGCAGTATCTAACTTCTGTTTTTGCCATCTTTTCCTCCTACTTCACTTCGAATGGTTCAGGTTTCTGGGCTTTTTGGTCATAATCTTCTCCGACATAAACGAATAATTTTCGATAGATATCGGCTCCCAGTTTATTGTGAGGGATCATGCCCTTAACGGCTCTTTCAACTACCTTTTCCGGAGTTTTTTCAAGGACTGTTTTTAAGTTGACGGCTCTAAGTCCGCCCGGGTACTGTGAATGATTGTAATACATCTTATCCTGCATCTTTTTGCCTGTGACGTGGATTTTCTCGGCATTGATGACGATAACGTAGTCTCCGCAATCAACGTGAGGTGTGAAGGTTGGTTTACCTTTACCTCTTAAGAGATCGGCAACCTGAGTTGCGAGTCTCCCTAATGTTTTTCCAGTTGCATCAACAAGGTACCATTTTCTTGTAACGGTGTTCTTGTTGGCCATATAAGTTGTCATTTTTAATTTTCCTCCTATTTTTTAATAAAAGGGCGTATTTGTGGGTATTAAAAATGTACCGCAAGATATAATATCACGTTAGTAAGGGATAGTCAAACAAAAAATGATTATACAGGTTTAAAAACCTGTTTGAATATTCTTATTAATTTTATAAATTCGAAAATAAAAATAATCCTTCGTTCAGAAGAGAAAAATAATGATAAAAACTGCCTTAAAACCGGGTTTTTGATTATTCTTTAAATCTTCACAGTTTTATACCTCAATACTCACAATCCACCTTTATAATTAAGGTGCATTAAATAATTCTTTCTCTTCCGGAAAAGGACAGGCTATCTACAGCCCGTCCTTTTCTTTACAAAATGTTCACTTCTTTGGCACTTGATTGACACAATCTAGGATTATAATTAAGGTGTTTTTCAAATCTCTCCTATTCATAGAAAAAAGGCAGGCTCCAGCACCTGTCTTTTTTCACCTTTTATTCGGTTAATGCTAAGAATTCTTCAATTCTCTCCTTGCAGTTATCTAAAGATTTTTTCCAGAAGTTTTTATCTTCGGTATCTATACCAGCCTGAAGAACGCATTCTCTAATCGGCATAGTACCGGCCGTCTGAAGAATCTTTTTATAAAGAGGGAAGAAAGAGTCGCCTTTTTCCTTGTATATTTCATATAGGCCATAGGCAAATAACTGACCGAAAGCGTAAGGGAAATTATAGAAAGAAAGGCCGGTGCTGTAGTAATGTCCTTTAGGACACCACATATAAGGATGAAGATAATCTTTATCCAGGCCGTCTCCATAACTCTTTAATTGTGCTTCCTTCATAAGTTCTTTCAATTCTTCCGGATTTAATGCGGAATCTTTGGATTTTTCAAATACCGAAAGCTCAAAATAGTATCTGCTCATAATATCGACAATAACCTGACAATCATCACTGATGGATGCTTCCAGTAAATTGATTTTAACTTCTTTGTCTTTAGCATTTTTTATCGCATCATCTTTTAAGAATGTTTCGTTAAAAGTGGAGGCAGTTTCCGCTAGTTGCATAGGGTAGCCGGAATGAAGAATCGGTTTATCCCACATTACTTCATTATGAAAAGCGTGTCCTAGTTCATGAGCCAGAGTTGAAACAGAGCCGAATTCACCATCAAAGTTGGTAAGAATACGGCTTTCTTTGATTTTGAAAGCCGGGGCGCAGAATGCTCCGCCGACTTTGCCTTCTTTTGGAAGATAATCGATCCATTCGTTATCAATCGCTTTTTGCATCATAGAAGAGATCTCTTTATTAAAAGTAGAAAATCTGGAAACCAAATATTCGCCGGCTTCTTCAATAGTAAAGGATTTACCTTTATCGCCTAGAGGGGCAAATAAATCATAAAAGGGACAACCGTTATTGTGACCTAAAAGTTCACCTTTTCTCTTAAGATAGGCTCTAAATACCGGAAAGTATTCTTCAATCGATTCTGTAAGAGCGGTAAGCGTTTTTTCGCTCATACCGGTTTGATTAAGTGTTTTTTGAAGAGGAGACGCATATCCTCTTTCTTCACACATGGTTGTAACCTCTTCTTTAATGGAAGATAGCGCGGCCGCAATCGGTCCTTCTATTTTCTTATAGGATGCAAGTTCGGCTAAGTATGCATCTTTTCTAACGTCTTCATCCGGAGAATACGCCAAATTACGGGCAACGGAAAGTGTAATTTTCTCGCCCCTATAATCTACAGAAAGGTTAGAGGTTTCAGAATCGAAAAGTCTTTCCCAGGCTTCTCCCGAAGACTTTGATAGTTTAGCTAAAAGGATTTCCGTTTCCGGACTCAACATTCTTTTGGCCGCATCAAACTGTTTATAGATTGAATATTCAAAATCTTTTAAATATTCGTTATTCTTTACTTCTTCAAGTAAAGTCGGATAAGCTTTGATATACTTTAAGAAAGGTATTTCTTTTTCGGTGGACTTAACCGATAAATTGTTTAGTTTTCCTAAGATTTTCAAAGACTCGATATCTCTTGTGTTTACCGACATTCTAAGCGACGGGTAAGTAAACAAAGATTCAAAAAGTGAAGCTCCCTCGTTTAAAAGCCGGTAATATTCTTCTACGACTTTTATCATCCCGGGTTTTGAATAATCAATTTTTCCCATCTTTTCTAGAACTTCTTCCGCTTTCTTATAGTCCGCTTCGAATTCTACCGAGTATCCATTATAAATTTTTTCCAAATTCCAATTATACATTTTATTTTTCTCCTTCTTGTTTTTTATATTCGTCTAGGGCTTCGCTAACAGTAAATCCTAGTGATTCTAAATTAAGCGAAGTGTCTTCTTTAATAAGAATTCTTTTGGTGTTATCTATCGCGTCTTTAATTAATTGGCCAAAATCGCCGGCTTTTTCCGCTTCTAAGGTTTCTTTTATGTGCGGGTGAATTACCGGGGCTTTCGGCACATAGACTGTGCAACAGTCTTCAAATGGCCTTATCGATATATCATAAGTGTCGATTTGTCTCGCCACTTTAATAATATCTTTCTTATCAAATATAAGTAAAGGACGTAGAACCGGCATCATAGTCACTTCATTAATCACATTCATTGATTCTATCGTCTGGGATGCTACTTGGCCAATGGATTCACCGTTAGCGATAGAAAGAATATGCCGTCTTTTGGCGATGCCTGAGGCGATTTTATACATGCATCTTCTCATGACAGTGATTAAGTATTTCTCATTTACTTTGGCTAATATTTCTTGGTGAACATCTTTAAAAGGTACGAGATGAACGATTATTTTTTCGCCTCTTGTATAAGCACAAAGCTTTTTAGATAGATCAATCACTTTTTGCGCCGACTCAATAGAAGTAAGCGGAGTTGATTCAAAATGAACAATCTCGACAGTCATTCCCTGTTTAATAAGTTCAAAGGCCGCAACCGGAGAGTCAATCCCGCCGCTCATCATAAGCAGCGTTTTACCGCCGCAGCCGGTCGGGTAACCGCCGAGTCCCATAATATTTTTGGTTAGGACAAAAGCCCCTTCCTCTCTTATTTCCACATGAATAGAAAGATCGGGATTATGAACGTCAACTTTTATTCCTTCTCTTCTTTCAAGAATATAGGCAGAAACCTCTCTCATTATTCCGTATGAGTCATACGGAAAATTCTTGTACGGTCTTCTCGCTTCAATTTTAAACGTTTCGCCTTCTTTATGATTTGTATCAAAGGTTTCAAGCGCTATTTCCGATATGGCTTTAATATCTAGTTCACATCTTTTAAAAAGACTATAAGAGTAAAGGCCCGACACATGATTTAAAGCTTTTATAACATCTTCTAGTTTCTCACCTTTTATGTCGATATATACTCTGTCTCCTTGAAAAATATAGGAAACATCTAAAGATGACAGCTTATCTTTTATTAGCCTGTTTGCCATATTTACAAAGTATTTTTTGTTTTTACCTTTAAGGTTTAAATCGCCGTAACGGACGATAAGACTTTCATTCATGTTGCCTCCGAAGTGGTCTTTTACCATTATATCATACTGGCCTTGAAAAGACTTGCATAAACCTTTCATTTATGTAATAATGTATGCGCTGTGTAATAAAAGGCAGCTGTATGACAGAATATATAATCAGGTTGTTCCTCCGGGTTTAAAAGTAGTCTTTGCTGCTTAAGGCAAACTTATCAAAACAATCTGGACATATTCCAAGTACTCCTCTATTGCATAGAAAATATAATAAAAGGAGGACAATATATGGCAAGATATACTGGACCGTCATGGAAGAAATCCAGAAGGCTCGGCTATTCCATTCTTGAAAACGAAAAGGAGCTCAACAAGCGCCCTTACGCCCCTGGCCAACATGGACAAGGAAGAAGAAAGATAACCGAATATGGAACTCAACTTCAGGAAAAACAGAGAGTAAGATACATCTACGGTCTTACTGAAAAACAATTCAGAAAGACTTTTGACGAAGCCAAGAAAATCAAGACAGGAAAGCAAGGCTCAAACTTCCTTTTCCTTCTTGAATCTAGACTCGACAATCTGGTTTACCGCGCCGGGTTTGCTAAGACAAGACAGCAGGCAAGACAACTCGTAAGTCACGGACATATCACGCTTGAAGGCAAAAAAGCCGACATCCCGTCGATAAAAGTTAAACCTGGTCAGGTTATCTCTCTCAAAGAAAGTTCAAAAGGTATGAAGATCGTTGCTGACGCTCTTGAAAGCACTCTTGTAAGACAACCTTACATCGAGTTCGACGAGAATAAGCTTGAAGCTAAGTACTTAAGACTTCCTGAAAGAGAAGAAATACTTCCGGAAATCAAAGAAAATCTTATCGTTGAATTCTACAACAGATAAGGAAATAAAAAAACACCGACTATTCGGTGTTTTTTTTACATTGATTTCACTATTGCGTCTTTTAAATCTTCTATTTCTTTTAATTGGTTTTCTTTTAAAGATGATTTAATTGTAATCTTATTTTCAATAATCTTCGTTCCTTTTAAAGGCTCAATAATTTCTCTCATAAGTTTATAACTTCTTGGAGCCCAGGAACCGTTTTCGATAAAGGCCACCGTTCTGTTTTCCAGGTTATGCGCCTCAATATCATGTAGAAGATTTTCCATTGCCACAAATATGCCCGTGTTATAAGTTGCGGAAGCAAAAATAATATGACTGTATTTAAAGGCCTCGGCAATAATAAAAGAGGCCGCGGTTACCGAAGTATCATAAATATCAACCTTGATTCCTGCTTCTGATAGCTTGCTCGCAAGAATCTGCACTGCGTTTTCCGTATTGCCGTAAATTGAAGCGTAAGCGATAAGCACCCCTTTAACCTCGGGAGTATAACTGGCCCATAGTTTATACTTATTAATAAATTTATCTAAGTCTTTTCGCCAGACAAAACCATGAAGAGGACAAATTATTTGAATATCAAAAGCGGAAATCTTTTGAATAAAGTTATTTACTTGAACTCCGTATTTTCCAATTACATTCGCATAATATCTTCTGGATTCATCTAAATAATCTCTTTCAAAATCAACTTCATCCGCAAAGAGATTCCCGTTTTGTGCTCCAAATAAACCAAAAGCGTCCGCCGAGAATAGAATCTTGGCTTCCTTATCATAAGTCACCATTACTTCCGGCCAGTGGACCATCGGGGCCATTCTAAAAATAAAATTATGTTTTCCGGAAGAGATTAAAGAATCTTCATCAACAATAATCGCTCTTTCGTCTAAATCAAAATCAAAGAATTGTTTAATCATATTAAAAGACAGGCGGTTACACACTACTTTAACTTCCGGATATCTTAAAATAAGTTCTTCTAAGGTTGCCGCATGATCCGGTTCAACATGATGAACAAAAAGATAATCAAGTTTTCTCCCGTTAAGAACGTGTTTAACGTTTTCAAAAAATACTTTGGCGATAGCCTTATCGACTGTATCAAATAAAACTGTTTTTTCATCCAACAAAAGATATGAGTTATAGGATATGCCTCTTGGAACTCCATAAGTTCCTTCGAACATTGAAAGACGTCTATCGTCGCTTCCCACAAAAACTAAATCTTCGGTTACATTTCTAGTACAATACATAAAAGCCTCCATTACTTATATATTATAACATAGAGAAAACTTGATTGAAGATAAGTGCTATGATATATCACTCTATTTTTACTTTCTTATTTTTATTTATTATCTTCGCAAATGTTTTAAGTGGGAGAGCCATAATTATTAAATAACAAACAAGAATGCTTCCGGTATCCGATAAAAAGTTATACGCTAAGCTGTACCACCAAACGGCCATTCCGTCCGGGGCATATTGGCCATAGAATATTACTCCGGTTAAAAAGTGTCCGGTTAAAGAAATTAAAGAAACAATTATCACCCCTAAAGTAACATTTTTCCTGTCGGTTTTAAAAAGCCCGGTAAGACCCAATGCGGTAAAACAGAAATAATATTCGGTGGCAATTTGTGCTGGATGAATAATGCCCCACTTAGGAATACAAACGAGAAAAGTAATGATTCCGGTTATTATCCCCGACGGCGCTCCGAGAAGAAAACCGGCTAGCATAATCGCGATTGGTCCAAAAGTAATCTCCGAACCCCAGAAAAAAGGGATGGCAATAAAATAATACGACACAATGGCAATCGCCGCAAAAGCCGCAATCAGACACATCTTTTTAATTGTTAGTTTTTCTCTTTTTTTATAAAATACGAAGAAAGTGAAAATGATATAAAGCCCGGTAATAGAGTAAGTAATTATCTCCCACATAATCTCTCCTTAAAAAAATAAAAAGCAAAGCCTAAAGAGACTTTGCCTGTAATAGTTAATATTTCTCCTACGCTAGCATTGTCTAGATCAGGTAAAGGTACGAAGAATACATCTTCATCTCAGCCGGTTTAAACCAGCTCCCGTTTTCATTATATCACATATTTAAGATGAGTCTTTTTATTTTTAATATTCAAAATGCTATAATCAAGATAAGAGGAAAATAATGAACAAAGATAAAACTTGTATTTTAGTCGGATCTTCGGCTTTTAAAGAAATCATAAAGGTAGATAAGGACGATTACTTAGTGGCGGTTGACGGCGGCTATGATATTCTTTCTTCTTTTTCTTTGGTTCCGGATTTAGTTATCGGCGACTTTGATTCAGCTATCCTTAAACCTGCTGGCAAAAATGTAATCGAATATCCAAAAGAAAAAGATGAAACCGATATGATGATCGCGGCTAAATTTTGCCTTCAAAAAGGATTTAATAAATTTAAAATATATGGTGGATTAGGCGGCAGGCTTTCTCACACGCTTTCGAACATTATTCTTCTTACTTATCTTCTAGATAATAATAGTGAAGGAATATTATATTCCGATAAAGAGACTATTCAACTGTTAAAAGACGGATGTTTATCTTTTTCAGCCCAAGAGGAAGGCTATATCTCGGTCTTTTCCCTTTCTAAAGAAGCTATAGGCGTTACACTTTCTAATTTAAAATATCCGCTTAATAATTATGATTTGAAAGAAAATGATTCAATCGGACAAAGTAATGAATTTACTGGGAAAGAAGCAAAAATAGAAGTAAAGAAGGGAACGCTTCTAATAATTAAAGAAAGAAAATAGACATTAAAAAAACCGAACAAGAGTTCGGTTTTTTATTGGGTTTTAAATCTTTAATGCGATATCGTTGGCACTCCAAATAGCAGTCCTTAAATTTCCGACCTTGTTTGCATCGCCAATAATGTGAACGCGTTTATTACTCTTTTCTATCAAGGATGAACCCGGAATATATCCGACCGAGATAACTACGCTATCACAGTCAAGAACCATTTCGCCATCAGGAGTAACCACAGTTACGTTCTTATCGGTAATCTTAGAGACCTTGCTATTTAAATAAATCGGTACCTTGTGATAATTAAGAAGATCTTTAAGCATAGAAGAGTTAGCGGCACAAAGACCAACTACTTCCATTAGGTCATCAAGCATTTCAACAATCACCGGATGTTTCCCTTCAAGTGCTAACTGATAGGCTATTTCGCAACCGGTAAGACCGCCGCCGATTACTACTACTTTGTCTCCTACCGGGTGTTTTCCTCTTAAGAAGTCAATCGCTTCAATCGCGTTATCTATGCCTTCCATTCTAAGCTTTCTTGGTTTAGCCCCAGTTGCGATGATTACTTCATCCGCATCTAGTTCATCAAGATTTTTAATTTCGGTGTTCATCTTGATATCAATCGGATATTTGGTCATTTCTCTCTTATACCATCTAATTAACCATCTGTCTCTTTCCTTAAATGAAGGAGTTGCGGCCGCAATAAAGACACCGCCCAATTCATTAGATTTTTCGTATAAAGTTACTTCGTGACCTCGAATAGCCGCAATTCTAGCGGCTTCCATACCGCCGATACCGCCGCCGATTACCGCTACTTTCTTAATCTTTTTAGCCGGATGAATATCATATTTTCCGTTATTAAGAGTTCTCGGATTAAGCGCGCATCTGGCGCTGTGCATCATATCATACATCGGATATTCGGCACCGACGCCGTTCCAGGTTGAAATCGGGAAACATGCGTTATGGCAACAGATACAAGGCATTATATCTTCAAATTTATCATTTTCGAGTTTAGTAATATATTCGTTGTCGGTTAAAAGCTGACGGCCGAAGGCTACACCATCAATTTCGTTTTCTTTTATAGCTTCAGCCGAAACGGTAGGGGTCATACGGCCGGCACAAATCACCGGAATATTTACAAACTTTTTGATGTGCTTTACATCGTCTAGGTTACAGTTGTCCATCATGTATACCGGTGGGTGTGACCAATACCAGGCATCATAGGTTCCGTTATCGCAGTTTAAAGCGTCGTATCCGGCGTCTTCTAAATATTTTGCGGCTTTTTCTGATTCCTTCATATCTCTTCCGACTTCTATGTATTCTTCACCCGGTACGGCTCCAACACAGAAATCTTTCGTTTTCGATACTACCGAATACCTGAGTGATACCGGATAGTCCTCGCCGCAGGTCTTTTTGATGGCTTTAACTATTTCGACCGCAAAACGGTATCTGTTTTCAAAACTTCCGCCGTATTCATCGGTTCTTTTATTAGTATAAGGAAGCGTAAATTGGTCCAAACGATACCCTTCGTGTACAGCATGAACTTCCACGCCGTCAACTCCCGCTTCTTTAGCGAGGAGCGCGGTCTTCGCAAAAGCTTCAATCATATCCTCGATTTCTTTTTTCTCTAAAGCTCTGACTTCAACCTCCGGCATCCATCTGTGAGGAAGGGCGGAAGGAGAGGCGTTTAGATAATCAAGATCGCAGATAGGCTTAGCGAGAACGGATAAAAACTTGTTTGTTTGAAGTTTACTTAAAGACTTGCTCATGGAGAAAGCCCGACCGAAACCGGCGGTAAACTGGAGGAAAAGTTTTGATCCAAGTTTGTGAAGTTCTTCAGTAAGTTCTTTTACCGGTTTAAAAACTTCGGGGTGCTTATAGAGCCACTTGTTGCCAAAAGCGCTTCTGATAGGAATGATTCCCGGAATTAAAAGACCAACATCGTTTTTAGCGAGATTAATCATCAGTTTTCCGGCATCAGGATTGAATCTACAGAAAAACATCCAGTCGATAACTGTTGTCCCGAGCATTGGGGCTAAAACGATTCGGTTCTTTATTTCCACGTTGCCGATTTTCATCGGGGTGAAAAGAGGTTCCAAATTCTTTTGCATATTTTCTCCTTTATTTTTTATAATGAATACCCAAGTTAATTATACTATAAAAAAGGCACTTTAAAAAGTGCCATTTTATGCCTAGTGATTAAGCGCAGCGTTGACCATCTCGACAAAACTGTCGGGATTAAGACTGGCACCGCCGATTAAGGCTCCGTCAATATCCGGCTCTGACAAAAGTTCATCAATATTCTTCGGATTAACTGATCCTCCGTATTGAATTCTTACCGCTTCCGCCGTTTCTATGTCATATAAGTCTTTTATCGTATCTCTTATATCTTTGCATGTTTCTTCCGCTATTTCCGGAGTAGCTGTTTTACCGGTTCCTATCGCCCATATCGGTTCATAAGCAAAAACCAAACCCATCACATCTTCTTTTTCGATTCCGTCTAAAGCCTTTGCGACTTGCGATGAAACGAACTTTTTGGTTTCGCCCGCTTCTCTTACAGAGAGAGATTCTCCGACGCAGACGATTGGTGAAAGGTTAAAAGCTAAAGCTTGTTTAATCTTTAGATTAACAGCTTCGTCGGTTTCATTAAACATTGCGCGTCTTTCCGAATGACCGATAATAACATAAGCAACTCCCAGTTCTTCAAGAAGCGAGGCCGATATTTCTCCCGTATAGGCTCCGGCATCCGCAAAATGGACATTCTGTGCTCCGACTCTTAAATTTTCTCCCTGTCTTTTCACGAGGTCGCGTAAAATCGGGGATTGCGGGCAGATTACTGAATCTACTTTGTCGATAGAAGGGAGTTTATCAATAACTGATAAAAAGAAATTGACTGCTTCCCCTCTTGTTTTGAACATCTTCCAATTTCCTGCAATGATATATTTTCTCATTTTTCTCCTTTAGAACATCGGCGGGGTCGAAACCCAAAGAACCAATGCCTTTTTATTTGTGTTATTTTCTATTTGGTGTGATTTGGCCGCCTGGTAATAAAAACTTTCACCTTTTCTTACCCGGTATTTCTTGTTGTTTAATTTGAGAGTTATTTCCCCTTCTAACACGTAACCGAATTCTTCTCCTGCATGAGGGTTATCGGCATCGCTTTTACCACCTGGTTCAATTTCAATTAAAATCGGTTCCATCTCGTACTTTAACGAGTTAGGAACTAACCAGTCTATTTTATGACCCGACTCACTATCCACTTTTTCAAAGAATTCTTCTTTAGTATAAACCACTTTTTCGTCGGTTAAAGAGTCGTTAAAAAATTCGGAAAGGGAAGAACCCAAAACCTCTAAAATATCCTGAAGAGTCGAAATAGATGGCGTCGTCAGATTGTTTTCCAGTTGGGAAATAAAGCCCTTGGATAACTCGGAACGATTAGCCAGTTCTTCTTGAGTTAAGTCGTTTTCGAGTCTCAGGCTTTTTATTTTTTCTCCTAAATTATCAATTTCCGACATACTATTTATCGGTTAAAGCAGCAACTCCCGGAAGCACTTTACCTTCAAGGTATTCAAGAGAAGCTCCGCCACCCGTTGATATATGGGTGAACTTTTCTTTATATCCCATTGAAATAGCGGCCGAGGCGCTGTCGCCTCCTCCTATAATGGTAACGGCTCCTTCAAGGTTTGCGAGCATTTCACAAAGAGTTTTTGTTCCTTTCGCAAAAGAAGGAAGTTCAAATACTCCTACTGGTCCGTTCCAAACCACGGTTTTTGCGCCTTTTAGAGAATCGGCATATAATTTGAGAGTTTCTGGTCCGACATCAAGTCCCATCATATCCGAAGGAATTTCTGTCGCTTTTACTACTTTCGATTCTGAATCATTATCAAAAGCTTTGGCGACAACGTTGTCAATTGGAAGCACCAGTTTATCTTTTCCTTTTTCGATTAATTCTTTCGCAAGATCAAGTTTATCTTCTTCGCAGATAGAAGTTCCGATTTCCAGTCCTTCAGCTTTATAGAAAGTATAGGCCATTCCGCCGCCGATTAAAACTTTGTCGGCTTTTTTTAAAAGATTTTCAATGACGCCGATTTTGTCCGATACTTTAGCACCGCCTAAAATAGCGATAAAAGGTCTTACTGGGTTATCTACCGCTTCACCGATGTACTTTAATTCTTTTTCCATGAGGAAACCGGCAGCCGATTTTTCAATATGTGACGATATTCCCACGTTGGAAGCATGGGCTCTATGAGCGGTACCGAAAGCGTCGTTTACAAACACATCGCCAAGCGATGCCCAGTAAGCTCCCAGTTCCGGATCATTTCCGGATTCTTTTTTGCCCGGAACATCTTCAAATCTGGTATTTTCAAACATTAATATTTCGCCATCTTTTAATGATGCAATGGCGTCTTCTAATTCTTTACCTCTCGTTACCGGAACGAAAACAACTTTCTGTCCCAATAATTCTTCCAGTTTTTTAGAAACCGGAAGGAGAGTTTCTTTAGCTTTGTCTTCTTCGGTTTTAATTCTTCCAAGATGAGAAAAGACAATGGCTTTTCCTCCTTCTTTAAGAACATACTTAATGGTCGGAAGAGCTTCTACAATACGATTATCATCGGTTATTTGACCGTCTTTCATCGGCACGTTGAAGTCAACCCTTAACAAAACCTTTTTGCCCTTAAGGTTTAGGTCGGTAATACTGAGTTTGCTCATATAATCTCCTTTATTTTTTTGCTTATATAATATTTATTAATATTATACAATTAAAAACGTTTAATAGTCAATCATACGAAAATAATCACTGATTTTTTCGGCGTTCCTCATAATTTTTTCACTTCTGTATGAAGAAATGTTAAGTGTAAGTGAACTTCCGTTATCAAACCAAATCAACGTTTTTTCTTTATTTATCGTGTATTTTAGGATTTTTTGGTAGTTAATTAAAAGAGTCCTTCTATTCTTATTTTCTTTTATCTGAATAAGAAGAAGGTTATGAGATAAGTAAAGCGGAATGTTTCTTTCAATCAGAAAAATCTTTTTGGTCAGTCTTCTTAAAGAAGGAAGTTCTTTTAAATATCCTTCGGCTAATTTTTTAATATATAAAGAGTACGTTTCTTTCATCTCTATTCCGTCCACAAAAAGACGGTAGTTCTTTTCTTCTACGTAATATTTCATCCGATATTTTATAAAAAAAGAAGAGGATTATTCCTCTTCCTTAACTTGTTTTTTTGATTTTTTATTTTTTTTGGCTTCAACAGCTTTGTCTTCTTCCGATAATGTTGGAATTGGTTCTTTATAAACCCAATCAGGAGAATACTCGTGAATTCTGAGTTCGGTATCCGGATCAAAGAAGTGGCATTTGTCCATAATTAAGGCGAGGTCAATGTCATCGCCCATCTTAAGATCGGCTCTCGCTCCGATTTTGGCTACTAAAGACTGATCGTCTATTACAAAGTGAAGGTTGGTTTCTGATCCTAAAAGCTCGGATACTTCTACCTTAAGTTTTAAAGATGAGTCCTTATTAGCTTTTACAGCTTCTTGACTGTCTTTAATATCTTCCGGTCTGATTCCCAGAACTATCGGTTTATCAATATATCCTTTTTTCTTTAGAAGTTCTAATTTTTCTTGTGGCACTTGGAGTTTAATAGTCGGTGTATTGAACCAGCCGGCTTTATTTACCACGCCGCTTATAAAGTTCATTGGCGGAGTGCCGATAAAGCCGCCGACAAACATATTGTAAGGGAAGTCATAAATTTCTTTAGGAGCTCCCACTTGTTGAATTCTTCCGTCTTTCATAACGACGATTCTTGTGGCCATAGTCATGGCTTCAATTTGGTCGTGGGTTACATAGATAGTGGTGTTTCCAAGTTGTTCATGAAGTTTGATAAGTTCGGCTCTCATTTGAACACGAAGTTTAGCATCGAGGTTAGATAACGGTTCATCCATTAATGATACTTTGGCATCTCTTACGATTGCTCTTCCAAGAGCGACTCTTTGACGTTGACCGCCTGACAAGTTTCTCGGTCTTCTGTCTAAGTAATTGGTAAGACCTAAAATGTCCGCCGCGTTATGCACTCTTCTGTCGATTTCGTCCTTCGGCATTTTTCTCAGTTTGAGCCCGAAAGCCATGTTGTCATAAACATTCATATGCGGGTATAAGGCATATGATTGGAACACCATCGCGATGTTTCTGTCTTTCGGAGGCACGTCGTTAACCAACACGTCGTCGATATAAAGTTCGCCGGCTGTGATTTCCTCAAGACCAGCCACCATTCTTAAAGTGGTTGATTTTCCGCATCCCGAAGGGCCGACAAAGACAATAAATTCTTTGTCTTTAACTTCAAGAGTAAATCCAAAAACGGCTTGTACTCCGTTTTCATAGACTTTATCCAGTCCTTTAAAAGATAATGTTGCCATAAAATTCTCCTTTTTATTGTGATTTTAAAATATTGAATCCATCCTAATGATACGCTTTATAAAGAAAAAAATATATGGACATAGTGCACAAAAAAGGCCTATTTAAATAGGCCGTAGAACGCAAATCTCGATTTAAAACTCTTTAAATCCAAAGAAGTTATCTTTTTAATGGTTTCGAGACGATAGTTAAGGGTGTTTCTGTGAATATATAGTGATTTAGCCGCATCCATCAAGGAAGCAGATTTAATATAGATTAAAGCTGTTTCAATTAATTCTTTAGACATTTTTGCTTCATAGTATTTTTTGAAATCCGTCTTTACTTTTATATTTCCAAGAATAACGGCTTTTTCTATGATGTCTTCAACTTTATATGAACCTTCGTCCATTCCTTCTAAAATAGATACTGTATCATCAATTAAATCATTCGGTAGTTTTATTTCCGTTTCTACAGTGCGGATACTTAAGAAAAAGTCGATCGACAAATTTTTAAACACTTCTTCGTAACTTTCTTCTTCAAACCCGAACGAAAGATAATAAAGGTTATCCTTTATTTTCAAAAATTCGCTCGGACAGAGAATCTTTTTCGTGTAAAAAAGAAAATCTTCGTCCTCTTTTTTAAGAAGAAGGTATACTTTTTTGTTAATCTCCACTATCCTTTTTTATCTCCGTTTCGAAATCATCTATATAGACTATCGATTTAAAATTTTCACATGCTTCCGGCGCTTCAATATGTTCGGCGTACTCAGCAATGATTTCAAGAGGCAGAAATCTTTCACTGGGGGCTTCGTTCCTTTTCGCGATTCTTTCTTCGGAAAGAGCCACGTCCGGCACAAAATAATAAGCGATGATTTCAATATGGTCACAACCTAGAGCACTCAGTTTATCTCTTAATCTCTGGCGAACTTTTTTAGTAATATTAGTCGCATCAAATATTATGTCCTGACCGCTTTTTAATATTTCGGATGCTCTTTTATAGACTTCAGGAAAAATATCTTTTTCTTCTAAGTCCGGTCTTTCGTCCCTAACGTTGTCGGAGGATATTATCGATAAGTTCAGCTTCTGTTTTAGCATTTTCGCGTAAGTAGTTTTTCCGGAACCCTGAATTCCGATCATCATGTGGACAACATTCATATCTTTTCCTCGCTAGTTGAATTATAAGCCTTGAAAAGATATTAGTAAAGAAAAAAGGAGAGGTTTCCCTCTCCTATTTTTCTTCGATTATTCGATTTCAATAGTTTTTTTATTAACGACTTCTTCTTCCTCTTTCGGGATAGTTATATGAAGTTCGCCGTTTTCTAGTTTGGCTTTAATATCCGCTTCTTTAACATTACCGACATAGAAGGATCTTTCGGATTTGAAAGCGTGTCTTTCTTTTCTTACGTAGTTTTTCTTCTCTTCGTCGTTTTCAGTGACAGTTTCGACCGAGATGGTTAAATTGCCGTCTTCAAGATCGATATGCACGTTTTCTTTCTTGAGTCCCGGTACATCCATGATAAGTTCGTAGTCCTTATCATTTTCTATTACATCACATTTTAAGAAATCCTGATGGGGTCTTTTAGGGCCTCTGAAGAAGTCGTCCTCAAAGAACGGATCGAATAAATCAAAATCATTTCTAAAGATTGATAAATCATTTTTTGCCATATTAGTTAACCTCCTAATTTGTTTTTACACCACAATTATATCATATCTTTTAGCACTTGCAAGTAAAGAGTGCTAATTTTAACAAAATCTTCACAATTGGTTTTTAAGGCAAGAAAAAAGACATACAAAGTATGTCTTAGTTCTTTTGCGCTTTTAGTTCTTTTCGCGACGTTCTTTAATTCTTGACTCTTTCGCGGAAAGATTTCTGATGTAGTTGAGTTTAGCTCTTCTAACTATACCATGGCGTATAACTTCGATTGATGCGATACGCGGGGAATGGATAGGGAAGGTTCTTTCAACACCGATTCCGTAAGAATTCTTACGAACGGTAAAGGCTTCGGAAATGCCGTGACCTTTGATCGAAATAATGAGTCCTTCATAAACCTGAATTCTCGTTCTTTCGCCTTCAATGATCTTAACCGATACTTTTACGGTGTCTCCGGGTCTTAACTCCGGAACATCTTCTTTCAAATACTGCGCTGTGATTTCGTCAATTAACTTTCCAGACATGTTCATACCTCATAATAATTTATCCGTCGTTCATAAATCTTACCATTCAGCGGAGCGACTTCATACAGCGTTATTAATTATATTATAACTAATATAAAAAAGCAAGAATTAGTTGTTTCCTTCTTTTAAAAGGTCCGGTCTCTTTTCTTTAGTTTTTTTAAGACTTTCCGCTTGTCGCCATTTGTCTATTTCCTGGTGATTGCCTGAAATTAATACATCCGGAACTTTCATTCCCATAAAATCATAAGGTTTAGTGTATTGCGGAAATTCAATCAGATTGTTTTCAAAGGTATCCGTCGGAGCCGACATATCATTATGAAGAACACCGGGGATAAGTCTTGAAACGGAATCAATAATTGCCATGGCGGCAATTTCTCCGCCGGTTAAAACATAATCACCGATTGATAATTCCATATCGGCGAAAGATCTGATTCTTTCATCAAACCCCTCATAATGACCGCAGATTAGGATAATGTGTTCTTTGCTGGCCAGCATTTTTGCGGTTTTCTCGGTATACTTTTCACCTTGAGGCGTTAATAGAATTTTAAAAGCTTTATCATTATCATTAATTGAATGAATAGCCTCATATATCGGGGGCGCCATCAAAACCATACCGGCGCCACCTCCATAAGGAGAGTCGTCAACATTTTTGTGTTTCATTTTCGAGAAAGACCTGAAATCAATAAAATTGACTTCCAAAAGCTTATTTTCTATCGCTCTTTTTAAAATAGAGTCCGAAAGAATACTGCCGACCATTTTCGGAAAAAGAGTCAGGCAATCAAACTTTATCATAAAAGCCCCTCCATATCCACGATATAAATAATCTTTTCTTTATCGTCTATCGAATCAATAAATTCGTTTAAAATAGGCACTAGTTTTTCCGCTTCTTTTTCTTGAACTAATAAATAATCGCTTTGGGGATAAGAAACAATATCTTTTACAACCCCGACGCAGACATTGTATTGGAAGACATGCATACCGATAAGATCGCTGTAAAAATGACCGCCGTTTTTAATTAAAGATTCGTCTTTTTCTCCATAAAGAAGAGAACCAATTAGAGGGGTTAGACTTTCAACAGTATCATAACCTTTAAACGAAACCAACTCATAGTCTTTCATATTCCGGTGGCTTTTTACTTCAAGAGGCATAAAACTTTCTTTATTTTTGATATAAAGAAGGGCGCCTTCTTTAAATCTTTCCTCAATAAAAGAAGAATCAGTTTTTATCTTAACTTCTCCTTTTAGTGCATGAGGTTTAATTATTTTGCCGACTAAATTATATTCCATCAGTATCACCTTAGCAGCATGCCGTAAATGGTTCCGGCTTTAGAATCAAAAATAGTTTTAAAACCTTTCTTTTCATAGAACTTTCTGGCTCCTGTATTAAAGTGATCACACCCAAGATATATTCCGCCGACCGATTCTTTCTTTAAATGAGCAATCAAAGTATCAAAAAGAGCCCCGCCGATTCCCATCTTTTGCCAGTTTTTGGTAATGTCTATATGAAGATGAGCAGGATATGCCCCGCCTAATAATTTAGATAAAGCAAGGTCGGTTCTCGCTTCTTTTTTAAAACTATGTTTTTTAATATTTTTTAAATAATACTTCTTAAAAAACTTGCGGTATTTTTTATCGTTTGAAGCGGATAGGATGTATCCGATTACTTCGTTCTGTGAATTCAGAGCCACAAAACAGTTGTCTTTTTCATATTCTAAATAATAGTCGCAATATAAAAGATAGAGGTATTCCTCGTTCTTTTGATATCTTTCGCCGGCGGTTTCTAAACACACTTTTCTTACGCCGTCTTTATATTTATCTTCATAAGGTTTTATTTCCATATCTACTCCTTTTTCTCTAGAACACAAAGAGTTTCGACGTGAGCGGTTTCCGGGAAAAAATCATATGGTCTCATATAAGAAATTGAATACACTTTTTTCAACTCTTCTAAATTTTTCGCCAGAGTCGAGGGATTACAGGACACGTAATATACTTTCTTGGCCGCTATCTCATTTAAAGTATCAATAACTTCTTTAGAAAGACCCGAGCGAGGCGGATCTAATAAAACGATATCCGGTTTTATTCCTTCTCTTACAAGTTCCGGAAATCTTTTTTCAATTCGATCAGAAAAGAAAGTGGCGTTTTTAATATCGTTTTCTCTCGCAATTATTCTGGCATTTTTAATCGAATCACTGTTTAAGTCAACTGAATAAACATGAGATGCATTCTGAGCTAAAAGGAGGCCTAAAATACCGATACCGGAATAGCCGTCAAAAATAATATCATCCTTTTCGTCCTTCATATCTAACATAATTTCGCTGTATAATTTTTCGCTTTGTTTCTTATTTAACTGATAAAAACTTTTGGCGCTTAATCTGATTTTAAGCGACAGCATTTCATCGCGCAAATACTCTGATCCCGACAAAAGAATGGTTTTATCGCCAAAAATCTGGACGCCGGATTTATTTTGGATGGTATAAGACACGCTTTTTATTTCTTTGTTTTTTACGAGTTCGGAGGCTATTACCTGAAAGATTTCTCTATATTCTTCCAGAACAAAGGTGACTTGTGCGCACTCCGATTCTTGGATTCCTCTTACCACCAAATATTTTAAAACTCCGCCTTCTTTTTTTGTGTGCTGTTTATATTTTAAAAGAGCGGTTAAAACCTTGCTGTTCACATCATTTACGATATCTTCCTGTATCGGGCATCTGTCAATAAAGACAAACCGGTTAGACCCTGGGGCAAAAAGCCCGAGAGCGAGGCCGAAAGAGGTGTCTCTTAAAGGCATCTGCGATTTATTTCTGTAGTCGACGTCATCCGATGCGACAGTTTTTTCAATTCTTATTTTTGATAAATCTAATGAAGTATATTTTTTAAGGGCTTCCATTAAAAGCTGTTGTTTTATCTTTAATTGTTCAACAAGTTCTATATGCTGCATAGTACAACCGCCGCACTCTTCGTAAAACTTGCAGAAAGGTTCAACTCTTTTTGTGGATTTTTCGGTTATTTCGGTAATTTTTCCCACAGCGTATTTATCATACACTTCCTTAATTTCCACGTATACTTTTTCTTTTTGAATAGCGCCGGGGACAAAAACGGCTAGTTTATTAAAATAGCCGATTCCTTCGCCGTTTATTCCCATGCCTCTAATCTCGAGGCCAATAATCGTTCCTACTGATAAATTATTCATAATTTCACCTAAAATTAGTATACCATTTAGACAGAATAAAATAAAGAAAAGCCGGGAGAGAATCCTCTTTTTCCTTCCCGGTTTTTATTTTTGTTTTATTTTATATAATACTCGCCCTTATAACTTGATCCTCTTATCATAAGGACAACATTATATTCGTATATATTACTCTTTTCTTCTCTTGATTGTTTTAATTCATAAAATATTATATCAATAACGACGGCGTCTTCTATTAAACCCTCGCTATCAACTTCGTTTCCAAAAATAAAGGCATAATCACTATATATTGAGTTATCTCTCGCTATATCAAAGTTATCAACGCTTTCTTCTTCTAAAAGATAGTAGCTATAAAACCCGAAAGGAGCGAAACTGTGTTTTTCATCTCCTCTTGTGCCGGCATATTCATATTCTTTTTCTATAATATAGTTGTAGATATTTACTACATAAACCGTATAGTCTTCAAAGGTAGAAAGTGCATAGAAATTATCAAAATCGGTATCATAAAAAGAATCCTCAAGCGCATAAATAGGAAAATCATCAAGATTTAAAGACTCCAGATAAGAATCACTATACCATCTTTCCTTTTCTATTGAGGATGCTTGCCGACAAGAAGAAAGAAAAAGCGCGATAAATAGAATACCGAGAAAAAAGACGATCTTTTTCATTTGTTACCTCAAAAATCTTGAATAGTTTATTAAGTCCATTCTAAATGATATTTATCGGACTTTCAATATTAGAATTGCATTTCCAAAATAAAAAGGGTAGGCAGCCCTTTTTATTTTATGCTTGGTTATCGGTGTTTTTGGAAATATTTAAATCAAAGAAGAAGAGTACTCCGTCTTTAGTGTTTTTCACGCCGTAACTGTTTTGATAGGTTTCCATAATTGATTTAACTATCGCTAAACCGAGGCCGGTACCGCCGTAAGCTCTTGTTCTGGCCTTATCTACCTTATAGAAACTTTCAAAGATTCTCGTCTGATTTTCCTTGGAAATTTTCTCTCCGGTGTTGTAGACACTGATTCTAAGTTTTCCATCTTTAGTTCTTTCGCTTTTAACCTCAATGATTCTTTCATTGTCCGCGTGGTTAATAGCGTTTGTGAAAATGTTTTGGAAGACGGTTTCAAGCATATCGTAGTCGCCGTTAACCATGATGTCTTCCACCTCAACAGATAAATTTATTTCCTTTTCTTTAAGGCTTAAATCATTAGGTTTAATAACGGAGTTAATGATATCGGTTATTTGAAAATCATCGGTTTCTAAAGGAACGAAACCCGATTCTATTTGCGTGTATTTCAAAAGATCGCGGACAAGTTTATTCATCTTTACAGTCTCATCAATAATAATATCCGCGTATTCTTCTAGATCTTCCTTGGATAAATCGGATAACTTAAGCGCTTCGCTGTAGCCACCGATAATCGAAATCGGAGTCTTCAGTTCGTGAGAGACATTGGAAATAAACTCTTCCCGCATATCATTAATTCTTTCCTTCAGTTTTAAATCCTGTTGTAGAGCGACATTCGCTTTTTTGAGTTTATCGATATTCTTCTCAAGTTCATCGCTTAACTTATTTATCGAAATAGCCAGCGCTCCGATTTCATCGTGAGTATTTACTTCAATTTTCCTCGAAAAATCAAGGTTTGCCATTCTCTTCGCTTTGGCTTCCACTTCTTTAATCGGTTTAGTCAGTTGATTAGAAAGGAAGTAAACAATAATTAAAGAAATCGCTAGAAGCACAACTGAGGTATATAAAATATAGGCGTTAAAGATTTTGGTGTTTTCCTTTATTGAAGTATAGGTTGTATAAATAAAAGTATAACCAAGTACCTCGCCGGATGAGGAGGTAATCTTTCCGACAATCGCGAGTTCTTTAACCTCTTCAGTATCATCCGATTCACTGGAGGAATCGTCCGTAAAGTCGACGTTCTGGCCGTCTTCCGAGATATATAAATCATATTCCTGAGCATTGCTTAATAAAACCGATTCGTTGTTTTCACTCACAATCAGATGAACCGCTTCTAAAGTCGGGAACTCATTATAAGAAAGAACGGAGTAACCGTCCGCATCAAACACTGATATTCTTATGTTATATTCTTGGGCAATGTCCAGCATCTGAAAATCAAAATCGGCAGTCGAGGTGCCGTTTGTTACAACGTATTCCGATATTTGATCATAGGCGCTGTATAAAGTATTCCTCTTCTGGTAAACATAAAATTTTTCCAGGAAAAGCGTGTTGAAAAGCATAATCATGAGAGCAAAAGAAAGCAAGACGCCGACAAAAGCCAGATCTAGCTTTTTATTCAGTGACATCGCCGTTATCGTTCTCGAATTTAGGTTCTAGTTTATATCCGACGCTTCTAACGGTCGAGATATATTTGCCGGCATCTTTTAGTTTCGCTCTTAATTGTTTAACATGAGTGTCGACGGTTCTTAAATCTCCGTAGTAATCATAGTTCCATACATTATTTAATATTTTATCTCGCGAAAGAGCGATGCCTTTATTGTCGATAAAGTATTTAAGAAGTTCGAATTCTTTCGGGGTTAAAGCAATTTCTTCATCTTTGATAAATACTTCTCTTGCGAGACTGTTAACGGTAATTATGCCGTATTTAACTTCTTTTTCTCCTTCTTCTTCGCCTTTGAGCAGTTTTTCGCAACGAGCTAAAAGAACATTAGGAGAAAAAGGTTTTGTTACATAATCATCGGCTCCGAGTTTAAATCCTTTAAGTTGGCTTTCTTCTTCAATTTTGGCCGTGAGCATCACAACCGGAACTGATGATGCTTCTTTAATTTTTTCTAAGACATACCATCCCGAATATTTCGGCATCATAACATCCAAAATAACCAAATTAATTTTTGGTTTGCCTTCATAAAAAACTTTGAGAGCTTCCTCTCCGTCTTCGGCTTCTATTACATGATAGCCGAGTTTTTTAAAGAAAAATTCACTTAGCAGTTTTCTTATTCTGTATTCATCATCTGCGACCAGAATGTTTACATTTTTCATTAGAGACCTCCGATATTTATTAATATTATACACGATTATATATAGATTGTGTGTATCTTATGTGATAAAATCAAAACAGATAAAACAACATAAAAGACAAAAGGAGAAAAATGAACGAAACGATAACTTCTATTTTAAATAGAAGAAGCACAAGAAAATTCGATGTTTCTTTAAAGGTTGATTCTTCCTTAATCGAACAAATACTAGAGGCGGCTTTATGGGCTCCTTGCGCAAGAGGATTAGAAACTACAGGGATCTATTCGATTGAAAGTATAGAGAGGGTAGAAGAAATAAGAAAAATGATGGAAGAAAAAGATGGCAACGATTCTTTTTACGGAGCTAAAGTTATTATTCTTTTTACCGGCCGAAAAGATAATCTTCACGACATAAGAAACGCTTCGTCTGCCATTGAGAATGCGATGATTGCGGCCGAATCCTTAGGAGTTTCTTCTTGTTGGATACACAGAGCTTGTCTTTTAAACGATGAAAAGTACCACGATTTCTTTAAGGCAATCGGGTTTAAAGACGAGGAAGAAATTATGGGATCTGTCATTCTGGGTTACGGAGAAAAAACTATAACTAAGGGAAGAAATAAATCCTTCATTCATCGTATTTAGACAAAATAAAAACCTGTTTCATACAGGTTTTTATTTCTTACCGGTCGATCCTAAACCGCCGGTTCTTTTATCTTTGATTTTGTCGTCATAGGTTTTTCCGTATTTTAAGAATAAACCTTGAACGAATCTTTCGCCTTTTTTTAATTCTAATACTTCGTTTGAATGGTTTGTCAGTTGAATAATAATATGACCTTCGTTTAGCGCAAAATAGTAGTCGCTGTCGATAACGCCTATGGTGTTATCGAGCATCAGTTTGTATTTGGTCCCGAGGCTGCTTCTTGGAAAAATCAAAAGGACAAAACCTTTTCTTATTTTAGCTCTGACTCCAGTTTTAATAGTTGCGCCTTCGTTTGGTTTAATGACTAAATCATAAGGGAGATAAAAGTCATAGCCGGCCGAGCCAGAGGTGGCTCTTCTTGGCAGTTTAATATCGTCGTAATATTCTTTGATTTCATCATTAAGACTGACTTTAAAAAATCTGGCTACTCTCATTTTTAATCTCTGCCTTTACCGGAATATTTTAAAATGTTAACCAAAAAAATAAAAGCGCCGATGAAAGCGGCAAAAGTAAAGACTATCCATCCGGCAAAAACCAAAACCAGTGGAAGCGAGAAAGAAGCGACGCTGACCATTTCTTTGTATGCCTGAACCGAAAGAATAGTTCCGACTACGGCAATAACAGACATTATGATAGTTAAAATTATAAATAATATTTTCTTTTTCATTTGCGTTAATACCTGCCTTAGAGTATATTTTAACATACGGAAGCGTTTTTATATTGAAAAAGGTAGTTATTTCATAGTATAATGAGTGATAGGTGATGACATGGACGAAATTAAAAAACAAACATCCGGGGACGATATCAAAGTCCTCGCTCTCGGCGGTCTATACGAAGTCGGGAAAAATATGTATGTCGTTGAATACAAGGACGAGCTTATTATTATTGATTCTGGTATTCTTTTTCCTGACGACGACTTATATGGAATTGACTACATTATCCCGGATTATACTTATCTTCTAGAAAACCAAGATAAAATCAAGGGTCTTTTTATTACGCACGGACACGAAGACCATATCGGCGGTATTCCTTATCTTTTAAAACAAGTTAAAATCCCGAAGATATACGCAAGCGGCCTTGCGCTTGAACTAATCAAAAAGAAGCTGGACGAACACCCGGGAATTAAAGCTAATTTTTATGAATTCAACGAATTGGAAAAAATAAATTTTAAATATCTTTCCGTTTCTTTCTTTAGAGTTTCCCACTCGATACCGGACGCTTTCGGCGTTGTTATCGGAACGCCTCTTGGAGATATTGTCGAAAGCGGCGACTTCAAACTCGATTTAACGCCGGTCGGTAAAGATGCGAATTACCAAAAACTTTGTGCTCTCGGTCAAAAAGGAGTGCTTCTTTTGATGTCTGATTCCACCAATGCGAAACTTAAAGATTTAAGCACCTCGGAAAGAGTTGTGGCTGAAAACATCAAAGATCTTTTCCGGGAAGTTAAAGGAAGAATCATTATTTCGACTTTCGCTTCTAACGTCAACAGAATAAATCAAATAATCGAGTCTTCCATTGAAGGCGGAAGGAAAGTTTGTGTTGTCGGAAGAAGTATGGAAAATATCGTAACGATTGGCCGGGATTTGGGTTATATCCACGCCAGCGAGGATAATTTTGTCGAGCCGAAGTTCTTGTCTGACTATCCTCTAGATAAAATCACTATTATCTGCACAGGTTCGCAGGGGGAACCGATGGCGGCCTTATCGAGAATTGCCCAAGGCAACCATAAACAAATCAAAATAGAAAAAGGCGATACGGTTATTTTCTCCAGTAGCGCGATTCCAGGTAACTCGGTCGAAATAGATTACGTAATCAACCTTTTATCAAGACAAGGCGCCGATGTGGTGGTTCAATCGACCTTTAACGATGTGCATGCCTCAGGTCACGCCGGGTCTAATGAACAAAAATTAATGATTAAACTTCTCCGTCCGAAATTCTTTATGCCGATTCACGGAGAATATTATATGCTTAAAACGCACGCCAAATCGGCGGTAGACTGCGGAATGAATCCGGCGAATATCTATATACTTGAAAACGGAAAAATTCTATCTATCAGTCAGACCGGGGCCAAGATTCTCTCACAGAAGGTTCCAAGTAAAGGGATTATGATTGATGGAACCGATATCGGCGGTATAAATACTGCGGTCATCGAAGAAAGAAAAGTCTTATCTCAGACCGGCATGGTTTCCATTGTCGCGACCGTTGATAAAAACGGAAAGACGATAGCGAAACCAACTATTATCTCTAAAGGTTTCCTTTTCGCAAAAGATAACGAAGAAGTATTTAAGGGAATTGAGAATTTTGTGATCGACTATTTCGATTCAACTGCCTTCACAAGAAGACAAGACGCTAAAAAAGACCTGAAAGACAAACTCGGATCCTATATCGAAACCACTTCTAAACAAAAACCTTCAATCTTTATTATCTTAAATCAAGTTGCATAAAAAAACGGGCCTATACCGCATCGGCGGATTGAGGCCCGTTTTTTATTTCTATATCGATAAGTCCGTTAACCTTTTTCTTAAAACCATCGAACACTTCTTTAGTGGCGGTCGCATCGGTTAAGGCGTGGTGAACTTGATCGGCTTCAATACCGCGGTAAATCTTTAAGGCGGTAAAAAGGCCTAGATCGTTTTTCAGTTCGTAGTAATGCTTATGATGCTTTAAAAGGTCTTCATATCTCGCCTTAAGCGGTTTTACTTTATGAAGAGTAAAGGAATCGTTCAGGGCTTTAACGTCGTTAGAACCCCAAACATATATTATCGGCCTATAGATGGAAAGAAGATTTTTATACTCATTATAAAATTGATCATAAGACACTGCGTCTTTAAACGATTCTTTGGAAATGCCTAAAAATCTTTTCGCTCTATCGGATATCGGTACTTCCGGGTTGACGTAGGTGGTGTATATATTTACAATCTCGTCTTTCTCGTTTGCGATTACCATTCCGATTTGGATGATTTCCGGAGTAAAAGGATGTCTTTCATTATAAGCCGGCATCGTCAGTTCAAAATCCAGGAAAGCTTTATAAGTATCGAGATTAATCAATTTTTTTACATCTTCTTTAATTACAGATACGTCGAATAAACTTTTCGGACCTTTTTTAGTCTGGTACTGGATTTTATGAATAACCGTTATTTCTTTCGCAATTATATTTTTAAGAACTTTTTCTTTGTCGCTGTATTCAATTTCCACAAAGACGCTTTCATGTTCCATCGCTCTTTTAAATAATTGAAGGGCCGACTTGGAAAAATAAAAGAAAGAAAGGGAATTTCTTTTTTTGATGGAAATCATTTTTTCCCGCGGGTAGTAATCGTGGATTATTCCGAATTCTTCTTTATTCAAGACTGACATCTCCTTCAAGTGCTTCTTTAAGCTTTTTTATTGCGCTATCCTTAAGCCCGATTTCTTTTAGTTCTTCTATATTGGCGTCTTTGATAGCGGCGATGGTTTTATATTTTTCCAGTAGACGGTCCTTGAGTGTCTCTCCGATTCCGTCAATATTATCCAAGATAGAAATGAAAGAATTCTTTTCCTTAAGTGATCTATGGAAAGTAATGGCGAAACGGTGTACCTCTTCTTGAATCTCAAAAAGAAGACGGTAAAGAGAGGAATGCCTATCAAGAGAATATTCTTTATCCCGGTATATTATAGTGCTTGTATCGTGATTCTGATCCTTTTTCAGTCCGGCTACCGGAATATTATCTATTTTAAGGGATAAGAGGGCGTTTTCAATCGCTCTTACCTGAATAATGCCACCATCGGCTAAAATTAAATCGGGAAGAGAAAATACATCTTCTTTGGCGTTTTTATATCTTCTTAAGACAACTTCCTTCATCGTTTCAAAATCATTCGGTTCTTTAACGGTTTCAATTTTATATTTTCTGTATTCTTTTGGTGATTTTTTCCCGTTAATATAAACCACCATTGAAGAAACCGGGGAATCTCCAAAAAGATTCGAGTTATCGAAGGATTCTATCCTTGTTAAAAGCGGGAGGGATAAAAGTTCCGCTAAATCTTCTAAGGCTTTTCTTCTTGCGTCCTTGGCGGTTTTATTCTTGTTTAAAAGTTTAGTCTCGCTGTTTTTCTTAGCGGTATAAAGCAGATTTTTCTTTGTTCCTTTTATAGGAGAGAAAAAGATAGAATCCTTAGCCGAAAGAGAAAATATGTCTTCATATTCTTTAGAGGCATAAATAAACTGAGGCGACAGGTTCTTTTTATAATAAGCGTTTATATAATCTACTAACGCATCCGAAACATCAAAATAGTAAGGAATAACTTCACTGTTCGAGAGAATGATTTTTCCACCTCTTAAATATAGAATGGTGATGGAAAGGAAATCTTCATCATAGCTGATGCCAAAGACATCAACGTCGACTTTATCTTTTAAAAGAATGTCTTGCTTAATAATCGTTCCCTTAATCGCATCAATCGTATCCTTCATTTTTTTGGCGTTTTCGTAATCCATTTTTTCGCTTGATGCCGCCATTTCCTCTTTTAATTTTTTCATGATGGAAAGATCGGTTCCGTTTAAAAGTGAACGGATCTCTTTATAGATCTCATCATATTCATCAGTAGTAATGGGGTATATACAAGGCGCCCTACATTCTCCTATATCATAATAAATGCACGATTTTCTTGGCATTGTTACGCACTTTCGCATTTTATATAAAGTATTTAAAAGATTTAAAACATCTCTCGCCTCTTTTACATTCGGGTAAGGTCCGAAATAACGCTTGTTTTTGGGCGAGAGTTTTCTGGTGATAATCAGTTTCGGATTTCTTTCTTCGGTGTATTCGATATAAGGATAAGTTTTATCGTCTGTGAGGTCGATATTATAAAAAGGATTATGTTTTTTTATTAAACTGATTTCCAGAAGAAAAGCCTCTTTTTCGTTCAAGGTTTCAATATAATTGATATCGTCTATTTTTGCGACTAGAGCGGTAGTTTTTTCATTATGAGCGCCGATAAAATAAGAACGAACTCTGTTTTTCAGATTCTTCGCCTTGCCGACATATATGATTCTTCCGTCCTTATCTATCATTTGATAAGATCCGGGAGATTCGGGAAGATTTTTTAGTTTTTCTTTTATTTTATCGTTCATATTCGGATAAAAAATGCCAAAACAAGTTCTGGCATTTAGTCTTTATGTATTTCCTTTATTAAATCCTCGATACGGCTTGCGTTATCGTAGGATGTATCCAGTTTAAAAACAATCTCCGGAACTTTTCTCATTTTGACTCTAGAAGCGAGAGCGGTTCTAATAAAACCTTTTGAGGATTCCAGCCCTTCCTTTGCTTTCTTCTTATCCTTCATTGAAAGAACCGTATAATAAACGGTTAAATAAGAATAATCGGAAGTAAGACTCACATCGGTTATGGTCACAAAACCGATGTTGTTTTTAACTTCGTTTTGGATAATGTCGGAAAGAGTCCTCTTAATTGAGGATTCGGTTTTTAAAAGATAATTATTATTCACTTTCGACTTCCTCGCTTACAGAAAATTCCATTATGTCTCCGACTTTAATGTCGTTGAAATTTTCAATCATAATACCGCAGTCGAAACCGTTTTTAACTTCTTTAACGTCGTCTTTAAATCTCTTAAGAGAAGAAAGTTTTCCTTCGTAGATGACAATACCGTCTCTCACGACTTTAACATCGGCCGATCTTTTAATACTGCCGCTTGTGACAAAGGCACCGGCCACGGTCCCTATCTTTGAGATCTTGAATATTTGTCTAACTTCGGCTTCCCCGATAGACTTATCTTCAAATACCGGCGAAAGCATTCCTTTCATGGCGGCTTCAATATCTTCTAAGGCTTTATAAATGATGTTGTAAAGACGGATTTGGACACCTTTTTGTTTAGCAAAATCTTTAACATTCGCGAGAGGCAAAACATTAAATCCCATAATTACGGCACCGCTTGCTTGGGCTAAAAGAACATCGGTTTCGGTGATAGTACCGACCGACGATCTGATGATAGAAAGCGTTATTCCGTTAACGGATATCTTTTCAAGGGCACCCTTCATCGCTTCAACCGAGCCGGAAGTATCACCTTTGATAACCAGTTTTAATTCTTTGTTTTCTAGGCCTTCATCACTCTTTGAGAACATGTCCTCAAGAGATATAACCTTAGTTTTTTCTTTGGATTTAGAAAAACTTCTGAAGGTTCTGACTTCGGCAATGTGTTTGGCTTTTCTTTCATCTCCGATAACTAAAAACTGATCTCCGGCCTGGGGAACATCGTTAAGTCCGATAACCGATACCGGATCGGATGGAAGCGCTGTTTTTACTTGTTTGCCAAGATCGTTATACATCACGCGCACTTTGGCATATGTATCGCCGCAAACTAGAATGTCCGATGGATGAAGAGTACCGTTTTTCACAAGGAAAGTGGCGGTTGGGCCTTTGGCTTTATCCAGTTTCGATTCAACCACATAACCCATCGCTTCTCTTTTGGGATTGGCTTTATATTCCTGCATTTCCGCAACTAACTGAATGGTATCTAGAAGCAGATCGACATTTGTGCCGCGCAAGGCGGAAATATTGACGAAAGGAACGTCTCCGCCCCATTCTTCCGGCAGAAGACCTAAATCAGATAATTCCTGACGACATCTATCCGGATTGGAATTTGGTTTATCAATTTTATTTACCGCAACGATAATCGGGCATTTGGACGCATGAGCGTGGTCAATAGCCTCTTTAGTTTGCGGCATAACTCCGTCGTCGGCCGCTACTACTAAAACGACGATATCGGTTATTTTAGCTCCTCTCGCTCGCATTTCGGTGAAAGCGGCATGCCCCGGAGTATCAATAAAGGTAATCTTCTTACCGTTTCTTTCCACTTGGTAAGCGCCAATGGCTTGAGTAATTCCGCCAAATTCACTGTCTACTACTCTCGTATTTCTAATGGTGTCTAGAAGAGTTGTTTTACCATGATCGACATGGCCCATAATTGTAACGACTGGAGGACGTGATACTAAGTCCTTTTTATCGTCTTCAAATTCCAGTTTTTCAAAATTGGTGTAATCTTTGGTGTCGTCGACTTCAAAGGGAACTTTGAGTTCGCCGGCTAAGAGTTCGGCGGTGTCTTTATCTAAAGACTGGTTTTGCGCCGCCATAATACCCATCATCATTAAGGTTTTTACTACTTCCGAAACATTGATGTTGGTAGATTCCGAAATGTCAGAAACAGTCATTCCGTCGAAGAAAAACAAAGGCTTCTTCACTTTTGGAACCGGTTTAGTGTTAGAATACTTTTTCCCGCTATTTCTAGATGAATTATTATAGTTGTAGTTGCGGTTATTTTCGTATTTCTTTTTGTCCCTAACATCGGTTGTTGGTTTTTTATTTGGCATAAATACCTCCTTTACTGCAGTTTTAAAATCGACTCTTTGATTCCTTTGTCTAGTATACCCGTGACGTTATTCAGTATTCCTCCGGTCGCCTTTTTCAAGCTCCCGTTTTTAAGTGTATCAATTAGAGGTATGCCGTAAAAACTGCATTTGTTTTTTATTTGTCTCGCGGAGTCGGTCGTAAGACCTTCCTCCATGAGAACGAGAAGAACTTCTCCTCTTTTTATTTCGTTGATGGTTAAGCTAGCGGATTTAGTCGCTTTTCCCGCTTTAATGGCCAAACCCACCAGGTTTAATATTTTTTCTTCGTTCATTTGTTTAGCCGACTATTTTAAGCATTTCATCATACAAAGAATCCGGTATAGCCTTTTCTAGATGTCTTTCAAGAGCCTTCGTTTTCTTCGCTTTTAAGATGATGGCTTTGTCTTTTTTTAGATAAGCTCCTCTTCCGTTCGCTCTTCCGCTTTCGTCGATTATGATTTCTCCTTCCGGCGTTTTCACAATCCGCAGAAGTTCCTTTTTAGGGAGCCTTTCCTGAGATACTACACATTTCCTTAAAGGGATTTTTTTCTCTTCCATTTTAGAAATCAAAACCTTCTTCTAAGGCTTGAGGAACCGATTTGATATCGATTTTCCAGCCCGATGACTGAACGGCTAAACGGACGTTTTGTCCTTTCTTTCCGATTGCGAGCGAGAATTGGTCTTCCGGAACTATCGCTACGGCCTGTTTAGCTTTCTGATCAAAAATAACTCCGATAACTTCGGCCGGTTTAAGTGAGTTGATGACAAGTTGTTTCGGATCATCGCTGTATTCGTATAGATCAAGTTTTTCTCCGCCTAAAGCGTCGATAACGTCTTTAATTCTTTTACCTTTCGGGCCGAGGCAAGCACCCAGAGGATCAACATCAGGATCGTTGGTCATAACGCAAATTTTCGATCTGTCTCCCGGTTCTCTCGCGATACCCAAGATTTCTATAGTTCCGTCTTTGACTTCCGGAATATAGTTTTCAAGCAGTCTCTTGATTAAATTCTTATCCGACCTCGAAACAAATACTTTCGGGCCTTTAGGGGTCATTTCTACCTTATAAAGATAGAGTTTTACTCTCGCACCTTGATGAGCGTCTTCTCTTGCGATTTCGGTTTTAGGAAGAGAAGCGGAAACGTTATAGCCTAAGTCAAAACTGATATAATCTTCGCCGACGTTAATGACGGTTCCGGTAATCATTTCGTCTTGATGTTCGCTAAAGAAAGCATAGCTCTTTTCTCTTTCTAAACGTTTTAATTCTTGATTTAAAATCTGTTTAGTGGAGTTAACGGCAATTCTTCCGAAATCTTTCGGTGTCTTTTTGATTTCAAAGTAGTCGCCTACCCTTGCGGTTTTACGATATTTTTTAGCTTCTTCAAGTGTAATCTTAGAAGGGTCTTCCGGGTCTAGTTCATTATCTTCTACAACATTAAAATACTGTACCAAATTGAGCTCGTTCTTATCTTCGCTAAACACAACTTTGGCGTTTTCCGTTCCTGTTTCTTTCTTAAAAGCGTTGACGATGCCTTTTTCCATTGCCTCAAGAATTTTCGCTTTTTCTAAGCCTCTTTCTTCACATACTTCATTTAACGCTTTGAAAAATTCCTGACTTACCATTTCTTTTCTCCTTAAAATTTAACGGCGAGTCTTATTAAAGTAACGTCGTTATAATTTATCTTTATTTTTTTATTTTTGCTCATTAAACATATTTCCGAATCGGAAAATGATATAAGGTCACCATAATGTTCCTGATCGTAAGTTTTTACAAAAACATAACTTCCGATATAGTCGCTTATTTCCTCATAAGCGAGTTCTTTTTCTATTCCTCTTGAAGATACCTCTAAAGAATAGTCTTCTTCAATCGGGTCTTCTTTATCTAAAAATGCGTTTATCTTCTCGGTTAATAAAGAGATGTCATCAATAGTGATGGCCTCTTTTCTATCAGCTATAATTCGAAGAAGATTGGTTCCATTTTCTTTTTCATAAGAAAATGCGAAAAGTGAATACCCGTTTTCTTTAACGATTAGTGATATTTTTTCTTTTAAAACGTCTAAATTCATTTTATGCCTCTTTTATTGAAAAGTGAGTGGTTCTTCACCACTCACGCTTCCTAGTCCATTTTAGCATGTACCAGTAAACTTTGCAAGAGTATCATAACCCCGTATCACATACTGTGATATAATAGGGTTATTATGAAAAAAATATTATTGAAAAAGGGACAGATTTTTCTTTTAGCCTACATCTACCTTTTATTAATTAACACTCTTATACGATTAGTTTTAGGGTACACTCCGTTTCCTAAGTATTTCTTTTTGGATATGTTTTATCAGTTTTTGTTTTTATCACCGCTCTTTCTTTTCAAGTCGATGAAATATTCAAGAATCTATACTTACATAGTTATCACTTTCGCCTCTTTTCTTTTCTTTGCGAATGTCACCTACTACACTGTAAGCGGGACTATGATTTATATCGGGCTCATTAAATATCTTGGCGAAGCGGAAAACGTGTTTTCCTGGTCATATATAAAATGGTATTTCGTTCTAGCAGCCGTTACCCTTATTGCCGGCTATGTTTTAGTCACAAAACTAGTCGACCATTTCTTTAAAGATCCAATTTATCCGGGACCATATTTGCTTTCCGGTATTCTTTTAAGTCTGGTGGTTTTTTTCACTTCCACAATAATGATTCAGGTTAATTCCGTTTCTATTTATCGGGAAAGTGAAGACATAGTCGAGATATCCGGGTGTGAAGATGGCTATGAGGTAATAAACTTTACTACCACCTATCTAAAAAGCGCTTGTTTTAAAAAATACGGCATGACGACTTTTTATTTATCCGAAGCCTCGCTTCTTTTTGGGAATGGCACCACAGGGACAATAGACTATTCAGAAGGAAGCACTTCGGAATATAACCTTAATTATCACGGACTTCTTGCAGGGTATAATGTCTTTACCATCATGATTGAAACCGGTATTTCGGGGGCGATTTCCGAAGAGTTAACTCCTAATCTTTACTTTCTTCAGTCAGAAGGTCTTAATTTTTCCAATAATTATTCTAAAAATAAAACCGCAACTTCGGAAATAATCGGCTTTGCGGGATCATACCCGACGAGCGATATTAATTATAACTACGACTATACCGATGCCAACAGTATTTATAAGCTTCAAATAGATAATCCTTATACCCTTCCTTATCTTTTAAATGATGAATATCACACTTCTTTCTTTCATGACGGCGCCGGCCTTTATGCCAGAAATTCGCTGATGGGACAATTCGGTTTTGAGAGTTGGCGACACGAATTTTACGATGTTCACCCGAGCGGAACTTCCCGATGGAACTTTAGGGGCAACTACGAACTGGACAGCGATTATATCGACATCGTTCTTAGCGACATGTACACAACAGATGAACCTTTCTACACTTTTTGGACCACCCTTTCGACTCACGGTCCTTATACCGATGATGCCGGGTATACTGAAGTAGCGGAGCGCGACGCTTATTTTGAAGATGAAGGTTACTTCGCTCTTTTCGATCAATATTATGATGAAATTTATTACCCGCTTTACGGTAATCTCGATAGTAACACTTACTCTTACCTAAGACATCTGATTTCCGCTTTTATGGATCTTGATAAGGCCGTCGGCAAAATAATTGACGCCTTAAAAGACGCGGGGGAATATGATAATACTTTGTTCGTTGTTTACGGCGACCACGAAGCTTATTACCAAAAACTATCAAAAACTTTGTCCGGGGCGTCTTCCTCGTCCGATATATATCAGTATCAGACCTCGCTCTTTTTCTATAACGAGACGCTTTCAAGTAAATACAAGGAAGTAAATGGTCTATCTCAAGACGATGAATGCGAAATCACGACTTTCACTTCTCCATACATCATTGTGCCAACTATTTTAGATCTCCTCGGCATCGACTATAACGAAGATTATTACTATTCCTCATCCTTCTTTTCCTTTAAAACTCCGCTTGACGGTATTTTCTATTCTACCGAACTCGCCGGTTTCTTTACCGATCGGATGTATTCGATAGATTTATCGACTACCGATTATTTAGAAGGCGGAACCGGAGAGGATTATAAGGATCTGTTTTACGAAGCTGGACTCGCTAAACTCGTTAAAATGACTTATATTGATTCCCTCTACGACGAATGGTTATCCTATCCGGAGTAATAAGTACCGACTTTTTATTGAATAAAAAGCCGGATAAGTGTAAAATTATCTTAGAGAAAACATTTAAAAGGAGAAAGTATGGGGGAATACAGTAAATTCATATCCGAAAAAAGAAGAAGCGTAGAAACACCGAAGAATCTCGCGGAAAACGGAAAAGCCGTTTTCGGAACTTTTAATAAAGAGTTTGACGCCATGGATTTAGTTTCGCTTAAAAAGCCAACCGAGGCTCCTGATTTTCTGAATAAGAAAAAATTAACCCTTTGGGAAGCTACCGAAATTAACCTTAAAGAAGGTGTTCTTTTAGCCGCCGCCTCCGATATGGGAATTTTCGGAACCGTTTTTCATGTCTTTTATGATAAGAGAAATAAAAAAGTATACAGTTGGCAAACCAATATGCCTTCTAAAAGCGTCGTGATTGCGCCTAATCTAAAAGGCGGCGAAGAAACCAAAGCCGAAGCTAAAAATACCAGAATCACCTATACCAATAATTTTGATCAAGGCGAATGCCGGATTGAAGGATATCACGAAGATAAAGACAATAAGATCGTCTATTCATTTGTCCTTAAAAGACTTTCTAATCCTTCAATAGTTTCTATTCCTTTCGGAGACAACAGACCTTTATACAGCCAAAAAGACTTCTTTAAAGCCGAAGGATCGCTTACCCTTAACGGCGAGACGATAAAATCAGATAAAGAAACGACCGCGATTGTCGACGATCATAGAGGTTACTATCCGAGAAAATCTCATTATGACTGGGTAACGACGATGGGCGTTAACGTTCATAATAAAGAAAAGAAATGGTTTGCGTTTAATCTTACAAGAAACCAATCGATAAACCAGGACGATTATAACGAGAACCTGATTTGGCTCGAAAACAAAACCAGTCTTCTTCCTCCGGTCGTCTTCAATAAAAAAACACCTTCTTCTATGTTTAAGGAAAAAGGCAAAATTGAATGGGAAATCAAAGACGAGCACGGAATGGTAGATGTCGTTTTTGAAATCGACGCCATAAATGCGATGGTGGTCCACGCTCTAGTGATAAATATTGATTACTATATAACATTCGGTACGCTTAAAGGTTATGTTTTAGATGAAAACGGCGAAAAATATATCCTGGACGGAATGTTAGGGATGGGAGAAGATAAAAGCCTTCTTCTTTAAAAAAACGAGCTCTCAGCTCGTTTTTTTATTCTTCTTTGAATTTAGCTTTAGGCGCGCCGCAAACCGGGCAAGTCCAATCTTCCGGTAGATCTTCAAATTTTGTACCAGGAGCTATACCGTTAGCCGGGTCTCCCTGTTCTTCGTCATACACAAAACCGCAAACTTGACATACGTACTTTTTCATAAAAAATCTCCTTTCGTATCTTTATTTTAGAGTATATATTAAATTTCCTCTTCTATCAAGAATTAAGCTTTTCTTATCAAAATAAAATCTTTCTTGTATAATATAGGTATATGGATAAAAATATACTTTTCTTCTTAACGCCTAAGGCCGAGGTCGAATATCTTCTTGAGGGCGACACGGTAAGACAGGCCATTGAAAAAATGGAATATCACAATTACGCTTCGATTCCGGTTCTTTCCAAGGAGGGTAAATATCTTAAGAGTATCTCCGAGGGCGATCTCTTAAGATTCATCAAGAAAGAAAATCTGAATCTAGAACGCGCGGAAGACGCATCAATCAAAGATGTACCTTCATTAAAAGACATACGGGCTATTCACGTCTACAAAAATATGATTGATCTTTTAGATATCATTGTGAATCAAAATTTTGTCCCCGTCCTTGACGATAGAGAAAATTTTATCGGCATCATCACCAGAAAAGTTGTAATAGAATATCTAGAAAGCGAAATAAAAAAGAGTTCCGACTAGGACTCTTTTTCTTTTTCGTATCTGATATATTCAAAACTTTCCTTTTCTTTTACGGTCTTAACCATTTCGTTATAAACCCTGTCTCGCATATCTTCTCTTGCGAGGTTAACCGGAAGGTCTTTATTAGGGTATACCGCCTCTCCGATATATAACACAATTCGCGGGTACATCTTTTTAAAGATTTTTCTTTGTTTATAAACCGTGGTCACCGGAATAGCCGGAAGCGACATCTTGACCGGGTAAATAAAGGATGCATCTTTAAAAGGGCGAATCTTATTATAATACGGCCAAATATGTGCTTCAGGGTAAATCATAATCGCATTTCTTTTTTTCACGGCGTAATTTAAAGCTTCAAGGAAATTAACGCTGGCCTTCATGTCGGAGGGGAGCGGGATAGCCCCCATCATATTTACGAGACTGCCGATTCCCTTAATTGAAACGGCGTCCGGAGAAGTAATGATTCTGACTCTTTTCGGGAAAGAAAAAAGGGTGGGCGCAAAGGAATCGTGAAGAGAATTCGTATGATTTCCGTAAATGAAATAAGAACCTTTCATTTTTCTTAAAACTTTTTTGTTTTTGATTCTGGTTCCAAACCCGAAAAAACAAATAAGAAAGCCGATTGGAGTTGCGATAAGACGATATATTAAAATCTCAAAAAACTTCCACAAAGGGCTTTTGTGGACGTATTTGTATTTATCTCCGATTTTCTTGACTTTGATTTTTCCGTTTGATGGGGCAAAATCATCGTTCAATTCATCTCTATAGTATATTGTTTTCATAAGCATTTGTGGTGCGGGTAACAGGACTTGAACCTGCACAAACGTTTGAAGTTCATTAGAACCTGAATCTAACGCGTCTACCAATTCCGCCATACCCGCAAAAACGAGTCATAAACTCGTAATAATTATAACACAATAGATTTTTTCTTATCTATTATTTTTATCTGTCCCTTTTATTAAAAGTAGATCTTATTCCGGTTTTTTGTGAAACTTTCTGAATATTCTAGTGACTCCAGTTTTTCCGAGATATGGAAGAAGAGGAGCGATGCCCCTTATATTACCGGTCTTATCAATATAGAATTCGATTATATCGCAAAGACCTTCTTCAGATAAGAAAGGGGCGATGCTTACCACTTCGTTAATGTCGGTTAAACAATCCTTTTTTATCTTTAAGATTTTATCAAGATCCGCTTGGTCTAAATAAGGAGCCAGGCCTATCAAATCTTTAATCGAATCGCAGGAGGCTTCTTGTATTAACTCAGTTAAGGATTCTTCTGATAAGAAGGGCGCAATAAATAAAAGATTAGATAGGGATACTCCCTTAATCTGTCTTGTGAGTTCAACAATTAAATCTTCGTCAATTAAAGGCGCCAGCGCGTTAATCGTCTCAAAACTCGTTTTGTTGATTTCCTTCTCGTCCTTCTTCTTTTCTTCCACTATTTTATCGATGGTGTCGGGGCGAAAAATAGATGCGACATCGGCGATATCATCCATTGAACATTTATCGATTAGACCACCGCCATAAATGTAGTCTAGAATAGATCCGACAGTCTCGGATTTTTTCTCCTCGGTAATCAGTTCATCAATGGAAACGCGGAAGATCTGGGCAAGTTTTTCTAATTTCGATATGTCCGGCATATTGTCCCCGCGTTCCCAGTTACTTACGGCTTGATAAGTAATTTCCATTTTATCGGCCAGTTCCATTTGCGTCATATTTTGCCTCTTTCGCAAATACGCAATTCTCGCTCCGGTCTTCTTCATATCAAACATAAATATGTTCCCCCGTTTTTATATATAGACATTTTATCAAATAAAATTATACAAGCATATAAAGTGTTGCTTGAGTGACAACTTTTATAAATGTCTAAAAACGTGGAGTTTTTGCGAATTACCCGGCGTAGTTCTTAGCTTGGGAGGTAAATAATTTGTAGTATAAACTATCCTTCTTTTTCATCAACATTTTGTGAGTATCAAAGTCTATTACTCTACCATTATCAATTACAAGTATCCGGTCACAGAATACTGAAGAAGACATTCTGTGAGATATATAGATTGCTGCTTTATCTTTCACAAGACTATTAAAGTTTTCATATATATCAGCCTCGGATAAAGGATCAAGAGCCGCTGTCGGTTCATCTAGAATAATTAAACTGGACCCGGAGGCAAGTGCCCTCGCGATTGCCACTTTCTGCGCTTCTCCGCCCGATAGTTCGATACCGCCTTCATCATATGATTTGGTATAAAGAGTATTAATCCCATCGGGGAGTGAATCTATCTTTTCTTTTAGCCCCACAAGGCAGGCCGCGTTATAGGCGTCTTCATCTGATCCGTTTTCAATATTCAATATATTTTCTTTTAAAGAATAAGCGAATAATTTAAAGTCTTGAAATACCGTGCTGATTTCTTTGATATAAGAATCGTAATCATATAAAGATATATCAACCCCGTTTACCAGGATTTCGCCCTTTTGGGGCTTATAAAGCCCGGAGAGCAGTTTTACCATCGTCGTTTTTCCGGCTCCGTTTAGGCCGACTATCGATATTTTTTCTTTGTCGTTCATTTTAAAAGATACGTCATTTAAAATTATTGCTTCAGATTTTGGATAAGAAAAAGAAACGTTTTTGAATTCAATGGATCTAATCGGTCCTTCAAACTTAAGCCCGCTTTTTTTATCTTCTTCTTTCGAGATGCCGATGAGTTCCATTAAAGGCGTCGCGAAATTATCATACTGAATAAGGTTCATGCCTTTATCAATAATAGCGCTTACTGAGGTAGAGAAACTTATTGCGGTCGCAATATACAAACTGAAGGTTGAAATGGAAAGACCTTCGTTAATAGTTTTAACCGCGACTATCGCATATACTAAGGCCATCTCAATGTATTTGACAATTTCTAAAGACGAAGAGATAAAGGCGTCGGTTCTAAGAAGGTTCGTGACTTGATGCAAAGAAGCGCCGATAAACTTTTCGAATTTTCCTTCGACAAACTCGCCGATGGAATACATCCTATAGTCCTTACCGGTCTTTTCGTTTAGAAGAGCGGTAAAGTAATAATGGAATTTTCTATTTATCGGAATTAGATTATTATAAAATTTAAGCTGAAGTTTTAAAGATAAGATTACTAAAAGAACGTTAAACACAATCGCCACTAGAAGAATTAAGATTAATCGATAATCAAAAAGAATCATAATAGCCCCTAGACCGATTAAAGTAATCGCGTACTGGAAAGCATCCGCGAGATCGGTAATCGTCTGATAGACAACCCCCATGTTTTTGATCGCCATTTCCGCTCTTTCTTTTAAATCCAGATAAGACGGATCTTCTAGGTGTTCAAAGGAAGTATTCATCAGTTTTTTAGCCACGTCTCGATCAATCGCATCTTCCATCTTTTCTTTAGCCACTTCAATAAGTCTATTAAAGAGTTTGCTGAGAAGATTGAAAATAAGATTAATGATGACTAGAAAAAGACCCATATAAAGCGCGTTTAGGTAGACGCCTTTTTCTAAGAAAGAAATTATTATCGAGAGAAAATAGGCGTTATAAACCGCAAACCCGGCTAAGAAAATACAGTTAAGAAAGGCGAGTAAAAAATACGGTTTATAACATTTATAGGTGTATAAAATAAATTTAGGTAAAATAAATTTTTTCTTATTCATTGGCTTCTACTCCTTCTTTGTAATACTTACCTTGTGTTTCAAACATGTTGTAGTAATCGCCTTTCATGGCCATTAATTCATCATGAGTTCCATACTCCTTAAGACCTTCTTTTGAAAAGAGCGCTATCTTATCGCAGAACTTAGTCGAAGATAAACGGTGAGAAATAAAAAGCGAAGTTTTATCACTAGTCAGCGAATTAAACGATTCATAGATTTTTGCCTCGGCTAAAGCATCAAGAGCCGAGGTCGGTTCATCGAGAATTACCATGTTTCCGCCCTTGTATAAGGCTCTCGCAATGGCCACCTTTTGGCTTTCGCCTCCTGATAGTTCCGTTCCGTTATCTTCTACTACTTTTAAGAGTTGAGTGTCATAGCCATTTTCTAAAGAGTTGATTTTATCACCAAGCCCGGCTGTTAAAAGACAATCTTTTCCTCTTTGTATTTCATCCTCGGTTTTATCCGTCCCGATGACGTTTTCTAATATGGTTGCGGCATAGATATTAACTTCCTGGTAGACAGAGGCAAACATCTTTTTGTATTCTTCTTTATCAAATTCGTTTATATTGATTCCGTTAATTAATATCTCGCCTTCATCCACTTGAAATAGGCCGGTAATCAGTTTTACAATAGTGGTTTTCCCGGCGCCGTTTAAACCTACCAGAGCCAGTTTTTCTCCCTTATGAATTGTAAAGTTAAAGTTTTTTAAAACATAGTTTTCCGTGTTCGGGTATCTAAAAGAAACGTTTTTAAATTCTATTTCCAGTTTTTCGTCTTCGGGCAAAGCTTTTAAAATCCCTCTTTCGGAAAAATATTTGTTGTCCGAAGCATATTCAAAATATGTTTTGGAGTACGATGCGTTTTTCACAAGTAAGGAAATAAGATCCGCAAGGCTCCTTAAAGATGTCGAAAGGACAATGATGGCGCCAATATAAAATGATACTTCTCCTAAGGTGGCATCTCCGATAAAATAAGCCCTTATTACAAGATAATAGGCTATGGCATCCTGAAAGAGCACAAACAATAGTTCTAAAAACCCGAGCCCAAATTTTTTATTCGCAATATCCTTTACGACTTTAATGTAGGTAATGGATTTATTTTGATAGTCCTTAGAAAGCTTTTTTTCGAGATTATGAACCCTTATTTCTTTCCCGTAAGAAAAATCGTAGGCAAGGCGAGAGTAGTAATCCTTTTGTCGGTATTTCTTTGAACTTTCTTCTTTTCTTTTGGATACATATGAACCGTATATTTTATTCGTTAAAACCGTAATTGAGGCCGACAAAAGACACGCAAGGACAATCCACAAATTAAAGAATGAGAGTAAAACCGCAAGCGCAATAATTGTTATAAATAATGGGCAAATCCTTAGAAAGTTATTTAATAAACCTTCAAAACCTCTATTGTCGCTATCTAGTGCGATGGTTGCGGTTTCAAAATAATCTCTAAATTTGGAATCCTCTAGATATTTATAATCTATCAATTGATATTTTCTTGTGACTTTTGTATACTCTTTTAACCTTAAGCCCATAAAATCTACGGATGCAAGCCGGTTAAATACGGCTGATATGACCGAAAGAATTAAAGATGCCCCGGAAAGAAAAATAATCGCTTTTACAACCGTCTCTGATGAAGATTGATTGGTTAGATAGTCAATGATTATCTTTGGTATTAATGAGGCAACTACCGGAAGAATTCCGCCCGCTAAGGCAAAAAGCGTAATGTATAGTCCGGTGTATTTAGTATTTTTATTAAGCATCGATAGTTCTTCTTTAACTACGTCTATTGTGTTCATTTTCTTGTTTTTCATGGGTTTTCTCCGTCTTTAATTCTCGATTCCTGCGATTTTTGGCAATAAAGAAATAACGCGTTTAAAAGCGCGTTTTTCTTTTTCGCTTATCGATTAAATTGTTATTTTAATTATATCTCCGTCAGAAGATATGACATCTACCAAAGTGAAGTGACCGTTTTCTTGAATGTATCTTTGTAATTCTTTAAACAGCTTAGGGCTGATGGCTTTAAAAACCTCGTAGTCTACTCCGGATGATTTATCGTGTTTTTCGGCCACATTCCAAATCCATTTCCAGCGAATACAAGAAGTCGGAATCCATATTTTAAGATGAAAATTATCTTCCTTCGATCTGACTTTTATTTTCATTATTCGACCGTAATATAGATAAAGTCTCCGTCTGCCGATTCTACTTCGACTAATTTTCCGACCACACCTTGTTCCACAAGTTCGAAAAGCTTTTTAAAATCGATATCCTTAAGAGCGCTGTTTCCGTTAATCTGCGGCACTTCCATTCCGCTATTTATCGCGAGTTTGACAAGCGGCATCGGTAAATTAACTCTAATCTTGTCGCCGTCGGCAGAATTAACCACAATTTTAAAGACCATCTTATCGATATCTTTTCTTTTTTCTTCCGGTATCATCTCAATCGGCTTTTCCTTTTCGTTTCCGAGTAGTTCGTCTAAGCTAACACCGAGAATTTCTGCGAGGGTAGGTAAGATTGATATATCCGGCGAGGAAATATCGTTCTCCCATTTTGAAACCGCCTGCGGACTAATATTTACTCTAAACGCGATATCTTCTTGTTTTAAACCTTTTTGTTTTCTAAGTCTAGAAAATCTTTCTCCAAATGTTTCTTTCATTGTTTTGTCCTCCTTATGACACCACTATTGTACTGAAAAATATATCCTTTTTACAGCAACTATCTGGCGGATTACTAACTTATAAGTTGAATATTCACTCAACTATTGGTTGATTATGCCTCATTTTACCAGTTTTTTAGGTATTTGCCATCAAAAATAAAAAACCCGCCATATTTTAGCGGGTCTATTTTTTAAATATTAATCTTGTATCTCGTCTTTGAAGATTCCGGCAACAATATAAACCGTCCACTCCGCGATATTAGTCGCATGATCAGCGATTCTTTCGATGTATTTAACAATTAAAGTGGTATAAATCACGAAGTTCTGTGCGGTATGGGATTTAATCGGATAATTAGTTAAGGATTCGATAATTTTGTCATACATTGCATCAATTTCGTCATCAGCCTTAATGGTTTTAACAGCTAAAGCCTTATCCATTGTCACAAAACTTTCAATGGCGTCGTCTATCATCTTTAAAGCTTTATCGAGCATTATATCGATTTCCGGATTTCTTTCTTCTAGGGTTCCTCGTAATTTCAAAGAAAAGTTTTTAATATCTTCGGCATGGTCGCCGATTCTTTCGAGGTCGTCCACCATCTTTATTACCGCAAAGATTTCTCTTAAGTCTTTGGAATAAGGACGTTCCTTAATTAAAATATCAATACAAACCTCGTCAATCAGTTTTTCGTATTGATTGACTATCTCGTCGTTTATAGTCGTGTCTTCATTATCTCCCTTGCTTAAATAAAGACCGATGGCCTGTCTAATGTTTGATTGAACAAGAGAAGACATTTTTTTAATGAGTCCGTTAACGTTATTAATTTCACTGTCGATAAACATATTCTATCCTCCTAGCCGAATCTTCCGGTAATGTAATCTTCGGTTTTTTTATTTTTCGGGTTTTTAAACAAACTGATGGTTGAAGAAAATTCAATTACTTCTCCTAGCATAAAGAAAGCGGTGTAATCAGAAATTCTGGATGCTTGTTGCATATTGTGAGTCACTATAACTATAGTATATTCCTCTTTGAGTACATTGATAAGTTCTTCAATCTTTAAAGTGGCAATCGGGTCTAAAGCCGAGGTCGGTTCGTCCATTAAGATGACCTCCGGTTTCATTGCGATACATCTCGCGATACAAAGTCTCTGTTGTTGTCCGCCGGATAATCCAAGAGCGTTATCTTTAAGTCTATCTTTTACTTCTTCATAAAGCGAAGCCTTCTTTAAAGAATCAACCACAAGATCGTTAATTTCCTTTTTGTTTTTCATCCCTTGGCATCTTGGACCATAGGCCACATTATCGAAGATCGACATCGGGAAGGGGTTCGGGTTTTGAAACACCATGCCGACTCTGGTTCTAAGTTCAATCGGATTGATTTCCTGAACGGATCGATCATGAAAATGGATTTCTCCTTTTATATTGCAGGAAGGGATGAGATCGTTCATGCGGTTAAAACACCTAAGAAGAGTTGATTTCCCGCAGCCGGAAGGGCCGATAAAAGCCGTGACCTGTTTTTCCGGTATATCAAAGGATACATTTTTTAGTACGTGTTTTTCTCCGTAAAACAAATCGACGTTTTTTACTGAAAAGACATTATTCATAATTATTTTACCTCCATCTTGTTGAGCTTCTTCGAGATAAGTTTCACGATAACGTTTAGAGTGAATACCACCAGAAGAATAATTATTGATATGGCGCAGGAGGTAGCTATGTTCGGATTTTCTCCGCTCATAAGCGACCAGATATGCACCGCGAGCGTGGTAGATTTTTCATTGATTTTAATCGTATCTTTAATCGCAACCCCAACCGCATAGATTAAAGCGGCCGATTCGCCGATGATTCTTCCGATTGAGAGAAGGACGGCCGTTAGAATTCCCGGGATTGCGTTAGGCAGAATTACCTTGTTGATGGTTTGAGTCTTGCTGGCCCCAAGGGCGAGGGAAGCGTCTCTATAACCTTTTGGAATTACCTTTAAAGCTTCTTCTGTAGTTTTGATGATGGTCGGCAAGAGAATCAAAGACATGGTAAGAGCGCCTGATGCGATAGATCCTCCTGATGAGCCTATCGTGTTATTACAGAAGGGAATAAAGATTATCGCTCCGACTAAGCCGAATATAATAGAAGGAATTCCCGCCACCATATCAATCATGCCTCTTATTATTTCAATAAATCTCTTCTTGGGAGCGTACTCGTTTAAATAGATGGCGGCGAGCACGCCTATCGGTAATGAAATGATTAAGGTCAAAAGAATGAGATAAAGGGTCGAAATCAAAGATCCCCTTATACCGCCTCCTCCTTCTGATGCGACCATATCCGTAATAATATTAGACGTGTCCATAGTCGAAGCCATGTTGCTGGCGCCGCCCCTACCTAAAGCGTAAATATAATCCCCGATATCGTTACTCATTACTATCTTTGAAATATTAAAGCCGCATTCAAGAGAGACTATCTCTTCTGATGATGTATTAATTAAAGAGAGAAAAGGCGAATCTTCCGCAATATAGGTAATTTCCACCACTTCTTCTCCCACGAGATTTGTTGAGTCTTTTAATACTACCCCATAACGATAAGAAAAGTATTCATCAGCCGTTAGGGTTGGACAAGTAAAGGTGCCCTCTTCTTTTCCCGCAGTTTTAAGAGTATAAGTGGTCTCGTAATAGTCACTTGTAATAAGTTTCCAGGAAAGAGAGCTAAGGCCGTTTCTAAAGATAAAAATCAAAATAGAAAAAAGGATAATTATTCCAAAACTGGAAAAGAGATAGGTGAATATGTTCGATAATAAATCTTTTGTCTTTCTCATTTCCCGATACTCCTTTTTAAAAGAGTAAGTAAAAGATTGGTTAAGAGTATCATTAAAATTAAGATAATACCGACCGAGAATCTAATATCGTAGTCGAGACCGGAGGTTTCATTTAACCCCAGGAGCATCGTGGAAGTCAGGGTTCTTGTCGTATCAAACAGATTAAAAGAAGGCCCACTTCCGGAGTTACCGGCCACCATGGATACGGCTGTCGCTTCACCAAGCGCTCTCCCGACCCCAAGAATAATGCCGGAAAATATTCCGCTTTTAGCACCTCTTAAGACAAGTTTAAAATTGGTTTGAGTAGGGCTGGCCCCTAAAGCGAGCGAGCCTTTAATTATATCGTCCCTAACCGCATTAATGGCGGTTAAAGATAAAAGCGTAATAGTAGGGAGAATCATAATCGCCAGGACTATGACGGTAGACATAGCCGATATGCCGCCGGCTGACTGATAACCGAAAAGAGAAGAAACCCATTTAACTCCTTCGGTTATTTTAGCTCTACCGAAAAGTCCGTAGATGATGGAAGGAATAGACGCTAAAAGCTCAATAACGTAAGACAAGGCCTTTCCAATCACTTTCGGAGCTATTCTTGAAATAAAAAGAGCGGTTAGGACGGAAATCGGAACCGCAATTAAAAGAGATAAAAATACCACATAAAAGGTGTCTACTATAATGAAACCGACTCCATATTTAGCGGGATATACATACCATTCACTACCAACGAGGAAAGTCCATAAATTAACTTTATATAAATTACCGCCGATGGAATAATTTTTAAGAAACGGACTTGATCCTTTAATGACGATGAAAAGGACAATAAAAACAATTATAGACGCACAAAGGAGTGTTATCACAAATAACACTCCGTGTACCGCTTTGTCTAAAGTTGTTTTTCTTTTGATAGCGCTGTTAGTTGCTAATTTCGCTCCACTTAGTAATTGTTCCATCGTAAATGCTCTTTATTTGTTCGGCGGTTATCGAGTCTAAACTGTTGCTGTTATTAACCACAACCACGATAGCGTCTATGCACATTTTACCATAAGTTCCTTGTGCCGGGGTTTCGCTTTCGTTAAATTCTCTGGAAAGGAAGGCGATATCTAAATAATTGGCTCCATCCTTTTCTGATCCTTGAGTGCTTTTATAAGCATCTCCTGATCCTTTGTGGTTGTGCTCAGCTACGAAGTTTCCGCATTTAGCTGAGAATTCGGCCGATAAAGCTTTAGCCATACTCTCAACTGATGTCGAGCCACCGAATTTGATTGTAACAGAAGAGTTGTCTTCGTTGCAAATCGGGTAATTTGCTTTTATTGAATCCCAAGTCGGATCTAAAGATGTTACACTCACGATTCCGCCTTTTTCAATCATGGTTGTCTTGGCGTCGCTGGTAGTAAGAAATGCTTCAAACGCATCGACTATTGCTTCTACTTTGTTGTCGGTAAATTCACTTCTAACACAGTAATTGAAGTTTCTGGTAAGACCATATGTTCCATTAAGAACGTTGGCTTCAGTTGGTTCAATGCCTTCGTATGTCAAACCTTTGAGGCCCGATGAGGAGAGGGTAGAGAGGGAAATGTAGCCTATTCCGTATTCATCGTTCTTGATGGCGGCGATCATTGATCCGTTACCGTCGACTTCAACATAACCTTCAACTAAGTAAGAGTTATCTTCTTTAGCTTCCGAGAAACCTATTTTAGTAAAGAATCCGTCTCTCGTACCGCTGGTTGTGTCTCTTGTATAAACCGTTATATTCGCTCCGGTAGTATTATTGGTGCATCCCGAGGCCGCAACTAAGAGGCCTGATAAGAGCGCTAAGGTAAGTAATGCCGTAAATATCTTTTTAATTTTCAATTTTTTATGCTCCTTCCTTTTCATGACACCAAGATAATAATTCCTTCTTGTCACAATTTTATCGGGACGATGTAATAAAATTGTAAAAAGAATGTAAAAGAAAAACGCGGTTTATTCCCGCGTTTATTTCTTTTTGCAAGTTTTTGCGTTTAATTGGTTATTATTTTTTAAACCCGAGAATTGAACTTATAATACCGCTAAGAAAGGCGGCAACCACAAATATGATCCATCCTGGATGCCAAAGACTAAAAACAAATCCCATAACTAAATAACCGCAAATAGCTAACATCCAGATAATTGAATTGATGGTTCCGTTTAACTTTACGGATTTTTGATCCATATAGGTTTCGTCACTAGTTCGAAAACGGGAATGCATAATGCCGGAAAATATAAGACAAAAAACCGAGATGGCAATCATAAACAAGAAGGTTGAGATATACCAAGTACTCGATGGGACGGTGTTGATGGTCGATAATACCACTACCAGGATAACCCCGATTAACATAAAGGAAACAGAGATGGCGACCGCTATCGAATTTCTCATATCTCCTCTTTTCTTCTCCTCTTCACTATAAAGAACTTGGAAATACTTGTTTTCTTCCTGAGAAAAGAATGAGTTATACATTGTGCCGGCAATGACATAGAAAGGAACGGAGATAACTACCGATGATAAAATAATGACTGTTCCGATAATCGGTCTTTCCACCATTAATAATAAAACGGCAACCGACGATATAATAAGCATGGTTGGTAAAGCTATTAAAAGCGCATGAATTTTAAGTCTTCTATCGACTTCTTTTTTGTCGGCCCTACATGTTCTTTTAATTTCTTCTTTCTCTTCGTTGTTTTCCTGGCTTAATTCTTCTTTATTACCACTGATTAAATAATCGGTGGTACAAGAAAAGAAAGAGGATAAACTCTTTAAATTTTCAATAGACGGGGAAGCCGTTTCCGATTCCCAGGCATAGATAGTTTGTCTGGAAACGCCGATTTCTAAAGCTAACTGCTCTTGAGAAAGGCCTTTTTGTTTTCTTAATTCGTATAAATTGGTTCCAAAGCTCATAATTATTCTCCTTTGACAAGAACATCTTACATTAAGGGGTGGTTTACACGCCACCAAGTTTAGTTGAAAACTATGTAAAGCATGCTTGTCATTTTGGCTTTTTACTTCATTTCAATGGTAAAAGATGTGCCTTTGTCTAAAGTAGAATCAACTTTTATCGGCCAAGAAGATTGTCTGCATATTTTTTTAACAATCGCGAGGCCGAGGCCGAAGCCGGAGGTATATTCATTGTGAGATTTATCAACCGTAAAGAATCGATCAAAGATTTTATCGTAGTTTTCTTTGGCGATACCGATTCCGGTATCTTCAACTTTTAAGACAACAATCTTTTCTTTTTTCTTTAAAGATATCGTTATGGAACCGGGGTTTTTATTATATTTGATGGCGTTCATTACGAGGTTGTTCACAATCTCCTGAATTATTTCCGCTCTGGATAAAACCTTAACGTTATCTTCAATATCTTTATAAAGAGTGATGTTTTTCTCTTTCATCGTTACTTCGAGGTTTTGCAGAATATTTAAAATAATGTCTGAAACATTAACTTCATAAGGAGGAAGGTCATCAGTTTCAATCGATGAATAGTTAATAATGTTTTTGATTAAAAGAGAGAGCCTATCGGCTTGTTTGATTATGACATCGCTCGCATGTTTGGCTTTTTCTTCATTAAGAGAACCCGAGTTAATTAATTCCGCAAAGCCTTTAATCGAAGTTAAAGGCGTATTCATTTCATGAGTAACATTCGCAATAAAATCATTCTTGGATCTTTCCACTCTTTTAATTTCCGTCACATCGGTTAGAAGGATTACCTTAGCGCCTTCGCTCGCCGTTGTTCTTATGGCGTAATCTTTTCCTTCAATCCGACGATAAAATAATGAACTCTCGTTCTTTGCAACGGCGTCTTTAATTTCTTTATCCCCTTTTAAATACATGATGGAGTTAGCTTCTTTATCAATGTCCATCAGTTTAACGGCCACGTTATTTACCAGGATAATACTATTATTGTTGTCGAGAATTATTATCCCGTGTTCCATATTATCGAGGACAATGCTCTCAAGTCTTTTATCGGATTTTATCCCCTCTATTTCATTTTCGATGGCAGCTTTATTTTTTTGTATTGTATCAAGAATTGGTTTTAGTTCTTGGTATTTATTTTTTGTTTCTTTATCTTCTTCTATTGCTTCTTTTACCGGTTTTAAAACTGAATTCACCAAAAGAGAAGATAAGATTCCGCAGATTATAAAACCGATAAATAAAAATGCTAAGGTAAGAGGAAGTGATTCTATAAAGAAGCCAGAGATAGATGTTACAGGAACTCCTATTCTTACAAGATAAGTAATAGATGATTCTAAAGATCTTTCTTGAACGCAATAATAAAGAGTGTTTTCTTTTATATTATCGCTTTTTACTGTGTTATATCCTTCTCCTTTGGCCATTGCGTCAACTACATCTTTTCCGCCTATGACTATAATCTCCGGGTTTTCTTCTTCGCTACTCGCAATTAAGGTGCCATCTAAATAAAGGAAATAAACTTCGGCGCCATCAAGGTGAGAAGAAAAAAGGACGGCGCCGTTATAATCTAGTGTGTATTTATCCAGATTAAAATCATTCATGTAGACTATAAGAGAAGCTTCTTTTTCTTCCCTTAGCTTTTTATAACTAAAATCCGAATAGAAAAAAGCGAGTAAACTCGTAAAGATAAATACTGTAAGAATGGAATAAAGAAATACTTTTAATTTCATTATACGCCTTTATTTGACTGTAAATTTATACCCGACGCCAAATACGGTTTCTATTTGGGTAATTCCGAGTTTTCTAAGCCTTAGTATATGATTGTCTATCGTTCTCGTTTCACCGATATCATAACCCCAGACAGCCTCTAATAATCTGTCTCTTGAAAGAACGATATTCGGGTTTTCCACAAAGTAAAGAAGAAGATTAAATTCTTTATTATTTAAACCGAGAGGTTCTCCGTTTAAGGAAACCTCGTGGGTTTCTTTGTTTATCATCAGGCCCGATATATCGTAAGTGAATTTAGAACTTCTTCTAAGGGCCGCATTTACTCTTGCGATAAGTTCCATCGTTCCAAATGGTTTCGCAATATAATCGTCCGCTCCCATATTAAGCCCTTTCACTTTATCGATTTCCTGAGATAAAGCCGAAAGCATAATACACTGGGTTTTCGGGTGGTTTATTTTCATATATGATAAAACATCAAGACCATTGCCGTCGGGGAGCATAATATCTAAAAGCACCACCGAAGGGGCTTCTTTTTCCACGGCTCCTTTAAAGTCTTTGATATTTTTATAACATCTTATTTTTATTTTGGCTACTTCAAGAGAACATTCAATAACATCGGATATTCCCTCGTCGTCTTCAAGTAGATAGACAAATTTATCCATAATAGAGTCCTTTAACTGATATCCGTTAAATAGTTTAGCATAATTGTGGCGCTCGATAGATTAGTTGCAAGAGGAATATCCATCACGTCGCTTAATCTTAAAAGAGCGGATACGTCCGGTTCATGAGGCTGAGCCGTTAAAGGATCTCTTAAAAAGATGACAAGATCAAGTTTGGCTTCCGCCACCATTGATCCCATCTGTTGGTCGCCGCCTAAAGGTCCCGGTTTAACTCTGGTAATCTTAAGTCCGGTCGCTTCGCTTACCATAGCTCCTGTGGTTCCGGTAGCATAGAGGTCGTGCTTAGCCAGGACGTCTTTATATTGCATACAAAGTTTAATCATGTCTTCTTTTTTCTTATCATGCGCGATAAGTGCAATTCTCATTCTTTTCTCCTTAATAGAAAGACAATATGTCCTTCTCATTAGATTGTAGCGGATAAATGTAAAAAAATTGTCATAGACAACAAAAAGTTTTTATTTATAATGGTTTTAAAGAATTCACAAAGATAGAAAAACCATTTTCTATAGGTATTTAGCGATTAAATAGTATAATAACTTTCAACCATATTTTTAGAGCCCTTTACCATGCTTAGAAGAATCGGCCCCTTTATAAAGGAGTTTAGTTCTCCGTCGGAGAGAAAAATAAAATGTGAACAGAATATTTCATCTTCCACTCTATACATATTCATCGGATCATAGCCATAGATAGAAAGAGGAGATTTTAATATAGTCTTTTTCTCTTTTTTCATCTCGTTTATCTTCTTTTGTCTTTCGTTAATCATTAGGTTATATTCGTTTAAAAGATTTTCGTTTTTGCTTTGAAAAGGAATTAAGGCAACGTTGCCTTTTGCTAAATCGTATATGGTTTCTTTCTCGCTCAACTTGTATGATACAAAATCAATATTTAATTCAGACAAAAGAATTAAATAAATTACTCCCACGAAATAAGAGATTCTTCTTATATCAAAAATGAGCTTTGTATCAGAAAGCTTAGAAAGATAATTTTCAATTCTTTCTTCATATTTTTTAGTTGATAGAAATTTTAAAGAAATGGTACCTATATATTCTGCAAGCCCTTCAACAGTTTCAGTTTTAGTTTCGTTTTTGATAGCTTCTTTTATTATTGATTCCCGGTACTTTCTTGCCTCGTAAAATTCGGTTAATAAATCGGTTTTTTCTTTAATAGTTTTTGCTTTTGCGGCTTTTATTAAAAGAGAGTTTTCATAAAACTTTATATTATAGTTATTGTTAGAATCGGGATACATTAGAATCTCTAAGTCGTCCGGAAATCTTTTTTCCTTTTCTTCGCTTTGGAAACAATGGAACATTTCGTGAATAAGATTGGACGAAAGAATATCTATGTCGCTAACGGGGTCCATTTCTATATTCCATATCGCGATATATTCTCCCTCATAGAAGATTGATGTATTTCCCATAAAGGCCTCATTATAGGGGATAATTAGATCATTAATTATAATCATTTCGCTATTATAAAGTGCGAATTTGTGCAGCCTAAATCCAGGATATAAAGAGGAAAGGGGAATAGTTTCAATCGTTTTTTTTACTTTTTTATATAGTTCTTTTAAGTCAGTCATTTAAAAGCTCCTTCATTATTTTGATTCCAAGAATAGTCATAGAAACCGATGATTCTTTAGGAGATAAATTAGATAAGGCCACTACCCCAGCATTTTCTTCTTTATTAAAAGCGAGGTAGCTGTTAAAAGATGTTGTACCACCATTGTGCCAAACGATACCATCTATTGAATCTATCATCCAAGTCATCCCTACTGAATCAACTTTTATTCCAAGTTTATTATAGGTAGAGTTTTCTAGTGTCACAGTTTTAAGAATCGAGTAGGTGTTTTCCACATAATCTTCACTGCTGGTTAAATATAGATTTAAATATCCGGCCATATCGCTAATATTAGAAATAATAGCTCCGGCCGGTATATAGCCGTCACCCATATCCCATGACCAATAATTATCCATGTTTCCCGTTGATGAAGCACAGATAGTATTTTGAAGACCTAAATCATTTTTAATATAATCGTTAACCAAAGTTGTATAGTCTTTATCATATATAGATTCGAGAACCAAACCTAAAACAGATATCCCAAAGTTAGAATAGACAAAACCATAGTCTTTGTCTTTAAGATTAACGCTTTTTACTTTCGCTAAAATCTTTTCTTTTGATATTCCGTAAAAATCGTTATCTTCTTTCGAAAAGAAGTTTTTAATCATTTGTGAATCAAAGTAATAGGCTTTATAACCCGAAGTATGGGTTAAAAGCCTTTCAATAGTTGGATAATATTTATCAGTATCTAAATCTAAATATTCACTGATAGAGTCCGATAAGTTAAGTTTTCCTTCCTTTATCGCTTTAGAAACTAAAAGCGCAAGAAAAGTCTTGCTGATAGAACCGATTTCGTATTCAGAGTCGGTTCTATCAATCGTTTCATTGTCTTTACCGTAAACATAGTATTCTGTTTCACCGTTTTTAGTTACAGCGATAGAAATTGTCGCATCGCTATATGATTCTTTAATATATTCAATTAAATCGGCAGAACTCATAGCGGCTAAATCATCTAACTTTTGGTTTTTAACCGTCACAGTTATGCCTATTAAAGCAATCGCCAGAGCTAAAACGGAAGAGATGGTTATAATAAGAATTTTCATGCTTTTGGTTTTCATAGATATACCGCCTTTAACGTTTTAATTCTTTAACAGATATAGAGCTTTGTCAACAAAAGAAAAGGGTTCACAAAATGAACCGTTCTTTTCGTTAATTCATCGCTTTAAACATTGATGCTTGATATTCTTTGTTTATTCTCACAATACTATTTTTAAATCTATATTATTTTTGATTAATCTATTATACTGTATTAATAATATTGTCGAAAATAAAAAACTCCCATTATAGGAGTTTTAAATATAGTTTTGGTGGGGCCGATGAGATTCGAACTCACACGCCTGTTGGTACTACCCCCTCAAGATAGCGCGTCTACCAGTTCCGCCACGGCCCCGTGTTTTGATTCTCTAGCATTCTAGTATGCTAGGAGGATATTTATTTAAATAATTCGTGGGGCGACTGGTGAGACTCGAACCCACGAAATGCCGGAGCCACAATCCGGTGCGTTAACCAAACTTCGCCACAGCCGCCATATGAATCGCATAATAATCATATCACTAAATGAAGTTTTAGGCAAGACGAATTTAAAGCGGAATAAAAGGGTGCATTAAGCACCCTTTAATAATTGTTTTATTCTTGGGACTGTTCTAATTTGGCGGCTTCAATTACTTTATCCGCTACGTTTTGCGGAACTTCTTCGTATCTAATGAATTCTCTGGTGAAAGTGCCGTCGCCCTGAGTCATAGCTTTAAGGTCGATATTATAACTGATAATTTCAGCTTCCGGTACTTCACATTCAACTATTTGATAGTCTCCGACTTTATTCATTCCAAGAACTCTTCCGCGTCTCTTGTTGATATCGCCTAAGATATCGCCTAAGTACTCATCAGAGATCTTGATGTTAACGTGCATAATCGGTTCAAGAATAATCTTCTTAATCTTTTCGCAAGCGTTCTTAAAAGCTACTTTGGCGGCATTCTTAAACGCAAGTTCATTAGAGTCTACCGGATGGTATTTACCATCAGTTAAAACCGCATGAACGTTTATTACCGGGAAACCAGCTAAAGGTCCATTTTCAAGAGCTTCAAAGAAACCTTTTTCAATTGGTGGGAAGTAGTTTTTAGGAACTGATCCGCCAAAGATTTCTTCACTGAAATATGAATCTTCCGTGCATGGTTCAAATCTCATCACAACGATACCATAATATCCGGCACCGCCTGATTGTTTTACATATCTTCCTTCAGCTTCGGCGGTTGATCTAATGGCTTCTCTATATACTATCTTCTGTTTCTCGGTGGTAACTTCAACCTTAAACATATTCTTCATTTTTTCGAGAAGAGTATCAACATGGACCGAACCCTGGCCGCCAATTAACTGCTGTTTAGTTTCTTTATTTCTGACGATTTCAAAACTTAAATCTTCTAAGGCTAAACGTTGAAGAGCGCCGGATAATTTATCTTCATCCTGCTTATTCTTCGGAATAATGGCTTTAAAGATGGTTGGAGTCGGCATAGCGACCTTTTTGATTTCGACTGACGATTGTTTATCGGTTAATGTAAGACCGGTAGCTAAACTTTGAAGTTTAGCGATACATACGATATCGCCGGCGTAGGCTATATCATAACTGTTTTGGTTCTTACCGGTAAGAATAAACGATTGGTTAACTTTTTCGGTTTTACCGAGAACGATCATTTCTTGACCGACTTTGAGTGATCCATTCACAATGATAACAAAAGAAATAGTCCCGATAAACGGATCAACGATGGTTTTGAATACATAACCAGCGAAAGGTTTCTTTTCATCATATTCAAGACCTTCAGTATTGGATTCCATCGGCTTGGTGTCGCTCATGGAAGGGAATAATGACACAACAATATCTAGGAGTTCTTTTACCCCCGTATTTAAAAGAGAGTTAGCGACAATAACCGGTACTAGTGATTCCGAGAGTAATCCGGCTTTAAGACCGGAAGCTATCTCTTCAACTGACAGTTCTTCTCCTTCGAAGAATTTCTCCATCAAACCTTCGTCCTGAGCGGCCGCCTCTTCTACAATTTTGTCATAAAGAGTTGAAACCTTTTCTTTAACATCGGCGTCAACTTCGCCTTCAGCGGTTTTGTCTCCTTCAACTTTGTATCCTTTTTTATTTAAAACATAGGCAAAACCGTTAAAGTTATTTTTGCCGCCTTCCGGATACATGAAAGGAACGACGGAAGCGCCCAGCTTTTCTTTTAAATCTTCCAGAAGCTTATCAAAGTCGACATTTTCCTTATCGATTTTACTCAGAAGAATAATTGTCGGAATCTTATGCTCCTTAAGCATTCTATAGTAACTCTTGGTTTGTGCATCGATTCCTCTTGTTGAATCAATAACTAAAATGGCGCCCGATAAAATCGGAAGTGTATTATATAGGTCGGTCACAAATTCATTTGATCCCGGAAGGTCGATAAAATTGATTTTGTCGTTCTTATAAAATACCGGAATTAGAGAAGAGTTTATGCTGTAATGATGGTTAACTTCTTCGGCCGTGAAATCAGAAATAGTACTTCCTTTTTCGATTTCACCCTTCTTTTGTATTATTCCGGATACATAAGCTATCGATTCTGCGAGGGAGGTTTTTCCCGTACCCATGGCTCCAATAAGCGCGATGGTTTTGATGTGTTCCTTATAATATTCCATATATGCCCCTTTTATTTAAAAAAATATTTACCACTTGGAATTATAACATAATGAAATATCTAATGCAATAACTTAAAAGAAGGCTAAATATCGCTTATCTTTCTCCTCTTTTTGAGCCACAAAAAGGAGATGGTAGATAAAGATATAAAGAGAGCGGAGGAAACAGAAATAAGGCTGATTTCAAGAGGAGAAAGCGATATTTCCTTCTTGGCCTCGGCGTTTACTTTATAAGATGCATCCGTAACTTTTACCACAAAGGATTTAATTAACACATCTCCTTCTTTTGAGGTATATTTTACTTTATAAGTATAGGTTCCTTTTTCGTTTTTATGAGATGAATAAGTATCACTTAAAACTTCTATATCATAACTTACTCCCTTTTTAAGTTCTTCTGATTGATAAAGAATATCGGTGAAGTCTTCACTTGAAAGTTCGATACTGGATAGAGTTTCAACCAAGTTTTTATCTAAATAGATGACGGGCTTGATATCGTCGTATATATTGATATTAATCGTAAAAGAAGACGAATTAAGAGAATCGTCTTTCGCTTCAAAAGTGATGGTATATGAGCCGATTTTTCTTTCGTTTCCGGTGTAAGTGTCACTTGTGATAGTTATAACCGGCGAACTATCAATATTGTCGGTTGCCTTTATATATTCGCTCATAATCTCAGAAACCGTCTTTTCTACCTGATAAGAAAAAGATAGACTTTCTATCGCATCAAATACCGGAGCAACATTATCATAAAAAGATAAGGTTATTGTCTTCTCGATATAATTATCAGATGAATCAGACACTTTTAAAGTTAGGCTTTCCGAAGAAATGATGGATGACATATTTTGATAAGCAGTTGTGATAATAATTGAGCTCGATAGGTCACCGTCATAAGCATCAGAGGCGGTATAGTGAGATATTATATCTTCATCAGTTAAAACAGTGTTGACTGGAAAAGAAAGCGTCTCAGAGCCTTCTATTATCGGTGCATCATTATCATATACATCGACATAAAAATGCCCGCTGACGACATTTCCCGAGCTGTCAGTAACACTTAAAGTCACCTCATAAGAACCAATAGTGGAAGAATTATTTAGATAGTTTGAGGCATCCATCACAATTGCCGAATTTAAGGAACCATCATACCCGTCAGAGGCACTAACCAACTCTCTTAAATCAGCTTCATCAAGAGGAAGAGAATAGCTTGTCGATATTCTGGTTGGTGTCTCATCTGACAAGTTAAAGATGCCATCTGATGCGACAAAATCTTCTAACGGGAGTAGTTCTGAAGAATAGGCCAACATTACATCCGGATAACCATCATCAATATATGACTGACTAAAACCGCCGAAACCAAAAGAAAAGGAAAAGGCTGAACTAGGCGATTCAAAAACAAAGTAATAATAATTCACTCCTTCAAAACTCTCCGTTAGAGCGGTAAAAGGAGTAAAGGATGACCTGGATATTTCGTTAAAGTCAACATCATAAAATATACAGCGTCCGGCTAGGTTATCGGTCATATAAGTAGAATCGGCTTTCACTTCAAAAATAATGTCGCTTCCCGGCCGATTTAGATAAATATTATGAATTGTTGCCGACCCGGACGAAGACGCAGTATAAAGAAGATTAGTTGGATCTAAAAGATTTACTCCTTTAGCACAAGATAAATCATTAATTGATTCAGCGCTTGTCGTCTTAAAAGATAAAAAAGGAAAAATGAATAAAGCCAAAAGAAAAAGTACTATTGTTTTTTTCATGTTGTCACCTCAAAACAATAATACTTTTTTGTTTTATGTTATTTTATTTTTTAAGTTTTTCTTCTAGGGCTTTTATTACTTCGTCTGCTTCATCAAAACTCTTTAAAATAATTCCGCCGGCATTTTCGTGTCCGCCGCCCCCGAAGGTGAAACAAACGTCATTAATCGGAATACCGATTGATCTGACTCTCGCTCTAACTTCATCTGGCTTGTTTTCATTAAAGAGAACCCAAATAGGACAATCTTTAATTCCCGCCATCGCATTTACCATGTTAGAGGCATCATCATATGAAACCCCATATTTCTCTCTATCAGCAGTTTTTATTTTAATATATAAGATTCCGCCTTCACTTCTCTCCATGTTCAGAAGGACAAAGCCTTTAAATCTTAAGGCGCTTTCTTCCACTTCATCCAGTTTATTTAAAATAGAGATGCCATCTAAACCGAGGTCATACATAATGCCGACTTTCGCCATAGTCCCGCCATCTACTCCCGGGTATTTGAATCGGCCGGAGTCGGTTACGATTCCAGTATATAAAGCTTCTAGTCCTTTCATTGTAATAGAGGCTCTTGGGAAATTAAGATATAGATCAAAGATGATTTCCGCCGTTGCGCATTTTTCTTCTTCAACAAAATTGATTTCGCTTCCGAAAGGTTCGGTGTTTGGGTGATGGTCAATCTTAATTATTTCTTTAGCATCTTTAATTCTCGGTTCATTGGTTCTTGCGATATTCGAGTTGTCTACCGATATCACGAGAGCGTCTTTAAATTCATTATCTTCCGCCTCGTCGCTTTTTCCGAGGAAAGAAAGATAAGAAGCATTCTCGTGAAGAGCTTTCACGTTCTTTTTCGGGAAAGTGGCTTTAATGATTTCTCTTAACCCGATGGCACTGCCTACGCAGTCGCCGTCGGCTCTAATGTGCGAGACAACAATAATGTTCTCGTTAGCTTTAATCTTTTTATATATCGCTTTATAATAATTCATTCGCTTCTCCTTTAACATGATCATTTAGTTTTTTAACCAGTTCTTCTGCTTCTTTAAACGAAGATAAGGTGGCGCCGCAGGCCAGGGCGTGTCCGCCGCCGCCATAAGCTTTAGCTACATCTACTACCGAAATTTCTTTACTTCTGATTTCAGTATAGATTTCTCCCTCATCGCTTTCAGTAAAATCTACAAATGCGTCTATTCCTTCAATCCCAGACAGCAGATTAACCGATCCTCTTGATGCGTATGAAGTATCAATAGAGAAAGAATCCCTCGTCTTTTTGTCTATCATTATATAAGCAATTTTATCATAAGTTTGAAAGTTTGAAAGGACATAACCTTTAAATTTCTTTTGATTTGCGCTTTCATCTTTCGACATCTTTTTATAGTCTTCTAAAATATCGGCGCCAGAATCAATTAAGATCGAGGCCATTTTAAAAGTGTTTGAAGATGTCCCCCGATATAAGAATCTCGCGGAATCACCGACCATGCCGATATATAAAGCATCAGCCGCTTCTTTCGGAATTTCAATTGATGACTCAGATAAAAACTCCGTGATCATTTCGGAGGCGCTTGAATATAAAGGTTTTATGATGATTAGGTCTCCAAAATCCGGAGACGATTCATGATGATCGATAATAATGACTTTATCGGCTAAACGAAAGTTCTCGTCATTTAACATTTTAACCGATGACTGATCGGTTAAAATAACCAATGAATCTTTGTAGTCTTCTTTTTTCACTTTATCCATTGGAATAGACAAAACGTTGTTGGAGTTTTCGTCTCCGTCCATAAGTATTATCTTTTCCGGATATTTGTTTCTTAACGATAAGGCCAAGCCAATCTGTGAGCCATAGGCGTCATAATCCGGCGTTTTATGTCTAATTACAATAATTTTTTGATAATTTATAATTAATTTTAATGCTTCCTCATACATAACTATCACTCCCCTTTGGGCGAGGGGTACATTATAACACCATTTAATAAAAGATGTAAAGAAAAGAATACTGGTATGGAGAAATACTGGCTTTTTCACAATGGTATCTAGATACGACTTTTAAAAACATAGTACATGTTTTTCCTCCAAAAGATTTAAATACAGTATATCCATCCCTGCATGAGGCAGATATCTTAAAAACAATTGATTTAATAAGCTCAAGATTAAATAAAGAAAATAATCTTAAAGCATTAAGGGAAAGAAGCGGTCTCAGTCAATCGGAACTCTCTCTTCTATCAAGAGTAAATCTCAAATCCATAAAATCTTATGAGCAAGGAGAAAACGACATAAGAAAAGCGCAGGTTAGTGCGCTTTTAGCTTTATCTAGGGTGTTATCTTGTTCAATTGAAGAATTGATTAAAAAAGGGTTATTTAATTAGCCCTCTGTATTTATTAAGTATGTCTGTTATTGTCTCAAGTTGCTTTAAAATATCTTTATAATCGCTTGGCTTATCTTTTTTAAGCTGTTTCTCAATTTTCTTAATCTTTCTATAAATAATGTTTTTACAGCACTTTTTTAATGTGCCATCGCTATAATAAAAGAAAAAATCTTTGTCAGTTTCTTCTATATTTTTGGAAATCAAAAGTTGGGTTTTGTAATCTAAGAACTTCTCTTCTTTTTTCGTTTTGTTTTGTTGAATTTTTACAAATAAAAATGTTAAGCATATAAGAATGCAGCATGCTACAAGCGTAGTGCAAATTATTAATGCCAAACAAAATCCGTCTATTGGTGTAATGCATAAAATTAGTATATTTCTCATGATTGTTGTTCACCGGCTTCGGCCTTTACCCTTTCCCATTCTTTTTTAAACATTTTTTGACTAATTGAAATAATCTCGTCTTCTATTTGTTGATAGTTATTTACTGTACAATCGTCTAGTTTCTTTATTTCTTCTTTGAGAGCCACATGCAATGGTTCTTTTAAGTTTAGACGAATCAAGATCTGATTTCTACTTTTATAATATTCTTCAGTATTAGTATTGCCTTGTTGAGTGCCAAATCCCTGTGACATCTTTGCAATGGCAAGAATTTTTGAAATCCAATTTTTCATAGCCGTTGCCCATTCATTTCTGCTTTTTGATACTGTTTCTGCATAAAGCTTTTTGTATTCTTTTTTTAAATTGCTTTTTTGCGTTATTAACATGATAACGCCACCAAATACTGCGCCAACTAAAGCGCCTAAAAATGCATATAACCATTCCATGTAGTATCAACCGCCTCCTAACTATGTGTCAAAAAACAACTTAATTGTCTTCCAAATTAAAATGTTTGTAAACAATTATTTGCGTTTTTATATATATTTTGTTTTGATTCATGTCTGCTGATATAAACATTTGCTGGTTTTTGTTCAAAATTATCAGCGAAAAGTATGTCTTTTTCTGCATCAATTTAGTTTTAATGTCAAAAATTAAAACTATTTTTTATTTGATGACTAAGGCGGCGTACATTCCATTTTCAAAATCTAGGTTGCTGAAATTCCAAATTGTTTCATCAAAGCCAAGATCGGTAAAGAATTTTTTTGAGTCTATGTCGGTTATTAAGCACGAATTAACTCCAAACTGGTTTTTAGCTGTATTTATATTGTTTGAAATATAATAGCAATTTAAAATTTGTATTTCTTCGCCGACTATATTGTCAGAATAATAGGCAGCCAAAATTACATCATCAGTTTCTTCCAAATCACCAAACGAACCTAGATTTAATGTGCTTTCTATTTTAGATAATCCATTACATTCAGTTAAAATGCCGCCAACCAGATTTCCTGCCAGCATTCCATAATTAATAGAATTCATTATCGTTGTATTATATGAAGAACTGGCGAGTCCGCTTCCTTCTAAAATGTATCCATAATTTACCGAATTAGAAACATAAAGATTATAGCACGTGCTTCCTCCGCATAGTCCGGCTGACATTGATGATACCCCAGCAATTGCAGCAGAGTTATAGCAGATACTTATATCCACCGATAAAGCATAGCCGCCATTATTTATTATTCCTGACGCGATATCGCCCGATATGATTCCCTCGTTTCCGCAATTAGTTAGGCCGATTGAGGAACTGCATATAGAGTCCAAAAGAGATGAATAGCCGATTATGCCGCTTGCGTACTTGTTGCTTGATATAGTGCCATAGTTAAAAAGATGTGAGAAAGGCAGATACAAGGTGTCGCTTTTTAAACATATTGATCCAATTACTCCAGATGCAGTAATAAGATCTGTTTTAATTTTCCCATAATTAATACAGTGATTTATTTTTATAAAATCATTATACATCGCATCCGCATGACCCAAAATGCCGGCAACGGCAGAGTTGTCGTTTGTGTAATTTAAATTATTATATATAATTGTTGAATAATTTGTTAGATTTGTTAGATACAAAATATCGGATTCACAGCATGACCCAACAAAACCGCCAACGCTTATTAAACCGTTTCCGCCCGTAATTGTAATCAATGAATTATTTCCAATTGTACAGTGATCAATAAAAAGCGGAGCACCGCAACAATCGGTTTTATATAAAGATTCAACCAGACCCCCATATAGAATAGTCCCGTCGAAATTGTCGGTAGTCGTGAGCGATACTGATATTCCATCTACTGTTAAATTTTTTATTGCTCCAGTACCGGTGCTGAAGAGGCCAAAACGACAGTTCGTGTTGTCGTTATAATTAGAAAGATTTTTTATTGTGTAGCCTTGCCCGTCAAAAAATCCATCAAACGCACTTGGAATCCATTCAATGCCGGACAGATCAATATCGTTCATCAGCACATAATGTTTGCCTTCATTCATTAATAGTAAATCAGAAGGTTTTGTTATTTCAATTGTCTCCGTATCTGCAGAAACAATATATATAAACACTCTATTGTTATAGTATATAGCTCTTTCAAAGTCTCCGTTTTTTAAAATAATGGAGCTGATGTTAACGCTAAAGCACCCTGTGGCAAAGGCTGGGAACATTATATTTATGCTTCCGTCGCTATTTTTTATTATTTGTTCTGAGGTACATTCTACGTTATTATCATAATTGTATGTAACCGGCGTTATGGCCGACACATCAAAGTTAACTGAATCAACGTTTAGCCCGTTTCCTTTATTAAATTGAAGCACAATTTGAGATTCTGAATCGTATATATCAGTCTCTTTGCCGTCATTGCCAGTATAAATTATTTCCCCCACATTTACTGTAGGACCAATATATGCTGTTGTTGAATTTAGTGCATTATTTTGAACATTAAACGTGCAAGAGAACGATGAACTTCCAACGGTGATTTCGGATAAAACGAATGTTTGAACTCCTTCGCCAATATCTTTGCAAGGAATTTTAATATAAAAACAAGAAGTGCTGGAGTCAGATGATTTTGTATATGATATATCGTTTATAACTGCGCTTATAAAAGGAGCAGAGTCTGGGTTTGAAACTTCAATTTTTAAAGTTATGGTTTCGTTATCAAAAAAATAATTATTTTGATTATTTATAGACAGAGCTAAAAAAGAAATTTTAGGTTTTGTACAATATTGGAAAGAATCGTTTTTTGTAACACATCCATTTCCATCATTTAAATCATATTTGTATTTAACTACAATTGAATACACAGTGTATGAGTCTAGAGATGAAAAATTAAACTCGTCAATTGAATCTGAATAAGATACAACAGATCCTAAATACACCAAGGCAACAGATACAATTTGAGCGATTGAGTCTTTATCGTCTACTGCTATTTTGCCAGATATACAAGAGGTGTCTATCAAAGAGTCATTTATTTGAACAACTGGTGGGGTCTTAGATAAAGTGGTCGATGATGCCGTCTCAGTCTCGGTGTGCACTCCTTCGCCGTCATTAAGATCGTAAGTATAAGTTATCTTGACTGTGTATAGGTTATTGGATAGAAGACTGGAAACGAGGGAAGTCGACTGGTCTAGAGACACCGCTTCGTCCTCTCCGTGTAGAAGTTCGATCTTCGAGATTGAAAGAATGCTGTCAGGGTCGGTTCTTGAAACGGTATAGTTAAACGAGGTTTGAGTCTCATCGGAAGCTGAAACGGAAAGAGTCGGCGCTATCTTAGAGAGAGTGGTCGATGATATTGTCTCAGTCTCGGTGTGCACTCCTTCGCCGTCATTCAGATCGTAAGTATAGGTTATCTTGACTGTGTAGGAGTTGTTCGATAAGAGACTGGAAACGAGGGAAGTCGACTGGTCTAGAGATTGAAAGAATGCTTCGTCGTTCTCGTATAGTTAAACGAGGTTTGAGTCTCAAGAAGCTGGAAACGGAAGAGTCGATCTTAGAGATTGAAAGAATGCTGTCTCAGTCTCGGTCGATAAGAGACTGGAAACGAGGAAGTCGACTGGTCTAGAGACTTGAGAGTGGTCGATGATATTGTCTCAGTCTCGGTGTGCACTCCTTCGCCGTCATTCAGATCGTATTTTGTTCGATAAGAGACTGAAACGAGAAGTCTGAGTCTCATCGGATTTGAGAATGCTGTCGGATCGGTCCTTGATGAAACGGAAAGAGTCGGCGCTATCTTCAGAGCTGAGGAAAAAGAGTGGCTCTTAGATGGTCGATGATATTGTCTCAGTCTCGGTGTGCACTCCTTCGCCGTCATTCAGATCGTAAGTATAGGTTATCTTGACTGTGTAGGAGTTGTTCGATAAGAGACTGGAAACGAGGGAAGTCGACTGGTCTAGAGACACCGCTTCGTCGCCCTCGTGTAAGAGCTCGATCTTCGAGATTGAAAGAATGCTGTCGGGATCGGTCCTTGAAACTGTGTATTTAAAAGAAGTCTGAGTCTCATCGGAAACTGAAACGGAAAGAGTCGGCGCTATCTTAGATAAAGTTGATATTTCACACGAAACATACTGTGTATATGAGGTCTCTCCTATTGAATAATCATAATAAAGTCTAAGTTCATATTCATTATTGGAAAGAAGACTATTAAAAACTTTTGAATCGTCTGCTATTTCTTGTACCACTTCCCCATCTTTTAGAAGATAAACTGAAACAAGACTTCCTAAATCTCCTTCTTTTGAATAGTCAAAAGATATAGATGTTTTATCGGATGTCACATCTAAAAGTTTATAGGCATCAGAAGTGGTAAAATAGTTGTCCTTTAAGACAACTTTTTGTTCACCATTGCCGTCTAGTTTGTCATAGACAGAAATAATACAATATTCATATTTTTTACCCATTTCCAGACTGTCTATGTTTATAGTGTTTTCACCTTTAACTAAAGCGATTGTATTCACAACTGATTCACCATCATATAAATACAGGTTTATCTTACTATTTTCATAATCAACAATGTCATACACATCAGTAACGAATACCGAAGCCGAAAATGATGATGTGCCAATTGTTATATCAGAAACAGATACAAAAGGAACATGGTCATACTCTATTCCTACTTTGACTGTTTGATTGCCGTCGGTCATATCAACATCTTTAGTCTCATTATCCGAATCATCAATATATTTAATGGAATCAATAGTATATTCGGCTATGCCGCAGTTACTGCCTGAATTTACTTTAAGTACCAGGTTTTCTGAATCAGATCCGTCCTCAAATTGATAAGATTGATAGACGGTTCCGTTTAAAGTAAATCTTAATATTACATAGTTCTCCGGGTTATTTATGTGAACAGTAATATAAATATCTTCATTTAAATTTGCATAATAACTAACATCGTCAGTAGTATCAACCGAAATAGATGGAATTATAACATCTGTCGCATTTCCATCAAAATCGTTGTCTGGGTTATCGTCACCAGGGACGGTCGGTGTTTCTTCATCGGCCACAAAAATATTCTTATTGATTCCTTTTATTTTTGAACTAGACTCTGATGAAGTTTCGAGCGCTCCAGATAAAGAATCGGAAACAGTCATCCCGGTATATTTTGGTGTTTTGCTTGTACAAGCTGATAATGCAAGAGCACAAGTTAATATAAAAATTAAATATAATGCTGATTTTATTTTATTCATTTCTTCCTCCGATAAACAGTGCTTTATAAATTAAACAAAGGTCGCTTCAAGCGACCTAAAATATTAATATTCTTCTAAACGGTATAATCCGTTTTTGTTGACAACCTCTTTCATTTGATAGCTGTCAGCTAAAAATGCATTGATAATGAAAACGTAGTTATTGATAGTTCTTTTCGACACATTAAGAAGTTCGCTGAGATAGGACTTCGACAGCGACTTCTTTTGAACTACAATAAGATCGTAACAGGTAAGCAAGCGTTCAAAAGCCCTGCCATATTTGTCGGAATACATTTCCATTGTCACCTGCGTAAATAATAATACTCAGGGCTGAAGCAAAATTTCAACATGGGCTAAAAACCCAAAATAATTTGGGTTATTTATGATATATATTTTGAGTAAAGGCTAAAGTCTGGGCAAAAAGATAGTATAAATGATTAAAAAAGAGCGCATTAAGTGGCGCTCTTTCTCTTTTAGTTATATGTCAAATAGAGAAAAAAAGAAAAATAAAACGCGGGATGGCCTCTCGCGTTTTATTTGACGTTAATATTTATTCTTCGTATCCCGGTTTCTTTAGAAGCACAAACATATTCTTTTTATAAGCTTCAACCCCCGGTTGGTTAAACGGATTAACATCAAGCGTGTATCCGGATAAAGCGCAGGCTTTTTCAAAGAAATAGAATAAATACCCTAGGTTATACGCATCAACTTTAGGAATTGAGATTTTGATTTCGGGTACACCACCGTCTATGTGAGCTTTAGCGGTTGCCTCTTCGGCGGTCTTATTTACATAGTCAACCGATTTGCCGGCTAGATAGTTAAGACCGTCTAGATTATCTTTATCAAACGGAATATCGAGGTCGGCTTTAACTTCTTCAATATGAAGTCTCGTTTCAAAGAGATGTCTTTCGCCTTCTTGAATATATTGACCCATTGAATGAAGATCGGTTGTGAAGGTGCAAGATGCTGGGAAGATGCCTTTATGATCTTTACCTTCACTTTCACCGAATAGTTGTTTCCACCATTCGGAGATGAAAGAAAGTTTAGGTTCATAAGATTCCATTATTTCTATTTTATAGCCTTTCTTATAAAGAGCGTTTCTTACAAGCGCATAATCATAAGCCGGGTTTTGTTTTTCCTTTAAATCTTTAAAGGCGTCTCTTGCGCCTTCCAACATCTTATCAATGTCGATACCGGCTGAGGCTATCGGGAGAAGTCCGACGGCGGATAACACTGAATATCTGCCACCCATATCGGAAGGGACGGTAAACATCTCATAGCCTTCCTTAAGCCCGATTTCTCTTAAGGCGCCTTTTTCTTTATCAGTCGTAAAGAAGATGTGTTCCTTAAATTCTTCCTTCATATATCTTTTCTTTAGTAGTTCAAAAAGAACTCTGTAAGTTAAAGCCGGTTCGGTTGTAGTTCCGCTTTTGGAAATAACGTTAACGCTGAAATCTTTATCGAAGAGATAATCTCTAAGCTCAGAAAGATACGTAGAAGAAATAGAGTTGCCCGCAAAGATTATCTCGACGCCTTCTTTAGTAAAATAAGGAGAAAGAGCGGAGATGGCGGCTTTGGCGCCTAAATAACTGCCGCCGATTCCTATTACAACTAAACACTCCGAGTGTCTATTAATTGTGAGAGCCGCCTCTTTAATTCTTTTAAGTTCATTCTTATCATAAGTAATTGGGTAGTCAACCCAGCCTAAAAAGTCAGAGCCTTCCCCCTCTTTAGATTCTAAAGTAATAACCGCCTTATCAAGCGATTCTCTAATCTTGTTAATCTCATCTTCTTTAAGAAATTTTTCAATTGATTCCGCGTTGACTTTAATCATGGTTTTTCCTCTTAATTAATTTCAATATCTTTATATGGATCTTCCGGATTAAAATCGTCGTTATCAACATCAACGACTTTAACCACTTCCGGTATTTCTTCTTTTAAAATTGATTCGATTCCGTCTTTAAGCGTTTGATCGAGCGCAACGCACCCCACGCAAGCGCCATATAATTTAACGTAAACGATACCGTTTTCGTATTTAACGAGTTTAACATCGCCGCCATCTCTTTGTATAAAGGGGCGGATTTTATCGATTATCTCAATGATTTCCATTTCGATACTATTACTATATTCATCCATTATTAATCCTCCGGAATAACTAAATGCTTGTTAAAATTCGGGTTTCTAAGAACATAATACTGACAGTCAATACTGCAGTATTCGTTCACATAGTCCGGGATGCTTTTTGCATCCTCTTTATTAAACCCTTTTAATCTTAAAATATTTTGCGAGTAATCTCCGACAATAAATTCATATTTACCGAAGAGCTCAACATATCTGGCATCGAAATCCGCAATGACGAAACAATTATTTTCGTCTTTTACGATTTCAAACATGCCATTTGCTGTTTCTACCATAATACACTACCTCATCTAAAAGAACGGTGGCGAGAGCCATACATCCTTCGCCCTTACCAATTATACCGCATCCTTCCATCGTTGTCGCTTTAATTGATATTCTTTGAAATTCAGTATCAAGAATCGTCGCGATTAACTCTTTCATCATGGGAATATAAACTTCGATTTTCGGTTCTTCTAATAGAATCATCACATCGATATTCCCAATTTTATAAGATGCGTTATCCATCATATCTTTTACTTTTCTTAAAATTATTTTGGAATCTAAATCTTTGGAGTCTTCTTCCTTAAAGAAACAGCCGAGATCTCCAAGCGCTAAGGCCCCTAAAATAGCCTCTGCTATCGCGTGAAGAACCACGTCCGCATCGGATACTCCCATTAAACCTTTAGAATAAGGAATAGTAACTCCGCCTAAAATTAAAAGTCTGTCTTCGCTAAACGGATGAAAATCAACCGAATTACCGATGCGCATAAAGGAGGTCCTCCAAAAGTCTAATGTCGTAAGGAGTCGTTGCTTTAATCGAGATATTGTCAGTAAAGACCAGTTTTACTGCGTTGCCGCAAGCCTTAAATATCCCGGAATCGTCGGTAAAATTCTCTCCGGCTTCCGCCGCTTTTTGATATGCGGCTTCTAGTTTTTTCTTGTTAAAACACTGAGGCGTAATTAAACTTGCGAGAGTGTGTCTTGAAAAATACTCAGAAACATAGCCGTTTTCAATGTGACAAGTGGTGTTATAAACCTTGGCCGCCAGCGTTGCGCCTCCGGTTTCTTCTGCCGCGTTTAGCACATTATACACATCTTCTTTATAGACGAGAGGTCTTGCGGAGTCGTGAATTATCACATACTCGGCTGTCGCCTTTAAAAGACCGGCCGCCACTGAGTCACCTCTCATACTGCCGCCAATCGTAAATTCTACTTTAGGATCTTGAATCAGGTTTTTAAAATAATTTTTGTCGGTTTCGCTGATCACTAAAATTATTTTGCTACAAAAAGGATCCTTAAGAAAATATTCAAGACTATACAAAACCAGTTCTTTCTGGCCGTTGATTTTATACAAGGCCTTGTTGTAGCCAAGAGCGGCTCTTTGTCCTTCTCCTGCGGCTAGCAGAATGCAATCATATTTCATATATGTACCTCTATTCTCCAAAAATGGAATAATTTCTTCTCGTTGAACTTATCGCTTCTTCTAAAGATTTTTCCGCTATCTTTACAACATCTTCCGACTGAATGCTTTTAGAACCCGAATAATTTACGATACCGAAGTTAGGTTTCACAATATCCTTAATCCCCGCTACTTCGATTTTAATGCTATAAAGCATAGAGCCCGAAGATAAAAGGGATTTATGAAAATCCTGATATATTTTATCCTCATCAATTATCATCGCAAATCTGATGCCGGATATTCTAAAGATGCGGCTGATATCGGATGCATAATTGTTTTTGATATATTTGATATAGTCGTTCATCATCAGATTTCCGACGGCTCTTCCGTATTTAGCATTGATTTCCGGCACGTTGGTCAGTTCAAAATAAACAAACGAAAATGGTTTGTGAAGATTCAGCAGCATTTTAAGCGCCGGATATAGTTTCTCTTCTAAATATAAAGAATCAATATCAAAATAAGAGGTCTCTTTAAAAATCGAAAGATCGAGAGGTTTCACCACTGATATACAACTCTTTTTCCCGTCCACATCCAAGAAGTGACCTCTTTCAATTACCCAGAAGGTTTTGTCTTTTCTTTCAATTCTGTATTTAACCTCAAAAGTCGGAACTCTTTTTGAAGCTCTATCAATCGCTTTTAAATATTCACTTCTGTCAGATGAAAGAATCAGTTTAGCGTGTTCCTCAAGAGATAGTCTTTCCTCGCCCCCGAATATTTCCGAAGCTTTATCCGATAAAATTACTTCTTTGCAGGAATCTTCATAAAAGACGATGCCTTCATCAATTAAAGAGATAGTTGAAAGGAATCTCTGCCTTAGTCTTTCATGATCGCCCCTTGTTTCTTGGTAGGCTTTTTCAAGTTCAAAATAATCATACTCGGTTAAGTTTTTAGTTATCTTTTTTGGCAGTAAAGTGATAAGGAGAAATGATGTATAGAAAAGAGCGATAATTTCATAGATAGAAACATACGCATCAAAGCCGTCCGATAAAATAAAGACGAGATAAACGAGCGTGAAAAGAATCCCGACAATCATTTTGGCGAGACCGACTTTGTTTCTTCTTAAAATTAAACTTAATATTGACGAAAGCCCGAGAAGGCTAACGATCGTATATTCTAGAATCATAACCTATTAGCACCTCTTGAAGTATAACATACTTCAATGCTTTTTCATATAAAGGGAGAGCTTTTTATAGACTAACTGTTTCGGAAAACCGATGACTGAGAAAACGTCTCCTTCTACTCTTTCGATAAAACGGCCGATGAAACCTTGAACCGCATAACCGCCGGCTTTGTCGTATGGTTCTTCGGTTTTCGAGTATTCTATAATCGCCTCTTTAGGTATTTCGCTCATATATACTTTACACGAAGATGAGAAATTATCCGTATAGTCATGGGAGACAAAATAAGCTCCGGTTACTACTGTGTGGCACTTACCGGAAAGCGATGCAATCATTTTAATGCATTCTTCTTCATTTTGCGGCTTCCCGAGAGGCACCCCGTCAAGAAAAACCAGAGTATCAAAACCAAGAACGAGCGATGAGGGATTTAAGCTAAAAACGCTAAGAGCTTTTATTTTAGCCAGCTGCATCACTAAGTCCTCATTAGATTTGTAAGATTCGACAAACTCGGCCACATTAGACGGAACTACCCGAAAAGGAAAGCCAAGTTCATTCATAAATTCTATTCTTCTTTTAGAAGAAGATGCTAATATTACGTCCATAAAATCACCTTTATACATTATAACGCATTTGCATATTTTTGTCTTTAAGTTCGCTACTATGATAAAATATGCATATATGGATAAACTGATAAAAGATATCGAGCTAGACTCACTCTTCACGAAAAAGGAAAAAATAGTAATCGCGGTATCAACGGGAATCGATTCGATGAGCCTGTTTTTTTATCTATATAGTTTGGGTTATGATCTAGTAGTAGCGCATGTTAACCACAAAAGAAGAATAGAATCCGAAAAAGAATATGTTTTTTTAAAGAACTATTGTGATAATCTTTCAGTCCCTTTTGAAGGGATGGAACTTACAGGGGAAATTGAAGGTAATTTCCAGGCTGAAGCCAGAAAGAAAAGATATGATTTTTTTAAGAGAGTGGCGGATAAATATGAAACCAAAAAAATTGTGGTGGCGCACCAAGCCGACGATGAAGCCGAAACCGTTTTAATGAGAATCATTAAGGGGTCCGCCTTAAGAGGCTATAGCGGCATGAAAATAGTCTCAGTTGATGACGGCTATGAAATCATCAGGCCGCTTCTTTATACTTCAAGAAAAGAAATTGAAGATTTCGAGAAAAATAATAATATTCCTTATTTCGAAGACTCTTCCAACAGCGAAAATCATTATATGAGAAACGAAATCAGACATTTCCTTATTCCTAGAATAAAAGAAATGAATCCGGACTTCCTTTCTTCAATAAGGAATTTTTCTAAAGATGTCTTTGAAGCTTATGAACTAGTTGATAGCCTTACTTCTTCTTTTATTGATAAAAAGGCCTTGATTGAAGAGAACTCTCTTTCTTTTAAAGTTGCCGATCTGGAAAAAGAAAAGAAAGCGGTTCAAGATCACATTATTCTAAAAGCGATAAATATAATCACTAAAGACAAAGTCCTTGCGACCCATGAAAGAATTGAAGAAATAGAAAAATTAGCGATGTCAAAAGACGAAGGAAAAGTAATTGAAATCAAAGAAGATTATGTTTGTTATAAGGAATACGGAAAACTTCTCTTTAAGAGAAGAGAAGAAAATGAGAAAATAAATCTTTTAATTAGCGACTTTGGCGACTACTTACTTACCAATGGAAAGACAATCATCGTATCACAAAAATATCATCTTCTGCCTAATAAAAATTCATATGTGTTATGCTATAATGATGTAAAATGCGTCTTTCCGCTCACAGTAAGAAACTTTGCTCCGGGAGACAAAATAAAAGTGGCAGGAATAACCAAGAAAGTAAGCGACGTCTTAAAAGAACATAAAGTTCCGTTAAGAAAAAGACCAAACGTTCTCGTTCTAGAAAACAAGGACGGCATCTTCTTTATCCCGGGCATTCTCAGAAAAGAGAAAAGTGAAGGAAAAAATACCCTGTATATAACATATGTCGGAGGAGACGAATATGATAATGGATAAAGACATCGAGAAGATTGTCGCTAGTGAAGCAAAAATTGAAGAAGTTTGTACTAATCTCGGAAAAAGAATTACCGAAGATTATCAAGGAAAAGACTTAGTCTTAATCGGACTTTTAAACGGATGCAACCCTTTCTTTTCCGATTTATTAAAACATATCGACCTTAAGGTTCAGGTTGACTATATGCGGGCTTCTTCTTACCACGGAACCATCAAATCATCGAGAGAAGTTAAGATTCTCAAAGATCTCGATATGTCGATTGCTAAAAAACATGTAATAATCGTTGACGATATAATCGATACCGGTCGTACTGTTAACTGTATTAAAGAAGTTCTCTCTTTAAAAGGAGCTCTCTCAATAGAAGCCTGTGTTCTCCTCGACAAGGCTGAAGCTAGAGAAGAGGCTTTCGACGCTAAATATGTAGGACTTACAATCCCGACCGAATTCGTTGTAGGATACGGTCTCGATTATCAAGAATACTACCGAAACCTTCCTTACGTTGGTGTACTGAAGGAAGAAGTATATAAAAAGTAGGAATAAAAATGGATGATAACAGACAGCAGCAAAATAATAATTCACCGGACAATAAGAAAAGATTTAATTGGGCCAACCTTGCGATAATCATCGTTGCGTTCATCTTCTTGTTCGCGATAGTTTACGCCGTTAACGGATGCGGAGCTAAATCAACGGAAATCACTTATACTGACGCCGTTGCTCTTCTTAATGATAATAGTTCCAGTTCTAATCCGATAAAAACGATTGAAGGTACAGCGGCAACCGATTCTTCTAACGGGGCCACTTATGTACTAACGATAACCTTAGAAGATAATACCGTGTATTACGTATATATGACAGAGGCCTTATACACTGAATATGTTCAAGCAGCTGAAGCCTTTGGCGTATCTTATACTTATACCCCTCATAGCACTATCAGCATTTGGAACATCATTCTTGGCGTAGTGTTAATCGGAATGGTCATTTTCTTAATCGTGGCCTTTATGAAGTCTTCTAAACAAAACGGCATGCAGTCAACTATGGACTTCACTAAATCGAGGGCCAAATTAAACCGCATGACTACCACCACTTTTAAAGATGTGGCCGGAATGGAAGAAGAGAAACAGGAAATGGAGGAAATCGTCGACTTCCTCAAAAACCCGAAGAAATATACCGATATGGGCGCGAGAGTGCCAAAAGGCGTTCTTCTTTATGGTAAACCGGGAACTGGTAAAACTCTTCTCGCTAGAGCCGTAGCCGGAGAAGCGGGAGTTCCATTCTTCTTCACAACCGGATCAGATCTCGTCGAAATGTTCGTCGGTGTCGGTGCGAGTCGTGTGAGAGACATGTTTAAAAACGCTAAAAAGAGTGCTCCTTCTATTCTTTTCATGGATGAAATTGATGCCGTCGGCAGACAAAGAGGAACCGGGCTTGGAGGCGGTAATGATGAAAGAGAGCAAACTCTAAACCAAATCTTAGTTGAAATGGACGGATTCGGAACCAACACCGGCGTTATCGTTATCGCCGCTACTAATAGACCGGACATCCTTGACCCCGCCCTTCTTCGTCCGGGAAGATTTGACCGTCAGATAAACGTTCAAACTCCGGATGTTAAAGGAAGAGAAGCTATTCTTAAGGTTCATTCAAGAGGCAAGAAATTAGCTAAAGATGTCGATTTATCTTTAATCGCTCATCAAACTCCAGGCTTTACCGGGGCCGACCTCGAAAACGTCATGAACGAAAGCGCGCTTTTAGCCGCCAGAGTCGGATCAAAAGAAATTACTGCCGATTTAATCGGAGAGGCTATTGATAGAGTAATGATGGGCCCGGCCAAAAAGAGTCGTGTCATTTCTAAAAAAGAAAAAGAAATTATTGCGCATCACGAAGCGGGACACTGTGTTATCGGCACGCTTCTCTCTAACGCTAATATTGTGCAAAAAGTTACTATCATCCCAAGAGGAGATGCCGGAGGCTATAACCTGATGGGCCCTAAGGATGAGGAAATGTATTTAAGAACTAAGGATCAGTTAATGGAAGAAATTACCGGTCTCTTAGGCGGAAGAACCGCTGAAGAGCTAATCTTCGGAGAAGTCACTACCGGGGCTTCTAACGACTTCCTTCAGGCGACCGCCATAGCGAGAGCGATGGTTACCGAATACGGAATGAGTAAACTCGGCCCGATTGCCTACGAACAGAATTCCGGTTATGTCTTCCTCGGAAGAGACTATGCCTCTAATAAGAATTTTTCTGATACCGTCGCTCATGAAATTGACGAAGAAATAAGAACGATCGTTGAAGATTGTCATAATACAGCGGCTAAGTTATTAAACGAGAATATTGATAAACTTAAAGCTATCGCTCATTATCTTTTAATTACCGAGACCATATACAAACCGGATATTGAAGAAATCATGTCTACCGGTAAACTCAAAAGAGTTGATGATTTAAACAAACCTTTAGAGAATCTCGGAACTGAAGAGAAACCTAAAGAAGAAACCAAAGATGAGACTGGACAAGTATCTTAAAGTCTCGCATTTAATTAAAAGAAGAACCATAGCGAAAGAGGCGGCCGAAAGCAAAAGAATCAACATAAACAGTAGAGCCGCGAAACCTTCTTCGGAAGTTAAAGAAGGCGACATCTTAGAAATAAGATACGCATCTAAAGTATTAAAAATTAAAGTTTTATGCACCAACGAATACACGAAAAAGGATGAAACCGAATCGATGTACGAAGTACTTCCAAACGAATAATAAAAAACGCACACCTTAAATGGTATGCGTTTTTATTTTACCCAGAATGGTTTTTCTCTTCTCTTCCATTTAAGAAGATGCGCTTTTTCATTCAGAAAATAATTTCTGTAGTCTTCTACTATGCTACCGGTAATATATTTTTCCGGCATTATTTCTTTAAATGGGGTTAAGCCTATGTCTTTAATTTTAGGAACAGGTAGTGAGTCTAAATAAATCTCGCCTTTATGAATTCTATTATATCGGTAAGTGTATTCTTTAGAGAGTGCTTTATTCATCTCTTTTAACCAGAGCCAATTAGAAAGAGATTCTCTCGCCCAAAGAGATGCCGGATGATTTTTATGAGTAAGCTTGTAGATGTTTTTGGGAATATCGTCTGTAAAATAGTGCGCGGAAGATAGTATTTGGTTAAATTCCGTTATCATTTTAACCACATGGGAATTAGGATAATAAGAAGCGTTCTTCTCTATATCTTTATCCAAAATGAAAATGTTCAAGCTTTTATCCTAAGAAGGTGACTTTTATATCGCCGACCGATGTCGAAGCGTAAACATCTTTATCGCCGCCATCAGGGTTATTATAGTTGGTGGTGCCAACTACGGCGCTTGCGGTAACCGAATAATCTCTTTGTTTGCCTTTTAAACTAATGGTAATGCTGCCGGTTGTGTTTTCTATATTACATAAAACAGCGAAATCAGAATCTTTAAGCGATATTGATCCGTTTGAATTGGTAATGTTGATGCTGCCTCCGGACACGATATTTTTAATGTCGATAGTTCCGTTTGCGAGCTCTACCTTAAAATCTTCAAGAAAGGTTGAATCGTTAATCGTAATATTCCCATTGGTTGAATCAATAGAAAAATCATCAATGGAAGAGGAAGAAACACTATAAGTTCCGTTGGAAGTTTTAAAACTACCTTCTCCTTCAATGTTAACAGAACTAATAACCGTATCGCCGTTTGTGGTTTTAGAGGTTACTTTAGACGCAGAAACAGCATCTAGCTTTATATCACCGTTTACGGTCGTAATCGTGAGGTTCCCATCATAATCAGCAGGAAGGGTCACGACGGTTTTACAACCGGATTGGAAAGTGTATGAGAAATTCAGAAATGCCGGAACATCTTTTCTTTCAACTCTTAAAGTGGCTGATGATTCGGTATAAGAAATGCTGTAATAGTATTTGCCTTCGCTTGTGTAATAAGTCATCGAAAGGCTGTCGCTATCGCCTTGTTCAAAAACGATATCCATGTTGATGTCGGTGAGAATTATTGAAGACAATTCTTTGTCTAAACTATAGCTTTTTTCTGTTAGCGTAATCTTCTGACTGCAGCCCGCAAGAGAAAATAGGACCGTCAGGATAAGAAGGGCTGAAAATATAATTTTTTTCACTCTTTTTTACTCCTTTATTTCTATCAAGATAATAGCACATTTCTTTACATATTTGTGTGAGAAAGTATAATCTTAAGTGATGATACAAATTTATAAAACTTAAAAGGAGATTATATGAATACAGAAAATACAGCATTGCCACTTCTAGGAGAAGTGTTCCCGTCAATTAAGGTACAAACCACAAAAGGTACATTAAATTTGCCGGAGGATTATAAAGGATATTGGGTAGTTCTCTTCAGTCACCCCGGCGATTTCACCCCGGTATGCACAACCGAATTTGTTTCTTTTTCAAAGAAAGAAAAGAATTTTAGAGAACTCGGGGCTAGATTAGTCGGTCTTTCCGTCGACCAAGTTACCTCACATCTTAAGTGGGTCGAATGGATTGAAAAAGAGGCCGTAAAAGTTCCGTTCCCGGTAATTGCGGATGAACTCGGAATCCTAGCCAGAAAACTCGGAATGATTCATGAAGCCAAAGGCACCAACACAGTTAGAGCGGTCTTCATTATTGATCCGGAAGGAAAGATTCGTTTAATGATGTATTATCCTCAGGAAATCGGAAGAAACGTAGATGAAATCTTGAGGGCTCTAAATGCTCTACAGGTAGCGGATAAATATAAAGTCGCCACTCCGGAAAACTATCCAAACAACGACTGGCTGGGGCAAGATAAGGTAATTGTCCCGCCGGCTAAAAGCGAAGCCGAAATAGAGGATAGAAAAGAAAAGGTTAAAAACGGAGAATACGAATCCAAAGATTGGTGGCTCTGTTATAAAGATTTAAAAAAGTAAAATAAAACCGGACGTAATCAAGCGCCCGGTTTTTTCTTTATAGGTTTGAAAATATACGAGGTATAAGATATAATTAGTTGATAGTATTAGTTTATAGGAGAACTTTATGGATCAACTTACCGATCAAGAAGCCGCAAGAAGGCTCAAAACCGAAAAATTAAGAGAAATGGGCATTGACCCTTTCGGACACGCTTTTGGCGTTAAAGATAAAAGCAGCGATATAAAACAAAAATACCAAGGCAAAACTCACGAAGAACTAGAAGAAATGAAAGCGGAAGTTACAGTTGCCGGACGTATTATGTTTATTAGAAAAATGGGTAAAGCCAGCTTCTTCTCGATTAAAGACAGAGCCGGAATGATTCAAATATATATCAGGGTTGATAATGTCGGCGAAGACAACTACGCCGTTTTTAAGATGGCCGATATCGGTGATATCTGCGGCGTAAAGGGCACCGTTATGCTAACCCAAACCGGAGAAATAACCATTAAGTGCAGCGAATATGTTCATCTAAGTAAAGCTTTAAAACCGCTTCCTGAAAAATACCATGGTCTTCAAGATGTGGAAGAAAGATATAGAAAAAGATATTTAGACACCATCATGAACGACGATAGTATGAAAACCGCACTTTTAAGACCGAGAATTGTCCGTTCGATGCAGAACTATTTTGATTCTTTGGGTTTCATTGAAGTAGAAACCCCAGTTCTTCAACCGATTAAGGGCGGAGCTACCGCAAGACCGTTTGTGACTCACCATAACGCTCTTGATATGGATTTGTATTTACGAATCGCAACCGAAATTCCTCTGAAGAAGCTTTTGGTTGGTGGCATGGAAAGAGTATATGAGATTGGTAGGCTCTTTAGAAACGAAGGTGTTGACACCAAACATAATCCGGAATTTACTACTGTTGAGTTATATGAAGCTTATGGAGATCTTTCCAGCATGATGGATATAACGGAAGGGGTTTTCCGTCATATCGCGGAAGATGTTTTTTCTAAATATACTTTTAAAGTAGGAGAAAATGAAATAGACCTCAAAAAGCCTTTTAATAAAGTTTATATGACTGACCTAGTTAAAGAAAAATGCGGAATTGATTTTAAAGGAAATAATTATACTTTAGAAGAGGCTAGAGCTTTAGCTGAAAAAGCCGGGATTAAAGTGGAAAAACACTTTACCGTCGGTCATATCATTAACGCTTTCTTTGAAGAGTTCTGCGAATCTTCTCTAATAGAACCAACCTTCCTTATTGGACACCCGATTGAAATATCGCCATTAACTAAAGAAGACCCGAACGATAAAAGATTCGTTCAAAGATTCGAGTTCTATATCGGCGGTATGGAATACGCTAACGCCTACACGGAACTCAATGATCCGGTAGAACAAAGAAAGAGATTTGAAGAAGAGTTAAGAGAAAAAAATATGGGCAATGACGAAGCCGGCGATATCGATGAAAGCTTCCTTGAGGCCCTGGAATACGGTATGCCTCCAGCAGGAGGGGTTGGGATAGGAATTGATAGACTGGTAATGCTTTTTACCGAGAGTCCTTCAATTAGAGACGTACTCTTATTCCCGCATATGAAAAACAAATAAAAACGGCTGAAATCAGCCGTTTTCTTTTTATATTAGTTCTAAATCTAAAGCTTCCGCAATATCGGTGAAGTAATCAGAGGTAAAGGGTTCTTCCGTTTCTTTTATCGCGTCCTCAATTTCGTTTTCGATATTTTCCATTAAGGATGGTGAAACCTTTTGTCTTCTTTCCGTCATCAAATAAAGTTGATCTAGGATTTTGGCTAAGATCGGATTTTTTTCTTCCGTGATTGAGTCGGTTTCGTCCGTCCTTAAAATCAGGTAGAGGTTTTCATCAAAAGAAACCAAATCTTCAATATCCATCGCAAAGTTGTTGGCGAGAATATTTTTAACCGTATCTAGATTATTAAAAAGATAATAGTACCCAATAGAGAAAATATCTTCCGCGTCTTTCTTTGATAAATCTTCAATTTCCATATTGTGTTCCACAAAATAGTTAAGCACAATTATGATTGGATGAAAGAGGTCGTAAGTCAGAGTAATATGTTCTTTAAGTTCACCTAAAAGGTCACTGTTTTCTTTAAGAAAATAGATATAATCCGTTTTCTTGTCCATGTTTTATAGCCCCGCAACGGACACTTTCTTAACTTCTATCGCCGGAGAATTGTATCCATTTTTCAGTTCGCTGCTTACCGCTACAACATCTTTAAAGATATTTAAAATATTGGAAGACACTGTTACAAGAGCCACCGGTTGAGTTCTTTTACCATCTTTAATTAAGAAGCCGGTAGCTTGTAAAGAAAAGTCTCCGGATAAAGGATTCGCCCCAGAATGAGAGCCTTGAAGAGATGTGATTAAAATTCCTTCATCTAATCCTTGAATCAGTTCTTCTTTGGTTTTATCTCCCGGTTTGATATAAAGGTTAATCGGAGCGCATCCGCTACCAAAACCATTACCGGTCGATTTAACTCCTTCTTTCTTGGCGGTTTTCAGATTGTAGATAAAGCCGGTTAAAACTCCGTCTTTAACTAATTCTTTATATTTGGTTGCCACTCCTTCAGAATCAAAGGAAGTAGAAGAAAAACTTTCTTTTAAGAATGGGTCATCAACAATAGTAAGAACCGGTGATCCAATAACTTCTTTAACTTTACCTTTTAGAATGGATAGATTTTTTTGTACCATTTCGCTCGAAAACATTGAAGAGAAAGTGCGAACGAGAGTGGCAGTGGCTTCTTCGTTTAAGATCGCTTTATACTGTTTGGATTCTACCGGTTTAGCGCCGATTAAAGAAGCGCCTTTATTATAGGCTTCTTCCGAAAGCATTTTAGCGTCTAATTTCTTAAAGTCGTTAGTCATAACCACTTCAAAGCCAGTTCTCGAATCATTGTCTTTTCTAACAACCGCAACTCCGACCGCTTCTGCTAAGTTGCCTTCATCTTTTAATTCTAGGCCTTTGGAGTTGACCATAATCATTTTATTGTTTTCTTCGTTATAATCGGCTTCTGAATAACCGACATTTTCTTTTTCCTTGATATTTTTTTCAATAGCCAGGGTAAGATTGATTTTTTCTTTAATGTCGGTATTTTTTAATTCTTCGTTGAATTGTCCTTCAATCTTTTCGTAGTGTTCGTCGCCGGCATAAATAAATACTTCGTCTGTAGAAGTGATAATTCCCGCGTTTTCTTTAATCTTTTCCACTATTAAAGGAAATTCGCTTTCCGAAACCACTTCGGTAGAATAATATCCCATCTTTCCTTGATATATCCCTTTGGCGGAAAGACTGGATTGTCTTGAAATTTGAAGACTCGATACTGTTTGATTAAAAACTTCGATTTGCAGGGAGTCGCCGTTGTTTATCACAACTTGGATATCTTCTATCCCTTCTTTTTTGGCTAGATCAAATAATTTTTTGAATTCCATTATTTAGCACTCCTTCCGCCGACAGTTATTTTTGATACTCTGATTGCCGGCTGTCCGACATTAGTAGGAATTGAGCCGGAGACGCTGCCGCACATACCTTGGCCAAGGTCGACATTCTTTCCTACCATATCAATATTTTTAAGAATAACCGCGCCATTTCCGACAAGAGAAGCTCCCTTAACGGCTTCGGCTATTTTACCATCTCTAATTAAATAGCCTTCTCTAACGGCGAAGTTGAAATCGCCGGTGGCAGGATCAACAGATCCGCCGCCCATATTTTTAGCATAAAGTCCGAATTTAATCCCTTTGAGCATATCCTCTAAAGTGGATTCGCCTTCGGCAATATAAGTGTTGGACATTCTCGAAGTAGGGGCGTATTTATACGACTCTCTTCTTCCTGATGATGTACAAGGAAGATTCATCCTTCTACTGTTTAATTCATCAATCATATATGAAACAAGAATACCTTTATCAATTAAAAGGCGCTTCTTTTGCAGATTACCTTCGTCATCATAGTTTTCAGAACCCCAAGCGTTTTCTATTGTCCCGTCGTCAAGAGCACTGACACAATCATGAGCAATTCTTTCGTGGAGTTTCCCGGCAAATACCGAGGCGCCTCTCGCTACTGCGGTAGCTTCTAAAGCGTGGCCGCAGGCTTCATGGAATATAACGCCACCGAAACCATTATCAATTATTACCGGCATTTCTCCCGAAGGACAGTCTTTAGCGTGTAAATTAACGATTGCCTGTCTTGCGGCTTCTTTTCCGGATTTTTCCGGATCAATAATGCCGTCAAAGACTTCAAAACCCATCGACATTCCCGGGTTATCCGAGCCCGATTCGCTTTCTTTTCCGTTAGACGCCACCGCCGAGATAGCGATTCTTGTATAAACTCTTTCATCTTCGATAAATCTTCCGTCCATCTTGGCGATTTCTACTTTTTGTGTCCAGTCAATATAAGTCGCTACTGATTGAGTTATTTCGTCGCTATAAGCTTTGGCCGCGTTATAAGCTTTCATAACGATGTCTTTTTTCATCTCGTTCGTAACGTCTTTAGGATAGATTTTCACCTTATGGTGTTCTCCCTTTTTTAGTTCATTTAGAGGAACTATTTCTTTTAAAGGAGCGGAAAAAGTTGCGGAAAGATCAGATGCTAAAGCTAATAAGGATTCTTTATCAAAGTTATTGGTATAACCATAAACATAATCGGCTCCAAGAGCAACTCTTAAACCCACACCTCTTATTCTTGACTCTTTGGCGGTTTCTACTTGGCCGCCGATAACGGTTAGTTGATGAGAAACAGTGTCTTCGGCAAAAACTTCGACAAAATCGGCGCCTGTTGAAGCACTTTTCTTAATCACTTCTTCCATTATTTCTTTTTGTATTAACATATTTTCACCTCATTAAGTATACAATATATCAGTTTTTTCTTATAAAGAAAACCGATATGTCATTTTTTAAAAAAATAGGAACGCTTTTAGCGTCCCTTATTTTTTAATATTGATCCTCGTATTGATCCATTATGGAGTTATAAGTGTCTTCGTCGAAGTCTTCGTCTTCTTCCTCTTCGGATTCGTCTAGTTGAGCATCGATATCTTTTTCATAGCTTTCAGTAGTCTCAGACTCTTCATCCGGTTCGGTGCTCTCTTCTCCCTCTTCTACCTCGTCTTCTTCTTCATCGTCTTCAACTGGAGATACTTCGTAGTCTTCATCCTCAGTATCGTTCTCGTCTTCTTCGTCTTCTTCGATATATTTTTTTGGATGTTTTTTCTTGGCTTTCTTCGGCTTTTCTTCTTCGTCTTCTCCTTCAATATCGGAATGTTCCGAGAAAAATTCGTGATCGATAACATCTAAAGGTTGATTTTCCTTAAGATCCCAAAGATCTTCTCCGCAATAAATAAAGTCACCGGAAGAAGTTATGTCCGTATAAAACTGGGCGATATGCTCGTTTTTTTCTTCTTCGGTAAAGTTTTTCATTTCGGATACTTTGTTGTATAAGTCTAAGAAAGTGCTTTTTTCTTTTGATTCTCTTAGTACTTCAATCGCAATTTCCACAAGAGATAGTAGATTTATATCTTTCATTGATTCCTCCAAACCATACATATTTTACACATAAAATAATAATTTTATTCAATAACTTTTAAAAATCACAGTTGTTAGGGTTGCGAGGGTAGGCCTCAACGTCCCTAATGTTGTCAACTCCTGAGAGATACATGAGGAGTCTTTCAAATCCAAGTCCAAAGCCTGAATGCTTGCAGCCGCCGTATCTTCTTAGGTCCACATACCAGTCCAAAGTCTTTTCGTTCATATGAAGATCACTCATTCTCTTTAAAAGAAGGTCAAGCCTTTCTTCTCTTTGACTGCCGCCGACTATTTCGCCTGATCCTGGAACTAAAAGGTCGCTTGCGGCTACCGTTTCGTTATCGTCGTTCATTCTCATATAGAAGGCTTTTATATCTTTTGGCCAGTCATAAACGAATACCGGACTCTTAAAATATGAAGTTAAATATTTTTCGTGTTCGGTCGCTAAGTCTTTTTTATAACCTGGGGCGTTTTCAAAATTTATCCCGGAAGCTAAAAGTAAATCAATGGCTTCTTTATGAGTAATTCTCTTAAATTCTTTAGAATTCAAAACTAAAGTTAATTTATCAATTAATCCTTTTTCAACAAAAGCATCAAAGAATTTCATTTCTTCACTACAGTTTTTAAGAACGTAGTCAATTACGTATTTAAGAAGGTCTTCCGCCAGGTTCATTTCGTCGGTTAAATCAGCAAAAGCTATTTCCGGTTCTATCATCCAAAACTCGGAAGCATGAACCGTCGTATTGGAGTTTTCGGCTCTAAAGGTCGGACCAAAAGTGTAGACATTTCTATAGGCCATCGCGAACGCTTCGACATGGAGTTGTCCGGTAACGGTTAAATATACTTTTTTACCAAAAAAATCAGTCTCCGGATTTGGACTCGCAGTAGTAATGTTAAATAATTCTCCCGCTCCTTCTCCATCGTTTGAGGTAATAATCGGGGTATGTACGTAAATAAAGCCGCGAGAATGGAAAAAAGTATGAATAGCATATGCCGCTTCGCTTCTTAAACGGAAGATAGCGTTAAAAAGATTGGTTCTGGCTCTTAGGTGTAGTTTTTCTCTTAAAAACTCGCGAGAATGTCTTTTTGGCTGAATCGGGTAATCTTCGCCGCTGTCTCCAAGAAGAGTAATCTCTTTGGCTTTAATTTCAAAAGGCTGCTTGGCGGAAGGGGTTAAAACTAACTCTCCTTTAACTTCAACCGAAGAACCGTTTCGATATTTTTGAATATCTTTAAAATTTTCGATAGAGGAATCATAGACAACTTGAATCGAGGAAAAACAAGTTCCGTCGTTTAAGTCGATGAACCCGAATTCTTTTTGATCCCGGTTATTTCTTACCCAACCGGCGATTAAAACTTCTCTATTTTGAAACTCTTCGCTTTTTCTATATATTTCTTCGATGGTGTTCATATTGTTTCCTCTTCTTTTTTCTCTTCTTCGTCTTCATCCTCTTCTAGCCCGATAGAGGAAGAATTATTATTGATTTTTTGGAATTTCTTACTGATTTTGTCACTTGATTTTCTGATGTCTTGAGCAGAGGTAACCACGCTTGAAAGTCTGTTTTCAAACTGACTCCAACGTTTTTCATAACGATCAAAGTCTTCAGAAAGCTTAGCCAGTTCGTCGAATAACTTTTTAGCGTTCTTGCTTCTTTCGGCTTCTTTGAGCATAATCTCTACGGTTTGAAGAATCGAAATTAAAGTGGTAGGAGAGGTTATCCATACTTTTAATTTTTGCGATTCCTGAATTAAATCCGGAAAATTAGCGTTTATTTCGGCAAACACCGCTTCTGATGGAACAAACATAATGGCCTGTTCTGAGGTTTCGCCTTTGATTATATATTTAGAAGAAATATCCGAAAGATGTTTTTTAACGTCATTTTTAAATAATTTTCTGGCTTCGTTCTTTTCTAAATCAGAGATTTCCGGGTTATATATTTTCTTAAAATTATCAAATGGAAACTTGGAGTCGATAACAATCTTTCCTAAAGGGTCCGGTAGATTTAAAAGAGAATCGGCAATATATCCGTTCGACATAGTTGATTGAATTTTATAGATATTTCCTTCCGGGCCGAACACATCGCTAAGGATAGTGTTAAGTTGAAATTCCCCGAAATTGCCTCTCGCTTTTTTGTTTTCCAAGACCTCTTTGAACGAAGTAATGGAAGTTTCGACATTCTTGAGATTTTTTTGAGCCTCATCAATTCTCGCCATTCTTTCTTTGATGTCGGAAAAGGTTTGATTGGTTTTTTCAAAATTGTCCGTCACATTCTTGTTCATGGTTTCGGAAATTTTTAAAATACCTTCATTTAAAGTTTTATTTACTTCTTTAAACCTTTCGTCTATCGAAGTGTTCATATTGTCCTTAAAAAGAGAGAGTTCTTTGTTGGTGTCGACTTTAATTTGGTAAACGTCATTTCTTAAACGATTATTGTCATCCATCAGTCTTTTTTCTTGATCATCATTAGCTGACTTGATTTTTTCGGCAAAGTCAAAAGACGTTGTGGTGTTTTTCTTCTTTAAAAGAAGAATTACCGCAAGGATAATAAGGGCTATCGCTACTGCTAAAAGGATAATAATAATTTTTTCGCCAGTTGTCATTTTTGTCCTCACATAATCTTGGTAATATAATTATACATCATAAGCACAAAAAAAGAAGAAATTTTCTTTCTTCTTTTTCTTTTGTCTTTTATTTAAAAAGCGGTGAAAGCGGTTGGTCGTCGATGATATGCTGAATCGCCTCAGATATTAATGAAGCAACACTGATTACTGTCAAATTAGCAAAAGTTTTGTCCTCTGGTAGTTCAATCGAGTTGGTAACAACCACTTCTTTAAACAAATCTAAATCAGATAATCTTTCCGGAGCTTTACCGGAAAAAATAGCATGAGTGGCAAAGACGTAAACATCATGAGCACCGTATTTTTTTAAAGCTTGAGCAGCATTATAAACTGAGCCGGCGGTATCAATCATATCGTCGATGATAATGCAGTTTTTATCTTGCACGTCGCCGATTATATTCATGACTTCTGACACATTTGGTTGTGGTCTTCTTTTGTCGATAATAGCAATATCCCAGTGGAAGGCATCAGCAAGTTGTCTTGCTCTGTTGGCTCCGCCGTGGTCTGGTGATACGATGACGGCATTTTCGATTTTATCGTCTCTTATATATTTTTGAAAAAGAGGCATTGCGGTAAGGTTGTCGATTGGTATATTGAAGAAACCTTGAATCTGGGCGGCATGTAAATCAAGAGAAATGACTCTTGTTGCCCCGGCCACCGTTAATAAGTCGGCTACCAGTTTAGCGGAAATCGGCTGTCTGGACTGAGTTTTTCTATCTTGTCTTGAATAGCCGTAATAAGGAAGAACTATGTTAATTTCTTTTGCGGATGCTCTCTTAAGAGCATCAATGAAAATCAATAATTCCATTAGGTTTTCATTTACCGGAGAAGATGTTGATTGAACCACAAATACTTTGTGACCTCTGACTGTTTCGTCGATATTAACGCTTATTTCTCCGTCTGAGAATCTTGTTACTTCACACGCCGAAAGCGGAACTTCAAGCTTGTCGGCAATTTCTTGTGCCAACTCTTTGTTGGAACTAAGTGCAAACAATTTGATTTTGTCGCCATGAAAAAGTGCCATTTTTTATCCCCCACCTTAAATACAATATAATTCTAACATAAGGACCAAGAAAAAAACACCACAAATATGGTGTTTTGTCTTTTTTACTATTCTTCAGGTTTATTGTATGCGTCAATGACGGCTTTTTCTATTAATTCTCTTGTGCCCTGATCAATCGGGTGGGCAATATCTTTAAATTCGCCGCTTGGCATCTTCTTTGAAGGCATCGCTACAAAAAGGCCGTTTCTACCTTCGATTATCCTGAGTTCATGTACGACAAACGAATTGTCGATTGTAATGGCTGCGATAGCTTTTAGACGATTGTCCCCGTCTACCTTTTTTATTCTTACTTCGGTAATTGTCATGCTAACGTCCTCCGTTGTCTATATTCATTATAACCGAATAATTAAGCAAACATAAGGATTTTGCTACAATATCATTGAAAATTCATGAATATTTCATGAAATAGTCTATTTTTTTTCAGAAATTTTTACAATTGTTGATCCTGAGCCCGTCATAAACAGGCCATCCTTCCCATATACCCTCTTTAAGAGGTCATATTCTTGCTTAACTTCCGGATAAAGAGAGAAAACCGTTTCTTCTAAATCGTTCCTTAATCCCTCTTTAAAAATTTGATAATCCTTGCTCATAAGTTTTTGGAGATTTTCTTCCAAAGATCCGTTTTTTGAATTTGTGTTTGATAAATTTTTAAAGACATAGCCGGTTGATACATTTACTCGCGGAGAAAAAAGTGAAATCTCATAGTTTTCAATGTTTAGATCAATTGGTTCGATAATATCGCCCACTCCTCTAACAATTGCCGGAACTCTATAGAGGCAATAAGGGATGTCAGATCCGAATTTTTTAGCGATTTCGATCATTTGATCAAAAGAAAGGTTTAACTTCCAAAGCTCGTTTAAGCATTTTATGGTTTCGGCCGCATCTGACGAGCCGCCGGCTAGACCGCCCCCGACCGGTATTTTCTTTTCAATATATATTTGAACCCCTTCTTTAACTCGATAAACTTTTTTCATATATTCGGCAACTTTATAAGAAAGGTTATCAGATCCGTTTAGTTTTGGAATAGATGTGGTGACTTCAATTTTACCGTTTTCGGTTAAGTTTAGTTCTAGTTCATCAGCTAAACCAACGGTTATGTTAACCATTTCCAGGTTATGCATTCCGTTGTCTCTCTCATCAAGAACTTTGAGGAAAAGGTTTATTTTTGCGTATGCTTTACTTTTCATTTTTTTACCTCGTTATTTTGATCTCGAGAATATCTTCGCAATATATTTCTTCTTCGGTATCCATAATTATTATTTTTTTGACACTATCTATCTTTTTTATTTTTCCGTAAGTTGAGTAAACGTATCCATCGTTATAGTAATCGATGGAAACATTTTTGTTTTCTTGAAGAGCCTTTTTTATAGTGTCGTTTAGTTCTTCGTTTTCGTCTTCAGAAAGAATTGATTTATCTTTTTTCTCTAGATTGTAAATTAAATCTTCTAAAATTGATTTTTGGCTGGAAAGCGCATCAAAAGGAGCCCATTTAAGGATTCCTCTGTCTTTATAGTTACTCATGATGGCCTCCTATTTCTTTATTTCTTTCCTTAGCGGTGGAATATTCTAGTTCGGTCGACGCTCTTCTTATCGAATTTTTTCCGTATTTTCTTTTTATTTTATCCATCGTATCAAAAAGAACTTCTTCTTTAGCTTTTTTCTCGACGTCTTCAAATAAATTCATTTGGATCCCGGTTTTATCTGTCAAGCCGGAAACGCTGATGTTGATTCTTCTTATTGGTTCGTCTTTGTAGTATTTATCAAAGATATCCAAACAAACTGCGGAAATATCTTTTCCAAGAGATATGGGGCTTTCTAATTTTCTTTGGTGAAAAATCCCGCCGCCGTAGTCTCTTGAAAAACCGATAAAAAGATGAACCACTGTGGCTACTTTGCCGGACGAACGAAGTCTAGATGATATTTCGTCGGACATTTCTAAAATAATTTGCGGAGTTGTTTCTCTATCATAATCATGAAACATAACCTGGCCGATGCCAAGGCTTCTTGATAGAGGTTTTACTTTCTTTTTATCCTGAATTAACGACATATCGATGCCGTGAGTGTGATACCAAAGCTCTTCTCCCATAACTCCAAATTTTTTCTTTAAAAAGTTAGGATCGGATTTGGCGATGTCTCCTACACATTTAAATCCCATTTGGGTAAGAGTTCTTTCGTTTCTAAAACCGATTCCCCACATTTTAGAAAGAGGAGAAACCGGGTAAAGTTTGATTTCGACGTCTTCATAGTTCCATTCGGCAATTTGCGAGGGGTTCTTTTTCGCTTCAATATCCATCGCGAGTTTCGCGAGAAGCATGTTTGGACCGATGCCGCAAGCCCCGTAAAGGTGGGTTTCTTTATAAACTTCATCTAATATTTGTTTAGCCAAATCCTTTTTTGGCATCGGGTAGAGTTTTTGGTATTCGGTAAAATCCATAAAACATTCATCTACCGAATATATATGGATGTCCTCTTTAGAAACATATCTTAGATATATACTGACAACTTTGGCGGATGCTTCCAGGTAGCGACGCATTCGTGGTTTTCTAAATATGATTTTTTCGTTTTTCGGTAGTTCAAAAACTCTTAATCTTCCAGGAACACCTTTGTTTCTTAAATATGGAGAAACGGCCAAACAAATTGAGCCGTTTCCTCTAGAAATATCCGCAACCACAAGTGGAGTTTTAAAAGGATCAAGACCAAGATCGGCACATTCGACCGACGCAAAAAAACTTTTGAGATCTATGCATAAAATATTTCGATATATGCGATATTGCTCAAGATCGTCTTCCATAAACTCTCCTTATTTTCTATTCTGAAGATAAAAACATTTTATTGTGTTGTTGAGTAGTTCGGCTACAGTCATCAGCCCACAGCCGCCAGGGACAGGAGTAATATAGGACGCTTTATTTTTTAAGTTTTCAAAATCGGCATCTCCATAGATCTGTCCGTCTATTCTGTTTATTCCGACATCAATTACTATGGCTCCATCTTTAATCATGTCTTCTTTTAAGAAGAGCGGTTTACCGATTGCCATTATAACAATATCGGATAGTCGTGTTTCTTCTTTTAAATCTTTGGTTTTCGAGTGACACAAAGTAACTGTGGCATTTCTGTTGGTTAAAAGATTGAAAAGAGGCTTGCCGACAAGCATACTTCTTCCGACTACTGACACTCTTTTTCCTTCAAGAGGGATAGCATAATAATCAAGCATGTCGATAATGCCAAGCGGTGTACACGGAACGATTCCTTCTTCACCTCTTACCAGTTTAGAAACATTTAGAGAAGTAAGACCGTCTACGTCTTTTTCTAGTGGAATCAATTCAATGATGTTTCTTTCATTAATTCCTTTTGGTAGAGGGAGTTGAACGAGTATGCCGTTAACTTTTTCATCTTTAGCCAAAACATTTATCGTCTTTTTTATTTCCTCTTCTGAGGCGTTACTATCAAAACGAATTACCTCTGAGTCTATTTTAAGAGCGGCGCAAGCTTTTTCTTTGTTTTTTACATATATTATGGAAGCTGGGTCGTCTCCACATAATATAACCGTTAGTTTTGGGGTTTTTCCGTATTTAATTTTAATTTCTTCCACTTCTTTTTTAACTTTTTCTTTAAGGGCTGAAGATACGGTTTTGCCTTCCATTATTATTCCCATTTTAAACACTCCTTCCTATGGCTTTTGCAACCGGGGCAATTTTTTCTACTAACTTGTTATATTGTTCGATTGTTAAAGCTTGGTCTTTATCTGAAAGAGCGTTCGCCGGATCATTATGAATTTCTATCATTAGTCCGTCGGCTCCGGCTGCGATAGCGGCCAAAGAAAGCGATTCAATATAGAAAGGATCTCCCGAGGCATGGGAAGGGTCAACTATGACCGGAAGATGAGAATATCTTTTTATAATCGAAATAGCACCAATATCTAGAGTAAATCTTTCGGAATTTTCAAAGGTTCTTATCCCTCTTTCACAAAGGATAACGTTAGGATTACCTTCTTTTAAGATATATTCGCTTGATAAAAGCAGTTCTTCAATAGTGTTACCGAAACCGCGTTTTAAAAGAACGGGTTTTTTAGTTCTGCCAACCGCTTTTAAAAGTTCAAAATTCTGCATATCTCTGGCGCCGATTTGAATAATATCAACGTTTTCTATAAAATAGTCCAAATCTTCTATTTTGGTTATTTCGGTCACAAAAGGGATTTTGTGTTCTTCAGAAATCTTTTTTAGAATTTGTATTCCTTCTTTTTCTAGGCCCAAAAAAGAATAGGGAGAGGTTCTTGGTTTAAAACTTCCGCCTCGATACACCGAAACACCATGAACGCCTTTGGCTATTTCCTCGACTTGTTTTTCGGATTCTACTGCGCAAGGGCCGCCGATTAATACTATCTTTTCTGATCCAAAAAGGACGTTTTTAGCTTTTACAATCGTATTTTCTTTGTGGTTTTTTCGCCCGGAAAGACGAAGATCTTTAACATTCATTTTTATCACTGCCTTTAATAAAATAATCTATAGCTTTAAAATATCCGCTAATTCCTTCACCGGCTATTTTTTTAGCGCAGAGTCCGTCTAAAACATCAATGTTTCTAAAAGACTCTCTTTTAGTTATATCAGAAATATGTATTTCAACAACGTCTTTTTTTAATATTTCAACCGCATCTCTTATCGCATAAGAATAATGTGTAAGGGCACCCGGGTTTATTATATAGCCATCAAATTTTTCCTTATTTTTTTGAATCTCATCAATGATTTTTCCTTCGTGGTTAGATTGAAAGATGGAAATTTTTATTCCTTTCGACTTAGCGTAGTTTTTAAGAGATTTAACTAAAGAGGGGTAGGAAACGTCGCCGTAGATCTCTTTATTTCTTTCTTTAAGCATATTTAAATTGGGGCCGTTAATTATTAGTAAGCGCATTTATTACCTCAAAAAGACATTGTTTCGGATCAATATCGGACGGAACGGTTATATCCGCGTATTCTTCGTACATCTTTTTTCTTTCTTGGTATAATTTTTCGATATCGTTTTTAGATTTAGCAAGAGGCCTTGTGCCATCGTTTATATAGTCATCAAATTTCTGTTTCTTAAGATAGATGAAAGTCCCGAAGTAAGATAGTTTCCGGTAATTTTCATAATTTAAAAGCGTGCCGCCGCCGGTCGCAATAAAAAGGCCTTGTTTTGTGTATATTCTATTAATGATTTTGTTTTCTTCTTGCCTAAAATAAGTTTCGCCTTTGTTTTTAAACAACTTAGCAATTGACATATTTGTGCTTTTTTCTATAGCCTTGTCTGTATCGATGACACTGGTCTTTAGTATTTTAAAAGAAGAAATATAATTTATATTTTTGGTTTTGCCGGCGGTTGGCAAACCGATAAATATAATATTGCTGTGACCGAACTGAAGGAACATTTTCCCTCTGGCCCAGAAAGCCGAGGGTGTTATAATGCCGGTCGCAATAGAATGTGAGAGTTTTGCTTGACTAACAAGCATGGTTAAACCGTTGATACTGCCTTTCTTTAGTTTTTTTGCCTCAAACATCATGTTGGTTGTTTTGGGGTTATAGACAAGATCTATATAAGTTTCTAGATTTTTAAACAAAGAAAAATCTATCAGATTCTCGTCATTTAATTGCTGGCCGACAGGCGTTGCATTAATAATAATTTCGATGCCTTCGCCAGATATTTCATTAAAATAAAATTCAGATTCGTCTTTTTTGTTTCTACAAGCAATAATTATCTTTTTTACATTTCTTTTTTTAAGACAATATACAACAGTTTCTTTGGTGGCGCCGTTTCCGAGAATAAGAATAGTTTTGCCGGTTACATTCACATCGTTAGAATCTAAAAGATCATCAAAGCCCGAGGCGTCTGTGTTATATCCAAAAAGTTTACCGCCTCGGTTAACAATTAGATTGCAAACTCCGGTTTTTTCAACAATTTTAGATTTACAATCTAAAAAAGGAATGACGCTTTTTTTAAAAGGATAAGTAACGTTTACATATTCGAACTTTCTTTGTTTTAGAAATTTGTCGACTTTCTTTAATTCAATTAGTTTATATTTTTTATTTATTGAAAGTTGATACAGCTCTTTTGAATAGCTGTGTTTCAAACTTTTCCCTATTAATCCTATCATACTTTTTTCTCCTCTTCATAAAGAGAATCAAGAACCGCGAGGGCTATAACTCCTTCAACTGCCGGTATGGCCCTGTTTCCAACAAAAACATCGTAGTTACCTGAAAATTCAACAGTTTCCTGGGTTTTTTTAAGATAGTTGTATGAAGTAATCGGCTTTTTAATAGTCGGTACCGGTTTGATCGAAGTTTTAATTATTATCGGCATGCCGTTAGAAATACCGCCGTTGATGCCGCCATTATGGTTTTCTTTTGTTCTAATCTTTTGAGTTTTGTTATCAAAATAAAAAGAATCTTCTACTTCGCTTCCTTTTTTATTTACAAATTCAACTCCGTCACCAAACTCAACTGCTTTAACTGCAGGAATAGAAAAAAGCATTCTGGATATTTCGCTTTCAAGACTGTTGAAAAACGGTTCTCCAACACCTGGAGACAGATTAAGGATAGCTGTTTCTATTTTTCCGCCAACACTGTCTTTTTCTTTTTGAATAGTTTTTAATAAATTAAAACAATTTTCGTGAAAAGATGAGGATATTGTTGGAAAAAACAGATCTTTTTCCTTGTTTTGTAAAAAATTACCCAAATTTTCCAAGGTAAAATTCTCTTCACTAATATTATAGACCGATTGAATGTGCGAGATTATAAAAACGCCTTTCGAAAGAAGAATTTGCTTGGCTATTGATCCGGCTATTACTACTGGTATCGTCATTCTTCCAGAAGATGCTCCGCCTCCTGAAGATGGGTTTTGTCTATTTTTCACTAACCTTGTATAGTCAGCGTGGCTTGGGCGTAAAAATCCTTCGTGTTTTTCATAGTCTTTTTTATCAACATATTCATTATATACATCACACACTATTATCTCTCCGGTTGCTTTGCCAGAAGAAATGCCAGAAACTAAAACGATTTTATCGTTTTCTTGTCTTTGCGAATTAAAAAACAGCTTTGGGTTTCTGGCTTCTAGGTCTTTTTGAATTTTCTCTATGGATACTGCTGTTCCTTTTTTTATCCCGTCAATAAAAGTGGTGATTTTTTCGCTATGGGATTCTCCAGAAAACGATACAACAATATTTTTTCCGGTACTGTTCACTATATTTTTACCGTCCTAAAACGATATTTTCCAATTTCTTCCAGTTCAACAAGAGTTAGTTCACCGTTTTTAACTTTTTTGTCATTTATAATATATGGCATAAGTTCGCTTTTTTTAATTGGACAACTAAGATAAAACCCATATTTTGTTAGGCAATTGTCTAAAGAGGTGTTTGGAGAGACTAAATGCATTCCTTTGGCAACGGCTTCTCCATGAGACAAAGACGGAGTCTTCGATTCTAAAGCATGGCCATAGGTATGACCAAAATTAAGAGCTCTTCTTTCTTTTTCATCAAACGGATCTTTCTCTATAAAAGCTATTTTGTCTTTTATGGCTTTGATTATCCATTCCACAAGGTTTTCATAGGGTCTTCTGTCTAATATGTCATAAAAAAGAATTGGGTCTGATATGGCGGCTATTTTGATGATTTCGGCCATGCCGGATCTAAATTCTATTTCCGGAAGTGTATTCAATAAATTCGGATCAATTAAAACCAGTCTCGGAGGATTAAATCCTCCGACAGCATTTTTGACTTGCGCTTCGTTTACGGCAACCTTGCCGCCAATTGAGGCATCTACCTGAGAAAGAAGGGTTGTGGGAATGTTTACATAAGAGATGCCTCTTTTATAAATCATAGAAACAAAACCAACAAGATCGGTTACTGTTCCGCCGCCAAAAGCGATTATTTCATCGCTCTTAGAAAAAGATTTATCTATTAAATAATCAATAATTTTTTGGGCATTTTCAATCGTTTTAACTTTTTCTTTTTCATCATCAAGATAATAAACGTCGGCCGCCAAGAGATCAGATAGTTTTTTTACTTCGGTTTTTGGAACGTTTTTATCGGCAACAATTAGTCTTCGGTTTTCAAAAAACGAAAAATACTTATCAACAGAGGAAAGAAGTTTTTGTCCGATAATGACTTCTGTTTTTTTATCAGCAATCTTAAAAGACAAAACTTCTTGTTGTCTTATAATCTCAAAATCAAGTCCGAGGCCAAAGAAATCGCCTAAAAAGTCGGGGTATGATTTCGATACACAGTCAAAGTTTTTTATTATGATGTCGCCTTTAGCAACAGTCGAAAGCAGAACTCCCATAAAAGCGATTCTATGGTCGTTATATGAATCAATAACACCGCCGTTTAAAAACTCTACCGGAAGGATTGTCATGGTGTTGGTGCCAAAAGATATTTGGCCGCCAAGGGAGTTAATGTTTTCCGCTATGGTAAAAAGGCGGTTACTTTCTTTATATTGTAGTCTTTCGACTCCGGTAAATTTGATAGTTTTGGTGGATAGCAAAGAAGCGAGAACCGAAAAAGGTGGAACTATGTCGGTATTTGTTTCAAAATCCAGATGGTCTATATCTTCTTTGTCTTCAGACTGCAAAGCTTGGATAAAAGAGTAGTCAGGGTCTTTAGAATCAACCAAAAGGTCCTCAAACTCGATTTCCGATCCCAGCCTGTTCATAATCATACAGTTTGTAAGGAAAGAGAGGTCGGAAGGAATGGCGATGCTTGTCGGCTTGTATTTTTGGTTACCAATAACAAAAATATTGTTTCCGTTCATTTTTATCTCAATTCCAAACTGTTTCATGATGTATATGGTTTGCTCAATATACTTTGCCGACTTAATATTTCCTTTGATGTTTATTGTGGTGTCGTGCCCCAGATTTGGCGCTAGAAACAAAAGACCAGAGACAAATTGTGAACTATATTCTGTTGATATAACATAAACATTTTCATCAGGAAACCCTTTTGTTTTAATTAAATCTTCTTTCTTCTCATATCTACATTTTGTTTGCGTATATAGTTTTTCGTAGTCGGAAAAAGGTCTTTTTGAAAGGCTATCTCCTAAGATAAAATTGCTTTCTTTTTTGTTGAAAAAAGAGAGAGTAGGAAGAAGAAAACGAAGAGAAGATCCTGAGTTGTTAACGAAGAAATTCATTTTGGAAAACTGTTTGATTCCACCTCTGATGATTAAATCTTTTCCATCTTTTTTAATGTACACTATTTCTCTTAAGGAATTAATTGTCGCATTTACATCGTCGCAGAAATTAATGTTTCTTAATACTGATTCTCCCTCGCATAAAGCCGCGCATATAATAGCGCGGTGGGCAAAACTTTTTGATGAAATGATATTAAGTTTTCCTTTGAGTTTCTTTGGTTTTATCAGTATGTCCATATTACCTAAAAATAAAAGCGCAAGAGTTTGCACTTTTATGTCTTATATCTATTCCGATTTCATCGGTAGAACAAGTTCAACCAGTCCTGGATCGTTGTCGGCTTCAAAAATAAACGGGCGGATTTCTCCAGTAAATTTAACAAACACTTCCGGGCTTGAGAAAGCTTTGAGCGCATCTAAGAAGAAAGTGGAACTGAAAGATATTTTAATTTCGTTCATCGTAACCACTTCAACCGGTGAAACAGTGTCTTTGATGGTTCCGAGTTCTGGAGAGTTGGAGATCAAATTTATGGTGCCGTTTGCTTCAATCTGCAGTTTAACTATTGATGTGGCGTTTGGGTTTGAAGAAAGAGTTGAAACTCTGTCGATCGCTTCAATCAAGCTGTCTTTATTAAACTTCAAAATAACTGGGAAGTTTGTTGGGATAAGTTTTGAAGTGTCGGGATAGTTGCCTTCAAGAAGTCTTGATTGGAAGATAATGTCATCAAACTTAAATAAAACTTTGTTTTTATCCAAATATATTTCTACTTTATCAATACTATCTTCAATGATTCTTGATAATTCGTTTAGACTTCTTGATGGAATTATAACGTTGGTTTCAAGATAGTTGTCAGCAAGAGTCATATTTCTTTTGCTTAAACGGAAAGAATCGGTGGAAACCGCTAGTAGCTTGTTGTCGTAAATTCTGATATTTACTCCAGTTAAAATAGGTTTGTTTTCAACACTAGAAGAAGCAAAAGTTGTTTCTTTGATGATGTCTTTTAAATCGGCGGCCTTTAACACAATTGGGTGCTCAGAGAAATCAAATTGTGGTTTTGGATAGTCGGCAACATCTAAAAGATTTAAAGTTATGTCGGATGAGCCGGCCATAATTCTTAAAACGTTGTCGTCCTCAAGTTCAATATTAACCGTGTCGCCGCCAAGTTTTCTGATAATATCTGTGAAAAGTTTGCCAGGAACCAAACAAACGCCCTCGCTTTCTATTTTTAAACTAGGGTGTTTTGTAAGTGTTTTAATTGATATATCCATGTTTGAAGCAACAAATACTAGCTCTCCTTTGGCAACGGAAATCAAGATTCCGGTAAGAGCTGGCATATTTGATTTAGCAGCCATAGCTTTTTGGGCTACTGTCAATTTTGAGAGAAACGCATTTTTGTCGATTGAAAATTTCATTTCGATGGTCCTTTCTATCATTCTTTATATATTTTGTTTTGTTGTTATTGTTAAGGGTTGTGGATATGTGGAAAACAAACATATTTAATAACATTATACTATTTACTAGTATAAAAGTCTATAATTTGACTAAAATTTCTACACCGCGTTTGGGTCTTTCCCCATTTTTCTCAAGATGTTTTCCACATTCTTTTTTGTTTCGCCTTCGTGTTTTGATTCAGAGTCAATAATCTGGCAGCCATGCATAATAGTTGAATGATCTTTTCCATTAAAGATATCTCCTATTTTTTGGAAAGTCAGATCATATTTGGTTCTCATTATGTACCAACACATTTGTCTAGCATAAACGATGTCTTTTTTTCTTGAGTTAGACAACAAATCGTCTTGACCAATTTTGAAATAGGTGCTTATTACACTGAACATTTTTTTGATTTCTTCAGTCGGGGCGATACTGTTCCCGACGGCGGCCGCGAAACTTACAACATTTTTAAGAGCTTCTCTCGCGTTTTCGAGATTATATTCCAAACTAAACGCTTCGCAATAAAACAAAACTCTTTTAAGAGCTCCTTCAAGCTCTCTTATGTTGCTTTCACAAACTGTGGCGATATAATCTATTACTTCTTCCGGCATTATTTCCGGATTAGGAGTTTCTTGTTTTAGTTTGGCGTTTAATATACTGATCCTGTGGGTTTTATCCGGTTTATTGATATCAAGAGTGATTCCCCACTCAAATCTAGAGGTAAGACGAACCATGATTTCTCTTAACTCTGAAGCTTTTTTATCCGATGTTAAAACAATTAGTTTTTTATTCCCGGTTAGTTTTTCAAATATCTTAAAAAACTCTAATTGGCACTGTTTTTTCGACTCTAAAAATTGAACATCATCTACTAACAAGACATCGATATTTTCAAATTTAGCCGAAAATTTATCATAGCCGTCACGGCTTCCGCACTTTACGTATTCCTCAACAAAATCCTGGGTTCTGATATATAGAACACTTAATTCCGGCTTACTTTCAAGAATGTAGTTTCCAATAGCTTGCATAAGGTGGGTTTTTCCGAGTCCCACATCTCCAAAAATATATACAGGGTTAGCAACCGTTGACAGTTGATCGGCAACCAAAGTAGCATAGCGATGCGCAAAGCGGTTAGAGTCGCCGACCACAAAGGTGCTGAAAGTATAATTAGGATTTAATCCTGAGTTATTAACTTTAGAAAAATTGTTTCGTTCGGTCTCTAAATTTTTCTTTTCTTTTTCCTCTTCAACCTCGTTTTTTGTCACAAGCATGAAAGAATGAGCTACCGCATAGTAGTCAGAGAGAAGTTTGTTTAAACGGGAGATATAGTTGTTTTGGATCCTGGTTTTGATAAAGAGGTTGTCGACGATTAAGTATATTAGATTGTTTGACTCTTTATACACCTCGTTTATTCCTGAAAAATAAGTATCAAAAATATCGGCGTCTAACTCCTCTTTCAATCGTATTTTGATGTCTTTCCAAACTTCAATTCCAGTTATTTCCATAGAGCAACGCACCAAAAACGCTATGTTTCCTTTCTTTTTACTTACTACCTGCGCACGACGCACAAGAGCCGCTGTTTTTTATATTATGATAATACCACAGCAAAAGACCAAAACAACACATATTTTTCCACAAAAATTGTGGATAACTCCAACAAAAACATTGGACCCAAACGTCAATTGTTAATAAAAAAACCTCAAAACACGGCCAAATAACCGGGTTTTCCACAAAATTAACATAGTTTTTTCCTCATTTTCAAATTGTGACTAAATCGAACCAAAAACAACAAAAACCAGATGAAAAAACATTGTTATTAGAGTGCTTTAAAAACGTTGACATTAAACCAACTATTCTATATAATAAAAAAGCGTGGTTTTCGTAAGGAGGCACCTGTTATGAGTCAAACATACCAACCTAGTAAGAAGAAAAGAGTAAACACTCACGGTTTTCGCGCGAGAATGTCCTCAGTAGGCGGAAGAAAAGTGTTGTCCGCAAGAAGAAGAAAAGGCCGTAAAAGCCTGACAGTTTAATAAATAAAAGCCATCTTAAAGAAAATATATTGTACCTGAAAACACCTGAAAATATATTGTTTTTAAGTGTTTTTATTTTACTTATACGATGAAAAAACAATATCGAGTAAAGAAAAACGACGAAATAGTTGAAATACTTAAAGAAAGAAAGATAACGGCAGGAACGGATTTTGTAATATATCATAAAGAAAACCGCGAAGAAGAACATTACCGCTATGCCGTAAGCGTTCCCAAAAAATATGGAAACGCTGTTGAAAGGAATTTGATAAAAAGAAGAGTAAGATCGGCCGTCAGAAACCTGAAAATAAAAAACCATCTGGATTTCTTTATAATTATCAAAATCACAGCCAAAAACCTAACATATGAGGACATTTCGGCTGAAATTAATTCGATTCTTAAAAGAGCAAAAATTTTGGAGGTCCCAAATGACTAAAACCATAAAATATTACCTTGTGGTCATTATGCTTCTTTTGGTTTTAACCCTTTCCGGTTGTAACACAAAAGAAGATTCAACTAACCCCTATAAACTTCCTCTCGGAGATCCGGGATATATTTCGGATATGGATTTCGATTTATACAAAAAAGAAACCATATACACCAATGACGAAGACGGAGTTCCGATTGCTACCGATTCCATAGACTATCAGTATATTGAAGAAAGTAAAACTTACGTTGTAACAATTACTGCCAGAGTTATGGCGGATGAATACGACGGCAAAAGCATTAAACTTACGGCCGGATATTACGACAGCGAAGACAACTTTGTCTCTTATGAAGACGGAGAAATATTTGCTCTATCTTCCACCGGCTACGAAACTTTTTCGTACGAGTTTACTGCCGGAGCTAACATAGAAGAATCCGTTATTAAATTATCTTTTGGTACAAACGTGGACGAAGAAGCGGCGCTTCTTGCGGGTTTATCTGAAAAAGAAGCCTCAAAAGCCACTAAGCCTTTCCGCGGAACCGAAATTAAGATTAACGCCTTTTCGATAGCGGAAGACATAACTGATGCCACTATCAACAACATCTTGGTTGAAACCACCAAAGAAAACGGCTCAATAATATCTAAAGAAAACGATGATCTTTATTATTACAATACTGCGACCGTTTCTTATTCTTCGGATACTTTAACCTTAACTCTAAACTACTTAAGTGGAGCTTGGAACTTTGTTTGGCAATGGATAATTGAACAGTTAGGTGTTCTTCTTAACTGGATAATTGGTCTTGTCGGCGGAGTATACTGGATCGGACTTTTAATTCTTACCATTCTTTTAAGAAGTGCAGCTTGGCCGATTTATGCCAAATCCAACTCAATGACTTATAAAATGCAAGCCATCCAACCGGATATGGATAAACTCAACAAGAAATACGAAGGAAAAACCGATCAAAACTCCAAGATGAAACAACAAATGGAGATGAAGGAATTAATGAAGAAGAACCACGTCAGTATGTGGGGCTGCCTCATGCCGTTCTTACAAATGCCGATTTTCCTTGCCGTATATCAGGTGGTACAAAGATTCCCTTTGACCCCTCTTTATGACGCGGGAACTAAATTTAGTTTTCTCTGGACAACTTTCGCTATTGATTACGGACAATCAACCGGCGACTGGATTTTAGCCGTTATTGTTGGCCTTACCATGATTGCTTCGCAGGAACTGACGATTTACATGTCAAAAAGAGCCGATAAGAAAAAGAGAAACTTCTATAACGCCAAAAAACAACAATCTAATGTACAAATGAGAATTATGATGGCCGTGATGACAGTAATGATGGTTGCCTTCGCTTGGAAGAGTGCCGGCATCGCTTTCTACTGGGTTATCGGTAACACCTATCAGATGTTCCAAACATTTATTTCTAAAAAACAAGAAGAGAAGAAAGCTAATAAACAACAGCTTGAATCAGGAGTACCGGGAGGAAGAAATTAATGAAATCAATTATCGTAGAAGGAAAAACCTTAGAAGAAGCATACGAAAAAGCTGAGAAAGAATTAAAAGCCACCAAGGACCAAATAACTTTCAATGTTTTAGAAGAAAAGAAAACTCTTCTAAAGAAAAACTATACCTTAGAAGCCACTCTTAACGTTGACTACCCGCTTAAAGGGCTGGAATATTTAAAAACCATCCTAGAGCAACTTAATGTGAACGCCATGGTGGAAATGAGAAAGAAAGCCAACAAAGATGTTCAATACGTCATAACCTCGGAAGAAAATCCGATTTTAATCGGAAGAGGCGGCAAAACTCTAGAAGCCATTCAGATGTTAGTAAGAATCATCGTAAACGGCGACATTGAAGAAGCTGAAGAACAATATCACGTGAGTGTTGATTGCGGCGGCTATAAAAAACAAAGAATTAGACAACTAGAAGTCTTAGCGACTAAAACCGCAAAGGAAGTTGCCGAAAGCAAGGTCGAAGTTCATCTAGAACCGATGAACTCCTATGAAAGGCGTATTATTCACACCAAACTTTCCGAATGGAGAGATGTTTATACCGAATCGGAAGGAGAAGGAAAAGCCCGCCACATAGTTATTAAACCGAAAGGGGATAAATGAAGCTTGTAGTCGGTCTCGGAAATCCCGACCGCAAATACAAAAACACCAGACACAACGTAGGTTTTATGGTGCTCGATGCGTTTGCGAACAAAAACGGATATGTACTAAAAGAGGAAGCGAAATTCCAAGGTCTTGTCTATAAAGACCAGGAATTCGTGCTTTTAAAGCCGCTCACTTATATGAACCTATCCGGGGATAGCGTCTATAAGACCGCCTCTTTCTATAAAATTTCGCCAGAAGATATTTTAATAATATCTGACGACTTTAACCTTCCTTTTTTAAAACTCAGACTAAGAGAAAAAGGCTCAGCAGGCGGCCATAACGGCCTAAAATCAATTATCGCTTCTCTGTCCTCTGAATCATTTAACCGCCTGAGAATCGGTCTTGGTGAGCCGGAAGAAGGCGCCATCGATTTTGTTTTGTCTAAACTTGGCAAAAAAGAAAAAGCCGCTTTTGAAGAGATATATCCGCAAACAAACGAAATAATCTCCGAGTTTATCCAAGGCATCCCTTTTGATACAATTATGAATAAATTTAATTAAACATGAACGCATACATCACCTATTTATTAAAAAAAACCGAAATAAATAGAATTCTTCAAGAAATCGAAGAGAAAAAGTCTGTCGAAATAAGCGAAGCGGATAGAGAGACCGCTTCGCTTATTTCATTATGCTTAAAAGAGGTTTCTAAAAGAGACACAATCATCGTGTGCGAAAATATTTACCAGGCACAAAAAGTTTATGATGAACTATCATTGTCTTCAGATAATATTTATTTTTATCCTAAAGACGACTTTATTGCGACCGAGCTTTTAACCGAATCCAAAGAATTCAAACTCGAAAGAATTAGAACCCTAAAAGCGATTTACGAAAACGAAAAAAACAAAATTATTGTGACAAGCCTTACCGGCCTTTTAAATAAGACCTCAAAAAAGGATATCTATTTTGAAAAGGTAGTACAAATAAAAGAAAAAGAAGAAATTAAACCCAAAGACCTAATCTCCCGCTTTATCTCGGCCGGCTACGAAAGATGCTACACAGTCGAAAAACAAGGCGACACAGCCTTAAGAGGAAGCGTTCTTGATATCTTTCCGATGAACAGCGACGAGGCCTATCGTATCGATTTTTTTGGCAACAACATTGAGACTATCAAGATCCTAGAAACCGAAAGTCAAAGATCGAAAATTAGAAAAGATTCAATTCTCGTAATGCCGAAAGAAGAAGTTTTTTTCAGCGAAAACGAGAAAACAATTCTAAACGATCTTCTTTTAAAAAAACTAGACAAGAACATATCAGATAAAACAAGAGAAAAGATAGAAAACGATTTAGAGTATTTAAACGAAAAAAACGAGAATTCTCTTTTACAAAAATACCTATCTTGTTTCATAAAAGAAAATTATTCCTTTGTGGATTACATACCGGATAAAACCATTTTGTTTGTTGATTATAAATCTGTCAAAAAACAAGAAGAGACCATCAACAAAGAAATACTAGAATATTTATCTTCCTTCGACAATTATCTTCAGGTTTCGGATTTTTTAAACGATCTTTCTCGTTATTTTTTTGACCACACGGTTTACCTTAATAAAGAGAAAATGTTCCCTTCTCTTAAGGAAATATCGCTTTATTCTTTGGATATCTTAGACTATGAAGGACGACTAGATCTTTTTCTTTCCGATCTTAAAAAAACCTATAAAAACAAGACTATAATTATTACCCTTTCTGAAAAAACTCTCCCGGTTATTGAAGATCTGTTTAGAGAACAAAATCTCCAATATTACAAAGGGATAGACATCAAAGAGAACGCTGTTAATTTAATCTTGTCTTCTTTTGCCCTTTCTTTTGATATAAAAGAAATAAACACTGTTTTATTAAGCGAAGACAAAGTGTTTAAGATGCAAAGAAGAAAAAGATCAGGATACAGAATTGGTCTTGAAACCAAGAGATTAAGATCGATATCCGAACTGAAAGTCGGAGACTATGTGGTGCACTACGACTACGGAATCGGCCGCTTTGAAGAAATTAAAACCATGACCTTGGGCCCGACAACCAGCGACTATATTCATATTAAATATGATAAAGACGATTCACTATATATTCCTGTTGAAAACCTTCATGTTTTATCTAAATACAGTGCGAGCGAAGGATATGTGCCGAAGCTGTCTAAATTAAATTCCAAAGACTGGGAAAAAACCAAGGAAAAGGCCCGATCTAAAGCTTCTTCTTTAGCCTCTGACCTGCTATCTTTATACTCGGAAAGAGAAAAAACCGAAGGTTTTGTTTATCAAAGCGATGACGAAGTGCAAAAATCTTTTGAAGACGATTTTGCCTATGAACTGACCCCTGATCAAAAAAAGGCGATAGACGACACTAAAAGCGATATGGAAAAAGGCATTCTCATGGACAGACTTGTCTGCGGCGATGTCGGTTTCGGTAAAACCGAAGTAGCTCTTAGGGCCGCTTTTAAAGCGATCTTGTCCGGAAAACAAGTGGCTTATTTGGCGCCAACCACCATTCTTGCGAGACAACACTATTATACTTTTAAAGACAGAATGGATAAATACGGCGTCGAAGTCGGCCTTGTAAGCCGTTTTGTGTCGAACAAAGAAATTAAAGCCAGCCTGAAGAAATTATCTTCCGGTTTACTAGATGTGATTATCGGTACGCACAGACTCTTATCTAAAGATGTTATCTTTAAAGACTTGGGTCTTTTAATAATCGATGAAGAACAGCGTTTCGGTGTTGAGTGTAAAGAACAGCTGAAAAAAATCAAAAAGAACGTTGATGTTTTAATGCTAACCGCTACCCCGATTCCAAGAACTTTAGAGATGGCAATTACCGGCATTAAAAACATTTCTTTAATTGAAACCGCGCCGAGAGAAAGATATCCTATCCAAACCTATGTCCTGGAAAGAAATGACTATATAGTAAAAGATGCAATTGAAAGAGAACTGTCAAAAGGCGGCCAAGTTTTCTACCTTTATAACCGTGTGGAAGATATTGAAAATATTGAAATGTATGTATCAAGACTGGTGCCCGAGGCTAAAATCGCGGTAATCCACGGACAGATGACGAAAACGGCGATTGAAAACACAATCGAGGATTTTATCGACAGAAACATTGACGTGCTTGTCTCAACCACAATTATTGAAACGGGAATCGATATTCCAAACGTAAACACCTTGATTGTGCACGACGCCGACAGATACGGACTTTCACAACTTTACCAAATCAAAGGAAGAGTCGGAAGATCTAATAAAATCTCCTATGCCTATTTAATGTATGATAAAAATAAAATCTTAACCGAGGATGCGGAAAAAAGACTGAAAGCCATTAAAGACTTTACCGAACTCGGTTCCGGTTTTAAAATTGCGGTCAGAGACCTGTCGACAAGAGGGGCAGGCGAAATTCTCGGTAAAGAACAGTCCGGTTTTATGAACCAGGTCGGAGTCGAACTCTATTTGAAACTTCTAGATGAAGAAATTAAGAAAAAGCGCGGAGAAGAACTGCCTAAAACCGAAGAAGACATAAGAGTCATCATGTCCCGCCATATTGACGAACATTATATTGAAGATGATTACGTTAAAATCGAGGTTCACACTAAAATATCTTCACTAAAATCCGAAAAAGAACTTAAAGATTTAAAGGAAGAACTTAAAGACAGATTCGGTCCGGTTAAAGACGCTCTTTTAGAATATATGTACACCAAGCTTTTTGAAAATCTTCTAAACGATTGTCATTTTGAAAGAACTGATATAACGGAAAATAGCGTCATCATGGTAATGAGCCCGGAAGATTCAAAAGAAAAGAATGCCAAAGAGATTTTCCAGTGCGCATCAGAAGTCTCTATTTCCTTTAAATTCTTCTTTAAAACCCGCAAAATCTTTATTGCTTACGATAAAAAAGGCTCAAAACTGGAAATGTTCAAAGATCTTTCCCGGTTTATTGAGAAAGCCCAAACCAAAAAATTATTTTAAAACATAGACGTTGTCTATGTTTTTTCTTTATCTAGGCCTAAATTGTTTAAAAATTGCCGATATAAAAGCGAATTATAAACGGAATGAAAGAAAATACATCTTTCATTAAAAATGCGTTAAATCGAAAATTTAAGCATACTAACCTTGATAAAAGTAAATAAATATTATATAATATATATAATATTGGCGGGGTGTCCTATGAAAGAACTACATATTACTACGGATTACATACTTCTGCATCAAGCATTGAAGCTTTTAGGGATTATACCAACCGGCGGGGCCGCCAAGTTTTTTCTTTTGTCTCATGATTGTTTCGTGAACAATGAAAAAGAAGAAAGAAGAGGAAGAAAGCTTTATCCGGGGGATGTTTTTTCCATCGGTAAGCTCGATTTCAAAATCGTAAAGTGATAGTAAAAAGCCTTAAACTGATTAATTTCAGGAACTATGAAAAAGCTGAACTTTCCTTTTCCCCGAAAACGAATATTCTGCTTGGAAATAACGCTGCCGGCAAAACCAACATCTTAGAAGCGTTATATGCTTTGTCTTTAGGAAGATCCTATAAAAATAAAGACAAAGAGATGATAGAAAACGAAAAAGACTATCTGAAGATAAATGCCTTAGTTGAACTCAAGGACCGCGAGGACAGCATTACCTTTGTGGCCGCAAAAGAAGGAAAAAAGGTTTTTGTGAACGAAAGAGAAATTACCAAATTATCTGAGTTCATCGGACACCTAAACACCGTTCTTTTCTCTCCGGAGGACCTGCTTCTTTTAAAAAACGGACCGCAAGAAAAAAGAAAACTGATGGACATGTCTCTTCTTCAGATATCCAAACAATATGTTGAAGATTATCAGGCGTTTAAGAAACAGTTAAAACTGAGAAACGATTATCTGAAATATCTTTACCCGAAAACGAAAGAAAATGATGATATTGAAGATGATATGTTAGACATTCTCACGATGAATTTCATCGACTGCAATAAAAGGATATTTATAGCGAGAAATACGTTTCTTAAGAACCTGGAAGCCATTACCGATAAGAAATACCGGGAACTATCGGGTTCTATCGAAACCATCACCTTTGAATATATTGTTAATTTTGAAAACGACATTGCCTTCTACAAAGAAAAATACAAAAGCGACATCACTCAAGGGTCAACCCAATTCGGTTGCCACAGAGATGATATAATTTTTAAAAAAAACGGACAGGACTTTGAGGCAAACGCCTCGCAAGGAGAAGGAAGAATGTTAGCTCTTTCTATAAAACTAGCCCTGGCCGAAATGATAGAAAAAATGAAAAGAGAAGCTCCCGTGATGCTTCTAGACGATGTGTTCTCAGAACTGGATAAAAACCATCAGAATCGTTTACTCTCGATGTTATCCACTTCGATGCAGACCATCATTACTACCACGGATATTTTAAAAATAGGAAAACCCGCTCTCGAAAACGCCAAAATTTTCACTGTGACGGCGGGAAGAATAAAGGAGACGAATTATGGCAGAAATCAATGAAAACAACGATGTATACAATGCGTCCGATATTGAGATACTTAAAGGACTAGACCCGGTCAAAAAACGTCCGGGCATGTACATCGGCACCACGGGACCGCAAGGACTTCACCACTTAGTTTGGGAAATAGTCGATAACTCGGTGGACGAGGCTTTAGCCGGAAGATGTTCGAAGATTGAAGTGGAAATTCAAAAAGGAAACATCATTCAGGTTAAAGACAACGGTGGCGGTATCCCGGTGGATATTCACCCGGAAACGCATCGTCCGGCTGTCGAATCCGTCTTTACGACCCTTCACGCCGGCGGTAAATTTGATCATAGAGCTTATAAAGTATCAGGAGGACTCCACGGAGTCGGTGCCTCGGTCGTAAACGCTCTTTCCGAATGGCTTGAAGTTTATATCAAAAGAGACGGAAACATTTATTACCAGAAATATAACTATGGTTATATTGGGAATGATCTAGAAATTGTTGGCAAGTGCGACCATGAAACCGGCACAACCGTCAGATTCTTACCTGACAAGAATCAATTTAAAGAAAGCCAGGAATTTAATTACGAAATAATCAGAGCCCATCTTCAGCAACTTGCCTTTTTAAATAAAGGTATTATTTTCACGGTTGAAGATACGCGTCCCGGTCTTGAAAGAAAAAAGATAGAATACTGCTACGAAGGTGGAGTTAGTGAATATGTGGCTTTCCTAAATAGCGGACACACTAAAATAAACGAACACCAAATGTATTTTGAAGGCGAACAAGACAACATATCGATGGAAATCGGTATGCAGTACAACGACTCTTTCGGCACTATGCTTTATTGTTATACCAATAATATTCATAACCCGGACGGCGGCACACACGAAGAAGCTTTCAAATCAACGATTACCCGTCTTTTTAACTCATACGCCAAATCCCATAATATCTTTAAAAAAGATGAATCATTAACCGGCGAAGACTGTAGAGAAGGTTTAATCGCGATTGTGTCGATTAAACACCCGGACCCTCAGTTTGAAGGTCAAACCAAAACTAAACTGGGTTCGGAAGACGCAAGAAAAGTAGTATCAAATATTCTTTCTCAGTGTCTTACCAGATTTTTAGATGAAAACCCAATTGATGCCAAAGAAATAATCGAAAAAGCGCTTCTAGCATCGCGCGCCAGATTGGCCGCCAAAAAAGCAAGAGAACTTGTACAAAGAAAATCACCTTTAGACAATTTGGGTCTTGCGTCCAAACTTGCCGACTGTAGAAGCAAGGATCCGGCCAAATCCGAGATTTTCATCGTCGAGGGAGATTCAGCCGGCGGTTCCGCTAAACAAGGAAGGGATGCCGAATTTCAAGCTATCCTTCCTTTAAGAGGAAAAGTCCTAAACGTGGAAAAAGCCCGAATGGACAAAGTCCTTGCTAATAAAGAAATAGTTTCCATGATTCAAGCTTTCGGAGCGGGAATCGACGAAGATTTCGACGTAACGAAAGCGAGATACCACAAAGTCGTTATTATGACCGATGCCGATGTCGACGGCGCTCACATCAGAACTTTACTTTTAACTTTCTTTTATCGTCACATGAAACCTCTTGTGACATCCGGCCTTGTTTATATTGCTCAACCGCCTCTTTATAGAGTGCAATCCGGAAAAACCGTTCAATATGCCTATTCGGACGAAGAACTAAAGAGCGTTATGGATACCCTTTCATCAAAACCTCAGATTCAACGCTATAAAGGTCTAGGAGAAATGAATGATGTTCAATTATGGGATACTACCTTAAATCCGGAAAATAGAGTTTTACTTAGGGTCAGCGTCGATGACGCTATTGATGCCGATCAAACTTTCTCGATGCTGATGGGCGAAGAAGTGGAACCGAGAAGAGATTTTATCAATGAAAACGCCGGATACGTTAAGGATCTGGATTACTAGGAGGAAGAAAAATGCCAAATGATAACGAAGAGAAATGGATAGAAACAAAAAACGTTAAAGCCGTTGAATTAGTCGGCGAAATGAAAACGTCTTTTCTCTCATATGCGATGAGCGTCATCGTTCAAAGGGCTTTGCCCGACGCAAGAGACGGCTTAAAACCGGTTCAACGCCGTATTTTATATGATATGGCCGAACTCGGAATGAGTTATTCATCACAATACAAAAAATGTGCCAGATTAGTCGGAGACGTTATGGGTAAATATCACCCTCACGGAGACTCGGCGATATATGAAGCAGCGGTCAGAATGGCCCAACCTTTTTCATACCGTTATCCTTTAGTTAACGGACACGGAAACTTTGGTTCCATTGACGGCGACGGAGCCGCCGCCATGCGTTACACTGAATGCAAGATGATGAAGATAACCGAAGAAATGCTTAAGGATATCGACAAAAAGACCGTGCCTTTTATTGATAACTACGATGCAACCGAAGAAGAGCCGGTATATCTTCCGGCCGCCTTTCCTAACCTGCTCGCAAATGGCTCCGTCGGTATTGCCGTCGGTATGGCGACAAATATTCCTCCGCACAACTTATCGGAACTAATTGACGGTTATTTAGCTCTTTTAGATAATCCTGAGATTGATATTTCGGGTTTGATGCAATATATAAAAGGACCGGATTTCCCGACTGGAGGTATTATTCTTGGCGTCCAGGGAATCAAAAACGCTTACGAAACCGGAAGAGGCATCATTCAGATAAGATCAAAAGTGGATGTAATAGAACATGCGAACGGCAAAAAAGCACTTATTGTAAAAGAAATTCCCTATGCCGTAAACAAAACTTCGCTTATTGAAAAGATTGCCGATTTGGTTAAAGAAAAGACTAAGCCCGGCCAGGAAAAGAAATTAGACGGTATAACTGACTTGCGTGACGAATCTACAAGAGAAGGAATCAGAATAGTTATTGAACTCAAAAAAGACGCCAATTCTGAAGTGGTGTTAAACAATTTATTTAAATACACCCCTCTTCAAACCTCTTTTTCGATTATTATGCTGGCCCTTGTCGACAATCAACCGGAGGTATTATCTCTCAAAAGAGCCCTCCAGGTTTATTTAGATCACCAACTACAAGTTCTTTTAAACAGAACCCAGTTTGATTTAGATAAGGCCAAAAGCAAGAAACATATCCTAGAGGGATATATAATTGCGACCGACAATATTGATGAACTTATTCATATCATTAGAAACGCTTATGACGATGCCGAAACTAAAGTCATGGAAAGATTCAATCTTTCTCAGGAACAAACCAAGGCCATCCTTTCTCTTCCGCTTCGAAGATTATCCGGCCTTGAAATAGATAAGATTAAAGCCGACCTTGAACAAACATTAAGAGATATCGAAGAATATACGAAGATTCTTTCGTCTCCTCAAGAACAATCCAAGATTTTAAGAGAAGAAATCTTAGCGGTGAAAGATAAATACGGAGATGCAAGAAAAACAGAGATAGATTATTACGGAGACGTAAATATTGAGGATGAAGATTTAATCCCGAAGGAAGATGTCATCGTTACTATTACCGAAACCGGCTATATCAAGAGAATGTCCCCGGATGTTTATAAGGCACAAAACCGAGGTGGAAGAGGAAAAACTGGCATGAAGGTACACGAAGACGATATGGTACGTCAGGTTGTGTTCACCTCCACTCACGACTATCTTCTCTTCTTTACCAACTTCGGAAGAGTATTTAAATTAAAAGCATATAGAATTCCGCAGGCCTCAAGAACGGCCAAAGGACTTCCGATAGTTAATCTTCTCGCCCTTCCGGAAGGAGAAACTTTAACGGCCATGATGAATGTCTCCGATTTTGAAACCGGGTATCTCTTCTTCGTGACGGAAAAAGGAGTTGTTAAGAGAACTGCGGTTTCATCTTTCCAAAATATTAGAACGACAGGAATTAGAGCTATCACTTTAAGAGAAGACGACAGTCTCCATGATGTTCTTTTTACCGATGGAACAAGAGATATAATAATCGGTGCTTCCAATGGTAAAGCCATTAGATTTTTTGAAGAAGACGCCAGAGACATGGGAAGAAACGCATCCGGTGTTAGAGGAATATCTTTATCGGGTGATGAGAAAGTGGTTGGTGCCGCCGTATGTGAAAGCGAAGACGAACAGATATTAGTTATTACCGAAAAAGGCTATGGCAAGCGCACTCTTGTTAGTGAATATAGAAAGCAAACAAGAGGCGGCAAGGGGGTTAAAACTTTAAACGTTACCGAAAAGAACGGTAAACTTTGTAAACTTCTTTCGGTTACAGGAGAAGAAGATCTATTCGTTATAACGGATAAAGGAATGTTTATAAGAACCCCAATTGACCAGATAGCTCAAACCGGACGGGCCACCCAAGGAGTTAGAGTAATGAATCTTTTAGACGATCAGAAAGTTATGACCATCACCGTTCTTCCCAAAGATGACGATGAAGATATAGAAGAAACCGAAATACCGGAAACCGAAAACCAAGAAACGCCTTTAAACGAAGAAGTTGAAGAAATAAAAGAAGAAGAAACAGAAGAAAAAGATCCAAGCGAGGATCTGTTCTAAGAGGTCTAATATGTTAGATATAAAATTTATCCGAGAAAACAGTGAACTAGTAAAAGAAAGATTGTCGAGAAGACCGGGAGACTATACCAAGGATATAAATAATCTTCTTGCTCTTGACCAGGATTACAGAAGATCCCTTCAAGAAGTTGAACAATTAAAAGCCAAAAGCAATCAAGCTTCTAAATCCATCGGCGAAGCCAAAAGAGAAGGAAAAGATACAAAAGAGATTTTTGAATCGATTGCCACCTTAAAAGCAGAAATTCAAGATTTGGATATCAAGATAGCCTCATACCAAGACAGTATTAAAAACATTCTTGATTATCTTCCTAATCTTCCGAAAGACGACGTTATCATCGGAAAAGACGAAAACGACAATATGGAAGTTAGAAAGATTGGCGAACCGACTAAATTCTCTTTTAAACCGAAAGCCCACTATGAATTAGGCGAAGCCCTCGGAATTCTTGATTTTAACAATGCGGCTAAAATTGCCGGCGCCCGTTTCGTGATTTATAAGGGACTCGGCGCGAGACTCGAAAGATCGCTTATCGCTTTTATGATGGATCTTCATTCATCAAGAGGATACACAGAACTTATGCCTCCTTATATGATTAATGCGGCATCAATGTATGGAACCGGACAATTCCCTAAATTCAAAGAAGACGCTTTTGCGGTTAATGATGATAGAGGTTTATATCTTAATCCAACGGCTGAAGTTCCAACCATCAATATGTACAGAGATGAAATAATCGACGGAAGTGTGCTCCCGATTAAATACTGTTCATATACAACAGCTTTCAGAAAAGAAGCTGGATCAGCCGGGAAAGACACAAGAGGCATCATCAGACAACACCAATTCAATAAAGTCGAACTGATAAACATTGTTTATAAGGAAGATGGATACAAATCGCTAGAAGCTCTTACAAATGAGGCCGAAGAAGTTCTTAAGGAACTTAAACTTCCATACCATGTCGTTGAACTTTGCACAGGAGACATGGGATTTGGCTCGGCTAAAACCTATGACCTCGAAGTATGGATCCCATCAGAAGAAAGATACAGAGAAATCTCGTCTTGCTCAAATGATGAGGATTTCCAGGCAAGACGTGCCAACATCAGAGTGAGAAGAGATAAAACTTCGCCTCTTGAATACCCGCATATTTTAAACGGATCCGGCCTTGCTGTCGGAAGATGTGTTGTGGCTATCTTAGAGAATTACCAGAACGAAGACGGAAGCGTAACCGTTCCGGAAGTCTTAAGAAAATACATGGGAACAGATATAATTAAATAAAAATAAAACATGCCTTTATCGGGCATGTTTTTTATTGTTTTAGAAAAAATAGGAAAAAAAGTAATAATTTAGAAAATTTTAGAAAATAGTAGTAAATAAATCAATTTATTTGAGTTATTTTCCTAAATTTGAGAAAAAACTTGAAACTCATAAAATCAGTTAATTTATTGTCTTTTAAGAATTTCTTCTTTTATTTCTTCTAAATCCACTTCTTTGGAATGATCTTTATATCCAATCTCAAAATCATCGCCTTCGTATCTCGGAATTAAATGAATATGAAAATGGTCTACGCTCTGAAGAGGTTTATCATTATTGTTGATGATATTGATTCCGATTGGGTTAAATGCTTTTTTAAGCATAAGCGCCACTTTTTGCACAACCAGAAGAATTTCCTTCGCATCTTCCTTATCTAAATCGTAGATATTTTTAGAATGCTTTTTAGGGACCACAAGAGTGTGCCCTTTAGTTGTTTGTGTTAAATCAAGAAACGCAATGAATTTATCGTCTTCATAAATAACCTTAGCCGGTATCTCATGACTCGCTATCATACAGAATATGCACATTTTATTTTCCTCTGTTTAAATCTTTGATTATTTTAATGATTTCATCCATTCTATCAATCATATAATCGGGGTTTTGTTTTATAACTTCATTTTTCCAGGGAACCCAGTTTACGCCGATAAACTTCACTCCCGCCGATTTTGCAAGGCCAATATCGACATTATTATCTCCTACCATAATAATGTTTTCCTCTTTAACCTTATAATCTTCCATCGCAAGCTTAATCGCATAAGGATCCGGTTTTGGATATTTTTGTCTATCAAGACAGATAAAATCATTGAAGTAGTCGATGATTTTAAGATAAGAAAGAGAAGGATAGGCACTTTTTAAAAACTTATTAGTAATGAGACAAATGTTATAACTTTCATTATAGAGATATTCTAAGGTTTCTTTGACCATCGGGAATAATTCTATGGAATCAAGTTCAATCGTTTTATAGTAAGTCACAAACTCTTCAATCATTTCATTAACCGTTTCTTCATTGTCGATAAACGAGGAAAAGGTCTGCTCTAAGGTTGGGCCCATAAACTTCCGGCAATCCTCAAGAGAAAATGAAACACCTTTAACATATTTATCAAAGACTCTTTTAAAACTTTTAAGGATGACTATTTCACTGTCGACCAAAGTTCCGTCTAAATCGAAACACACTGTATTTATCATATAATTCACCTTTCATCATTTTAACAAACTTGAGGCTAATAATAAAGCCACTATGGTAAAATGTATACGAACGAGGGATAAAGTGAGCGCATCGAAAAAAGAAACTCTTTCCATTATTAAAAACAATAACATCAAGGTTAAAAAGCATTTTGGACAATGTTTTTTAACCGATGGTAATATAATAAACAAAATCGCGTCCTTGCCGGGAGAAAGAAAAAACACGACGGTAGTAGAGGTCGGACCCGGTCTCGGGTATCTGACAGAAGCGCTTCTTAAAAAATACCGGAAAGTCATTGCCTATGAAATAGACAAAGACATGATTCAAATTCTAAAAGAAAAATTTAAGAACGAAAAGAATCTAGAGATTATTGAAGGAGATATCCTAAAAGGAGATCTTAACGAAGATTTAAAAGAAATAGAAGGAGAAGTAATTTCCGTTTCTAATCTGCCCTATTATATAACATCGCCGATTATTACTCTTTTTTTAGAGAAAGCCGACAGAGTAAAAGATATGTATTTTATGGTTCAAAAAGAAGTGGCCGATAGAGTGAGTGCTATTCCCGGAAATAAAGACTATAATGCTTTTTCTGTTTCGCTTCAGTATGAGACAACAGTAAAAAAACTCTTAGATGTAAAAAGAGAATGCTTTACCCCGTCTCCTAATGTCGACAGCGCGGTTATAGAAATCAAAAAGAAAGAAGAATATAAAAAAGCGAAAGATGAATCTTTGTTTAAAAAAATAATCAACTCCTCTTTCTCTCAAAGAAGAAAGACACTAATAAACAATCTTTCTATGTTTCCTATCGACAAAGAAGAATTAAAACAAATAATCATATCTTTAGGTTTTGATGAAAACATCAGAGCCGAAAGACTTACTATTGAAGATTTTATTAAATTAAGCGACATTATTGGAGGTTATTATGAGTCTAGAAATTAATGATGAAGAACTATTTCGGGCAATGGAAGAAGAAAAAACGAGACAAAAAGAACACATAGAACTAATTGCCTCGGAGAACTATGTTTCTAAAGATGTATTAGAAGCTCAAGGTTCGGTTTTAACCAATAAATATGCGGAAGGTTATCCGGGGAAAAGATATTACGGCGGTTGTGAACATGTGGACATTGTAGAAAACTTAGCTATTGAAAGAGTGTGCAAACTCTTTGGCTGTAAATATGCCAACGTCCAGCCCCACTCAGGCACCCAAGCTAATATGGCGGTATATAGAGCTCTTTTATCGCATGGAGATACTATTCTCGGCATGGGTCTTGATCAGGGCGGGCATTTATCTCACGGAAGCGCCCTATCTTTTAGTGGCCAGGACTATCATTTTGTATCCTATGGTTTATCCAAAGATACGGAAATGATTGATTTTGATCAAGTGGAAAAATTGGCCGATGAATATCAACCGAAAATGATTGTGGCCGGAGCGAGCGCCTATCCCAGAGCGATTGACTTTAAAAAATTCAGCGAGATAGCTAAAAAGCACAACGCCTATTTAATGGTTGACATGGCGCATATCGCTGGACTTGTGGCGGCCGGTCTTCATCAAAATCCGGTTTTTTATGCGGATGTTGTTACCTCAACTACTCATAAAACTTTAAGAGGCCCAAGAGGCGGTATCATCTTAACTAACAGTGAAGAGATAATCAAAAAAGTGAATAAAGCTTTATTCCCGGGGATCCAGGGAGGTCCTTTAATGCACGTTATCGCGGCTAAAGCGGTGGCCTTTAAAGAGGATTCTTCGCCGAAGTTTTCTATCTATGCAAAAAAAATAATTGAAAATGCGGCCGCGATGGCTCATGAATTTATCCGTCTAGGGTATCACGTAGTATCCGGAGGCACCGATAATCATTTGATATTAATCAACGTTAAAGAAAAAACCGGAATAACCGGTAAAGATGCCGAAAAACTTTTAGACAGAGTTAATATCACGGTTAATAAAAATTCGGTTCCTTTTGATAATGAAAAACCATTTATCACGAGTGGGATTAGAGTTGGAACTCCGGCAGTTACTACAAGAGGCTTTAATGAAGAAGACTGTGTCCACATCGTTCAGTTAATTGATGAGGCTTTAATGAATAAAGATAACGAAGAAATCCTGAAAAAGGTTAAGAAAGAAGTACTAACTCTCCTTCTTAAATATCCGCTTTCCTACTAACATGAGTTTTAAAATCGGAGATGTATTAATCGAAAACCAAGTACTACTTGCACCAATGGCCGGGGTTACCAACGCGGCCTTCTTTTATATTGCGAAGAAATACGGAGCCGGTCTTTTATCTTCGGAAATGATTTCTGATAAAGGTATAATCCACAATAATAAGAACACTCTGAATCTTCTAAAGTTTGACACTTATGTTAGGCCTTTCTCTCTCCAGCTTTTCGGCTCTAAAAAAGAAGAGTTAAGCGAGGCGGCCTTAAAAGCCTATGAAATAGTAAAACCGGATATTATCGATATAAACATGGGCTGTTCGGTACCGAAGATACTTAGATCATCATCCGGCGTTTCTTTAATGAAAGATCCGGATTATGTTTACGAAATAGTTAAAGCGGTCAAAGAAAAAGTGCCGTGCCCGGTGACGATAAAAATAAGGTCCGGCCTAACTCATGAAACTATGAATTATTTAGAAGTGGCAAGAAGTGCGGAAAAGGCCGGAGCGGGCGCTATTATCTTTCACCCAAGAACTAAATCAGACCTTTTTAAAAACAGTGCTGATTGGGCTTTGATAAAGATTTTAAAAGACAATCTTAAAATACCGGTTATCGGTTCTGGAGATATTAAAACACCTGCGGATGCCAAAAGAATGTTAGACGAAACCGGGTGTGATGCGGTAATGATAGGAAGAGCCGCTCTTGGTAATCCTTTTATTTTTAAAGAGGTTAACGATTTTCTTCAAAAAGGAGAATACGAGGAAATTACCGACCGGGAGAAGTTTGACACTATGAAAGAACATTTTTCTTATCTTTTAAAGCTTAAAGGCGAAAAAGCGGCGGTTCTTGAGATGAGATCACATGCCGCCTGGTATGTAAAAGGAATGACAAATTCTTCTAATTTCAAAGCTAAGTTAAACTTGGTTAAAACCAAAAAAGAACTATTAAATCTTATTGATTCCTATCAAGAAGAAATTGTGAACTATTAAAAGAGAATTGATTTTCTCTTTTAATTTTTGTCTTTATTGGGCTATAATAAAATAACCGGAGACAAAATGGAAAATATTGTAAAAAAAGACAATAGAAAGTTTAAAAGAATTAGAGCATTCTATGAGAATGTTTTTTCTTCCGCTAAAAAGACGATTCTTTTTACCGGCGCCCTTCTCTTCGCTTTTTTAATGATTTTCTTTCTTTGCATCTATTTTATTAATCACAGTTTTTATAACAACTGGTCAGACGATATTCTTCAGTACTATCCGATAATGTGTGACTTCATCTCAAGGATAAAGGGCGGAGATTTTTCTTTTTTCAATTACAAGAACTATTTAGGGGCAAGTGTATTTTCCGATACTTACTATGTGCCTCTTGATATCTTCACTTTGATAATTTTCCTTTTAAGCTTCCTCATGAATACCGAAGTCGCCATGTCTATTGTAGAATTATTTAAACTGGTGGCCGGCACCATGGCCCTTTGCGGTTATTTAGCTCTTAAAAAAGTTAAGCCGAAATATATTCACTTAATCGGCCTTCTTTATTTTTCATCTTCCGGTATCACCAATTTTACTGCCTTTCCATCTTTCGGGTCTTTAGCTTTCTATCTGCCTTTTTCTTTAATCATCGGCTATCTCTTTTTAAAAGGCAAATGGTACTACACTCCGCTTTTCGCGATGGCCGTTGTCTTCTATAATTTCTATCTTGCCTATACCGTTTTCGCATTTATGGGTTTTTCCATTCTCTTTATGACTATTTTAAATCGAGAAAAATTCCACCGCGTTATTATAGACACCGCCAAATATGTCCTCTTTATTATGCTTGGGCTTCTAATGGCGATGGCTATTTTTATGCCGAGTGTTTACTATATAACAAGATCCACTTCTCGATCAATATCCTCTGACGACAGCATCAGTACGATGATCAAGATGTTTGCGTCGTATTTTGACCTCATCATCACTTTCTTTATGTCCTTTGTGAATATGTTCGTGAACTCTTTTAAAGAAGGAGCCGGTCTTCTTCGAAACAATATGGTTATTTATGACTCGTTCATTCAGTTAAGATATGTGAAGAGTACCATGAGCGATTTAAAATATTTATTTAACCCCGAAGAGTTTTTCCGTATTTTAAACAACACCTTTACTCCGTCTTCTCCATCGTCTTTTTATGGATACCAAAGCAGTTATTTCATCGAACATATCTCGCTTTATGTGACCGGAGTCGGTCTTACCCTTTCATCCTACGTCTTCTTCATGAAAGATTATAAAAGTAAAGTTTATAAGTGGATGGTGGTGCTTATGGTTATTTTTATGAGCGTCCCGTTCTTTTCTTATATTCTTTCCGCCGATCTATCGGTTTTATACACCAGATGGATCAACGTTTTAACCATTCCGATTCTTCTGATGGCCGGACATGTTTTAAGTGAAAACAATTTATATGAATTAAAACCAAAATATTTAATTGTGGCCGCCATTTTCCTTGCTTATTTTGCCTGTCTTTCTTCTTATCATCACTTAGAGAATTTAACGGCTTTAGCCGAGAAAAACGATTGGAGCGAAGATTTAATTTCTTTTGAAAATACCCTTTTCTATAGCTTTTTAGGACTAATCGCCCTTCTTTCTGTTCTCTTGATTACTCTTACGGTCTGCCGGAATATCAAGGGCAAGAAAAAGAAAATCCTTTATCCTCTTTTAATCACTCCGGTCGTGTTTTTAATGATTGCCTTATCGGTTTATGTGTTCACTATATATAACAATCTGCCGGAGGGAACCTTTAATACGTCCTTCCTTTCTAGAGGCCCGCTTTATAGCACCGATGATATGATGCTTGGCCAATATGTCACCTTAATTACCGTCATGATTATTTTCCTTGCCGTATTTGCCTTATCTCTTAAAAAGAAGAAGTTATTAGTTATTTTGGTTTTCATCGAATTTTCGATAAGCGCTTGTTACTCATTTGGAGCGGCCGCGATTTATCGGGGCAAGGCCACAACTTTTAATAACACCCATGCGCTAAGTGATTTTCTAAGTGAAAATATCGGCGAAACCAATATATACAGAGTTTATGTCGACACATCAATTGATGATCTCACGAGAACCAATCTCGCAAGACTTATGCCGACTGATGTCAATCAAAATATATTCCACTCCTTTATCAACAGCAATACCGACGAAATCGTCGACATTCTCTATGATATAGAAAACGAAGGCCAGGCCGGAAAGAAATCTTTAAACACCTATTCTTATTATTTAAATATTCTTTTAGGATATAAATATATCGTAGCTTCTACCGATAGCGGTTTTATGAACTACAGTAGCGACATTTTTACATTAGTAAGTGAAAACGATGACTATATTCTTTTAGAGTTTAATAATTATGAAGCCTTTTTATCTTATGACAACTATGTGGAAAGAAGTTCTTATGAAGCTATCAAAAATTCCATTAATACGACTACAAGATATAAATTCGTTTTGGATTATGCAATAATTGAAGAAGAGTTCGAAGAAGATGTCTTAAACTACGTTAATATGGTAGAAGACGTCTCAGATTACAGCGATGATTCTATTAGAGCCTCTTATGCTCAAAAAGATTATATTTCGAGCGGCAACAGAATTGAACCGGTATTAATGGAAAACGATCTTGGTGAGACGGTGCTTTATTATAAATACCGTTTCTCGGGAAGCGATGCGATTACCACCAAGAGTTATGCGCTTAATATCTACGGATTTAGTGATAGAAGCGAAGAGTTAATTGAAAACCACCAAATATTCGTCGTATTCGATAATGATGAAGTGTATTATTTAACAAGTGATAATTTAAGAAACGTTAATGGTTCTACTTTTCATATTCCGATTTATCGCTCGGCTGATGGGACTACCAGAACCATTAAATATTTATATATAGCCTCTTCAACGGATTCGGCGACTACTTCACCGAGACTCGCCTATGCTATAGAGGCTATCTTCCCGGCAATTTCTGACATCTCTGCATACGAAGCGGGCGAGGCCATTTCTTCCTCCGGCCTTTCGGCATATATTAAATACCGCATCAATTCCAACAAAACCTCCGGTCTTTTCAATGTCAGTTTCACCTTATCTTCGCTTTCCATCGACGAGATGATAGTTGAATACGAAGACGGAACTTTTGAATCGAATCCGACGGAGTTTACAATCAGCAAACCGGTCTTAAATATTTATATTAAAAAGAACTCCTCTATTTTAAACTTATCCACGCCACCGACCATTTCCGTAATCTACTGTTCTATTGATTCCGCTTATTCGGATAATCTTATCAATAAAGTGGTTACCACCAAAAACTCTACTATTACCATTTCTTACACCGACACGAGTATTAAGGAAGGGTATAGAATAATTATGATTCCTACCGCCTATTCCAGTGATTGGCAGGTAGTAGAGGGAGAGGCAAAAATTATTTCGGTAAACGGCGGATTTATCGGGCTTGTCGTATCTTCTAATGTCAGTGAAAATAGTATAACTATCAAATTTGTGCCAGACGGACTAAAGGACGGATTAATCTTATCCTTACTCGGAATCATCACCTACATAGATCTTTGTTTTCTTTCGTTTACTAAAAGATTCGAAAAGAAAAAGAAGGAGGAAATAAAATGCCAACTATAACCTTAATTATTCCATCGTATAACGAAGAATCTTCTATTCTCCCTTTTTATGAAAAGGTAAACCCCTATCTAAAAAAAGACGGGTATCTATTTAAATACCTGTTTGTTGATGACGGGTCTATGGATAACACTCTAAAAGAAATCAAGAAACTAAGGGAAAAAGACAAAAACGTCACCTTTATCAGTTTCTCGAAAAACTTCGGAAAAGAGGCCGCCATGAAAGCGGGTCTGGAAGAAGCTTTATCTTCCGATGCGGTTATTATGATGGATGCTGACCTTCAGCACCCGCCTTATCTAATCGAGGAAATGCTTGATAAATACACTGAAGGCTATAAAATTGTTTATACCAAACAAAAATCAAGAAAAAAAGAAGGCCTCATCAGAAGATCCTGGGCCAAACTCTTTTATTCGGTTTTTAACCGCTATTCTTGTGTCCGCTTAGAACAGTCTACCAAAGACTTTATGTTGATTGATAAAATGGTGGTAAAAGCTTTTCTTGCGATGCCGGATAATTACCGTTTTACGAGAGGCATCCTTTCTTTTGTTGGGTTTAAAAGATGCGCTCTTGAATTCGACTATGTCGAAAGAGAAACCGGTAAAAGTAAGTGGAATTTCCCTAAACTTCTAAAATACGGAGTCTCAGGGCTTAATCAGTTTTCCACGATTTTTAGAGTCATTCCTTTTATCTCGGCTTTATTATCTTTCTTAGTGGCCGTTATGAGTATTTTCTTCTACTGTTTTAAAATTATGGGACTTGATTCCTTTATCGTTCTTTTATCGCTTTCTCTTCTTTTCTTCTTAACTAATGTGTCTTTATATTTCTTCCTTTATGTCTTATACGGAGTAAGAAGAGAAGTAATTAAGAGACCTCTTTATTTCATCGAGGAAAAATCCGAAGATGAGTAAAGCCTGGAACTTTATTAAAGAAAAATTCTTAAGCAAAAAATTTCTCTCCTTTGTGATTATCGGTTGTATTAACACCATTATCAACACGCTCGTTTATAAAGGAGTGATAATGATTTTTGATTTTCTATCGGAAACCGATATCTCCACCGCTTTAACCGGCGGTATTATTTATTATATCTCAATGGCCTCAGCCACCCTTCTGGCGTTCGTTACCGCTTCTTTATTTTCTTACTATGCGAACGCCAAATTCACTTATAAACAAAAGAAGAAGGATTCAAAGACTTTTGGCGAAGCATCTCTCGCTTTCATTGGAAGATTTATTCTAACTTATCTTTTCACGCTTCTTATTGCGTTTATCTTTACCCTTATATTTGTGGATAATTTGCCTTCATGGTACCGGACGCTTTCGAATCTAATAGCCTCAGTTATAATGATCCCGCCTTTTTATCTCGTTCTCGGGTGGGTATTTAAAAGAACCAAGAAACGTTTAGAAGATAAAAGCGAAACTAAAGAAGAGACAGAAAATTAACTATTGAAAATAAGGGGTTCGTCTGCTAAAATGGTTATGCACGAACTTTCTATGGGCAAAACCATGGCGGAAGGAGTTATAAATGAAAAAAGGTATTCATCCTAAATATTATGAGGCAACCGTTACCTGCATTACCTGCGGTACAACTTTCAAGACAGGATCGACTAAACCGGAAATAAAGGTCGATACTTGTTCCAATTGCCACCCATTCTATACAGGAAAACAGGCTTTCACTTCGGCAGCCGGACAGATCGACCGTTTCAACAAGCGTTACGGAATCGATTCGAAAGCTAAGAAACAAGAAGAAGAAAAAAGCGAATAATAAAAAAACTTGGGCTATCCCAAGTTTTTTATTTGCCGTATCTATCTTTGATTTTTTCAAAAGAGGTATCGCTGATTACGTGTTCAATTTTACAAGCGTCGGCTCTGGCCGTTTCTTCATCAACCCCGAGAGATACAAGCGCGGATAAAAGGATTTTATGTTTCTCATAAATCTTTTCGGCTTTTTCTTTCCCTTTTTTCGTGAGGTTAATGCCGCCGTCTTCCATAACGGTAATATAACCGCCGCTTTTAAGAAGAGATAGACCCCGGCTTACGCTCGGCTTCGAAAAATTCATAAAGTTGGCCAGGTCGATTGCCCGCACCGTTTCGTTTTTATCTTTCAGGATCAGTATGTTTTCGAGGTACATTTCCCCGGATTCGTGTAGAGCCATAATCCCACCTCTTTTTTATTATCTTATCATTTATATTTTTTTTATTCAATCAATATGGCCCGGTATTAACTTTCTTTTTCTTTCCTTGAAAAAGAAAAATTTGTTTGCTAACTTATATATAGAATATAATATACATCTAAAGAGGAAAGAATATGAAAAGAGTCGGAAGCATCGAAGTTATTTGCGGTCCTATGTTTGCGGGCAAAACCGAAGAATTACTAAGAAGAGTCAGAAGACTGGAATATGCCAAGAAAAATGTGGTTTTATTTAAACCTCAGATTGATGACAGGTATGACAAATCATATATCGTTTCTCATAATCAGAATAAAGCTTTATGCGTAGCCCTTAAACAAGCCGATGAAATGCTTGAATACGTAAAAGACGATACCGATTGTGTCGTAATCGACGAATTTCAATTCCTAGACGATAATGCTGTTGATATCGCTCTTCATTTCGCCAAGATGGGTAAAAGGATTATTGTCTCCGGATTAGACAAAGACTTTAGAGGCGAACCCTTCACCAATATGCCGAGGATTTTAGCTCTGGCCGATTCGGTAACGAAACTATCCGCCATCTGTGTTAAATGCGGAGAGGCGGCCACTTGTACACAAAGAATGGTCAACGGAAAACCGGCGCCGTACGATAACCCGCAAATATTAGTCGGGGCGAGTGAATCTTATGAGGCTAGGTGCGCAACTTGTCATGAAGTGCCCGGAAAGCCGGATAAATATGAAAAAAACGCCTGAAGAATATATGCGGCTGGCGCTAGATGAGGCCGAACTAGCTTATCAAGAAAACGAGGTCCCTATTGGCGCCATCGTGGTCTTAAACGATGAAGTTATCGGGAGAGGGCACAACAAGAGAGAATCTACATCTCTTGTTACTTCTCACGCCGAGATAGAAGCGATTAAAGAAGCATCAAAAAAGATTGGTTCCTGGAAACTAGATAATGCGGAAATCTATGTCACAATTGAACCTTGCCCGATGTGCAGTTACGCGATTATTGATTCGCATATGAAAAAACTCTATTATGGGGCAAAAGATTTAAAAAGAGGCGCCGTCTCTAAACTCGACATCTTTAATCAAAACCTTGGAAAAAAAGTCTTGGTTTGTGGTAATATATTAGAAGAAGAGTCGAGAGAAATCATGGAAAGATTTTTCAAAGACTTAAGAAAAAAATAATCTCTTATGAGGTATCCCTATTCAAAGTGCTTTAAGCGAATTAGGTCAGGTCCTGACGGAAGCAGCCTTAAGGTTAGACGCTTGTGGGTAGGGATACTTCATAAGAGATTTTCTATTTTTGAATCACAAAATACGCTCTTACCGCATCCTCGGTATTTACGATATCGTGTCCAATCGAGTGAGCGTTTAATATTTCTTTCACAATATAAAGACCGATGCCGGTGGAATCTTTTTCCACGTTTTCGTTTTCCCGATAGAACGGAAGCCAGATTTTCTGCAGGTTTTCATCTTTTATATGCGCTCCGTGGTTTTTAACTTCAAAAACGAAGGCGGTCTTATTGTCGATAATATTTATTTCAATTAATTCTTTTTCTTTAGTATATTTAATGGCGTTAGTTAAGAAATTAGAGATAACCTGACCGATTAAGTCTCTATCGGCGTTCATATAAACCGCTTCGCTAAGGTTTTCTTTAATAATCAGGTTTTTCTTTTGTGCCACCGGGTAAAGCGGGCTGGCGATCTCTTTAACTAAAGTATTAAGATTAAATCTTGAGACATTTAATTTAATGCCTTTACTGGAAGTTTTATAGGTATTAATGATATCTTTGATGATTTTGGTGGTTTTATCCACTTCTTCTAAAATGGTATTGTATTCGCTTTCGATTTCATCTTCCGGAATCACGTTATCCATTATAGCCTCAGTCGTCGCGCTGATAACCATTAAAGGAGTTTTAAGTTCGTGGGATAATCTTTGGACGAAAGAAGATCTTAATTCTTCTTCTTTTAATAATTCTTGATTCAGTTTTTCGAGAGCTTCTTTTTGCGAACTGATATTTTTAACTTTTTCTTCGGTTTCTTTTTTAATATAGTTTAAAGTTTCCTGAAGAGAAATAAGTTCTTTATTCTTGAATTTAAAATCGGTAGTCGTATAATCGTCGTCCGCTAATTTTCTCATTTCCTGTTCGATAGTTTTAACCGGAATCGAGAAGGCTCTTGAAATAAAGAGGGCGATAAGAATCGCAATTACTATCGAGATTAAAACGATATACCCGTAGTAGGAAGAAATAATTGATAATAAAGAAGCGGTTTCGACTACCGAGAAAATAGTTAGTACATAAGAAGAATCCGCGTTATCAAGAGGAGAAAGAAAATATAGCACGTTATTGGCACTATCTAAATAATAAAGAGAAGAAGAGGTGGCGGAGATTTCTTTGAATTCCGCTAAATCCTCGGTTATTACATCAATCCCGGTTTCAACCGCTTGGTAATTCTCGTAATAATAATTGAGGTTATCGGGACGGCTTACAGCAATGATGGTTCCGTTATTTATCGCCTTTCCGCCGGAGTTATTGACGCCGTTTCTGTAGCTTTTTCCATTAACCTCAAGACTTGAGGCCGTGTAGGTTTCGCCATCTAAAGATAACTTGATATAAGCGTTAACGTTATCGCCAACTGTAGCTTCTATTTGATAGGACGAAAGCTTGATGTCGTAATCATTTCCCTGATATCTCACGGTCACAAGATAGGCTGAACCGTTAGAATCGCTTAAGACATAACCGCCGCCTGAGGCATCAAGAAAAACCGATATTGAACCGGTGTCACTGGTAAACTCTTCGACAATCTTTACGGTGTTTCTTTCGTCACTGTCTTTTTCGTTTTCTTCGTTTATTTGGGTTATATAATCACTAACGCTATCCGAATCGGTGATAACTTCAGAATTAATATATTGTCCCTTAAACGAATACTGGATTATAAGATATTGTCCAATGACAAACAAAGCGAACACAATAAGGATGATTAAGAAGAGCTGAGCTTGGAAAGAGGTTTTACTTATCCCCTCTTGGACTTTCATCTGTTTCTTTTTCAAAGCGGTATCCTATACCGAAAATAGTGGTAATTTTATTATTATCGTCACCCAGCAGTTTTCGGATTTTTTTAATATATGTATCAATAATTCTTTCTTCAATATCTTTTTCATTCCACAAAACGGAAAGCAATGCTTCTCTTGTACAGGTTCTTCCCGCATTCATCATCAGATATTCTAAGAGTTCAAACTCGGTTTTAGATAATTTAATCGGTTTATCGTTTAGATAACACTGATAAATATCTCTGATGATTTTTACGTTACCGACTTCTATCTCATTTTCTCTCGTTTTATCATCGACAACGGATTTTCTTCTTTCGAGAAGATTCTTGACTTTGGCGATTAAAATTGGGATTCTAAAAGGTTTAGTCACATAGTCGTCAATTTGCAGGGTATAACCCTTAAGCACATCCTGTTCCTCAGAAAGTGCACTCATCATAATAATCGGGGTATTTTTCTTCGCTCTTATTTTCTTCGCGACTTCATATCCGTCTAAGACCGGAAGCATAATATCGAGGCAGACGATATCTGGATCAAAATCTAAAAATCTTTTGTATCCCATCATCCCGTCGAACGCGAGAACGACGTCAAATCCTTCGCTTGTGAAATATTTTTCCAAAATGTAAGCGTATTTTGATTCGTCTTCGATAATCAAAATTTTTGGTTTCATTTTCATCACCCAAAAATATTATAATATAAAGGAATAGGAAAATGCCATATATTCATAATTTATTAAGATTTGTGGTATAGTTCTAGTGAGGTTAAATATGTATAATGCTATCGTCGTGGGCGCCGGGCATGCCGGATGTGAAGCATCCCTTGCTCTATCGCGTTTAAATAAAAAAACCCTTTTAATAACCGGAAATAAAGAATATGTGGCATCTATGCCTTGTAATCCTTCCGTGGGCGGTCCCGCGAAAGGTATTTTAGTTAGGGAAATTGATGCTCTTGGCGGCGAGATGGGCATCAATACCGATAAAACCTATATTCAAATGCGGCTTTTAAACTCTTCGGCCGGACCGGCTGTACAAGCTTTAAGAGCGCAAAGCGATAAATATAAATACCATGAAGAAATGTTAAAAACCATCGAAAATACCGAAAACCTAACTCTCACTGAAGGTTATGTTAAAAGTTTAATTACCGAAGGGAATATAGTTAAAGGGGTAGTACTAGAAGATGGAAGAATGTTTGAAGCAAAGACAGTTATTTTAACTACCGGCACTTATCTTAATTCGGTTTGTTTTAGAGGTGAGGAAAAGACCTTTTCCGGTCCGGAAAACCAAAAGACTTATTCTTCTCTTTCCAATAATCTAAAAGAACTCGGTTTTAATATTATTCGCCTTAAAACCGGAACTCCGCCAAGAGTTCTGGATAGTTCCATTGACTATTCGCTAATGTCAAGACAAGACGGCGATATTGACAATGAAGGTTTTTCTTATAGAACTAAGGAGTTTCTCTCACTTGATAAACAAGTGCCGTGTTATCTAATACATACCACTAAAGAGACTCATAAGATTATTTTTGATAATCTGGAAAAAAGCGCTTTATATGGCGGCGAGATCACAGGGATCGGTCCTAGGTATTGTCCTTCTATTGAAACTAAACTGGTAAGATTCAAAGATAAAGAATCGCACCAGGTTTTTGTGGAACCGGTATCTCTCTCGTCTCACAAGATGTACCTCCAGGGCTTCTCAACTTCGATGCCTGAAGATATTCAGATGATAATGGTTAAATCCTTACCCGGCTTTAAAAACGCTGAAATAATTGAATATGCCTACGCTATCGAGTACGATGCCCTAGACCCGCTTGATATGAAAGCCAGTCTTGAATCGAAAATAATTAAAGGATTATTTACCGCTGGCCAGATTAACGGAACGAGCGGCTATGAAGAGGCGGCGGCCCAGGGGATTATGGCCGGCATTAACGCATCGCTATTCCTAGATAAAAAAGAACCTTTAATTTTAAGAAGAGACGAAGCTTATATCGGTGTATTAATTGATGACCTTGTGACTAAAGGTGTAGAAGATCCTTATAGAATGTTAACGTCAAGAGCGGAATACAGACTCCTTCTTCGTCATGATAATGCGGATACAAGACTAAGTGCTTATGGACACGAGGTCGGTCTTTTAAGCGATGAGGACTATAACGAATTTTTAAAGAAAGAAGAAACGATTAAAAAAGAAAAAGAATTCTTAAAGGAAACTTTTATTACCGGTAAAAAAGAAGTAAATGAAAAAGCCCTGAACATGGGCGTTTCCTTAATCAAAGATAAGATATCTCTTTATGATTTAATTAAAAGACCGGATTATGATTTTAAGAAAGTTCTTGAAATAGCGTCTTTATCGTCTACTCTTGATTCCAACACGATTAGACAAATTGAAATCGATATTAAATATGAAGGATATATTAAAAAGGCCGAAAAACAAGCTGAAGACTTTAGAAAAGTAGAAAAGATAAAAATACCGGAAGATATCGACTATAATAAAATCAAGAATATCGCCAGCGAAGCGAAAGAAAAACTCGAAAAAATCCGCCCTTTAAATGTTTCTCAGGCCTCAAGAATAAGCGGAGTTAATCCGGCGGATATTTCGATCCTTCTTGTATATTTAAAATCTAAAGGAAAAAGATAATGATTAATTTTAAAGAAGATCTCAAAAAAGAAGGAATAGTTCTAAATGATTCGATGGAGTCTTCTTTTGATTTGTACTATAAAGAATTAATCGCTTATAATGAAAAAGTTAACCTCACAAGAATCACGGAGAAAGAAGAAGTTTACTATCTTCATTTCTATGATTCTTTAATGGTTTATAAAGGTTTTAAAAACTTTAAAGAAGGAACCAAAATATTAGATATTGGATCCGGGGCCGGTTTTCCCGGGGTTCCTCTTAAAATAGTTTTCCCTCAAGTATCGCTTACGATAGTTGAGGCCACAAGAAAGAAGATTGATTTTTTAAATCAGATAAAAGAAGAATTAAATCTTAAAGATGTAATTCTTTATCATATGCGAGCGGAAGACTTTAAAGAAAAAGAAGAATATGATTTAGTTACGATAAGAGCGGTCGCATCCCTTAAAAACTTATCTTTATACACTATTCCTTTTCTTAAAGTGGGCGGTATCTTTATTGCGATGAAATCCGCCATTCAGGAAAAGGAAATAGAAGAAGCCCAATCTTCAATTAATAAGATGGGAGGCATAATTAAAGATACTATTCCTTATAAAGTAAAGGATAGGGATTATCTTCTTTTTGTGATTGAGAAGATAAAGAAATCTCCCCTTGGATATCCAAGAGCACTACACAGGAGTAAATAATATGGATATAAACATTAATTTAGGCGATATCTATGAACTAAAGAAACCACACCCGTGTGGCGTAAACAAATGGAAAGTAACGAGGGTGGGGATTGATTGTAAGATTCAATGTTTGGGCTGCGGTCACATTGTGATGATTGATCGAGTGGAACTTAAAAAATCTATCAAAAAAGTGATTGAAAAAGGCCCCTCTCTTCAATAGTTTCTCATAGAAAAAATGGATTGACAAACATAGTTACATAAAGTAAAATAATATAGCGCGGTTTTAGAGAGACATCTTTCGGGCCCATAGCTCAGCTTTGGTTAGAGCGCACGTCTGATAAGCGTGAGGTCGGTGGTTCAAGTCCACCTAGGCCCACCAAACCGAGCAGTATAATGACAAGTGGAGGTTTAGCTCAGCTGGGAGAGCATCTGCCCTACAAGCAGAGGGTCGGCGGTTCGAGCCCGTCAACCTCCACCAGCCGCCGAAATAGCGCAATTGGTAGAGCAACTGACTTGTAATCAGTAGGTTGCGGGTTCAAGTCCTGCCTTCGGCACCATTATCTCTTGACCCGCTAGCTCAGTTGGTAGAGCATTTGACTTTTAATCAAAGGGTCGGGCGTTCGAGTCGCCTGCGGGTCACCAGATGTAACTTTTTTGCCTGAGTGGCGGAATAGGTAGACGCGATGGACTTAAAATCCATTGTCAGCAATGACGTGCCGGTTCAAGTCCGGCCTTAGGTACCAAAACAAGGGGCATTAGCTCAGCTGGGAGAGCGCCTGTTCTGCAAGCAGGAGGTCATCGGTTCGATCCCGTTATGCTCCACCATTTTTTATTTTCTAGAATCTGGCGGCGTAGCTCAACTGGCTAGAGCGTGCGGTTCATACCCGTAAGGTTGAAGGTTCAATCCCCCCCGCCGCTACCAATTATTGGACCCATAGCTCAGTTGGTTAGAGCATCCGGCTCATAACCGGGCGGTCGTAGGTTCGAGTCCTTCTGGGTCCACCATTAATACTTTTTGGAGAAATACCCAAGCCCGGCTGAAGGGATCGGTCTTGAAAACCGACAGGGGATGAAAGTCTCGCGGGGGTTCGAATCCCTCTTTCTCCGCCATAAAATTGAATATCGCGGGATGGAGCAGTCTGGTAGCTCGTTGGGCTCATAACCCAGAGGTCGGAGGTTCAAATCCTCCTCCCGCTACCAAAATAAGGTCCTGTGGTGTAGTTGGTTAACATGTCAGCCTGTCACGCTGAAGATCACGAGTTCGAGTCTCGCCGGGACCGCCACTTTATTTTTAAGGCTCGGTAGCTCAGTTGGTAGAGCAATGGACTGAAAATCCATGTGTCGGCAGTTCGATCCTGCCCTGAGCCACCACTACATAATATAAAAAACACCTTGAATGGTGTTTTTTATTTGTGATATTTAGATTAACAAATATATAAATAGGTGAATCCCTTTTATGTGCTGTATAAGCACACTTGTATATAAAAGGGTTCAGGTAATGCTCTCTTTATTGTTAGAAAATAGTTTTATTTGGATTTATAGTAGTATTCTGTCAACTGTTCTATGTTTTTATATGTGACTTTCATGTATAAATAAAAACGTTCTGAAAATTCTGTAAATTTTACTCTCATTTTATTTTTTAAAATGTAAATTTGATTATTACAGAAAACTATTTATTGTTTGGGTAGTTGTCTATGTGACGAATTTCATTTATTTTATCTTTTCTGTACACGCACATTTTAGCATGTCCTAATTCATCGCCCATTTTTTTGGCAATTTCTCTCGCTATTTCAATAGCTTCCTTTTGTGTATTGGCAATTTCTTCAATTTTTCCGGTTCTTTCGTTTTTTATTTGCCACTTTCCAATTTGTTTGTTTCTAATTACTTTTATGATATTTATGTCTTCCATATTTTTTCCCTTTTATTTAATTATTTTTTCTGCTACTTCACTCACCACGTCAATTATAACTTTTCCGAACTTTTTAATACGTTTAGTATATTTGTCTTGAATTTCGTTTTTTATTTGTTCTTCTTCAGTTTCTTGTTTTTCTTTTTCGGGTTCCCGCACATTACTCTCCTTTTTATTTTATGTATTTGTTCATATTTTTATTATTGCACCAATAAAAAAATAAAAAAAGTAGAAAAATAATTCTCCTTTGGTGAGATGTCTGTTACCCTATGTTGTATTATGTGGCAAATAGAAGAAACTGGTTGCCAGAGAAATGAAAGAGTATAAATATAGTCAAATTATTTTTTACGCTCATTTTCGAACAAAACTAATTATTATTTATAAATTGCAATAATGCTTCCACTATTAGTATTAATATTTATTCAGATAAAAATCTAAATATATTTAGATATTTTAAGTTACCAACTTTTATGCTACTGTTCCAAGATTTAAAGGGATGAGGACTCGCAAATGAAAAAAGAAAAACAAATAAAAGAGAAAAAGACAAAAAAGCCTAGAACCAAAATAAAAACAATTATAAAAAATTGGTTTGCGGTTATTGGGGCAAAAAGAGACAAAGATAAATATATCTCCAGATTAGAAAAAGAAAACATCAGACTTAAAGGTAATATCAAACTATTTGAAAGACAGGAAAAAAGAACTGCTTCTGAATTTTTGAAACCGATAAGAGATATACTTTCCAACGTTGATTTTAATGATGAATCAAGAAAAGATTTATGTTATATAAAGACTCAGTTAGAGTCTTTTCTGTTTAGTAAAGGATATCTAGTATATAAGCCGGATTTACCTGACTATAACAGAAAAGAGGTTATAGTCAGTGATATTGTTAAATGCGACGATAAAGAGAAGAACGGTTTGCCTGAAAGTGTTGTACTTCTGGGAATAAAAAATAAAGACGGGATGGTTGTTCTTCCATCAGAAATAAGAATCTATAAATTTGAGGAAAAGAAAAATGAATGAGAAAAAATATAATGTCGGGATTGATCTCGGGACCACCAATTCAGTTTTGTGTGTTTACAACGAACTATATTCCAGACCGGATGTACTCAAAATGTATGACGGGAACGGAATAATACCTTCGGTTGTTTATTTTAACAAAGAGAATAACGAATTTATTATCGGCTCTAAAGCTAAAGAACAAGCCGACTTTTACGCCGATTCTTTTTGTTTCATGAAAACAAGGATGTCCTTAGGAGATGAAAAGATAGAAGAACACTGTGGGGTTAAATTGAGCCCTATCGATTTCTCTAGTGAGATACTTAAATATATGTACAAGGGATTTAAAGAACACTATGGAGAAGATGCCGAGATAGAAAACCTGGTTATTACCGTCCCAGCTTATTTTAAAGATAAAGAAAGAAAATGCACTTTAGAAGCGGCTAGCAGGGCCGGAATAAAAGCTTCAAACGAAATAAGACTTATCAATGAACCGACTGCCGCCACTTTGGCCTATGGAGATGAACTAAAGGGCGCCAACAAGATTGTGACATATGATCTGGGCGGCGGGACTTTTGATGTAACTCTTCTTGAAATAGACGAAGTTGAAGGGGTTAAAATCTTTGAAGCTAAAAAAACCGACGGCAAAACAATCGGCGGCTATAACTTCGATCAGTTAATTATTGATTGCCTTATTCAAAATCTTAAAAAAGAAACCAAAAAGGAATTTAGTAGTGAAGAGTTAAGGCTTATATCTAATAGCCTCAAATATGAAGCGGAGAAAATTAAAATCAGCTTATCTAATGTAAAGGTCGCCAAAGGGACTTGTATTGCTTATGGTTCTTTTGAAAGATATTTGATTGACTATAATCTTACAAAAGAAGACTTTGAAAAAATGATCGAACCAATGATAGACGAAACAATAGAAATGGCGAAGTCGATTATTGGAGATGAAGAGATAGATTATTTCGTTTTAGTCGGCGGTTCAACGAGAATACCGTTTATTGAAGCAAAATTAAGAGATGAATTCGGTTCAATAAACATTGTAAAAGCCGATCCGGATTTAGTTGTTGCCTCAGGAGCAGCGATTCAAGCTGGTATAATTAGCAAGAAAAAAGATTCTATCTTAAATGAAATATTATCCGGCGGAAGCATTGGTGTTTCGGTAAAAGGCGATTTTGTATCTTATCTTGTTAGAGAAGGAACGCCGATTCCTTTCACCACATCGGAAAGATATAATACGTCAGTTAGCGGAACTTCTAAAGTAGAAACATATGTGGTTCAGGGGAAAGATATTAATTTAGAATCACCTGATAATGCTATTATCGGTAAAATCGTTTTGGAAAACCTTGTGGTGTCTGAGTCGTCATCGGCGATTGACATTAAAGTGACTGTTGATAAATCCGGGGCGGTAGAAATTGCCGCCAATGAAGTCGCAAGAGGCGGCTCTACCGCGGTTAAGTTATTTAAGATTGGAACCAAGGAAAATGTGAATACGAGTTATTTGGATTTATCTCCATCCAAAAAGCTATTTAAAGATTATGATGAAGATCAAATAATTGAAGAAGGAGAAAAGACTCTTAAAATTATTGAAGAGAAACTTCCGGAAATGTATGATGAAGAAGCCAAAAATTGGTTTATTGCGGCATTTGATGAAGCGATCCTTTTAAGAGATACAGAAAAAATAAAGGAACTAATATTCAGATTTACGATTTGGATAAGCGAGTAATGGAAGAACTAGATATAGCTTATTCAACGGTAAAACTATATGTAAAACTAAAAGACGGGAATTCATCGGTTGCGACTTCCTTCTTTTATAAATATTCTTTTTCAGATTCGGAAAGATTAGTTTTGATTACCAATAGGCACGTATTAAATAATTCCGTTGAAGTAACTTTTTATCTTCATACATCATTTAAAGTTCCGGGATTGACCCGTAAATTTACTATTAGCGGGAATGACATTAATCTGATTATAAAATCTCTAAAAAACGGCGAAGATTTATGCGCTCTGGATATAGGAAGATATATGAAGGATGACGCTTATAGATATTTCCAAGAAAAAGATTTTTTATCAGAAGAAGACTATGATAAGAAAAACGTTATGCAAAACGTTTTTATTGCCGGTTATCCGGTAGGACTTGAAGACTCAGTAAACAAACTACCCGTTTTTACCAATGGTATGACGGCCACAAGCCTTGATATTGATTATAGTGGGCACCCTCTGATTATGATTAATGCGCTTGCTCTTCCGGGATCAAGCGGATCCCCGGTTTTTATAAGAGGCAAAAACGGAAACAAGTTAGTAGGAATTATTGTGGGCGGAGACGAAGATAATAAAGGCCAAATAATCAACGGGCTTTGTTATGCGATAAAAGCCGGCCTGATAAAGAAAATAGAAATGGGGAGAGATTGATATATGCTGCTTTTTATTGCTATCATCCTTTTTATCGTAGCTATATTTACACTGTTTTTAGGTAATTTGATTGGTCTATTACTTCTTTTAATTGATTTTTTTCTTTTTTATATTTGGACAATTGTAAATAGAAAACAAAAAAAGTTTGACAGAAAAATAGTTTTTATAAGACAATTTTATTTTGATTTACAGTCTTCACCAAATATTACTTCAAAAGAAAGAGAAGACAATACAAAAAGTATTGATACTTTATCAAAATTGATTGCCGGGTCAATAAGAACAACCGAAGAAATAGAAGAAGCGATTGAAGATGAATACAATAGAATTTTCCATTTATACCAAAATCTCGAACAAGGCATTGCGGATAAGCATCTAATGCTTTCCGAGTGTGAAATTCCTTATTCTTCTGAATCACTAAACAAAACAATTCAAGATTCAAAACAAAATATTACTAAACTGACAAATACCGACGCTTTAATAAATTATTTATTACTACTGACAAAAAACAAAGAAGCAAGAATGAAAGGATATGAGTCTTATAATTATTCTAAAATAGGTTTTCCAAATAACCCCAAAGATATTCATATCGATGCTTTTGTATGTATACTAACAAAAAACATAATCGATAATTGGGACTCTGCTTTATCTTTGTCGCTTCTTTCTCTTTTCAATAATACAAACGAGAAAGATGCGATAAAGAAACTTATAAATGATTTATACAAAACTCGTGTCCGAAAATTAGAAGAATTATTTAAAAAAGAAGGCAGCAAAGAAATACTGCCAATCATTTTATTTTTAGATCCGACATTCTCTGGAGAGAAATATGTTAACAGCGGTCTATATGAAAGACTAGGATTGACCCCGGATGCCACAAAAGAGGAAGTTGAGGAAGCATATAGAAAGCTGCTTGTTACAGAACACCCGGATAGAGGCGGAAGCACAGAAGAGTGGGAAAAAACCAACGAAGCATACGCAAAAATAAAAGAAGACATAAAAACGAAAAGCAAGTAGGCATAACCCCACATATAATCAATTTATTAAAGATTAAAAACGATATATGAAAGAAAGAATAAAAATTTAATTATAGAAACAACGTTACTAGTAATGGGAGTTATTGTGGGCGGAGACGAAGATAACAAGGGCCAAGTAATCAACGGGCTCTGTTGTGTGCTTGAAGCTGAACTTATAAAAAATGAAACAGGGAGAGATTGATATATGTTGCTTTTTATTTGGATTATATTTGTTGTGACAGGCATAGTACTAATGGTAAGCGATAATATCTGGGGAACTTTGTTTTTGGTTGCTGGTATAATACTGTTTACTTTATGGATAGTGAAAAGAAACGATTCAAAAAACAAAAGTAATAAAGAAGACAATTATCATTATGAATATCGTCCAACCATAATAAACAACAATACTGTGTCATCAAAAGGCAAGATTGAATTTATAAGAACTTTTTATGCAAATTTAATAGTCACTTGTCCAAGAGACAACAATTACTTAAATAACATTAAAGAAATTTATCAGATTATTAATATGTTTGATACGCTTTCAAAAATGGATTATATTAACAGTCAATTAGAGCAAACCATAAATGCAGAATACAAAAGAATAATGGGAATATATAATGACCTAGAAGCCGAAGTTGAAAGAAAGCACAAGTTAATTTTTAATTGTGAATTGCATTATTCTGAACAAAATATGATTAACATAATTCATGATGCAAAAAATGACGGCGTCAAATTAATAAAGGTTGATAACCTGCTTAAGTTTCTGCTTTTGCTCTGCAACGATAAAGCCGCAAATAAAGCCGGATATCAAGAATTCAATTATACAACTGCCGACTTTCCAAGCGAACCTGAACAAATTCATATATATGCTATTTCTTGTATCGCAACTAAAAGCGTTATAGACGATTGGAACTCTCCTTTGGCAGGCTCTTTACTGTCTCTTTTTAATGATGTAAACGATAAAGAAGTTTTGAAGAAACTCGTGAGCGATTTATATAATAGAAGACTCAAGACATTTGAAGAACTATTTAAAAAAGACGGCAGCAAAAACATTTTGCTGATTATTTTGTTTTTAGATCCGACATTTTCAGGAGAAAAATATATAAACAGCGGCCTATTTGAAAGACTGGGATTAACTCCAGATGCCACTAGGGAAGAAGTGGAAAAGGCATATAAGAAATTGCTTTTAACTGAACACCCGGATAGAGGAGGAAACATTAAGGAATGGGAAAAAACCAACGAGGCATACGCAAAAATAAAAGAAAATTTTGAAGAAAAATAATATTGATTTATTTTTATATAAAATATTTGTTGATAATAAATAGTTTTTAACAGTAGTAAAATATAGTTATGATGTGTGGGGTAAAGTCACTAAAACTAATGTGGCAAACACAACCGCAGCAGGAATTATTTATACCTATAACCCATATCTATATAAAGGCCATTACTATGATAGTGAAATAGAATTATATTATTGTAATACTAGATACTATAGTCCCGAACTCTGCAGATGGATATCAATAGACGCAATAGATTATCTTGATCCATCAACACTAGAAAATTCTAATCTTTATTCTTATTGTAACAATAATCCAGTAATGGGATATGATACGGAAGGAAACGATGCAATTTTGATTACAGACTATAATTTTGACTCGGGATTACCCGTTTTTGGGCACGCCGTTCTTCTTATTCAAGATGCAGATGGTATTTGGTATATTACTGAATTTACTGGGGATAAAGTATCCAATGCAAGAGTATATTGCAGACAAATGACCGATACAGACTGGGCCAGATTCGAAAATCAAACTGGGTCCTGGTGGGACACCATAAAGAACTTATTAGGTTTGCAAGGATGTGACAAGACCTATCTGACTGGCGATTACACAGATTCCCTCGCTCTTGCTCTGGCTTATTCTGCCAGTCAAAGTTATGATAAATATAATTTTTATCAAACAACTGTCTTGATTATGTTCAAACTTTGTTAAGAGCTGGAACGAACGAGGATGCTTGGTTATTGCAATTTTATCATAAATATTCTATTGAAATTGTTCCCGTATTATTTTCTGCGAAAACGCAGGCTATTAAGAAATTTGGTATTTGGATTGATGAGGTAATAAGCCAAATAAAAAAAATAATTGAGTTATTTTAGGAGAAATATTAATGAAAAAAAAGAGAATAAACAAACGACGTGTTATAACATGGACGCTTCTTACAGTCTTTATATTCCTGCCAGTAGCATATTACTGTTTTGCTCTCTGGCAGGCCTTTGGTCTTTCGCCAGTCGAGCGCGAGGGAGTCGGCTACTATGAAAGCGGCGATTACGCCGATTTCAAAGATGGCGATCTAGCATCAATGTTTCTACCCGCATACAGCGATCTTACTGATTATGAAAGCATATATTTCATTTATTCCAACAGCACGAGAAAAACTTCCCTCATTAGATCGTTTGGTTCGTATTACCTTGTGGAAGTAACATACCCTGATGAGTTTTATTCGTCAAAAAAAGCAGATGTTCTATCGCAATACAATTATTACAACGAATTTACATCTCCTTTCAGTAATGACACTTATATCAAAGTTGTTTCGGCGGAAGGCAACGATTACACCGATTACGAAGATCACTATGGCTGCATCTGCTACAATGACGAAATGCGCACGATATACTATATTTATTGGTTTAATTTACCTGGTGACGTCGACGACGCCTATTACTATTTTTATCGTAATATGCCAATATTTTAAAAGATATAAAAATTTATGCAATGAAATAAATTAGTGCATTAAAAAGCCGGCATTCGATGCCGACTTTTTGTTATAACTCACCATATTATATTTTATTATAACTATGATGAAGAAGGAACGCTTATTGGACTTACTTATAACGGAATTGAATATTTTTATTTAAGAGATATAACTGGGAATATTATTGAAATAGTGGATGAATCCGGAAATACAGTAGTAAAATATAGTTACAATGCCTGGGGTGTGGTTACTAAAACCAACGCAGTCAACACAACCGCAGCAGGAATTATTTATACATATAACCCATATTTATATAAAGGCTATTACTACGATAGTAAAATAGAATTATATTATTGTAATACAAGATACTATAGCCCTAAACTTTGCAGATGGATATCAGCCGATGCAATACAAAACTTAAATCCATCAACTCTTGAAAATGTAAATTTATATACATACTGTCATAACAATCCTGTGATGATGTATGACCCAAATGGTGAAATTGCAAGATGGGTTTGCGTTACACTTAGTGTTTGTTTAATCGTAACTGGAGTTATTTTATGTGCAACAGGTACCTTATCCGTGATTGGAGGAATGCTTATCGGTGCGGGCGCTGGTTCAATAATAAATGGATATGTGAGTGAAGCAAACAGAGGTGATTTTTCCGCCGGATATATAGGCGGTTTAGTTTCCGGAGCTAATTGTGCAGCCGGAGCTGGACTTGGATGACTTGCTTTTGCTGCGGCAACTGAGACAGTCGATATGGCATGCCTAGGCTATATTTCATTAGGAACAACAGTTTCTTTGTTGGAGGATTTAGCGGCAATATAGTTGGCACCTATACCACAAACGCACTTCAGTCGCACAGCAATAAAACCTCAAATGGATTGGGATTCTATAATAACCACTTCAATAATAATGGGAGAATTAAATATATTTGCCGGACTTGCCTCATCAATGGCGGGCATATCTGGTGCGGCCGGCAAAAGCATTGCTTCAAGCACAGCATCGGAAGTCGATAGTATTGTTGCACTACGAATTGTAGCTGGTTTTATAGCCGGAGCATCAGAAGCTCTGTATGATGCCGCATGCTATTTAATTAACAAAATGCTATCTTTGTTCTAAAAAAGGAGATTTTTGAAAATAAAAAATAAATTTGTAAAAAATTTATACCTAATAATTACTCTAATCTTCGCTTTAATATTAATAACTGCTCCTATCTTTATAACGGATATAATATTAATTCAATATGGGGCAAACTGGTTCAATAATTTTCTTTTAATAGGCGTTTCAATAATTATCTTATTTTTCTTTGCTGGATTTTAAGAATTGTAATATATGTTGACGAGAAGGAAATAAAATGGAAAAAAGGGAAAAAGTGTATTGGGAAAATAGCCTGGAGCGAAATCAAAAGTGTTAGACTGATGCCCATTTGCAGGACTTCTTTAGTTTTTAATTTTGAAGACAGCGGAGAAAGATATTATTTTCATATCATGAAAAAGCAGAAGAACAAAATATTAAAAGTATGTCCAGAAGGCGAAATAAAAGACAAAATATAATCCCTTAAAATAAAAATGTGATGGGGAACTATTATATAAACGGAGATTTCTAATGAAATCATTAATTCAAGCAATCAAGGATAAAAAAGAAAGAAAAGAACAGGCCACTCAGACAATTAAAAAATTTGTCGAGGGAGAAATGGATGTATATAGTTTTTGGGGTATATATACAAGCGACCCGACAATCAAAGATATGATTGCTAAAAAAAGAGAACCTCTCTATTCGCTCAGGAGTTATTTTGAGCCCGATTTAAATCAGTTAAAGAAAGCGAGGCTAGATTCGCTTGCGATTAGAGCAACTATTTTCAGCGTGTGTAAGATATACCTTACACTAAAAAAAATAAAGTTTACTTCTAGAAACGCTGATATTATTATGTATAACATGTTTTATGATATTTGCCCCTCCTGGCTGCAAATGGATGAAAATTATATAGAAGAACTACTAAAAAAGGCTCCGGAAGACATAAATAAAAAAGAAAAAATAAAATGGTGCAAAGCCAGAATAAAAGAAGAATTTAAAAAGGATAAAATATATCCAAAATGGCTTCAGGAACCGGAGTGGCCAATAATAGATGGAAAACCCCTTGTATTTAAAATGCAAACAGCAGATGTTGATGATGTATTTGTTAACAGCATCGACTATATCTTTTATGATCCTGACACCAAAAAAGAAACAATAGTAACGCAGTATGATTAATTATTAAATTATTTTTTACAGAAAAGAGTTTGTCATTTTGACGAACTCTTTTTGTTTTAGGTGATAAAATATATCTATAAAGACATGTTTTATAGAAACACAAAAAAGAGGAAGATATGAAAAAAGCATCTAAATATTTCGCGATAATACTGATTGCTTTGTTCTTACTATTTTTTTCTATCTATGCTGTAATTAATTTACTGATTTCATTTAATGTTCCCCTCGGAGAGCAATTAATAACGGCAGAATCAGTTATGGGCGATATTGGTTTTATATTATTTCCCATAGTTATAATAGTTGTTGCAATTATATTAAAAAAACAAAAAAACAATTCAGGAAAAGAAGAAGATCGCTCTAACAATAAAGAGAAGGCCAAAAAGACATTCAAATATGTTTATATATTTCTTTCTCTTTTGGTTCTTGTTTCTTTTATCATATACGGAATCCTGAGAATTTTAATTAGATATAATGTTGTAAACAACGAATCTTTTATTATTTTTACAGATATTCTGTCTTATGTAGCTCTTATTGCGGCCCTTATATTAATATTGGTTGGTATTTTGCTTCTATACAAAAAAGAGGGACATGCAGTATCAAACAACTACATAAAAAAACAGTTTTCATTTATCCAAAAAACTTACTCAATTCCGTTTCACAACAAGGCAAGGGTATATGACTATAATATGCTATCTTGGAAAAATGATACAATCGAAATAATTATCAAATGGGACGTCTTTAATAAGGTATTTAAAATAAAGGTCGACCACTACAACAATCCAGGGTATTTGGTTAAAGAATATGAAGAAGAATTTAACTGCATAGACACAAGATATAGTTCAAAGGTAAAATTTGCTGCAAACTGGTTGAGAGAATCCATAGAATCTGGGAAGATTAAAATAAAATAATGGGTGGAATAAAATGCTGATAATAAAACCAGACAAATATTTTATAGGAGGAGTTATCCTTACTTCTATATTCTTATTATTAAATATTATTTTTTCAGTGGTGTCTTTTTTTCTGAATATAAACCTTTTTTATGGATCTCTTTTTTATCACATTGTTACTCTTTTCTTTTTCTTCAATTCATTGTTTTCTGTACAATGGTGTGAAATAAACAAAGGCGATATAATCATTAAAAATCTCGCCGGTGTTGTTGCAAGCGTATTGTGGAGAGAAGTAATAAGAGTTGACGTGGTGGCTGCGGAAGTCTATAGAGGAGTGACAATTTCGTATAGATTTATTACAAACGAAGAACAAGATAAAGAAAAATTATTTTCAGAAACAAACAAAACTCAAAATAAAGACGGTAGGCCAATAATTATAGCGGTATCAAAAGAGCTAGAGGAAATAATAAAAAACAAAAATATTGAAATAATTGGCAAAAATAATCTGTTAAAAATGGATCCAAATCAGCATTGGTTGATTTAGATGCAGAATGTGAATATTAATTATTGAGGAAATATAAATAATTATTTGTTATATAAAAAAGAGTTCGTCATTTTGACGAACTCTTTTTGTTTTACATGATAAAATATATCTATAAAGACACGATTCTATAGACGAACAAATACATAAAAGGAGAAAAGACATGAAAAACGCATTTAAATTCTTTGCGGCAATATTTACTTTTCTATCTTTAATCTTTTTTGCTGCCTGTTTTTTATTTGATTTTTCGCTTTGGGTCATCGATTCTAACAACATACAGCAATTATTGGCCAGAGACTTAATGAACGGGATTAGTTTTATACTATTCCCTATTGTTTTATTGGTTATTATGCTCGTTGTAAAAATAGAAAAGAAAAATTCCCAAAAAGAAGAAGTGGAAAGCGATAAAGAACAAAAAGAAAATTCTCTTTCTAGCAATAAAACCAAAGTTTCTAAGGTATTCAAATATGCTTACATATTTTTTGTTTTTGCGGTTTTTATTTCTTTTATCTTATGTGGAACTTCTAAAATATTAATTAGATTTAATGTTGTAAACAACGAATCTTTTATTCTTTTTATTAAGATTCTATCTTATATATCTCTTATTGCGCTCCTTATATTAATATTAGTCAGCTTACTACTCTTATACAAGAAAGAAGGGCGAATAGTTACATATCGCTATATAAAAAAGCAATTTTCATTTATTGAAAATACATACTCAATACCTTATCATTTTAATTTAAAATCGCACAGCGAGAACTATATGGAATGGGAAAATGAAAATACAGGAATAGGAATAAGGTGGAGTTGCTACGAAAAATTAATCATTATAATTATTGATGATTATTATGCTCAAGGATATACTGTAGGAAACTATGAAAAAGAATTTGAATGTGCAGACAGACGATATGATTCAAAAGTCAAATATGCAGCAAACTGGTTGAGAGAATCCATAGAATCCGGGAAAATCAATATAAAAATAATAGATGAAAAAGCCCAAACAAATTATCGCCATTACAATAATGGGTTAAATTTTGGAGAAAGGATGACTGTAAAGAAAATTTCAGAACACGATTCCAATTACGCAGATTACATTATTACAGACGGAAAATATGACCTGCGTTGTATGTGCATATCTCTACCGCTTCCGCTTAACAAAAAAACTAAAATCGGCATGGAAGTCACAACTATTTTTTGTTTTTGTTACAAAGGTATCCAAATAAAGAAAATCAATGAAGAAAAAGATAAACATCCATTAATAAAAAAAGAAAAAGGATGGTTTCATTACAAATTGAGAGGAAAAATAATAAACGCAAAAAAATCTCTAGTATCAATTTACGGCTTTACCATCAGTCTTGAGTATGACTTTGAAAACGGATTACCCAAAGAGTATAAAGACGACGATTATATTGAGTTTATGGCTGACAGACTGGACGCAAAACTTATTGATTCTTAACTATAATTGATTTACAGAAACAAAAATTTCTCTCGCGCAAAGAGATAAAAAGAATTTTAACTGATCAGTAGTATACTTCTAAAAGGTGAGGCGCTTAGTGAAAAGGCTATATAAGATTTTAATGCTTATCCCACTATTTGGGCCCATAATTGCTTTTATAATTTATTACTTCAAAGAAAGAAACCAAAATTCTTTCTCTAGCAGAAACTTTTTTGAACATATTATATATGCGGCACTAACGGCTTTTGCTGCCATACTTTTGATTACCCTAGTAACATATTTAGCTAATCTACAAGACTATTTGGTTATAAGATTTTTGATAGACTATGCGATTGCATGGATTATTCTCGATATATTCTTCTTGGATCTTTTTAAAGACAAGAAAGAAAGCGCCATAGAAGAAGAGACTAAAAACGAATATAATAAGCCGCAAAAAAAACCTCTCAAAAAGATTGTGTTCTTTAAAGGAGGACCACTATTTTATATCCTTCTATTTTTTGTGATTTTTATGTTTTGGTTTTAATATATCCGGATAATAAAACAACCTTCTGGATTTGTCTTGTTACACTTGCTTTAATTATTGCCACATTAATAGTGTTCCTTTTCACATCCTCATTTATATCTGGAAAAGTAGTTGTAGATGAAAATGGCATAACTTGGCTGTTTTATGGAAAGGCAAAATATACTGTACCTTGGAAGAATATTAACAATATTCAAAAAGGCCACATTATGAATTTGCCGATATTAATTATAAATAAAGATGAAAATAGTAGGGCATATTTTTTATTAACAAAGCATAGATTGAATCAATTAGTTTCTATGTGCGAATACTCAACCGTAAAGGATAAAATCAATTCAATTAAGATATAATTTATTTTTCTACACAAAACACAACATGAGGCATATCAACACCGCGATAGTGTTTAATGAATCTTTCTTTAAGAATCATGCCGTTTCTTTTGGCTACATTAATTGAGGCTGTATTTGTTTCTCTTATAATTGAATAAACTTCTTTGGCATTTAATTTATTAAAGGCATAGTCTTTACAAGCTATCGCGGCTTCTGTTGCATATCCTTTATGCCAAAACTCTTTTTGAAAAAGATATCCGATTTCAAGAACAACTCTATCATTTATTTTTTGCCGAGTTAGACCGCATTGTCCGATCATTTCACTTGTTTCTTTTAAGATAACGGCCCAAAGCCCATAACCATATATTTCATAGTTTTTCATTTGTTTATTGAGCCAGGATTCAACTTCTTCATCCGTAAAAGGCCACTCATAGGCATACATAGTATCACTATCTTGCATAATTCTAGAAAGAGAAGAAAAATCTTCTTGATTCATTTCTCTTAGAATTAATCTTTCGGTTTCAATAATCATAGCCGCCTCTCTTTTATCTATATTCATAAGTTTTATTGCCTAAATTATACCATAAACAGTATCTGCTATTCCGTTTGTCTTCAATAATTGATAATAGAAATGAATATGATATGTAAAAAAAGTGCACAGTGCCTATGCAATTTGACACTCGCTTTTTTATTGTGGCTTTTTACTTTGTAAAATGTTATAATTCACATAATGAATTCACATAATAAAATAACACTAAAAACGGAGGAAGTTATGAAAAAAAGTTCATTGTTATACTTGTTCTCGATGGTCTTATTAGTGCTTTTTGGCTTTACACTAGGCGGATGCACAAAAACAACGGAAGAAGTCCCTGTCCCGTATTATTATTCATTTAGCATAGACTCTGTTTCCTATGAATATGAGATAACCGTCAATATGGAATATATGTCGGCATCCGTTACTTTTAAACAAAATAATGTGGCAATTGGCGATTCACATTATTTTACATTAAGCCAGTTAACCGATTCTGTATATAAATTCTCTTATGTTAATGAATTATATTTTACCGGCTCTTTAAATGATGATCAAACCTTTTCTCCGGTTTATATTAACGACAATATTGAAGATTTTATTTTTGGATACGAATTCTATGCCGGGGAATACACTCTTGCTAGCGGCAATAACACAACCAATATAACACTTAACATAGACGGAACCGCTCTTGTAGGCGATAAATCAGCCACCTTCCATCCTTGGCAAGGCAACAGCGTCATTCTATCGGTTGAGGGTTCAAGCGAAAATGCCATTTTATCGGTTGATTCTCTTGAAGACAGTATAGAGTTAACCGGATATACAACATCCAATATTAAATATATATTTGGCGGGAACAAGTATTATCTAGACGGTTCAAGCGTTTATGATTTAGACACAATCAACACAGAGCTTGTGATGAGCGCTAATTCGAGCGACGCTTATTTTGTGGGTAAGATTATGGCCTCGGACGTAATTTATACAGTAATTTATTTTGGCACATACGAAAAAGACGGAGATAAAACAATTCTGACTTATCCAGAAGACAAAACGTTAAATTTTAAAGTTGGAGATTATTACTTTGATTTTTACTATACGGAATATACTTCCGGAGATAGCTTTATAAAGATTTATTCCGATCTTAACAAGGTTTCATATAATTATGAAAAGGCTGATCTTGTGAGTATTAATGATTCTGTAGCTGCGATTCAAACCTATTCAAACGATGAAATTCCGGTAAAAGCGACCAGAATGATCAACCTAGATACACTCGCAGTTGAAAGTATTTACTGGGGAGACTATTCTTCCTCTGAAATAGAAGCGGTATATACAAATAGCCAAGGAATAGAAATATCCATAGTCGATGACGACACTTTGTATTATCTTGTGGGAGACACGACATACGCTTCAAAAACATACTATGTTTGCGGATATACAAAAGACTCTTTTGATTCCAACATAATTCTTCTCACAGATTTCTTTAACGATTATTATTTCTATCTTTACGGAGATACTTGTTTTAGTCTTCAATCATCCTCGGTTTTAGATGAGGCGAAAGCCACTATTTATAATCCAGAAGAACCATATTATTATTCTGATCCGTCATCATCTTCTTTACTCTACGCTCTTTATATTTCTAAAGCAGGAGATGAAGCAACGCTTGCGACTTATACCATATACGATGGCTATATAAGTATAAATTCTTACGCTAACGGAGATTTAACAGAATCTGAAGGCGTCTATACCATTACCGTAAGCGATGGCTATTACACAATAACTTTTAATTCCGGAAGCATTGAAAGTGTTGTGTTCACAGAAAACGAATAACTAAATAATTATTAAAACCCGCCTAAGACGGGTTTTAATTTTATATTTATTTTTCTTTATTGGGTTATTCCGCTAAAATTATAATAAGGATATTTATTATGCACTATACAAAAGTCAAAGGTCTTTTATCTACATCAAACGGAATGAATATATACAGAGGCTGTACTCATGGCTGTATTTATTGCGATTCCAGAAGCAAATGCTACCACATAGACCACGAATTCACGGACATGGAAGTAAAAGAAAATGCTCCGGAACTTTTAGAAGAAGCCTTAAAAAAGAAAAGAAACAAATGCATGATTGGGACCGGCTCGATGAGCGACCCTTATGCCCCAATTGAAAAGAATATCGGATATACCAGAAAATGCCTCGAGATAATCGATAAATACCATTTTGGTGTTACTCTTCAAACCAAGTCTTCTTTGGTGCTTAAGGACTTAGATGTTTTAAAAAGAATAAACTCCCATTCTAAAGTCATTATTCAAATGACTCTAACCACATATGATGAAGATTTATGCAAAATACTAGAACCAAATGTCTCTACCACTAAAGAAAGGTTTGAAACTTTAAAAAAATTGAACGAAGAAGGAATTGAAACGGTAGTATGGATTTCTCCAATCCTTCCTTTTATCAATGATACGGAAGAAAACATCAGAGGTCTTTTAGACTATTGCATCAAAGCCAAAGTATACGGAATCATCTACTTCGGCGCCGGCGTCACTTTAAGAGAAGGAGATAGAGAATACTTCTATAAGAAACTAGATGAGCACTTCCCGTCTCTTAAAGAAAAATACATAAGAAAATACGGGAACTCATACGAGGTATTAAGTGACAATGATTCTTTCCTCTCTAAAATAGTAAAAGAAGAAGGTATAAAAGCCGGTATTGTTATAAACAATGACCAAATATTTTCTCATCTTAGACAATACCCGAAGAAAGACTCTCAGTTAACTCTTTTCTAACCCAGTATTTCATATTGCTTGAGCGAACGATAGTTATCCGTTATAATTTAAACAGAAGATACATTAAAAAGGAGGATTAAGTTATGCCGTCATTTGCCAACCCTTTCGCCGGCAACGTCGAAAGAAAGCTCACAAAAGAAGAATTAATTCAGGCTATTAGGCTTGATATTGCGGGAGAACTTGAAGCCATTTATCTTTATGACGCTCATGTCCAGGCTACCGATAACGAGATTGCGAAAAAGGTTATTGCCGATATCAGAGACGAAGAAAAAACTCACTTTGGCGAACTTGTTACACTGCTTAGAGTTCTTGATCCGGAAGAAGCGGAATTGTTTATTTCCGGAGAAAAAGAAGTAAAAGAATTACTGGAAGAAATCAAAAACGGGAAATAAAGAAAAACGCCACATAAAAGGCGTTTTTCTTTTACTCTCATAAACAGAGAGAAGAAAAAGGCGTCTTTTTGTCTATTCTCTTTTTATTCAACCTACTATTAGGTTGCAAAACTCTTCTTAATCCGAAAAAATGAGATTATAAAATAGGAAAAGAAAAGGATTATTTGCGTAATGAAAATATGCGTTGTATCTGATGTCTTAGGAACAGAAAATAACGGCACTACTATTGCCGCAATGAATTTAATAAGATCGCTTAGAAAAAGAGGTCACGAAGTTAGAATTCTCTCTCCGGATGCTGAGCACAAAGGAGAAAAAGATTACTATATTGTCCCTACCCTGAATTTTGGCATCTTTAATGAATATGTAAAGAAAAACGGCGTAGTTTTAGCTAAAAAGGATAAGAATGTGATTAATGAAGCTTTAGACGGGATTGATGCTTGTCATATAATGCTTCCTTTCTCGCTTTGTCAGGCTACATTAAAAGAATGCCTTAAAAGAAATATTCCAATAACGGCCGGTTTTCATACGCAAGCCGAAAACGTGACGGCGCACTTCGGTTTAATGTTTTCTCATTTTGCCAGTTGGGCCATTTACAATTATTTTTACCGGCACGTCTATAAAAAGGTCGGGGCCATTCATTATCCTTCCGAATTTATAAGAGATACCTTTGAAAAAACAATAAATAAGAAAACTAATGGTAAAGTTATTTCCAACGGAGTAAATAGTATTTTTGTAAAAAAAGAAGTAGAAAGACCGGATTACTTAAAAGATAAAATTGGTATTTTATTTATCGGCAGGCTCAGTAGAGAAAAGAAACATAAATATTTAATTAAAGCGGTAAAGATGTCTAAATACGAAAAAGACATTCAATTAGTATTTGCCGGAGTCGGCCCGACTGAAAAAGGTCTAAGACGTCTTTCTTCCTCATTAACAAATAAACCGTATATTAATTTCTTCAATCATGAGGATTTAGTAAATACGATTAATTCCTGTGATTTATATGTTCATCCATCAAGTATTGAAATAGAAGCCATATCTTGTCTAGAAGCCATTACTTGCGGGCTAGTGCCGGTAATTAATGATTCGCCGAAATCGGCTACCAGGTATTTTGCGGTTGACGATAAAAACTTATTTAAAAAAGATTCGCCCAAGGATCTGGCTCAAAAAATCGACTACTGGATAGAACACCCAAAAGAGAAGAGTGAAAGATCTAAAGACTATCTAGGTTATACTAAGAAATTTGCCTTTGAATCATGTATGGACCAGATGGAAAAAATGATAATTGAAAATTATAAAAAACATAAATCAATTAACTAACAAAGATGACTTTAAAAAACACCGATTTTATCGGTGTTTTTCATTGTTGACCATTTAAGCGGATGCTTGTTATAATAAAAACTAGAAAGCATCATAATATATCAAAATCTTTGAATACAAAAAAATCAACAGCCTTTTACACACCGGAGGAAAAAGTATGTATAAAGCACGCCGCATTTGTTTTGCTTCAATCTTTTTCGTTTTATCACTGCTCTTTTGTTTTGCTTTTTCAAACAATAAAATGGCATCAGCTGAAGATACTATATGGAACGGAACCCTAGGAACTACCGCAAATAACAGCGCTTCATTTAGTGGCGGAGTTGGATCAGAAAATGATCCCTATATTATCAATACGGCAGCGGATCTGTCTCAAATAGCCTCGAATGTTAATGCCGGCTATACATATTATCAAACGGCGTACTATAAACAAACTTCTTCAATACATTTAAACGATGTTAGCCAATACAATTATTGGCATTCAACATCTCCAAGCAACTTCTGGGTTCCAATCGGAAATTCCACATCGCAATTTTCCGGTTATTATGATGGAAACAACTATGAAATAGAAGGAATGTTTATAAAAAACTCAATGAGTTATCAGGCTTTATTTGGAGCTTCAAGCGAAAATGCTTCTATAGTAAATGTTCGTATAGTTAAAGGAATGGTTATCTGCGGAAGCGACACTTCCTGCATTGCCTCAATAGTCGGAGAAAACAAAGGAATAATTGAAAATTGTTTTAGTTCAGCTTATGTTGAAGGCGGAGGCGGTGTTGGAACTATCTCCGGCAGAAACTGGGGCTCTATTATTAACTCTGAAACCTCTGGATCTGTCTATGGAAAGATGGCTTTGGGCGGCATCTCTGGAAACAACTTGATGGGAACCATCATGAATTGTTTCAACTCGGGTGTTTATGTTTTAAGCAATACATCAGGCCTTGTTGGCGGCATAACCGGATATAATACCGGCTCGGTTAAAAACTGCTATAACGACACACACGTACAATCGCAAGGAGCATCTACAGGAGCCATTGTTGGCAGCAACACAGAAGGCACAGTTGAAAACTGCTTCTATAAAAACGGATGTGCTGAAGACGGCAGCGGGACTGCTCAATACGGAATCGGTGCTTCTTTATCAAATACCACTCCTGATATATTTGGTTCTACTACCCCTTTTAATACAATGTATACACTACTTTCATCTACTACAATCGGGGATTATTCCGGGACTTCTTTAGTAGAAGCATTAAACGCTTTTATCAATGAATATTATTTTTATGGCGTCAAATCATGGAACGCCGCATCTGGAAAACCTTATTTTGATAGAACTATTGAAAGAATACAAATATTTATCATTGACGGTGATGAACAAACTTTAGGCTATATAGATTATGGTGTAACTTCCCTAATATATTCCACTCCTCTCGGGAACACCGGCGTTTCGCTTAGTAGTAACGCTAAGTACTATACCGAAGAATCCGGCGGTGAAATAGTAATTGACAATGGCATAGTCCAAGCTAACATCGAAGGTTATACTAACAGCTCGGCTATGTGGATTATGGAATGGGGTTCAAAAATATATAAAGAGAAAGCATCCGCTATTGAGATACTCGAAACAAATGGTTATTCTTGTGAATATGATGGTGAGGAACACAGTATCTCAATATCAGTAAGCTTAAATGCGGGAGCCGAAATAACCGGCTATAAATGGTATAAAAAAGGCGAAGAAGAAGACACCGAGATTTATTCTGAGTCTTACAGTTTCTTAATGATAAAAAACAGCGATGATACTGGTACATATTACTGTGTTATCAACGTTTCTTTTAATTCTTCTACTGAAGAAATCGTGAGCGACGATATTGAAGTTGTGATAGGAAAAAGACAACTATACGTGACCAATTCTATGGTATCCAATAAGATTTATGATGGATATACTTATGCAGACTGTACATTAGGTGTTGTCCAAAGAATTATTGAAGGGGAAGATGTTAGCGTCTTTATTGAGAGCGCCAATTTTAGGGACGCAGAACTTGGTTACGACAAGCCGGTTGATGTTATATACTCGATATACGGAATGGATGAAGGAAATTACCTGGCTCCAGAGAGCGAAGTAATATACGCAGATATTACGGAAACTGAGGAAGTTCCGGAAATACCTTTTCTTGAAATATTCAAGAATATTATTCTACAAATAAAAACTTTCATTTTGAACATAATTCTTAATCTTATAAAAGGATAAAAAAGGAGCGGAATCCCGCCCCTTTTTTATTTAGCAATATCCATAATAAAAAGAATATTACAACCAATGTTATGCATATGGTTAATAATCTATTTGGAATTTAGCAATTATATAATTTTAGAAAGAAACTCAATCCATTGTTGTAGCGATGAAATATTCATGTTTCTAAGAGCAGAATCAAAAAGAACAAAAGCGATCGGTTGATTTTTTTCCATCCAAAGCAAAGCTTTTTTAGGACCACGATATGGTTGTTCAATTAAATCAAAATATATTTCCAAAGAATCAACAAGAAGCCAATGCCACCTAAATAGGCCTTCAACATCATCTCTTTGGATTCTTAATAGCATTTTTTTGCACCACGCAACTTCATCTTTTTTCTCTATATTATTCTTTTTGGGAATGCTATTAATGTATTCATTAACTTTCTCTATAATCTTTTTACCAAAATCATTGGTATCAAAAACCACTATGCCGTTAAAAAGTTGGACGTAATCCTCGAGATTGAAATCTATGAAAGAACTTTTTGATTCTACAAAGACATCTAATTGAACTCCGTTTTGTATAGATACATCGTGCATAGATTGGTTTTCATTGGAAATTACCAAAGCATCAAGATCACTATTTTCATTATTTGATCCATCAGCAAAAGACCCGTAGACAATAATGGAAACAGGATTATACTTTTCTTTTATGATTCTTAATATGGTTTCTATTTTTTCTTGCATTTAAATTCTCCAAATTATTATTTGCTACCAACTTTGATTAGCTAGTATTTCTTGGGTCATATAAGTATTCAAATCCCCGTAAAGATTTTTTGCATTAATCAATTTTATTTGAACCAAGATTTAACTCTAGTATAACATATCTCCTGCCTTTAAGTATAAGCTTCTTCTGATTCTAAACCATAATTTGTCTCTAAACGAACATTTGTTATAGAAGCATTCGCGCCGCCAGAGAAACTGAATAAAACTTGATTATATTAAGTTTTATAAACGTTTTTTCTCTCTTTTCGAGAAGGTTGAGCTTTTATTGAAATCATCTTCACTAATACTAAAAGAAAATCATAGAGAATTCTTGATTTCATAACCAAAAAGAGCAGTTAGAGATGAAAACGAATCATCAAAAAGGAAGAAAAAATAAAGAGTTATTTTTTCAAGCATGTTTGAAATGGCTTTTGACGTTATGTTATAATGAAATTATTAGATTCATTGGAAGAGGCTGATATGAAAAAGCGGATGAAATTGTTCATAATACTAGGATTGGCGCTGGTTTTAATGATAGGCGCTACCATTACTGTGATAATGGTCGGAAAACACCAGGGTCTTGGAACCTTGTCCCTTCATTATCATACTGATTATGCCGAAGCGACCCTCCTCGATTCGTATGAGAAGAACGACTGGCAGGCAGATTGGATTTGGGTTAAAAAATCCCACAAGGGAGAATGGGCCGTCTTCACAAAAGACGTTACTATTGATGATGCTAGCGAGGCAATTGCCTATTGCGCCACAGACACTCATTATTTTCTTTGGGTGAATGGAAACCTCGCGGTTTTTGAAGGAGGTCTCAAAAGAGGCCTTACGACAACTTCTACTTACTACGACGAAATTGACCTTTCTAATTATCTTGTTGAGGGAAAAAACACAATAACAATTCTCGTCAATTATCTTGGCGACAACGGATATTCGCATTTAGACAGTGGACACGGAGGTCTTATTTTTGAATGTCTCGCGGGTGAGACCCTTATTAAATCCGATTCAACTTGGAAAGCCATGGAATATAGTGCTTACAAGTATGACCCTCTAAACTTTTCTGATCAGCCGACTTACCGTCTTGCTGAATCCCCAAGCAACATTTATGGAAAGAATTTGCTGAACCTAAAAGAAATAAACGGAGATTCTTCAGTTTTATGGGATCAGGCGATAGTTGTTTCTGATGCTGATGAAATTTTTGGTGCGACTTATCTGAATATCCTTCCGGAAAAGGAATATTCTGACATACTATCCTTCACTAATTCTAGAGATTACGAGGGAATGTATTTTAGTAAGAGAACAAAAATTGTTTTGAATCTTCCGGAAAACATTCAATTCACTCCTTATTTCAACTTAGAGACCAAGCCCGGAAAAACGATGAAATACTATACGGAAAACTATAAGCTCTCTTTTAAAAACACCTTCCATACAGGAGGAGGAGAGGAAGAATTTGAAGACTATAACTGGATAAATGGTGAAACCCTCACCATCATCGTTCCCGCAGGAACAACGATTAACAAGATTGGTTACCGCGCGTCCGGTTACTATACTATTGAAACAGGTGAATTTGAGACGTCCGACGAATTTATGAACTCCCTTTACGAGAAATCTCTAAGCACTCTTAAAGTTACCATGCGTGACAACTATATGGACTGTCCGGATCGGGAAAGAGCCCAGTGGATAGGAGACGCGGTAATCGAATCCGAAATGGCCTATTATTCACTTGATAAAAACGCAACTCTTTTAACTAAAAAGGCGATATTAACTCTTTATGGGTGGAGGCATACGGATGGTGTTTTCCAGACCGTTGCACCGGACGGAATTGATGCTTTTGAACTCCCTCTACAAAATCTAGCGGCCATTACGATGATGAAAAATTATCTTCTCTATACTGGGGATTACTCGGTGTTTAATGAAATTTATAGTCTAACTTTAGATTATCTTAAAGTTTTTTCTCTGGATGAATCGGGTCTTGTGGTTCATAGAAGCGGCTCTTGGGACTGGGGAGACTGGGGAAACAATCAAGACATTACCGTTATGGAAAATGCTTGGTACTATATGGCTCTTTCCTGCGCTAAATCCTTCGCGGAATATAAAAATGATTTAGACGATATCTCATTCTGTGAGGAAAGAATGGAAAAACTCGAAAAAGCTTTTAATGAAGCCTTCTGGGTTGATGGCTCCTATAAATCCGGAAAAAATCCGGATGATAGGGCAAACGCCCTTGCGGTAATTTCCGGTCTTGCTTCAAACGATAAATATGATTCAATTGCATCAGTCCTCACTTCCGTTTACAACAGTTCTCCATATATGGAGAAGTACGTTGAGGAAGCTCTTTTCATGATGGGAAGAGGGAGTGATGCACTAACTCGTATGAAACAAGTCTATCAGGGTATGGTAAGCTCTGATTATTCCACTCTTTGGGAGTCGTGGGATGAGTCAGTCGGAACGAAAAATCACGCTTGGAGTGGAGGACCTCTTGTTCTTATGAAGAAGTATATTGCAGGAATCACTCCAACATCAAGCGGTTACGCCACTTTTGTAATATCACCTGACCTCGAGATTCTAGATTCTTTTCAGATGGGAGTAGAAGTTAGAGACGAAAAAGATATAAGTGTAACTTTAAATAAGTCTGGTTCTATATATTCACTCACCATTGAGAGTGACATAGATGGCGGATCCCTTGTCCTTGATGGAAGTTATTCATCAGTTACTGTGAACGGAGTACAAATCTCAAAAACAGATGGAAAATATAAATCGGTTCTCGCTGCCGGAATTAATGAAATTATCGTTACGCGCTAAACGATAGAAAACCCTAAAAAAGGCAATAGAAAGCATCTTTTCTAAGTACGAAACGAAGAAAAGAAACTAAAATTGTTTAGCTATTTAAAAATACGCTTTCATTTCTATCTTGGCGTGATATATTACACTTATCTTCCCAACATGGAAAAAGAAGACTGGTACTTTAACTACTATAATGGTAAACAAACTCTATTCGAGATGAGTTTAAAAATATCCGCTGATTTTGTTAAAGCCAACTTTACTATAGTATTCAATATTTGCCTAGTCATTACCATATTTTTCATCTTACTATAATCATGTTTACATTACCGATGAGTCCGCTAGAACAACAGTATTGAGGCTTTCCTGGGGCGACCAAGGAATAAATGGCACCATGGGTATGACCACAAAAAATAGCCCTTACTTCGCTGCTTGAACACAAAAGATTAATGAATTCTTTTGTTGTCTCGTCACAACCTGATGCTCGTATTGAATAATAGGCATCTAATTTTTTAAATTCTTCTTCGTTATATTCATTCACAATTGGAACATGCATCATAAATATCATTGGCTTTTTTAGAGCCAGCATTTTTCTTAAGGCATCAACTTGTAGCTGGCTAATCGTTCTTTCCGCATTATCAATAGATACAACAAGAAATTCACCAAAATCAAAATAGTTAAAATCACCTTTCCCATGACACATTTCTTTAAATTTATCGGATGGTGATTCGTGGTTTCCACGGGAAAAAAGATAAGGGCTGGTCAATTTCATTACTGATCGATGCAAAAGATCGAGGTTGGCTTCACTATAGTAATCAATTATGTCGCCAGTCAGCAAAACCAGGTCAGGCCGTTTTTTGTTACAGTAATTGATTAAACGGTCGAGACAATCAAGAGACGAAAGCAAAAAGCGAGAATCGTAGTTTTCATTAAAACGTTCGGCAAAATCTAGTCGCTGTTTCATCCATAAATTCTCATGTTTTATAGCCTTCTCTATTGCTTCGGCAGACTCAAAACAACGGCAAGTCACTGCGTGAACATCGCTAAACTGAATAAGCCGGTATTCTTTTGAAACACCAATTGTTAAATTAATAAGCTTTTCCTGAATAAAACTCATATTTCCTTGTTTTGTCCTCTCCTATTGTTTTTACTTCCTCTTCTAATTTAAAAACTGTGAAAGATTTTAACCGACAAAGGTATAAACAAAAAGTATATGGGTATAGCAAAGATTAGTTCTTTAATGAAGTGATTGGGACGACATAAACACCATCAGGTCTTTTATATGCCGCATTAGACAGCCCGCAAATAATGCATAATGTTTTAGCTGGCTTTCCTCCGGTTTTTTTTATATCGTTATTAATTCTAATTAAGTTATGAGCCGCTTCTTCTATTTGATTTGCTCCAAGTTTTATTTCAATTGCACACCACTCGCCATCTTCAAGCTCAATAACTGAATCAATTTCATTGTTCTTATAATCTTGATAATGAAATAGTTTAGCATTAAATGAATCCACGTAAGTTAAAAGGTCTCTTTCGACTAATGATTCAAATAAAAACCCTAAAAACTCAAGGTTTTCCAATAATTTTTCTTTAGTCAACGATAAAAATGCGCAAGGTAATGATGGATCCACAAAATGTCTTTTTTCATTTTGCTTAACTCGAAGCGAAGAACGTATATTAGTTGAAAATGGAGGAATATTTTCTAATAAGTAAAGTTTATCAAATAAATTTAAATAATCAGTTATTGTATCAATATTTATATCATTAAAATCTTTAGCTGTAACATCTTTTTTTAATGTAACATTTGTAACAGTCGTTGATTCATTGCGAGATAAAGACCTAAGTAATAATTCTACTTTATGCTTGTCTCTTTTAATACTATCTACTTTAAATATATCTTCATCTATCACCGACTTCACATATTCTCTAGGAATTAAGATGCCATATTTTGTATTAAGGTTCATTGCAGACGGCCACCCGCCGACTAGGATATAGTCAATAATCTTATCTAATTCAACATCACCAGTAAAAAAATCTTTAGTTTTGCCATAACAAATATCACATAAAGAAACCTTACCATCTGATTTGCCAATTTCGTATAATGACATTGGCCTCATTCTTAATCTCGATATTCTTCCAGTACCGGTGTGAATATATGTGTCTTTGTTTACTGAAGATGAACCAGTCAAAATAAATTGCCCCTTTTGGGGATTCTTATCAACTAAGCCCCTTACAGCATCCCAAATTGAAGGAACTTCTTGCCATTCATCGACCAATCTAGGTTCATTACCTTCTAATATCAGTTCAGGATTAATTAAAGCAATCTTTTTATTATTAAAATTTCCTTTTGGATCAGCAACCATAAATTCACTCAAGGCAGCGTTTTTACCTGTCCAAGTTTTACCACACCACTTTGGTCCCTCGATTAAAACAGCGCCAAACGACTCAAGATATATTTTAAGTTTTGAATCTATTATTCTATCTTTATAACCCAGTAGTTTCACATTTATTACCTCTCGTTTTTATTATAACTTAATCCGAGTGTTTTGTCAATTTCGTTCCGAGTGTTTTGTCAATTTCGTTCCGAGTGTTTTGTCAATTTCGTTCCGAGTGTTTATTATTTCTCTGTTAAACTATCAATATGAGTATAACCAACACTTGCAGCGTCTTTTACGCATCTTGCAGTATCTTCATTTTTGATTTGCCAAGTGATAAAACCGATTTTCGGTATTTTTACTTCGTTCCTTATAGTTGTTAAAACAATCAAGTTTGCATTCTAATGTGTATTTCATGAAAATACCCCTCCTCCTGGTTAAATACAGATTTGGGGGTACGGCTAATAATTCTTTATCTGTCATAATGTTTACCATATAGATATTATACGAAAATAAAAAACACCGGCTAAATCGGTGGAATTTTTAAATCGAACTGCACGATATACTTGATGCAAAATGCACCTCCTAGCATAATCCATTTAGCGAGCGAGCCCTATTTTTATCTAAAAAAGACATAAAAACATTGATCCTAACACGATCAATTTTATCAATTAACTAAAAAAGCCACTATCTAGCGCCATTTTATGCAAAAAAATGTGATACCAATCGATATCACATTAATTGTTTAAGATGGCGGAAACGGTGGGATTCGAACCCACGAGCCCAGAAGGACTACCTGATTTCGAGTCAGGCCCGTTATGACCACTTCGATACGTTTCCGCAAAAGCATTTTTATTATACATAATAAAAGCGGTTTCTTCAACTTGTTTTTTGTGGAGATAAGACTATAATTGAAAGTGGAGAGCAAATTGGAGGTATCTTATGAAATTATTTACTCTAACCTTAACTGAAGGGCAGTATATGCCTGAAATACTCAAGAACATTTCTAAACACGGTTTTCACGGTTCGGTTCTTCCAACGATGAGTACTAAAAATGCACTTATCACCTACGATACCGAACAAGGTCCAATCTTCGGCGGATTTTCCAAAGTAGTCAATTATCCGCAGACATCAAGACCGATGCTTTATATCGTTGTGAAGAATGATGAGGAAATTAAACAATTATTTGAACTTGTTAAAGAGGTTGTAGGAGATTTAACTAACAAAGGTTTTATGTATTCAATCCCTGTTGACACGGTAGATGGTATTTAATTAAATCAAGGGAGAGAATATGAATACAATTTTAACGCTAGGCATTGTTTTAGTGGCGGGCCTTTTATCTACCCGCCTTATGAAGTTGATACGTTTCCCAAACGTTACCGGCTATCTTTTGGTGGGACTTATTTTAGGTCCTATCCTGCACTTGATATTCGGAGACAATATGGGTTTTTTAGACGATCCGGAAGGTTTTGGCATCGTCGTTGATGTGGCATTAGGCTTTATTGCTTTTATTATCGGATCGGAATTTAAATTCAAAGATTTAAAGAAAGTTGGCGGCAAAATCATCTTTATTACTTTTATGGAAGCTACTTGTGCTTTAATCTTTATTTCCGGCTCTCTTGCTATTTATTATTCAATAAAAGGAACTTTAGCACAAAATCTTCCTATCGTTTTACTCTTAGGAGCGATGGGCTGCGCTACGGCTCCAGCCTCCACACTAATGGTTATTAAACAATACAAAGCTCATGGGGAATTCACTAATACCCTTTTATATGTTGTGGGTCTTGATGATGCCTTTGGACTTATTTATTTCTCGATTCTTTTCGAGATTGCGAAAGTTTTAGTTAATCCTGGCGTTCAAATTACCGCTGCAAGTTTGCTTCTTTTACCTCTCCTTCAAGTCTTTTTATCTTTAGCAATCGGAGCCGCTCTTGGAGCTATTTTGGCTCTGGCCTGCAAATGGTTCCATTCAAGAGCCAACAGACTAATTTTAATGATTACCGTCATCTTTATCGGGGTAGGTCTTGCGGTACTGCTTCAAGATAAAATTGAATTATCATCACTTCTTATTTGTATGATGATAGGAGCCGTCTTCTGCAATATGAGAGAAGATGCGATTTATATCCTCGATGAAATGGACAGATGGACTCCGATTGTCTTTATGGTATTCTTTATCATCTGCGGTGCCGAGCTTGATTTAACCGTTATTCCGGTTATCGGCGTGGCGGGAATATTATATGTAATATTTAGAATCGGCGGCAAGTATGTCGGTGCCTCTACCGGGGCTATGATGACTAAACAGCCCAAAAACATTATAAAGAATCTAGGTATTGCGCTCGTGCCTCAAGAGGGTGTCGCTATCGGTATGGCAAGGATGGCTTATGGATCTTTAGGCGGAGAAACCGGTTCCCAAATTCTCGCCATCATTTTAGTTGCGACCTTAGTGTTTGAAATGATTGGACCGCTTACTTCTAAATTCGCTTTAATCAAAGCGGGAGATATTACCTTAGAACCAAAAGTCCCAAAAATCAAAAAGCCGAAGAAAACTGCTTCATAAAATTATAAAAAAAGTCCCGTCAAATTGAACGGGACTTTTTAATTAATGTCTTCTTTTTAATCCAATACCGCCGGATCTTCCACCTTTACCAGCAAAAATAGTTATTATACCGCCGGTAAAGAAGAAAACGAGGACAATAATTACCGGTTTGAACTTATCAAAAAAAGTACTGTTTTTGGTAAAAAGATAGGTCAGATTATCAATTGGTACTGATTCTCCATAAGCCTTTCCATCATAATTAATAAGCATATCTTCATATTCATCCTGATCAAAAGGCGAAGAAGATATGTTATAAGCTTTATCCAGTATTTCACCGGTGTAGTCATAATATAAATTGACAAGTACCACTTCCATATTATAATGACTGTCCATTACATTATCGTATATCGTTCTTTGAGTTATGGGAGTTAAATACATTTCGGCCCGGTATCCAATCTCCATTTCAAATCCAGCAAGACTTAAAGATAGGTCATCATTTTCTTTAAAAAAACAAAGAATAAGAAGCCCCATATCGTTTTCGCCGATTCCCCAATCTCTGTATATTTCGGTTTTATCATATAATGCCATATCTTCATCATTTTCAATTAGATAGGTGAGAACTACAGCTTGAAATCCGCCTAAATCACTATTTTCTTCAGTATAGTTAAACCAGTATGAAGCATCATTAATTAGATAATCTTTTGAAGCGCTCGAAAAAAAGCCAGCGTAGTCGTTAACGTAGAACTCCTTACTGGGTTTTTTATAATCTCTGGGTGAAAGAAAAATAAATAAATACCAAATAATAATCGCCACAAACCCCAAAATGCTTATGACTTTAATTATTCCTTTCATAATTAATTAGAAAAATCAATTGAAGGAACGGTATTATTTGTGTCGTCTTTCGACCAGTATTCTTTCGCTTTTTCAAAGCCGAACATTTGAGCGAAGATAATATTTGGAAATCTTCTGACTCCGGCATTATAGGCCGCAACAGCGTCATTATAATCTTTTCTTGCGATTGCCAGAGCCGATTCCATTTGACTTATTGATTCCATTAAATTCAAATATCCTTGGTCGGATACTATTTCTATATTGTCTTCAACGATAGCCAGAAAGTTATTAAAAGCTTCCGTTTCGTTGACATCATCCGTGATTGGGTCATTTCCGCTATAGGCGTCTCTCACCGAAGTTATCGCCGCATAAATAGCCTGTTCTTCGGTTGTGAGCCCTTCAACAACCGCAACTAACTGTGTAATAAGCGCGTGTCTTTGAATAAGACGATTGTCGACTTGAGCATACGCACTATCGACATCGACATCTTTATCGACTAAATTATTATATCCGCCCGCAAAAATAAGGCCGAATATGATCGTTAGTATTAATACTATTCCCAAAAACGACAGACCGCCAAAAATCCATACCCTTTTATTCATCTTTTCTCTCCCAGTCTTTTTTAATTTCTTTAATAAATTCATATATCATGTCGGCGATGCCGACAACGATTACAAGAGCAATAACAGAAAACATCATTACAAAAAACCAAAAAGAAAAGGTTTCTGTATGAATTATAAAATATAAGATAAAAACTACTACAGAAAATAGAAAGAGAACAAAAGATAGGCTCTCTGCGATAATTGCCAGAAGAGAGAATCTTTCTCTTTTATTTTTGTTTTCAAAAAAGAAAAAGAGTCTCATTTTTTTAGAGATTCCGCTTTGTTTGTTTGTTGAAATATCTATTCTATATCCCAGTCCGTAAAGAAGAACCGAAGACAAAAGGGCAAAGAAAAAAGCAATGCACGCATCCATAATATCTATCCTCTCCATTTCGAATTATACAGTATGTTAGTTTTGGTTTCAATAATAATTTAATCTGGTATGACAATCTTATTTATTTTGACATTTTATCAAAGGCTATTTTTATTATAATAATTTGTGCCAAAATTAAATAACGGAGTTGACACAAATCTATGATTATGTTATTATTATTGTGCCAAAATTAAATAACGGAGTTGACACAAATGACAAGAGATTACAGCAATTATGACGAAAACAATAAAATATATACAGGTTCGGAACGAAAAATTGGAATTACCATTGATAGTGAAGACTACATTCTAAAATTTCAAAAGAATTCAGAATCGGGATATATAAATAACCATATATCTGAGCATTTAGGATCGGGAATTTTTAATTTGTTGGGAGAAGAAGCACAGATTACTGCCCTCGGGACATATAAAGGAGAAAATGTTGTTGTATGTAAGGATTTTAATAAAAATAACGATTCTTTTATCCCGTTTAACGGCGTCGGGGAATCATCTTTAGAGAGGGATAAAGAACTTTATCAGTATTCGTATGAAGATATTATTGCAATGCTAAAGGATAATGCAAAAATTGCCGATGTTAATGAAACAATAGATAGATTTTGGAATATGTTCATAATTGATGCCTTGCTTGGGAATTTTGATAGACATGGCGCTAACTGGGGCTTTATTAAAAAAGAAAATAAATATCGACTAGCTCCTGTATTTGACAACGGATCTTCCCTTTTTCCAAGAAGAAACACCGAAGAACTTATGGAAGAAGCAATGAATAGTGATGATGTAATTGACGGCATGATATATAAATATCCAACCTCGCAAATTAAACTAAATAATAAAAAAAGTTCATATTATGAAGTTATAAACAGTCTTGCTTTTGACGAGTGCAACAAAGCACTATCAAGAATATATAAAAGGTATGATCCAACAAAAATTAAAAATTATATTTTAAGTCAAGATAGTCTTAGTGAAACTCAAAAAAGATTTTATATATTTATTGTGGAATCTCGTTTTCAAAAAATAATCAAATCATCTTACGACAAGTTGGAGGTAAAAAATGAATGAATATTCAGAAAAAATTAAAGAAGGTAAAATAATTTATTCCAACTGGGGCTATATAAGTTATAAATTCAACGATGAGATATACTTCAAAATAGCGAAGCTTGTATATAATAAATTTGAAGATGAACAGTTTGAATATATCTTTTACCCTTTTTACGACGTACTTGATGCCCTAGTTTTCGTAGAAATACCGGGAATAGATTTAACTATGAGAAGAGAAGAATACTATAGGACAAATCTTACTCCTGTTTTTGTGAGCGAAAGGATTCCGCCTAAAAACAGAGTAAATTTACAAAAAGAATTAAAAGAAAGCGGCTTAAACTACTATAATCCTTTTCTTCTCCTTCTTGATTCACCTAAAACATATGGAGGGGATAAATTATATTTAAAAAGCAGCGCCTTTTTTAATCAAAAAGAGGCTGCCTTAAATTCTAACCATGACTTATATAAAATTGTTCCTCATATATTAAAAAAATTAGCTACGAGAAATAATTTTTATCTAGGCAATATTGAAATAAACGAAAAAAACAGAACTATTTTAATAAAAAATTATTTATATCTTTATGGCTGTGTTTCTAATTACTATGGCAAAAAGAGTGCCGAAAGCATAGGAAGAAAAAGACAAGAGATTTCCAAGATTGTTTTAAAAGAAATTTGGAAACAATATAAAAACAAAATTATTACCATCGACGAAGCGGTTAAAAAAAGCGGCTTGGGTTCCAAGAGGACGTTATATAGAAGAATAAAAGAACTAGATGAATAAAGTAATACATTAAAAAAGCCTGCCTTATGGCAAGCTTTTTTAGTTTTATTCTTCAATTACTTCCCCGTGAACTATAACTCTTCCTTCATCGGGGCATTTCATATCGAAGCACTTGGCTTTTCCGTCTTTATAATCAAGTTCTCCGCCGTTTAAAAGCGTATAAACGGAAGGATATATGGCATTCCATAATTCATGACACATAGAAGGGCACATATCTTCTACAATATATACCTCACCTTCTTTGTGATGACCGGCTCGGCAAGAAGACGAGACGATGGTAATTTTAACTTTTCTCATAATATTAATCTACCTTTTTTATAAGAAAAGCCGCTTTATGCGGCTTTTAGTATGCTTCTGCTGAAATAACTTTAGTTCCAGAGAGATAATCTCTAATTGTCTTATGATCTTTGGTGAACCTAACCATTACGGCATCAACAATCGTGAAGACCAAGAGGACAATCCCGGCAACCGGTAAAGATACTAAACTTAAGAGAATTATATATAATACTCTAAAAGGCACATCGTGTAATAAAACTAAAACCGGGTTTACCTTATCTTTTTCGTGAAGTCCAACAATCTTAATCTTAATTAATCTTCTTCCAAGAGTATAGCCTCTCATGGAGACGGTATAGATGGAAAGGAGAAGAGTAAACATTGAAAGAGCGTAGATAATCGCGTAAATCATATGTGTGTAAACCTGAACATAATAAGGCATCTGTTCCTTAAACTGCAGGTTCACAAGATCATAGTAGAAGACATAATATGCTTCTTGATTTACATTAACCGATATATTATTCTCGCTATCGGTTGCGGTTCCGAGTTTCGCTTCGGCAGTCACGGCTACTTCGTAGGCATAGTAATCATTCACAAAATCAATTAAAGACTGAAGATCTTCACTATTAACAGTGGAAGAAATGTCTTCAATTTTTACGGTGCTGTTGCTGGTAATTCTTGAAGTGGCATTTTTATAAACCGGAGTTGATTCAATATCCATATCCGCATTTAACGCAGCGTAGTTTTTAAGGGCGCTAACGATTATTTCCATTTGGGAAAGATAAGACGCTAGAAGGGCTTCATCATATGCGTCTTCTAGAGCTGACTGTTCATCCTCGGTAATTAACCCAGCTTCAACCATAGAAGCATAAGTTATATATGATTCGTCTTCTTTGAAATTAGATCTTACCGCATAGGCATTATCTATATAGGAATAAATTTGATAAAGTTTTGAATAAAACTGATCTTCATATGAAACTCCCGCGTCGTATGCTGTATTTAAATCAGCCATAAACGTATCTAAAACACCGTTTTCGCTACTGTTAATAAGATAAGCGAACGCCGTCGCGGTATTTGCTCTATAAGAAGCAAACTCGGTCTCACTCATAGCTTCCGCGGAATATAAATCCTGAAGGTCACCGAAAAGACCGTTTGTTGAAGTGCCAAGAAAACTGGTGGTGCCGCTGTATTTCTCGGATATGGTGTCATACGGCTCTTTGATATTGGTTTTGTAATCTTCATCAATTCTTTTTCCTATAATTTGTTGAAACGGGAAAAGATATAGAAGCCAAGTAATCGTGATGATAAGAGTCAAGTCGACAAGGCAGGCCATAAACCTTTTCATAAATCCGGCATGCATGCTCATAAAATAACCTCACATTATATAGTAGTTTAATTATATCATAAAAAGATACTATTTCATTTGCCTAGACAAAACTTCGCAAAAAGTTCATCAATCAGGGTGTCGGAAGCTGTTTTACCGGTAATAAGCCCCAAAACATCGTAGGCATCTTTTAAATCAATCATCGCCATATCGACATATTCTTTATTTATAGCCGCATCTTTAGCCGATTTTAGACTTAGGAGTGCCTTATTTAATAAAGATATATGTCTGGATGAAGAAATGAAGGCTCCGGATGAGTCGCCTATTTCTTCATTAATAAACATTTCTTTTATTTTTTCTTCCAAGAGAGGAAGTCCTTCTTTAGTTAAGGCCGACACATCAAGAGTTTCCACTTCTTCGATTTTTTCTTTATTAAGGTCGGTCTTATTTCCAAGAATAATTCTCTTTTTATTTTGGGTCATTTGAAGAAGATATCTATCTTCTTCGCTCATTTTTTGCGAATGGTCCAAGACGAGAAGAACAAGTTCGGCTTCGTTTAATTTTTCGATGGATTTAAAGATGCCAATTTTTTCAATCGGGTCATCGGTTTGTCTTATTCCCGCCGTGTCGATTAAGTGAAGGATAATACCGCCGATATTCACTTCGCCTTCAACGATGTCCCTCGTGGTACCGCTAATATTAGTTACTATTGCCTTGTCTTCTTTGATAAGAGCGTTTAGAAGACTGGATTTTCCGACGTTGGGCTTACCGAGAATAATAGTTTTGATTCCTTCTCGATAAACTCTCATATTTTCCGCTTCTTCTAAAGCTTTTTGGATTTTCTCGATTAAAGAAGAAGTTGTCTTTACTATTTCGTTATCAGTTATTTTAACTTCGTCTTCGTATTCGGGATAATCAATATTTACGGTAATTAGAAGCAGGAGACTTTCTAATTCTTTTCTTAAAGATTCAATAAACTGATGAGTATTGCCACTTAATTCCTTGTTTGCGATTTCAAGAGCTTTCTTGCTTCTGGCAGAAATCACATCCATCACGGCTTCAGCTTCACTTAAATCAATTCTTCCGTTTAAAAAAGCTCTTTTAGTGAATTCCCCGGCCTCTGCAAGTCTGGCGCCTTTTGAAATAATTAACGATAGAATTCTAGATGTTACATAGTTGCCGCCATGGGTATTTATTTCTACGACATTTTCTCTGGTGTATGACCTTGGGGCTTTAAAAATGGAGACTAAAACTTCGTCTATTCTTTCCCCTAAATCATTTATAATGAAGCCATGATTAATAGTCCAAGACTCAACATTTTTTAGATCGGCACCTAAAAAAACGGAAGACACAATTTTAATTGCGTCATTTCCGGAAAGTCTTATAATGTTAATTGCGCTTTCCCCAAGATTTGTTGAAACAGCGCAAATAGTATCGTCAATCACCATAAAATCACCCAAAATATTATATCATAATGTATAATAAATAGTGTATAATCAAGTGAGGTTTCAGTATGAAAAAACGCACTCCAGCATATTATTTAGCCGTATTCGGAATGTTATTTGCTTTTATGTTTATCCTGGGTATAGTATCTCACGCCAAAGGAACATATCTCGTCTATAACTCTCTTACAACAAGCGGAATATGGTCAACCGAATTTTCTATTTTTTTATATAGCGGCAAAACATTTATTCTAGGGCCTTATCTTCTTGACTGGGCCGCTATTATTGTTATGCCGGCATCCTTGGTCCTTATTTTCTGGCTTATTGATTTTTCAACCGGAAAACTTAAAGGGAAAAAACAAAAAGAAAGTGAAGTCTACGAAAGTTTTGTTGACTCCATCGGCACCGAACTTAATGGTACACATTTGTTTAATGTCGAAGACTACAGACACTTTAGAGAAAACGCAAAATTCCAAGAATGCATTAAAACCCTGTATTATATCTATGATAAAGGAGCCGATGATAATCATAATTATCAGCTCGTATTAAGAAAATTCGAAAAAGGTACGAAAGAAAGGGACGCAGTGGAATACCTGATAACTTTCACCGAAAAGAAAATATTAGTTAAACCTCCGAAAAAAGAAGAACCGGAGAAAAAAGCCAAAAAGAAGGTAAAGAAGGGAAAAGATGAGTTATAAAGCCCTATATAGGAAATATCGCCCGCAATCCTTTGAAGATGTTTCCGACCAAAATCATATTACCAGGACTTTAAAAAACGCTCTGATTGAGGGCCATATTTCCCATGCTTATCTTTTTTCCGGACCGCGAGGAATCGGTAAAACATCAATCGCCAAAATCTTTGCGAAAGCGGTCAACTGCCTTGATTTAAAAGACGGAGAACCCTGCAACGAATGCGATGTATGTAAGGGCATTACCAGCGGATCGATATCAGACGTTATCGAGATTGACGCCGCTTCCAATAACGGAGTCGATGAGATAAGAGAATTAAGAGACAAGGTTAAATATCTTCCTAGCATGTGTAAATACAAGGTATATATAGTTGATGAAGTGCACATGCTTACGAACCAAGCTTTTAACGCGCTTCTTAAGACTTTAGAAGAACCGCCGAAACACGTAATTTTTATTCTTTGCACGACTGAACCGCAAAAGGTACCGCCGACAATTCAATCTAGATGCCAGCGTTTTGATTTTCATCTTATCTCACAAGAAGAAATTGTAAAAAGACTAAGAGACATTTGTTCGATGGAAAATATTAAAGCTTCAGATGAAGCCTTAAATTTAATGGCTGAAGTCAGCGAAGGCGGAATGAGGGACGCACTTTCTCTTTTAGATCAGAGCGAATCATATTCTACTAATGAAATAATCTCACTTGACGATGTGCTGCAAGTATCGGGAAAACTGTCAAGCGACACCATGATAAAAATCGCTACCGCTATTGTGCAGCACGATTCTCTTCGTTCGATTACTCTTCTGGATTCTTTAGTTAAAATAGGAAAAGAAATACCGAAAATCTTATATGGACTTATTGTTTTCTTTAAAGATATTCTTGTTATTAAAAATGTCGGCATTACGATTAATAAAGTCGGCTATGACTCAATCGAGTTTAAAGAGCTTTCTTTAAAATTATCCAACTCCAAACTTTATGAATATATTGAAATTTTAACCGATACCCAAAATGAAATGCGATATTCCCAGAACCAAAGACTTTATTTGGAACTGGCTTTCATTAAAATGGCGGATCCGGGAGAAGAAGTTAGATCTTTTGTCGAACAGAAAGAAAAACTGGCTGAAGATAATCAGAAAGTGAAAGAAGAAATAAAACCGGTAAAGGAACCGGAAAAAATAGCGGTTAAAGAAGAAATAGTTAAAGAAAAAATTAAAGAAGAAAAACCCGAAGAAGAACCGGTTAATGAAAAAGATGATGATATAGAAGAAGAAAATATTGAAGAGGAAGAAGAAAAAGATTCCTCCTTAACATATGACATTCACTTTGTTGAAAACGTCTTAAACAACGCTTCTAAAACTTTTAAGGAAGCCGTTCTGGAAAAGTGGCCGGAAATGATAAAGAGTACGAGAGGAACCGCTTCTCATAAATTTGCGTTGATGATGGAAGACGCCAAGGTGGAAGCCGCTTCCAAAGACTCTCTTATTATTACTTTCGACGAAGTTGGTTACTGTAACTTAATAATGAAAAAACAAAACCGGGAAAGCATAAAAAAGATCCTGAAAGCTTTTTATCAGACTTCGCTTAATTTTATGGCTCTTCCTTATCCGCTTTGGCAAACTGTTTCCGACGAATTTGTCAAAAAGTATCGCGCTAATTATAATTCCGGAAACAAAGATTTCATCACTCTTTCTCCGCTTTCCTATCCGGGACTTAGAAATATGGAAAATGAAGAAGAAAATAAAAAAGAAGATAAATACAAAAATCTTATCGACACTTTCGGTGATATACTTTCGATAAAGTAGGTGATAAAATGATTAATCCAGATTTTTCCGATGATAATTTTCAAAAAGTAATTGAAGCTCTCTCCAAAAAAGTTCATACCGCAACCTCGGAAGACGGCTACGTCAGTCTTGAATATTCGGGAACGGGCGAATACCATAACTTAAAAATAAATGTTAATTTAGATGAAGCGGATAAAGCGAAGCTTGAAAAGGATATTGTGGATATATTTACTTATTCCAAAAACCAAATTTCCGTTGATTTTAACGAAATCATGCTGTCAATAGATAAAGATAAAGAACCTGATGCCGGAGAAAGACGCGATGTATCCTAAGTCCCTAGATCGTCTTATAGAATCATTCTTAAGGCTTCCGGGCGTCGGTAAAAAAACAGCTGAAAGATATGCATACTATATCGTCAATAATTTCTCAAAAGACGACATTGAAAAACTGATGGAAAATTTGTCCGGTGTTAAAGACAAAATCAAAAGATGCCGCGTTTGCGGTTTTTTGACTGAAGACGATCTTTGCGAATATTGTAGCGATAGCGAAAGAGACCAAACGACGATTCTGGTAGTAGAGGAACCAAAAGACGTGGAATCGATTGAAAGATGTAGAAAGTACCACGGACTCTACCACGTTTTAAACGGATCAATCTCGCCCTTAAACGGAATCGGACCGGAAGAATTAAATCTCCAAACATTATTTAAAAGAATAAAAGAAAGTAAAATAAAAGAAGTAATTATTGCGACCAGCGCCACCGTTGGCGGCGAAGCCACAGCACTTTATATTAATAAAATCCTGGAAAACGAAGAAGTAACTGTTTCAAGGATAGCTTACGGCATGCCTGTCGGGTCGTCTCTTGAGTATAACGACGAGACAACTATTATGAAAGCGCTTGAGGGTCGTAAAAATATGAGATAATTTTAAAATACTGTTTGCATTATTATTAACTATGTTATAATAAGTTGAAAAAGAGGGGTACATCTATGATAAAACTATTCACAACTGCGGACACGATATCAGGATGGATTACCACCGGCCTCAATTATGTAACGGCTTTCATGCTTTCCCTCCCTTGGTGGGTAAGCGCATTAATTGTTCTCGGGGTAGCTATTTTACTGATTATTGGTCTTATCTACCTTTTCGTCAAAACATGGAAGGTTCTTCTGGTGCTCGCCATCTTGGGCGGTATCGGATATCTCGTCTACTATCTAGTTGTTAAGGATGGCGGATCTGCTACCACTACTGTTGCTTCCATAGCAAATGTACTGGGAGCATTGTGCTAAAGAGTTATAATTTATAACTCTTTTTTATTTGAAATTTATTTACTCATGCTATATAATCAAGTTAGAATATTACTAAACATTATTTAATTTACAGGAGTATATATGGAAATCACATTAGTCGGTTTATGCAAGTACTTTGTAGCCAAAGACAAAACAGTTACTAAGGCGGTGGACAATATGAACCTGACAGTTCCGTCAGGCAAACTTATTGCGCTTTTAGGACCTTCAGGCTGCGGAAAATCCACCACACTCTACATGATCGCCGGGCTTCACACACCAACCCACGGACAGATATTTTTCGGGGATGACGATGTTACTCAGGTTCCACCAGAAAAAAGAGGAATCGGACTCGTTTTCCAGAATTATGCGCTCTATCCGCATCTTTCGGTAAGACAAAACATTTCTTTCCCTCTAGAAAACGAGAGAATGCCGAAAGACGAAATCAATAAGACAGTACTAGAAATGGCAAAGTTGGTCGATATTGAGCCTTATCTTGATCGAAAACCAAACGAATTGTCCGGAGGTCAGCAACAAAGAGTCGCCATCGCGAGAGCTCTTGCCAAAAGACCAAAAGTACTTCTCCTTGATGAACCGTTATCCAACCTTGATGCCAGACTTCGTCTTCAGACAAGAGAAGAAATCAGAAGAATTCAAAGAGAAACCGGAATCACAACGATTTTCGTTACCCACGACCAGGAAGAAGCAATGTCAATCTCCGATGAAATCGTCGTAATGAGACAAGGTGTGATTCAAGAAATTGATAAACCACAAAATGTATACGATAATCCAATCAATCTATTTGTCGCAATGTTCCTCGGAACGCCGCAAATAAACGTTTTTTCAGGAACTCTTCATAAAAATAAAGTTTATATCGGCGGCAACTTTAGAGAAAAAGAAGTCGTTGATGAAAATAATGTTAAGTCAATTGAATACAATTATGAGGGAGGCAACGAGTTTTATTTAACCGATATTGCCATCCCAGAAGGCAAAAAAGCCCCGGACAAACCGGAAAAAATATTTGTGGCTATTCGTCCGGAAGGATTTAATGCCGAAAAATTAGCCGGCAATGAAAACTCGGAAATTAAACAGTCAAAAGAAGAAGCGACTAAGGGAATCATTAAAGCTAAAGTGGATTTAGTCGAAACAATCGGTCGTGATACCACTCTTATTATTGAAGACCCGACGGCTCCTAAAAAATTCTTTAAAGCGATTGTATCCGCGGATAAAAAGATTGAAGCCGGAGATATCGTTGAACTCTCGGTTAAACCGCATAAAATGTATGTATTTAACAAAGAAGGAGACCTAATCTAATATGTTAGAAGGAAAAAACAATTGGAAAGCCTGGTTATACCTGGCCCCAGCTTTAATCCTTCTCGGTATTTTCTCTTTCTATCCGATTATTAACTCGTTTATCATTGCGTTCATCAGAGATTATCACCCGGTAAGCGAAGTATTCAGACAAAATGTAGAAAATAACCAAGCTCTAGGATTATCGTTCTTCACTTTCAAAAACTTTATTACAGTGTTTAAGAACGCTAATTTTGAATACGCTATCAAAAATACGCTTCTTATCGCTCTAGTTTCGGTTCCGATCTCGGTTATCCTCGCTCTTGTTATCTCGGTGCTTCTAATTTCTATAAAGAAATTAAGAGGTTTCTTCCAAACCTTATTCTTCCTCCCGTACGTTACAAGTGCGATGGCGGTCGCCATGGCTTTCACTGTGCTTTTCGCCAATAACGGCACAGCATCAGCCGGCATCTCACAAGGACCGATTAACTCGGTCATAGATTCTATTGGCTTAAAGAATGGACTTACTAACATGCTCGACTGGATGAACTATCAAGAATCCGGAAAAGAATCATGGCAAGCCTATATTTGTGTTGATAGTAGCGGCGAGATTGATGAAGATAAACTATCCGATAAATACCAAACTTATGTAAATCTTCAGACCTTGCTTGACTTGCCGATTGAATATGGTGATATGTATGCCTATCAAACATACTTAGCTGATCAAACTGATGTATATAATTCTTACCGTTATCATTTTAGGGAACTTGGCTATATCGACTGGGTTGGAGCCCAGGCTACTTGGGGTTCGGCTATCCTTGTCGTTTTAACTTATAGTATTTGGGCTTCTTTAGCCTTTAAAATATTAGTATTTACCGGAGGATTAACCTCCATCGATAAACAATATTATGACGCCGCCAAAATTGATGGAACATCCAAATGGCGGACTTTCTGGCGGATAACCGTACCGATGATGTCGCCTCTAATCGTCTATATTCTTATAACCTCTCTAATTGGAGCGTTTAAAGTATATACCTCGATTGTCGGCCTTTTCGGGTCCGGAATGGGTCCGGCCGGAAGCGCGGGATTAATGCAGACATTCGTCGGCCTCGTTTATCAGTATCTAAACGAAGGTAACGAATTGATTCATGTCGGTGCCGCCGCTGCGGTAATTCTCTTTACCATCATCTTGATTATTACCGCTTTAACGAATGCGCTTACGAAAAAGCGCGTTCACTACTAAAGGGAGGACGCTATGGCAAAAGAAGTTGAAGAAGCCGTATATTTTTCCAAACCCGGCGCCTATAAATTTAATCGGTTTTTAAAGAAGTTCATCGTATATTTCCTCTTATCTTTAGTGGGTATATCCATTCTTCTTCCGTTCTATATCATGATTCTTACTTCCACCAAAAACGTTACGGAAATGGATGCGGTGAATTTTATATGGTATGTTCCTTTAAAAGAGGCTTTCCAAAACGGAATTGAAAACTATGCTTTAGCATATTCTAAGATTAATTACGGTCGTTCAGTATTAAATACCGTTATCGTTGCGACGATTTCGACATCAGGTACTATTATTACTACTATTCTCGCGGCTTTCGCCTTTTCCAGACTCAACTTCAAAGGAAGAGATTTCCTTTTCGGAGTTTTCCTCACAACGATGATGGTTCCGGGCGAAATGTTCATTATTACGAACTATATCACCGTCGGAAAACTCGGATGGATCGGACTTAACGCTACTTTCTTTGACGCGATTTTGGCTCAGACTATTCCGTTTATGACCAGTATCTTCTATATATACTATTTAAGACAGACCTTCAGAACGATACCTAACGAACTTTATTATGCCGCTAAAGTCGACGGCACAACTGATTTCAAGTATCTTCTTAAAGTTATGATACCGATAGCATCAGGCACAATTATTTCCATCGCCATTCTTAATGCGATGAGCTCGTGGAACGCCTATATTTGGCCGACGCTTGTTACTAATAACGCCAAATATAATTTGGTTACCGCCGCTCTTCGTAACGCTTCGTTTACGGTAGGAGATACCGGAACAAGGCCGGACTATACCGCCCAGATGGCTGCGGCCGTTATGGTTACTTTACCGCTTCTCGTCGTGTTCTTCGCCCTTAAGAAGTACATCATGAGAGGCGTATCAAGAAGTGGAATTAAGGGATAATACCTTAAAAATAAATTTAAAAAAGGAGAAATTATGAAGAAATTTTTCGGAGTTTTAATTGCATGTTTATCGGCTTTTGTGCTTATAGCCTGCAATGACACTTTAGCACCGAATACTACGACTCAAGACAACGACAGCGAACTTGAAGCACTGGCCGGCAGTGAAATCAATATTTCCTTCTGGCATATTTGGGGCGCATCAAAATCGGCCGTTTTGGATTCAATGATTTCCGAATTTGAACAGATGATGCTTGATAAGTATGAAATTACTGTCAACATTACTTCAACTTCGCAATCGGACTATTCGACTCTTTTAAGTAAAACCAATCAGGCGATAGCCGCCGGCGATAAAGACAGTATGCCGACCATGGTTATTGGATATCCTGACCATTTTGCCCAATATCTTAAAAGTAAAGCCGTTATCTCTCTCGACTCATACATCAATTCATCTTCTAGCGCGATAAGCGTTGATCTTGATGACTATGTTGCAAGTTATATTGCTGAAAACAACCAATTCGGAGGAGTAACTTATTCACTTCCTCTTTCTAAGTCGGCTGAATTTATGATGTATAACAAATCTATTACCGATGCTTGCGGAATCACTATTCCTTATAACACCGCTATTACTTGGGATACAATTAAATCTTATAGCAGCACTCTTTTCGCCTATACCGGAAATGGAGCTGAGATTCAGTATCTTGTAAACTATGACTCCCCAGCCAACCTTTTCATTAACTTCGCAAGACAGTTAAATGCTAAATATACAACCACTGACGGAGAACTTCTCTGCACCAATTCGACAACTGTAACCATGCTTACTTTAATTGAAAACTATATTTCCAATAAGTATCTTTCGGTTCCGATAAACTATTCAGACGGCGCTTCTTACGGATCGGATTATTTCAAACAACAGAAGATGGTCTTCACTATCGGTTCAACTGCCGGCTATTCTTATAATATGGTTGGTAGTGTTTCTGGCGGAGAATCTGGCGTTCTTGATCCGGAAAACGGTATCACTTACGACTTCAATGTCGGCTTCGCTCTTGTTCCTCAGTTTACAACTGGCGTTGACGGCCAAGCTGCAACTGACTCAGTAGTACAGCAAGGTCCTAACGTATGTATTCTTGATTCTGGAACCAGCGATGAAAAACTTATGGCTTGGATGTTCATTAAATATATGACTTACCAAGATCAATATGCTCCATCAGCCGATGACGCTAATGCCGAAGGATTTGTTGAAGGAAACAATAACTCAGCTAGATTTGCTATCTCTACCGGATACTTCCCGGTAACCAATACCGCTTATGCTTCTACTCTTTACAGCCAGTATATTAATCTTGCTATTGAATACTATCAAAACAATTATTCCATGGACGGATTTACTGATGCCGAAAAAGCAAAACTCAATTCTGGTTATCCACAGATAGCGTATGTTGGATACATGCAAACCGCATCTTATCAATATGACCCGGCTTTTGCCGCAACTTCCACTCTCCTCGGATCGGCTAAGATTCGTGAAGAAGCAGAAAACTGCATCAATAAAGTTGCGAAGAACACATCAACTGATGCCGCTACGGCTCTTGCCGATATGCTTGCGGCTTGTACATTAGGCTAAAATTTATCAAAATGGCGGCACAAAGCCGGTGCCGCCTCAAAGGAAGTAATTAATATGCTCAAACAGAAGAAGTTACCTATACTTATCATTTTTATCCTTTCTGTCTTTTTACTTATCGGTTGTACTACGACAAGTACTGTTCCTTCCGGATACATAATCCTGCCTGATCTAAGCGGAAATACTACTACTGAGGTCGAAGATTATTTTGAAAATCTGGGGATAGACTATAAAATTACGGTGAAAAGCGGTCTTTTATACGGAGACGAAGAATATAGTTATGATACCTTTTACGGTTATGCCGGATCCTCAAACACTATCGGAAGCCTTTTTGATACCACCAAAAGACTGACTGTTTATGTAACAGCCGCCAATCTTTATGACAGCCTTGACGATCTTGTTGCCGCTAATTCAACTTTAAGCAGCATTTATGAAGAGGTTACCCTAGAGGGTAAGACCTATACAGGCAAAAGTTTCCTTGAAACAGGACTCGGAGAAGTAACGGTTACCGGTTATGTTGACGGCGATACCACTAATTTTAAAGACAAAAACGGAACTTCCTTTTCTCTAAGATATTTAGGAATTGATACTCCGGAATCGACCGCCGCTTTTGAACCTTGGGGTAAAGCTGCATCCAAATACACGAGAGATTCTCTGGAAAATGCTAAAAAAATTGTACTTGAAGCCGAATCGGCCGGACAAACCGATACCAACGGAAGATATCTTGGATGGGTATGGTATCAGGATCAATCGGATGAATGGCATATTTTAAATTTAGAATTAATCGCTTTCTGTTATTCCAAAGACAAAGCGTCGACCGATTCTACATATTGTGATTTATCGACGGCCATCGGCAATATTGTCGCCCAAACAGGAAGAAGAGTATACGGAGAACTTGATCCTGATTACGATTATTCAACTGATCCGAAAGAGATATCAATTGAAGAACTCAGAACCAATTTCGCCGAATATTACAGCCGTAAAGTAAAAGTTACCGGTGTTATCGCGATGCTTGATGGTCTTTCTCCATATATCATTGATCCGGAAACCGGATATGGAATTTATTATTACATTCCGATTTGGACTAGTGCTGCCTATACCTATAACTTAGTTGTTGGGAATGAAGTTACTATCGAAGGAGTTGCCACCTACTACGGATCTTCAACCGATGTTGATTTAGACAGTTTGTCCGACAATCTCGCAAACGGTTCTCCGCAGTTAACCGACTTTAAGGAAGGTTGTCTTACTCTTGTGTCCAAAGATAATTCTGTCAGTCCTAAACTATTATCCGCTTCTTCACTAAAAGAAGAATACCTCGGAATGTATTGTCAGTTTAATTCGTTAACTGTCGTAAGTGTTTACACAGCCTCAAGCGGCAGCGGAACGACAGTCAATTGTGAAGACGCCCTTGGAAATGAAATTTCCATTAGAATCGACAGCTCTCATTACTATATTGAAGGATCTCAAGAAAACGGAATTAAAGTCAGCGACTTTACTATCGGAAGAGAAATATCCTCTGTGATTGGAGGACTTAGTTACTACTATGGCTATCAAGTTTCGGTAGTAGACTCATCAAATATCATATTTTCGAATTAATAAAAAAACGTAATAAAAAAATATAAAAAAGGAGAGACAATGAAAAAAATTATTCGTATTACAAGTTTCTTTGTATTAGCCGTCGCTCTGTTAGCCTTAACGGGCTGCACGACGCCTAAACAAGCAATCAGTGCCGATTACGAAGCACTCGTTACCGCTTATAACGGCAAAACTTTCTCGGATGTTGTTGAAGATTTAGCCCTTCCTACCGTGGGAGAAAATGAATCGACTATCGTCTGGAGTTCAAGCGACACAGATATTATGTCTGATGCCGGCGTTCCTGTACTTGTTAACGGTCTTGTAAACACTGATGGAGTTTTATCTCTTAGTGATGCAGTAAGAACTGTTACTATGACTGGTGTCGTTTCCCATAAAGGAACTTCAGTAACCGGTACTGTTACCTTTACCGTTACTGTTCCTGCTTATTCTGAAGGCGCTGACTTAATCGTTAAAGCTTATTCAGCTCTTATGACAGCGTATGAAGGAGTTCAACTTTCAGGATATAACTACATATTCTCGGGAGATAGCGTTGTTCCTACATATGAATATGACTTCGTAAGTTATTCAGGAGTTACTATTACTTATGCTAATTCAACACACTTAAGTTTTGATGGAGCTAAGGCAACCGTAGCCCGCCCTACCGAATCTGCAACTGTTACCGATAACGTATCAGTAACGCTCGCCGTTGGAGATTTAAGCGCAACTATTACTGTCCCGGTAATTATTACGAGAGACGATACTAACTACTGCACATTATCTGATGTTAGAGACGCCATTGATGCCGGCTCTAGCACTTATAGCGGCAAAACTTACGCTTATTATGGAACTATTACCGAAATCCTAGAAAATACTGATTCTTATAAAGTTTTCTTTATCCAAGATGGAGAAGAAGCTTTTGAAGTATACGGATATAACGGAGATACCGCTATTCAAGAAGGCGACTACGTTTTCATCGTTTCAGAAGTTACAAGTTATAATGGACTTTATGAAACAAAGAGCGGAACTATCGACAGCGTTCAAGTTGTTATCCCGGCTGCTGAAAATACCGCAAAAATTAATGCTATAAACACAATAGCTCTTACTAGTGCCAACTTTAATAAAACTGATCTCGCAGGAAAAGACAACTGTGTAGTATCAATTGAAAAACTCGTTTATATAAAGGGCACTGTAGCAATTAGTGAAAGCGGCGCTTACAGTTCTGGTTATATCACATTCATTCTTGATGATATGGCTACTACTACTACCGTTTACGTTAACAAATACGCTGACGATATCGCAGCTTTGGCTACATTTATTAACAGTCTTCAAGTTGGCGACATCGTTACTATCAGTTCTTGTACTCTTGGCTGGTACAACGCTCCTCAGCTTAACATAAACCTCGCGGCAAATATCGCTAAATCTACAGCAGTACTTACAAACGCAGAAAAACTCGCTCTTGAAGCTAAATATTTATCGTTTGAAGATTCACTCAATTCCGGATCAGAAACTACTCTTGACACCGCTGGATCGATGTTTGATTCAATCGCTATCTCTTGGGCTCTTGCTGAAGGAACTGATGCTAATGCTACTATCGCTGACGGCAAACTTTCTATCGCTGACGGCGGTTTCTCATTCACTATTACCGCAACTTTAACTCTTGGGGATGCTACTCTTGATAAATCATTCGAAGTTCAAGCTGTTGCTCCAGTTGATTTAGCGGCTGTTATTAGCGCTGTTGACGGATCAACCTTTGAAGCAGGAACCGCACTTTCTGCTACTGTAGCTTATGCCGGAGAAGGTCTCTGTGCATTATCGGATGGCACTCATTATGTTGTTGCAATTCTTCCGGAAGGCGTATCGGTTGATGAAGGCAACGGCGTTATTGTTTCGCTATCAGCTGCTTCACTAACTAGTGGCGTTTATGCAGTCGTTGTTTCGGCTGTTGTTGTTAACGATGGTGCTGAAGGAATTTATGGCGGAGCATTCACTACTGTTGAAGCTCTTGCGGCTCTTGAAACCGTAGCGGTTCAAAAAGTTGTATTAAAGAATGTTGTTATTGCATCTGGCGCTGTTGTTTCTGGAGACTTCACTTTAAGTTTCTTTGATATCGACGATTATGGTACAGCAAGCCCTGCTGCCCTTCCTGATGGCACTTATGAATACCTTGAAGGATTTGTAGCTCCTGCGACTAGCACTGGCGCTGTATTCTATGCAACTGCAAGTTGGACTCCTATTACAACCGCTCTTGCGGCTGCTGATAGTACAGAAGTTAATTATACTTTAAGAGGAGTAGTAACTATTATAATGAGTAGTTCTGGAGCAATGCTTACTGATGAAGACGGCAATTCAATTTATATATACAAGAGCAATTTAACTAAAATTGATGGGTTTGTTGCTGGTGCTTATGTTGAATTATCCGGCCAAAAAGGAACTGCTCATGGTGCAACAAGATTTAGTGTTGATTTAGACTCGGTATTACTTTGCGCAAGTCCTAATGCCCCTGAAGTACTCACAAATCTTAAAGCCAATGCGACCGACTTAACAGATGTATCAGTTCTTGGTTCTGCTTATGATTATAAATACGTGAACGTTACCGGTTTAACATTAGTTGTTCCTGAAGGCACAACCTATGCTGCTCTTACCGAAACTTCATCATTCAATGTAACATTTAAAGATGCAAGCAATAATGAATTATCTGTTAGAATAGATGCTAATGCTGGTCTTGAAGCGGAAAATGCTTTTATATCTCTTCTTGTTACCGCTCAAGCAAATCCTAGTGCGTACACTTTTAATTTAACTGGACTTTGGTATAACTATTATACACAAGTTTACCCAGTGTTTGACTCTGTAGCACTTGTTCCGGTTACTCCAGTCGTTTAATAATTAATTAAAACAAAATAAAAGACCTAAGCTTATGCTTGGGTCTTTTTCTTTATTATATTAAATATTAATTATGATACCGCAACTGTGTTGGATAAGGTTACCGTTACGGTTTGATAGGATCCGTCTCTTAAGATATAGAAGTTAACCATATCATCTTTAGAACACTGAAGAAGAACGTCTATCACTGTATAAATGGAATCAATTTGATAGGTATCACTGCCATAAGTAACACTTACAAGAGTATCGCCGGCTTCTAATATACCATAGGCTACTCCCGACTGAGTTACTTCATTTACGCCGATGGTTTGTGTGATACTGGTAGTTTTGGTTTCGGCGTTATAGGACGCGCTAGAAGCTGTCACTTCGACGGTAACGCCGAGAAGAACTTTATTGATGGTGGTAGTAGTAACTCCGTCACAATTTTCCATAATGTTTTTTGCGACATTTACTGCGACATTAGAAGGTATTGCGTAGCCCATACCTTCGACATCAGTATCAACCGCTTTGGCATTGGTAATTCCTATGAGCTCGCCTTCTGAATTAAAAAGACCGCCTCCGGAATTACCGCTGTTTATCGAAGCGTCAATTCTTATAACTCTAAAATCCAGTTCGGTAGTATCGTCAGCCGCTGTCATGGTAATGATTTCTTCCGGGACTGATACAATGCCGGCAGTAACGCTGATGCCTTCCGCTTCCGGATTGCCAATCGCAATGACACTTTCACCGGCCGAGAGATCGCTTGAATCAGCCACCGTGGCCGGGTAAGCACCGGAATCCTTATATATATCGGAATCTATTTTAAGAACCGCGATATCATAGGTCATGGAACCGCCGATATATTCGGCTTCAATTTCATAATCTTCAAGTGCCATTCCGTATAAGAAAAGATAAATAGAATCGCTTATTTTTTCATCGGAATCGGTATCATAGATAACGTGGTAGTTAGTTATTATATAAGCCTGACCCTCTTCTTTATCATCTTCAATAATAACGCCGGCACCGCCGCTCGTTCCGCTGGAAGTTGTAGTATGACCGCCGAAGAAATTATCGCTCGTCGTATAATTAAAATCGGCATAGACGGTAACGACGGAATTAATGGCGTAGGCCGCCGCTTCTTCCGTGGTAGTAGTACCCGGATCACCTTTTAAAGAGGCAATGAATTCTTCTAGAGTGCCGGTAAAGATTCCGTTTTCGACCGCAAGATCATAAATAGATTCATAAGAATCATTTTCCACAAGCGAGGCTAACCACTCGTCTAAAGTGCCGGTAAAACCGTTTTCGACTGCCAGTTCATAAGCATTTTTTGCTTCTTCACTTGTCTGAGTATTATTGGTAAATGTACAACCCGCCAGGGTAATAGCCAGGATAACCATAGATACCAAAGCGAAGACTTTTATGAATATCGTTTTTCTTTTTTTCATTTTTTTACTCCTTTTTTCAATACCTCTATTATACACTTTTATGTGATAAGATTTTGATATTTACATTATAAAATCATAAAACATGATTAAGGAGAAAAAGGTTTCTATCTCATTACGATAATCTTCTATTATTAAATTATGGTATAATTTAACGAGAAAAGGAAAACTCTATGATAAAGAAAATTAAAAATTTAGAAGAACTTAGAGCCTTTGCGGAAGAATTATCCTTAAAGATAAAAAAAGGCACTCTAATCGGTTTAAAAGGGCCTTTAGGCGCCGGAAAGACTACACTGGTTAAATATATCGGGAAAGCCCTGAAAGTTAAAGAAGAGATAATTTCTCCGACTTTCAACATCATTAAAGTCTATGACTCTATTTTAGGGCCTTTATATCATATTGATGCCTACCGACTGGAAAATATTGATTTTGATCCGACGGTAGATGAATATCTTTACGATGAAAAAGCGGTAAGGATTGTGGAATGGTACGAATATTTATCCGATCCGATTTTTAACGACGCCATCAAAATTGAAATCAAAGTTGAAGACAACGATGACAGGACTCTTTTTATAGAAGGTATGGAAAATGTATAAACTGATAATGGATACGGCGAGCGATTTTTATTATTTAGGCATCGTAAAAGATAGTGAAGTATTAAAAGAAGAATACGCTCTAGGTGCATCTAATCATTCGGAAACAATGATGCCGTCACTTTCAAAAATGCTGGACTCTCTAAACTTGAAACTGAAAGATATGGAAGAAATATACACAGGGATCGGTCCCGGTTCTTATACGGGAGAAAGAATCGCGGTGGTGATTGCCAAAATGATTGCGATAATGAACAAGGCCAAACTATATTCGTTTTCCACTTTATCTCTTATCGCATCAGCTAAAGATGGTGAAGTATATTCTTTAATTGATGCCAGAAGAGGGAATGCTTACATGGCTCATTTTATCAACACTAAAGATTCAATCAAGAGATTGTCTGAAGACGAAGTTATCAACACAGAGGAATATTTTATTTCAAAAGAAGATAAAAAATCTTTGATTGTGACTTCTACTAAACCGGATGTGATTAAGCTTTTAAACAGCGACGAAGTGAAAATTGTTAGCGACCCATCTTCTTTATCACCAAACTATATTCAGCTTGTGGAAGCCGAAAGAAAAAGAAGAGGCCTTTTATGATTTTTAAAACCGTATCTTATTTTGATATTGAAGAAGTAAAAGCGGCGAAGGAAAAGGTCTTAAAATACCGGGATAGCGATTTTCTCCTCGACAGTGAAAACACTTTTAATTTTATTTTAAAAGATAATCGAGAAATTGTAGGAGAGGCTGATTATAAAATATCGGTTGATGAAGCCGACCTGCTCTACATTTATATTGACGATCCATATAGGAAAAAAGGTTATGGAATTGAACTTCTTGAAAAATCTTTACTTTTTCTTTTTGAAAGAGGAATCAAAAACGTTTATTTAGAAGTAAATGAAAATAATCTTCCGGCTCTTTCTTTATACAAAAAAGCGGGTTTTATAAAAGTAGGAAAAAGAGAACAATACTACGGAAAAGAAAATGCATATATTATGAAGAAAGCTATAAAAGAGGAATAACATGCTGATACTCAGTTTTGAATCCAGTTGCGATGAAACCAGCGTCTCTGTCACTAAAGACGGAAAAGAGGTTTTATCAAACTCGGTCTTGTCACAAATAAATATCTTTAAAGATTACGGCGGCGTCGTTCCGGAAATCGCTTCCAGAGAACACGTGAAAGGAATCGGTTACGTTTTTGAAAAGGCTTTAAAGGACGCTGATACCAAAATAGAAGATATTGATTATATTGCCGTAACTGAAGGACCGGGCTTAATCGGTTCTTTATTAACGGGGATAAATGCCGCTAAAGCGGTAAGTCTTAATGAAGAAAAGCCGCTTGTCGGGGTTAATCACTTATCTGGGCATATATATTCTTCGGCCATTGACCACACCCTTACCTTTCCGCTTTTAGCGCTTATAATATCCGGCGGACACACTGAACTTGTCTTAATGGAAGACCATTATAATTTTCATAAAATCGGGATGACAGTGGACGATGCCGTCGGCGAAGTTTTCGATAAGGTCGCAAGAATACTTAATCTGGAATATCCGGGCGGACCTTTAGTCGATAAAGTGGGGAAAGAGGGCGAAATTATTTATGAACTTCCACGGCCGCTTATCCACTTAGCCAATTATAATTTTTCTTTTTCCGGCCTGAAAAGCGCCGTGCTTAAATTAACTCAAGATATGGAAAAAGATCATATCGCCTACAAAATAGAAGATGTGGCCCGCAGTTTTGAAGAAGCTGTCGCCGACGTGCTTCTTGAAAGAACTCTAAGAGCCGTTAAAGAATTTTCGGTTAAAGAAGTAGTAGTTGTCGGCGGTTCGGCCGCCAACTCTGTTATCAGAGAAAAACTAAAAGATAACATTAAAAATGTTATTCTTACTTTCCCGAGTCTTAAATACTGCGGAGATAATGCCGCAATGATCGGAATAAGCGCTTATTATAAAATAAAAAGAGGAGAATTTGCGGATATGAGTCTTTCCGCCAAATCTAGACTGGATCTTTAATGCATTCATCTGGTAAGTTCACGAGAATAATTTCCTATATTCTGCTTGCTACTTTAGTAGTTGTTTTCGGTTTATTCTCTTTAACCTATGATTTTTCTTTAAAACAGAGCGAAAGAAAAATCGTCTCCGAGGAGACGATTAGGGATAATATGGGGCTTATCATAAATAATGCTTATGACAGTGTTCAGACCACTAATATTCTTTCTGTCAACATTGATTCTTCTTTTATAAACGACATGATATCTTATGCATATAATGATGCGGGCGAATACATTTATTCGTCCGATTATTGGAAGATTAAAAACATTGTCGTATCCTTTAGTTCCCAAAAAATCATCGTTGATATCTATACCAATTATTCCTATAACTTTAACTATAAAATAAGAATAAGAGCCTTCTTTACTTTAGAAGAAGACGATGAATCTTATACTCTTACTTTAGTTAAACTGAACTTAGGGCTTTTATCGGTGCCGAGTTTTCTTATCAAAAACATCCTGGAAAAAGAAGATGAAAAGAGTATCGGTTCAATCGTCAGAGAAGCGGTCAACAGTATTCCTTTCGGCGAATATGATGATGCCAAACTCACATATAAAATAGATAAAATGGCTATAATATCCAGCCTAGAAACCGGCTATCTCGGAGATCTTTTATATGCAGATAACACGCAAGCTAAAATAGTGATAGGGAATTATCTTAATACGTTTTTTAAGAACGATTTTTTAGATCTAGAAATAAATAAAGGTTTTATTCTTTCTGTCGATTTTTCCAAAATCATTAACCGAGAAGATACAATTCAAGGCACAATTATTGAAGATATTTTCGGATTTGATCAAGATTATTTAAATGGAAAAGTCTATGATATAATCTTTGATTATTTAACGGGAAATGAAGATATTGTTTTAAACGAATACTATCTAAACGCACTTTTTAATTTGCTTATCGCCAAGAATCTTTTAGCGATGCCGGATCAGGATTTATTTTCCTACGGAAGTCTCTACTCTGTTTCTTTATCTCTTTATCTGGATAATCTTTATCTGGACTTTACTTATGAAACCAGCGGAAAATATTCGATTGTAAGATATGTTTTTAACAGAACGGAGAATGTCAGTTATCACCTAACCAAGATTGTGATCGGAAGAGATGAAGGAGAAGAAGAAAATGCCTATACGACAATCACTTCAACCAATGATCTCTTGGGTTTTATTTCTGTACTATCCCTTTATGGAATTGATACTGATAAAATAAATTTAACTATTTCTTTAGATTCATTTGTCTCTATTCTTCCGATAACTTATATAGGGATAGCGGTTGATGAAGGTGAGGTAATAATATCCACAAATGCCAATCCTTATGTTTCATTAATCAGCGAAGCTCTGCAAGACAAAAACGGATTTAGGGACAATGAGGAATATAACTTAAGTTATTCAATCAGATCCAGCATTGATTGGGAAAATATAACTACCATTCAAGAATCATTTAAAGACTTAAGTTATTTGCAAAAAAGAGAACTCATCGAAAAACTAAGAGATTATTTGTATGAGAGAGATATCTTAGTGTATAATTATATTAATCACTTTATGGAAGGGGAGGACTAATTATGATAGCCAATTTCATTAAAACGATTATGGAAGAGGATTTAAAAAACGGAAAGCATAAAGAGATAGTGACTAGATTTCCGCCGGAACCGAATGCCTATCTTCATATAGGACATGCGAGAGCCATAATCACCAATTTTGAATTAGCTAAATCTTTCGGAGGCAAAACTTACCTTCGTTTTGACGACACCAACCCCGCCAAAGAAGAAAAAAGATTTATGGAAGCCATCCAAAAAGATATCGAATGGTTAGGATATGAACCGTATAAAGTTACTTTTGGCAGCGACTATTTTGAGGACGCCTATCAAAAGGCGGTAAACTTGATTAAAGAAGGCCTTGCCTATGTGGACGATTTATCCAAAGAGGATATGAGAGAATACAGGGGTACCCTCAATGAACCGGGAAAAAATTCGCCGTACCGCACGAGATCTATTGAAGAAAATCTAAAACTATTTGAAGAAATGAAAGACGGAAAATATGAAGAAGGCGAAAAAACCTTACGTTTGAAAATCGATATGGCCTCTCCGAATCTCAATATGAGAGATCCGGCCATCTATAGAATTATTAATAAGAGTCATCCTCATGCGGGAGATAAATGGAAGATATATCCTTTATATGACTACGCTCATCCGCTGCAAGACGCCTCGGAAGGAATAACTCATTCGCTTTGTTCATTAGAATACGACGACCACAGACCGCTTTACGACTGGGTTATTGAACACACTCATCCAGTGAGTATTCCAAGGCAAATCGAATTCGGAAGATTGAATATTGAAGGAACTATTCTGTCCAAAAGATATTTAAAACAACTCGTGGAATCAGGTTTCGTGAAGGACTACGACGACCCGAGAATGCCTACTCTTGTGGGACTTAAAAGAAAAGGTTTTACCCCGGAATCCATTAAAGAATTCGTTTTATCGACCGGACTTTCCAGAATCAATTCGGAAATACCTCTTGAGGTATTAGATCATTTCCTAATGGATGATCTAAAAATGAAAGCCAACAGGAGAATGGCCATTCTCTCACCTTTAAAACTGGTGATAACCAATTATCCGGAAGGCCAAATTGAGCGTCTTTCATTCCCGAATAACCTTGAGAATACAGAAATGGGAGAAAGAGAAATTACTTTCTCGAATACTCTTTATATTGAAGAAGAAGATTTCTCGGAAATAAAACCGGATAATAAATACAAACGCTTATCTTTAGGCAGCGAAGTGCGGTTAATGGGAGCTTACTTCATAAAAGCTAACGAAGTTATAAAAAATGCAGACGGAACAATTAAAGAAGTGCTTTGTACCTATGACCCATTAACCAAAAGCGGTTCCCACTTTGAAGGAAGAAAACCGCAAGGGACAATTCATTATGTGGATGCCTTAACGGCCAAAAAAGCCACCTTTAATTTATTTTCTTCTCTATTAAAGGAAGACAATGATCCTAAGGCCCCTCTGGAAGAAAGACTTAATCCGGCTTCTTTAGAAGTTGTGCACGGTTTTGTGGAAGAGGCCTATGACTTTACCCCATCATTAAAGGCCCAATTTATCAGAAACGGATACTATTCCAACGATGATGATTCCACGGAAGACAACATTATAATAAATAGAACCGTCTCCTTAAAAAAATCATTTAAATAATATAATTTTAAAGAGGCATATTGCCTCTTTTGCTTTTTTATATACCATAAATATGGTATAATAAAGATGTATGAAAGACTACTTAATGAAACTAAACGATAACCAACTTAAGGCCTGTACAGATTCCATCGGGCCATCTCTAATCATCGCGGGTGCCGGTTCCGGCAAGACCCGCGTTTTAACGTATAAAATTGCTTATATAATTGATGAGATGAATGTTAATCCTTATGAAATCTTAGCGATAACTTTTACTAATAAAGCGGCAAAAGAAATGAAAACAAGGCTTTATAACCTTATCGGCAATAAGCGGGATTTTGTGAACTGCGCGACTTTCCATTCTTTTTGCGCCCAGGTTTTAAGAAAAGAAATAGAGGTTATTCCAGGAAGAAAAAGATCCTTTCAAATAATTGATGATGATGAAACCGAGACTTTAGTTAAAGAAGCGATGGTAGAGCTTAACCAAGATATCAAACTCGTTAAACCGAAACTATACGCCTCATCAATAAGCGCTCTAAAGTCCGAGCTTGCGACTCTTTCTTCTTTTGATAAATATTACGCCGAGAAGTTGGAACCGGTTTATCGCAAGTACGAAGATCTTTTAATTAAAAATAATCTTTTGGATTTTGATGATCTTATTCTTCATACAATAAATATTTTTAGAAGTCATCCGGAAATTCTCTCTAAATACCAGGAAATGTATAAATATATTTTGGTAGATGAATTTCAGGATACTTCTAATATTCAGTATGATTTAATAAAGATGCTTGGAGAAAAATACGAGAACGTCTTTATCGTCGGCGATGAAGACCAAAGTATTTATAGTTTTAGAGGCGCCAACATTGAAAATATCCGAAAGTTTATGCGGGATTTTCCTAATTATAAAAAGTTCGTTCTAGATCAAAACTATCGTTCGACCAAAAATATTCTTGATTGCGCCAACACACTTATCAAGAAAAACAAGAACCGTATCCCGAAAGATTTATGGACCGATTCTAAAGGCGGCGAAGAAGTAAAGATGGATGAATCTTATTCCGATAAATCGGAAGCGAGAGACATCGCGGACGAAATTAAGAGACTCTATTATCGGGAAGGTTATGAATATAAAGATATCGCTATTCTTTATAGAAACAACTTCCTTTCTAGAAACTTTGAAGACGAGTTTATCAAAGATAAAATACCTTATAGAATCTATAGCGGTCTTTCTTTTTATAAGAGAAAAGAAGTTAAAGATATGATTTCTTATCTTCGTCTTTCTATTAACCCGGATGATTTTTACGCTTTTAAAAGAGTAATTAACTCGCCGAGAAGGGGTATTGGCGAATCCACGATTGAAAAAATTGAAGCTGTGATTGATAAAGAAGAAATATCTTTATCGGAAGCCATTGAAAAAGTAGAAGTATATAAAACAGTTAAGGAAACTCTTTCAAACTTTCGATCAATGATTATTTCTCTTTCCCAAGAACTTGACAACAAAACCCTGGAAGAATTTTTTAATTTGGTATACTTACGAAGCGGATATAAAGCTTACATTGATTCGCTTGACGAAGACGAAAGAAAGAAAAGACAAGAAAATATTGATGAATTATTTAACTCGATTTCCGAAGTCGAAACTTTAGGAAGCACTTTAGAAACCTTAATTGATTATCTTCAAAATGTGACTTTAAAAACCGATGAAGATATTGAATCGTCGGATGAAAACCACGTTAGTATGATGACCATGCACAGCGCTAAAGGTCTAGAATTTAAAATTGTATTTGCCGTATGCCTCGAAAACGATATTATTCCGGGCTACAGGGCAGATAAAGTATCGCTTATCGAAGAAGAAAGACGTCTTTTTTATGTGGCTGTGACCAGAGCGAAAGAAAGACTATATCTTTCTTATTCCGACTCTAGATATAAATATGGTAAAATGAATCATTCGGAAAAATCGGTTTTTCTTGATGATTTGGAAATTCATTCAAAAAGGAAAAAAGAAATTTCCTTAATTGAAGAAAAACCTACTCCTCCGCCTTCTGGGGCTTATAGTATCGGCGACAGGGTAAATCACAAAATCAACGGTGACGGCGTCATTTTGGCCGAAATCGAAGGATTTTATATTATTCTTTTTGACAACATCAAAACTCCTAAGAAAGTCATTGTAAATCATCCACTGCTTAAGAAGGTATAACATGAAAGTTCAAATTGCCGGTTTCGCCGGTGCCGGGAAATCTACTCTCGCAAGAAAAATCGGCGAAATATATAATGTCCCCGTTCTTCACATCGATACTCTGCATTTTCTCCCGAATTGGGTGGTAAGAGAAGATTCCTTAATGGAAAGGGATATTGAAAAATTCTTAAAAGAAAACGACGGTTGGGTAATAGACGGAAACTATTATCGACACACTCCGGAAAGATTTGACCAAGCGGATAAAATAATTTATCTTAATTTTAACCGCTTTACTTGTCTTATGAATTCTTTTAGAAGAATAAACAAGAACCGGAATAATCAAAGGCCGGATATGGCTAAGGGCTGCATAGATAAGCCCTCCTTTGCCTTTTCTATGTGGATTTTGTTTGGCGGTAGGGCAAAAAAGTTTAAAAACCGTTTTAAGGCAATAGAGACAAAATATCCACAAAAAGTGGTAATATTAAGAAACAAAAAAGAAGTGGATAAATACGTCGAGGATTTAAAGAATGAACGCGAAAGAGAGAATACAGGAATTAAAGAGTAAGATAAATAAAGCCAACTATGAATATTATGTATCCGATAATCCTTCGATAAGCGATTTCGAATATGATATGATGATGGCTGAACTTATCCGTCTTGAAGAAGAAAATCCCGAATATAAAACTTTAGACTCTCCCACTTTAAGAGTGGGCGGAGTGGCGCTTGATAAATTCAGAAAAGTCGTTCACGAAAAGGAAATGAAGTCACTTTCCGATCTTTTTTCATACGAAGAAGTATTCTCTTACCTAGAAGGTATTGAAAAGATAACCGGGAAAGAAGAATACTCGATGGAGTTAAAAATCGACGGTCTCGCCGTTTCTTTAAAATACGAAAAAGGTTATTTAAAAGAAGCATCCACAAGAGGAGACGGCCTAGTCGGCGAAGATATTACTTTAAACGCTAAAACGATTAACTCTGTGCCTTTAAGATTAAAAGAAGATATTGATGTCTCGGTGAGAGGCGAAATATATCTCAAGAAAGAGAATTTTGAAAAGATTAACGAGGAAAGAAAGGCTCAAGGAGAAGAACTTTTCAAAAACGCCAGAAACGCCGCGGCCGGAACTATTAGGCAACTTGATCCGAAAGTGGTCAGAAAAAGAGGACTAGACACTTTTATTTATTACTTAGTGGATCCGGAGAAATACAATATTCAAACGCAAAGCGAGGCTCTTTCTTTTCTTAAAAAACTCGGTTTTCATGTTAATCCGGAATCTAAAGTCGTTAAAAATAAAAAAGAGTTAATCGAATATATTGAAGATATCGACCAAAAACGTTTTTCCTATTCTTACGACATTGACGGCGTAGTCATGAAATATAATTATATGAAAGACTACGATAAAATCGGTGAAACGGCAAAATACCCGAAGTGGGCTACCGCTTATAAGTTCGCTCCGCTTGAAGTCAAAACCAAAATAAGAGATATCGCTTTTCAGGTTGGAAGAACCGGGGTTATTACCCCGGTCGCGATTTTAGACCCAGTCAACATTAGCGGCTCGACCGTATCGAGAGCGACGCTTAATAACGAAGACTATATTATCTCTAAAGATATAAGGCTTAACGACACGGTTTATTTGAGAAAAGCTGCGGAAATCATTCCGGAAGTTGTTAAAGTCATAAAAGAAGAAAGAGACGAATCTTCTCTTCCTTTTCAAATGATTAAAAATTGTCCGAAATGCGGTTCACCTTTAATAAGAAGAGAAGGGGAAGCGGATTGGTACTGCACGAATAACCTCTGCGATGCCAGACGCATTGAACAGCTTGTCCATTTTGCCGCCAGAGACGCATACGATATTGTCGGGCTTGGTGATAAGATAGTAGAATTTCTTTATAATGAAGGATTTATTCACGATATCAGCGATATCTTTAATTTAAAAGATTATGCCGAAGTCCTTTTAACGAAAGAAGGATTTAAAGAACGAAAAGTCACTTCTTTGATTGACTCAATCGAAATATCGAAAAAGAATAACCTGGACCGCTTACTTTACGGGCTTGGGATTAAAAACGTCGGGAAGAAGGTCGCAAAAATTATTTGTGAGAAATACCGTTCAATCGACGAAATAATGTCTCTAAAGGAAGAAGATCTTTCCCTTATCTCAGATATCGGTGATATTATCGCTAAGAATGTGATAGATTATTTTAAAGATATAAAAAATATCGAAGAAATAAATAAACTGAAGAGTTCCGGTTTAAATATGATTTATGTTTCATCTAAATCGGAAAAAGAATCCTTGTTCAGCGGGAAAACCTTTGTGCTTACGGGAACCTTAAAAAATTACTCAAGAGAAGAAGCACAAAAAATCATTGAAGATAAAGGCGGAAAGGCATCGTCTTCGGTATCTTCTAAAACCGACTATGTTTTATATGGCGAATCAGCCGGATCTAAACTGGAAAAAGCCAAAGAATTAAATATCACTCTTTTAACCGAAGAGGAATTTGAAGAAATGATTAAGGAATAAGATGGATTACATAAAAGTAAAAGGCGCTAAAGAAAACAATTTAAAAAACGTTGACTGCGTAATACCGAAAAATAAATTTATTGTCGCAACAGGGGTTTCCGGTTCCGGAAAAACCTCTTTTGCTTTTGATACGATATATAAAGAAGGCCAAAGGCGTTATATCGAATCACTCTCGTCTTATGCGAGACAGTTTTTAGGCGATCTCGGAAAACCGAATGTCGAAAGCGTTGAAGGATTATCTCCGGCTATTTCGATTGACCAAAAAAGCGGATCCAAGAACCCGAGATCAACTGTCGGAACGATCACAGAGATTACCGACTATCTAAGACTTCTCTTTTCTAAAATCGGAACTCCTTATTGTCCAAATCATCATATTCCGATAGTCCCTGAAACCATTGATGAAATGGTAGAAAAATCTTTAGAATACGAAAAAGAAAAGGCGATGATTTTATCGCCAATAGCCTCCGAAGAAAAAGGTACTTTTGAAAACACTTTTTCTCATCTTAGAATGGAAGGATATTCAAGAGCGATAGTTGACGGCGTTATGTTATCTTTAGAAGACGATATCACACTCAAAAAAACCGAAAAACATACTATTTTAGCGGTAATTGATCGACTGGCAATAAGTAGTGAAGACAGAAACCGTCTTCATGATTCTTTAGAACTGGCTCTTAAACTATCAGATGGTCTTGCGGTTTTAAGACTGGATGATAAGGACATTACTTTTTCGTCTAAACACAGTTGTCCGATTTGCGGATTTACTATTCCGGATATGGAACCGAGATTATTTTCTTTCAATTCACCAATTGGAGCTTGTAAAGAATGCAGCGGTCTTGGCTTTAAAAGACATATCAATCCTGATCTTTTAGTCCCGGATAAAACTCTATCGGTGGAAGACGGAGTATTTGAAAAATGGGCGCACGACGATACGATGTCGATGATAGCTCTTCTTTCTTTTATGGAATCTTTTTCGATTCCGAAAAATGTGCCTTTTAAGGACTTAACCGAGGAACAGAAATCTCTTCTTTTATACGGATCGGAAAAATCTTTTTCTTATACCTATAAATCTAAGTCCACCGCTTCCATCTATAAAATCGCAAGTTCTAAATTTGAGGGGATAGTTAGAAACCTGGAAAGAAGATATTTAGAAACCCAATCCCGTTTTATAAGAGAATGGCTCGAACAATATATGGTGGACGATTTATGTCCTGTATGCCAGGGAAAACGGCTGAATGAGGCCGCTTTATCGGTTTTAATCGACGGCTATAATATTGATGATTTAACTTCGCTTTCGGTAGATAATTTGTACGAGAAGATTTCTTCTTTAAAGTTGTCGGAAAGAAACGAATTTATCTCTCATATGATTTTAAAAGAAATAAAAGAAAGACTAGAATTTTTATCGAAAGTCGGCCTTGGTTATTTAAGTTTAAACCGGATGAGCGCAACATTATCGGGAGGCGAGGCTCAACGGATCCGCCTGGCGACGCAGATAGGTTCTAAACTTACCGGTATTATCTATGTGTTAGACGAGCCTTCTATTGGTCTCCATCAAAAAGATAATCAAAAATTGATTGAAGCCATGAAAGAAATGAGAGACCTCGGAAATACGCTTCTTATTGTCGAACACGATACGGAAACTATTGAAAACGCTGATTATATTTTAGACTTCGGACCTTATGCCGGCGTTCACGGCGGCGAGTTAGTTTATAGCGGCACTTATGAAGAGATGATAAAAACTTCCAACACTCTTACCGCTAAGTTTTTAAGAGGCGATCTTAAAATAGAAGTACCAAAAGGAAGAAAGAAACCGGAAGAAGGTTATATTGAAGTTAAAGGCGCCACTTGCCATAATCTTAAAAATATTGACGCTAAATTCCCGGTCGGTTTAATCACCTATGTGACCGGCGTATCAGGCTCAGGAAAGAGTTCGCTCGTTAACGATTGCCTCTCCAAAGGAATTGAAAAAGAAGTATTTGATCGAAAGACAATCCCCGGCGACTACCTTTCAATAGAAGGCAAGGACAAGGTGAAAAAAATCATCATTGTCGACCAATCGCCAATCGGAAGAACACCAAGATCGAACCCGGCGACTTATATCGGTGTCTTTGATGAAATAAGAAGTCTTTTTGCGGAAGCTCAGGAATCTAAAATCAGAGGCTATAATAAGTCCAGATTTTCTTTTAACGTGAAAGGCGGAAGATGCGAATCTTGTGGAGGCGACGGCGTAACTAAAATCGAGATGCATTTTTTACCGGATGTCTATGTCGAATGTGAAGAATGCCACGGAAAGAAATACAACCGGGATACCTTAGAGATTAAATTCAAAGGAAAAAATATCGCAGATGTCTTAGATCTTACCGTGGACGAAGCTTTAGAGTTTTTCTCTAACCAACCAAAAATAAAAAGACAACTAGAGACGATGTCTGATGTCGGTCTCGGCTATATTAAACTCGGTCAGAACTCGACTACCTTATCGGGCGGCGAAGCCCAAAGAGTTAAGCTCGCGAACGAACTAAACAGAAGCATCATAAAAGATTCTCTTTATATTTTAGACGAACCTTCAACCGGTCTTCACCAATACGACATCGAAAAACTTTTACAAGTCCTTAAGAAAATAAATGATGCCGGAGCGACCATTGTGGTAATAGAACATAACTTAGATATGATTAAAACCGCCGACTATATTATCGATCTCGGCCCGGAGGGCGGAGATAAAGGCGGATATATAATCGGGGACGGAACTCCGGAAGAACTTTGCTTAAACGAGAACTCGGATACCGGACGTTATCTTAAAAAGGTTTTATAAATCCTAAATAGGTGTTATATTTAAAAAGAGGTGACCTATGTTTAATTTTCTAACAGATTCTTCCTGTTGCGGAACAATTCCGGATAACTGGTTTACTAATTGGTTTTACGATCCTGATTTTATCGGTAATATAACCAAGTATTCCATTTGTATTTTAACCGGAATCATCATTGCGTTTTTTGTCTGCACCATTGAAGCAAAACGAATGAATATGAAAAGAGACGACATTCTTGATTGCGCGATAATCATTGTCCCTCTCGCTATTTTAGGCGCAAGAATTTGGTATCTATCCTTTGACGGCACCGCAACCTTCCAAACTTATCTGGCGGACTATGGTTTCTTCAAGGCGATTTTTTATACCTCAATGTACGCTATTGGCTTTACTTCCGTTCCTTATCTTTGGCATTTTAACGGACTTTCGGGACTCGCGATTCACGGGGCTATTTTAGTGGCCTTTGTCGGATCGATTATCTGTGTTCATATCAAAAAATGGAAAACAAGAAGAATGTTAGATATCGTCGCCCCTGGTTTATTAATCGGGCAAATTGCCGGAAGATGGGGAAACTTCTTTAATCAAGAAGCCCATGGAACGGTAATCGGCGGCTTTAACGCTACCGATCTCGCAAACGGAATACTAACTCCTAATTTAACGATAGCCGAGCAGTATGACATGCTTATTAATACCTATCACATTCCGAAATGGATTGCGAACAACATGTGCATGTATAACGAATCTTATGACTTCGGAACTTATACCTCTTATGTTTCCGGATGGAACTATTATCATCCGACGTTCCTTTATGAATCACTTTGGAATCTTTTAGGTCTAGCCTTATATTTTGTCTTTAGAAGAACTAAGTTTGTGAAATCGGGGGCTTTTGGCGCTTTATATCTGATTTGGTACGGCATCGGCAGATTTTTCATTGAAGCAATTAGGATGGATTCGCTTTATACTAATTTCTTTAATCTTAAAACCGCTCAAGTTACTTCAATTATCATGATTGCGATCGGTATTTTCGCCCTTATATATATTCGTTTTATTAAAAAAGGCGAATCATATAAAGAAGCCATCTCTTCGGCCTCTAGTAATATTGAGGTAGAAGACGCTCCTAAAGAAGAACCAAAGACAGAAGAAACAAAAGAAGTTATCAAAGATAAAAGCAAAGAAGTCCAAGAAGAAAAGCAGGAGAAAAAGAAATAAACTATGCCTTCATTTTCCATGAAGTTAAAAGACGAACTGGTCGATATAGCGCTAAATAACGAAGAAGAAAAAGCTATGCTTATGGGACTGATGCAGATAAACGGTTCCATCAATCTTTCTTCCTCCGGACTTTATCTGGAATTTAGAAGCAAGAACCTTAAGGTCGCTAAAAAAGTCGAAGATTTAATTAAGAAGTTCTATAATACAGAACCTCTTTTTAAAGAAGAGAAAGAACTGCGATTAAATAAAGATAATGTTTATTCAGTTTTGATTGAACAAAACGCCACAATTCCTCTTCTGGATCTCAAGATTATGGCGGCTAAGGAAGACTCTACCTATAATCTTAAAAAAGAACTGGCAAAAGATAATCTTCGTCTTTCTTACATTAAGGGAGCCTTTCTAGCCTGCGGCTCGGTCAACGATCCTAAAACTTTGACTTATCACATGGAAATTCAAACCTTTAATACTTTAACCGCCTATAATCTTAGAGACCTTTTAAATGTATATAACCTTCAGGCTAAGGTATCTAAAAATAGAAGAGGTTATATTGTATATTTGAAAAGCGCGGATAAAATCGCTGATTTCATCCGAATTCTCGGCTCTTCGGAATCACTCTTCTATTTTGAGGATTATCGTATTGAAAGAGACCTTTCTAATTCGATAAACCGGGTTATGAATTGTGAAATAGCCAACGAAAAGAAAGCAACAACCGCCGCTATTCGCCAAATGAAAGAAATTGAGACCGTTAAAGCTTATTATAAAGATAGACTTCCAAAATCAATTAAGGAAGCCATCGTCTTAAGAGAGAAGAACCAAGACTCAACTCTTCAGGAATTATCGGATAAATCTGAGGACGAGTTTAACAAAACGATTTCGAAGTCGGCCCTTAACCACCGATATCGGGCCATTCACAAACTATACACAGAAATCATCGAAAAAAGAGAAAAATACAACGGCAGCAAATTAAACTAATCCTCTATAGGATTACACCCTAAATTAATCTTGCAAAAAAGGGTCTTATACTTTACAATAGATAGAGCGAGGTGAGAAACGTGGCTAAATATGCTCAGGGTTATGCCCGTAAGAATTCAGACACGAAAAATCTGATAATAATGGCGTCAGTGATAATATTTTTAATTTTAATATCGTTGACGTTCGTAATTTTATATAATAAATTCTGGAAAAAAGCGGCTGATACTTACGCTAGCGAAGAGTATGCGGATTATTACCTTTCCGACTACAGCAAGCTTTTAAATCAGGATGAAGTTAATTATCTGATTTACGTATGTTCGTCATCATCAGAAGAAGGCGACGACGCTAACATGACTGCAGTTCTTAATTATATTGATGAATATATTGCGGGAGACGTATCAATAAAACTTTATCTTCTGGACTATGACGAGTTTGATTCGACATCGGACAGCGATGAAACCGCTAATGCGGATGATATTGAAGCCGAACTCGGGATAAGTGTTTCGGAAGGCTATTTGGTAGCCGTTCAAAACAATAAGCTGGTGAATACCGCTAAACAAGTCATAACCAAAAGCGCAACTGTGATTGAAAAACTGGAACTTTTGGAAGACGGCGGCGAATGGCTTAATTTTAATGCCGAATAATTAAACCCTTAACGGGTTTTTTTATTCAAGAGAGGTAAAAATGAGCGAGTTTATGGATCAAAGATTAATCGAAGAAGTGGCGCAAAATCTAGGAATTAAAACTACCCAAATTGAAGCCACTTTATCTCTTTTAGAGGAAGGGGGAACTATTCCTTTTATTGCGCGTTACCGAAAAGAAATAACCGGTTCTCTAGATGAAGAAGAAATTAGAGCGATATCTAAAGAATACGAATACGCCGTAAGTCTGAAACAAAGAAAAGAAGATATTAAAAGACTGATTGACGAAAAAGGCCTGCTATCGGATGAACTGATAAAAGAAATTGACAAGGCTGAAAAACTTATTACTCTTGAAGATATCTATAGACCATTTAAAGAAAAGAAAAAGACCAAAGCGACAGAAGCTATAAAAGCCGGTCTTAAACCTTTAGCCGATCTTATAATGACTTTCCCGGATTCCATTAATTTAGAAAAAGAGGCTTCTAAATATTTAAACGAAACCATTTTAACTAGTGAAGACGCCTTAACGGGCGCTAAATATATTATCGCCGAAGATATAAGCGATAATAAAGAATATAGAACCTATATTAGGGAAGATCTTTTGGAAAAAGGAATAATAACGTCCAAAAAGAAAAAGAACGCCGAAGATCCAAGAGAAACTTATCGTGATTATTATGAATATTCTGAACAGATAAAAAGACAAAAATCCTACCGAATTCTCGCGCTTAACCGGGCAGAAAAAGAGGGAGTCGTAAATGTTTCTATTGAAAAGATAGACTCGCATATAGAATATTTAGCTAAGAAAGTAATAAAGAAAAATAATTCTTTAGTGAATCATTTAATTGAAGAAGCCATTGAAGATTCTTATAATCGTCTTATTTTTCCGTCGGTCGAAAGAGAAATCAGATCCCTTTTAACTAGTGAGGCTGAAGATAAAGCGATAAAGCTTTTCGGAGATAATTTAGAACACCTTTTACTAAGCGCCCCTCTTAAAGGAAAAAGAATTTTAGGCGTTGATCCGGCTTATAGAACCGGTTGTAAAATCGCGGCCCTTGACGAGACCGGCAAGGTTTTAGATAAAGGTGTAATGTATCAAAACCAAAAATATCCGGATGAAAGAGTTCCGGAAGCGAGAATTAAAGAAGCCAAAGATCTTTTCACCGGCTTTATCAAGAAATATAAAATCGATATTGTCGCCATAGGAAACGGAACCGCTTCAAGAGAAACAGAGAAGTTTGTCTCAGATACGATAAAAGAAGAAAAACTTCTGACCAGTTTCATTATTGTTTCGGAAGCCGGAGCCTCGGTATATTCAGCCTCTCCTACCGCAATTGAAGAATTTCCGGATTACCATGTAGAAGAAAGAAGCGCGGTATCTATCGGAAGAAGAATTCAAGATCCTCTTGCAGAACTGGTAAAAATCGAGCCTCAAGCGATTGGGGTCGGTCAGTATCAACATGACGTCTCACAATCAAAACTTTCGGATACTCTGGATTTTGTGGTGGAAAAAGCCGTTAACTCGATCGGAGTTGACGTCAACACTGCCTCTAAATCTCTTCTTGAACATATCTCTGGATTAAATAAAGCTATCGCGAAAAATATCGTCACATACCGCGATTTAAACGGAGCTTTCAAAGATCGAAAAGAAATTAAAAAAGTGCCTAAAATCGGAGATAAGGCTTTTGAACAATCCGTCGGTTTCTTAAGAATAATTAATTCCGATAATCCGTTAGATAAAACATCCATTCACCCGGAATCATATAAAACTGCCTTAAAAGTATTATCATACTTAGGCTTTACCTCAGACGACCTAGGAAGCGTTAATCTTATTAATAAGATAAAATCTTATTCAGAAGACAAAATCGCTAAAGATTTAGATATTAATCCGATTACCCTAACTGATATATTAGAAGCTTTTATTGCCCCGCTTAGAGACCCGAGAGATTCTCTTAAAAAGCCGATACTGAAGAGCGAAGTTCTTCACCTTGAAGATTTAAAACCAGGCATGGAACTTGAAGGCACAGTAAGAAACATTACCGATTTCGGCGCTTTCGTTGACATCGGAATAAAGGAATCCGGCCTTGTGCACATCTCAAGAATGTCGGAAAGAAGAATCAAACATCCAAGTGAAGTAGTTAAAGTCGGAGATATCATTAAGGTATATGTAGTAAACACAGATATCGAGAGAAAAAGACTGGCTTTATCTATGATTAAGGATAAAATTTAAAGAAGTTCTCACCCCTTTCTTTCATACTTGACTTTAAGAGAGTCGATAGTTTAAAATAAAGGGGCGTTGGAGCAATACTCAAGTGGCCTAAGAGGTGCGCTTGCTAAGCGTATAGGCCGGGAAACCGGCGCGAGAGTTCGAATCTCTCTTGCTCCGCCATTATTAAAAATGCCGACATTTTGTAGAAATACAGAATGTCTTTTTTTATGGAAACTTCAATACGTAAAAATGGTATAATAATTATAAATTGATATTTTATTATGACTAAATAGGTTTTAAGGCAAAAAGATTGACACAATCAAGAGCCAAGCGCGATTTTTTTGAAGCAACTTTTTTTATTTTTTTAGCAATTTACCCATTAAAATAGAATAATTTTCAATACTAATAAAGCAAAAAATATTGTGAGGAATATTAATATGGAAAACACTTTGAATGCTACTTGCACCAAACCAAATAATCGAATACCTTATTTAGATTTGCTGAAATTCATCGCAATGACTTTCATCTGCTTCGGACATGTTTTACAAAGATATTACGTAGTCGGATTTACTCAAACAATAGGTTTCGCAATACTTTACAGCGTTGAACTCGGAATCTTTTTCTTTGTCGGCGGATATTTAGCCAAAAAACCAAAAAAGCTCAAGATTTTATTGTTATACATTTTAAAAATGTTTATAACATACTTAATCCCGGCATTTCTTTTTACTTGCCTATCGATTTGGTTTCTTCCGAGATTTGAAGGAAATAATTTTGCTTATTGGATGAACCAATTATTTTACTATACTGACACATTTTATTGGTACTTCCTAGTGGCTTTCCTTTTAAATGTCGGAATTGCGGCAAGCTATTATTTCAGTCAACTGATATTCAAAAAAGAAGGACTGAAGTACGACATAATGAGAAGTGTAATCATATTGGTTCTTATGGGACTTTATTCTTTAATATTCATTTATATATATAATAGTCCTACGCTTGGTCCAAAATGCTTGTCATCGGATTTAACGCTCTACTATATTTCAATCGTATTCATCGGATCAATGTTTTCAACCTTCCATAAATATTTTGAAAATATTAAATCAAGGCATTTAATCCGTGGAGCGATATTTTTGGTGTGTCTTGCTGGATATATCACATCACTATATTACTTTTCGAATTGGTTTACAGTTCTTGATACTCCTTTTAAGGATATAAGCACCCACATGCTTGGAAGCCTTGCAGGCACGATTTGTTATGTTTATTTGGCTTTCTATTTATCTAAACTTACTTTTGTTTCAAAAGTTTCCGTTTTAGGAAAATACAGCGGGCCCTTCTACCTTGTTCATGTTTTCTTCATTAGACTACTGTATTCTTTTTCATCAAGACCTATAGATATGGTTCCGAGTGCCATTCTTTATGTAATGATCTTTATGATTATCTTCTATTTTGGTTCTTTGGTAGTTACAATCATTTTAGTTAAAATTCCATATACAGATATTATCTTGTTCATGAATTATAAAAGATTTAAACAGGCACTTTTCATCAAAGAAAAGTCTTGATAAAAGGTTTTCCATGTTTCATAAAGAAAGACGTTCATATTCAAATAATAAAAATCTATATTTATTAAACTAAATATTATTTTAATCTATGTTTATAAAACTAAATAAATATGATATAATATTTATGAGGTGATTTACTATGCCAATAAATTATGAAGGGTTGTTCAAAGTATTAGAAAACAAAAATATATCCATATCAAAATTATCCGAAGATTTAAATATATCATCGGCAACCCGAGCTAAGTTCAAAAAGGGCGAATATGTTTCTCTTCAAACACTAGAGTCAATATGCCGATATTTATCGGTGAATATCAATGATATTCTTAAATTTGTAACGGCTGATAGCCCGTCTCTCCTATATCAAAGACTGAAGGAAGAGATGCTTCACCAAATCAAAGGAAGCATCTACCACGAAACCCAAATATTATTAACCTATAATTCAAACCATATTGAAGGAAGCAAACTTACGGCTGATCAAACCAGATATATTTTTGAAACCAATACCATTGGACTAGATAAAGATCATGCGGTAAATGTTGATGACGTCATTGAAGCTCAAAACCATTTTAGATGCGTTGATTTTATGATTAAATCAGCCTTAGAACCATTATCAGAATCTTTAGTTAAAGATTTACACAGAATATTAAAAACAGGGACGAGCGATGCTAAACTTGATTGGTTTAATGTTGGTGAATATAAACTTGAGCCTAACACTGTGGGCGGCATTGAAACGACAAAACCAAGTAATGTTCAAAGTGAGTTAGCGTCTCTTATTGGTAAATACGAGAATAAAGCAGATTATTCATTTGAAGATATTATTGAATTTCATTATCAATTTGAATGTATTCATCCATTTCAAGATGGGAATGGCAGGATTGGCAGATTAATTGCGTTTAAAGAATGTTTGCGTCATGGGTTTGTGCCTTTCACTATTGATGACAGCATCAAACTCTTCTATTATAGAGGATTAAAAGAATGGCCAAATGAAAAAGGATATCTGATAGATACTTGTTTAGCTGGGCAAGATAAATATAAAGAAATAATGGATGTTTTTAATATAAGTTACGAATAAAAAAAACCAATTAATTATCAAAAAATTGCCATAATACTAAAAATTGATGAAAAAGGATGTTCCAAAAAACATCTTTTTTCATTTTGTTTATTTGCCTGTATTAATTTGTTAATATAACCCCAATTATAAAGGAAATTTAAAAGTACTTTTTTGTTTGTTCTAACTTAATTAATGCATTAAAAAAACCACACGCTAATGTGGCTTTTTTAATTTTGGCAGTGTTTGTGTTCTAATATTTCTACTGCAAGTTCCTTAGATAATGCGCCTTTGACATATTCATTTAGAACAGCCATGAACTTGTAAATCTTGATTTTCGTTTTTGCGACCGCTTTGTCAGGATTGCATCCCTCTCCGTACTTGTTAATAAGACGTAATGAGAGTTCGTTTGCAAACAGAGGATTGAAGTTTTCGCTGATATCTAATAGGTATTGGCGATTCTTTAAACCCTTAAGAGCAGCAACCTTTTCAAACAAAATAACAAGAGCTTCATTCAAGTCGGCGTCTTCCTTAACACTTTGGACGTATTCAAAGAAACAGTTCAATATCTCCCCGTATATATCCTCTTTATCCTGGAAATAATAGTAAAAATCCGTTCTTAAAATCTTCATAGTCTTAGTTAAACTGAGAACGGTAACCTTGTTGTAAGTCTTCTTAGCGAACTCTTTTATCGCAGGTTTCAGTAATTTTTCTCTTCTATCTTGGGATATTTTGAAGAATACTTGTTTTGGCATTTTAGAAACCTCCTTTCGATTATACGAACATAATCGAGTGTCATGATAATTATAATAAAACCAACTTTTTTTGTCAATTAAATAAACTTTTAACTGTCTCTTTTTTATTTCAAATCATTAAATGTTCACATTCTTGAAAAAATGGTGAGAAAAGAAGATAATTTTGTTCTATAATATAGGTAACTCAAATAACATTAAAACTTAAAGGAGACATCAATGAAACTAAATTATAAGCAAACTATATGGGTAGGATTCGCTTTCCTTATCATTTGCATGTTTTGGCAAGTTTACGATACCGTTCTTGCTAGGGTTTTGGTTAATTCTTTCGGTCTTAACCAAACTTGGTCGGGAGTCGTTCTCGCCATCGACAACGTGGTTGCCCTTGTTCTTATTCCTGTGTTCGGAGTTATTTCGGATAAGACCAAAAACAAGCACGGAAGAAGAACTCCGTTTATTGTGGCCGGAACCATTATAGCCGCCGTTATCTTTCTTTTTGTTGGACTCTTCACCAGTCTTCAAGATCAAAAGATTGCCGCTGCGGAGATTCAGCCGGTTTATACTTGCGAAGTTGTAGAAGTTATTCCTAATACGGGAACCGAGTACGAGGATTATGTGTTTGCTTCAGCAGACGGAACATACCTAGTATGTGACACCAACGAAACTTTAACCAGCGTATCAGACTTTTTCCATTCGATTTTTTCCAGAGTTGAGCCAACTTATACAGAAAATAAAACGCTTAATTTAAATGATTTGGAAGAAGGAGAAACTCTTAAGGTTTACGTCTTCAGTTATGAAGAAGACGGAGTAATGATTCATCATTCATATTTAGAAAAAGAAGCGGCCGCTGATGCTAGAAGTTATTTTGCTCAAGATATAAGACAGGCAAACATCGGTTACTTCATCGGTTTCATGGTAATTCTTTGTGTAGTACTTATTGCAATGGGTTCTTATAGAAGCCCGGCAGTAGCTCTTATGCCGGATGTTACTCCGAAACCTTTAAGATCTCAAGCTAATGCTGTCATCAATTTAACCGGAACGGTCGGAGGCATAATCGCGCTTGTCTTCTTAACGTTTACCGATTCCGATTACGGAAATCATATTTGGAGTTTCATCGTTCTAAGCGTTCTTATGTTTGCCTTCCTCGCTCTATTCTTATGGAAAGTTAAAGAACCTAAACTTGTAGAAAAGAGAATAGAAGAAGAAAAACTTTATGGAATATTAGAAGAAACTTCTTCGAGTGTTGAAGATGAAGCCGAAAAGGCTAAGACTGAAAAAGCTAAAGAAAGAATGCCTAAAGACGTTAAGAGATCGTTCGCTTTCATTATGATATCCATCGTTTTATGGTTCTTTGCTTATAACGCCGCTACTTCTAAATTTTCGGTATACGCAACCAACGTACTTGATACCGGTTATACAATGCCTCTTCTAGTCGCTCAGGCTGCCGCTGTCATCTGCTACATACCGATTGGACTTATCGCTACTAAGATCGGAAGAAAGAAAACGATTTTAATCGGTATCATAATTCTTTTTGCCGCTTTCCTTCTTGCATGTTTCATTACTTCAAGCACCGCTTTCTTAATGTATGTTACAATGGCGGTTGCCGGAATCGGCTGGGCAACAATCAATGTCAACTCTTTCCCGATGGTGGTCGAAATGTGTAAAGGCGCCGATGTTGGAAGATATACGGGCTATTATTACACAGCTTCTATGGCTGCTCAGATTGCCACTCCTATTTTCTCGGGTATGTTAATGGACGCTCTCGGAATGACTGCCTTATTCCCTTACTGCGTAACCTTTGCCGCTTTAGCCTTCATCAGTATGATGTTTGTTAAACACGGAGACGCAAAACCGGTTCCAACTTCTAAACTGGAAGCGTTAGCCGGGGCAGAAGACGACTAATTTGATAAAATAAACTACAAAAGGCCTAATCTCCCATAAAGGAGACCGGGTCTTTTTATTTTTGTATTTTTAGGAAATCCTTTCTAAAGAAAGGGGGTAAACGATGTATAATGAAAGCATAAGGAACACATAGAGGAGGATATATGATTCGCAAAATTATCTGTTGGATTTTCTTCGTTATAAGCTTACTGGCAATTATCTCTTTATCGCTTGGCATCAATTCTGTCTTTTCAAGTCTCGGGATAACCATAAACTTTGCTACATATTTTCATAATATTCAATCAATGACTATTGGGGAGATGTTCGCTTATACCGGATCTTTCTTCTACGCGTTTTTTGAAGTATTCGGCTTGCCGGTTTCGGTATTTCTTATAAGTCTATTAGGCATATCGCTTCCGAGTGCGAAAAAAATATGTAATAAATAGAATATAAAAAGATTGAAAATAATTATGAAAAAAGTTTCATTATTTTTCATTTTGTAATTGAAAAAGACCGATGATTATTTTATAATCATTGGAAAAGTGGAGGTACATTATGAATAAAGCTACCATCTATGACGTTGCCGCCGTGGCGAAAGTATCCAATGCCACGGTATCCAGAGCATTAAACAATCCGGAAAAGGTAAAGCCGGAAACGAGAGATAAGGTATTAAAAGTTGCCAAGGAACTAGGCTATAAAGCCAACGCCTTTGCGAAAGGTTTAGCATCATCTAAGTCCACTCAAGTGGCCGTTATTGTCTCTGATCTCGCAAGAGCCTCGGTTGCCGAAATGGTTAAAGGTATCGGAGAAGTGGCCACTAATTATGGCTATTCCATCCTTCTTTTTCCGAGCGCCTCGGATGAAAAATACGAAGAATTACTAACTAACCTGATTTCATACCAGGTAGACGGCATTTTATACCTTAATGATGAAATAACCGATCACCAATACAAACTGATTAAAGATTTGGAAACAAGGTACCAAATTCCTTTGGTGCTTGTTAATACCGTCTACGAATCAGATGCCAATCTTCTTTCAGTTGCCATAGATTATGAAAAAGCCGGATATGAAGTCACTAAAGCTTTAGTCCAAGAAGGAAGAAAACATATCGCTCTTTTAACGACGCAAAAGCGTTATCCGGTATCAGAATTAAAAGAAAAAGGATACTTAAGAGCCATAGAATATTATGGTTTACAACCAGAGGTATGTTATACATCCGGTAATCTTGATTCTAATCAAAAAGATTTGTCGGACTTCGTGAAGAGTCACGAAATCGACGGCGTAATCGGAGTTAGAGATTCCATCGCGATATCATGTATGAATATTCTTAAAAATTTAGGAAGAAAAATTCCGGAAGACGTATCGATTTTCGGTTTTCAAAACACGAGATATACTCTTCTCTGCCGGCCGACTTTGTCGACAATAAACGTTCCGATATATGAAATAGGAGCGAGAGCCATGAAGGTTTTAACGGCCGAGATGATGGGTGAGACTCAAGAACAGAAGGGTCAGATCCTTCTAGAACATTCAATTATTAAAAGAGAAACGACAAGGTAGGAGATATTATGAAATTATATGAAGATTTAGTCTGGCGCGGGCTTATTTCCCAAACTGCCGGCGAGGATATTGAAGATGCCATTAACTCTGGTAATCTGACTTTTTATCTTGGGGTGGACCCGACCGGTAAATCCGTTCATGTAGGAAGCCTTTTAACTATTATGGGATTAGTCCGTTTATCAAGAGCGGGACATCACCCGGTTATTTTAATTGGCGGCGCGACAGGGATGATTGGCGATCCAAGCGGTAAAAGCCAAGAAAGAAATTTATTAGATGAAGAAACAACCTTCGCCAATTCCAAATATATTGAAAACCAGATTAAGAAATTGGTACCGGAAGCGGTGTTTGTAAACAACTATGACTGGATTAGTAAAATGAGCGTCATTACTTTCTTAAGAGATATCGGTAAGAATTTGACCGTCAATTATATGATGGCCAAAGAATCGGTTAAAAGAAGACTTGAATCAGGAATTTCTTATACCGAATTCTCTTATCAAATGATTCAAGCCTGCGATTTCTTGCATCTGTATAAAGAAATGGGCTGTGCCCTTCAAGTGGGGGGGCAGGATCAGTGGGGCAATATCACTGCCGGATTTGAACTAATAAGAAAAATAGAGGGATCGTCCGCTAAAGTATACTGTCTTACTTTCCCATTACTTTTAAAATCTGACGGAACTAAATTTGGAAAAACGGCGGAAGGCGGAGTATGGCTTGATCCTGATATGACTTCACCTTATTCACTTTACCAATTCTGGTTAAACACTCCTGATGAAGATGTCATCGCAAGATTAAAAGAATTTACTCTACTTGAAAAAGAAGAAATAGATTTAATAGAAGAAGAATGGAATCTATCAAGAGAAAAACGTCTGGCGCAAAAACGTTTAGCCGAAGAAGTAACCAAATTCGTCCATGGCGAGGAAGCCCTAAAAGAGGCTCAAAGAATTACGGAAGCCGTTTTTAAAGGCGATATAACATCTTTATCGAAAAAAGAAATTGAAGATGTGTTTAGTGAAGACCAAATATTATCCATAAGTGATGATAAAAATATTTTGGATATTCTCGTTGAGGCAAATCTCGCTCCTTCTAAAAGTGAAGCAAGAAAACTAGTCCAAGGCAGTGCCGTTTCCGTTAATTCTAATAAAATTGACGATATATCTTTTATTGTTAAAAAAGAAGACGCTATTGAGAAAACTTATAGTTTTATTAAAAAAGGAAAAAAGAATCATATTCTTATAAAACACGAATAGGGAGAAAAGATGAAAAGCGAACAAAAACACATGATTTTTTTCAAAGATTATTATAATCAGTTTATCGAAGACTTGGAGGGACTTTTAAGAATCCCGAGTGTTCTTTCAGAATTTACTCCGCAAAACAGTGAAGCTCCCTTTGGAAGAGACATAAGAAAAGCTTTAAATTATATGCTTGCGATAGGCGAAAGAGACGGATTTAAAACGGTCAACGTTGATAATTATTGCGGATATATTGAATATGGAGAGGGCAGTGAACTTCTCGTTATTTTATGCCATCTTGATGTGGTTCCGGCAACCGGAAACTGGACCAACCCTCCTTTTGACCCAATAATTAAAGAAGGAAAAATATATGCCAGAGGCGCAATAGACGATAAAGGACCGCTTATGGCTTCTTATTACGCTTTAAAAATGCTTAAAGATAACGACTATTGCCCGAATAAAAGAATCAGATTTATTTTTGGTTGTGACGAAGAATCCGGAAGCCGAGGTCTTCATCATTATCTTTCTAAATATCCAACGGCTGAATACGGATTTTCTCCGGACGCTAATTTCCCGGTTATTTATGCCGAAAAAGGAATTTGCTCGATTAAATTCAGCGGTAAAACCTCTGACGATAATTTAATAAGTTTTGATTCGGGAACCGTATCAAATGTCGTTCCGGATAAAGCCACGGCCGAAATTGCCATTGACTTGAAGAATGAATTCTTACGTTTTGCCGAACAGAATGATATGAGAGGGTTAGTAAATAAAAATAAATATACTTTATTTGGAAGTGCCGCTCACGGATCACTTCCGGAAACCGGGAAAAACGCCGCTCTTTATCTTGCGTATTTTCTTTCAAACTATATATCCAATCCTTTTATTGATTTTATTAACCAATATCTTTTCTTTGATTTTACAGGAGAGAAACTTGGTATTGCGACCTACGACGAAGAGATGGGACACGTTTCCAATAACGCCGCTATTTTCAAATTAAACAACAACAGGTTTGAGATAACCTGTAATATCCGCTATCCTAGAAATTTTGACTTTGATCAGAACATGCTTAAATTAAAAGAATTCGCAAATGCCAAGGATATGAATCTTCTTTTGCTTTATAATTCTAAGCCTCATTATGTACCAAAAGGATCGCTTATCGTGAGATCTTTAATGAAAGCATATAAACGCTGGACTTTTGGAACGGGTCTTGATGCTTTTGAGCCGATATCAATCGGCGGCGGAACTTATGCGAGAGACTTTGAAAACGCAGTCGCTTTCGGACCGGTTTTTCCGAAAGAAGAAGAACATATGCATATGCCTGATGAATACGCAGACCTTTCAAATCTTATTCTTGCTTCATTCATCTATCAGGACGCGATTAAAAATATATGCGGTTAAGGAAAGTTAAGAACGCCGAAGAGATTTTAAATAACTCTCAAGACATTTGTATCGAAAAACCGGTGGAATTAAAAGGAAGATGGTCTTTTGTCTTTCCTTCTGACGGTCCGATTTATTTAGAAATCGGCTCCGGGAAGGGTCAGTTTATTTCTCTTTCGGCATCTCTTAATCCTAACATTAATTATATCGGGATGGAAAAGATGACTTCCGTCATCGTAAGAGCGATTGAAAAAGTGAAAGCTCTAAATCTTCTAAACTGCATGCTTTTATGTAAAGATGGTCAAGATGTCTGCGACTATTTTAGCGAAGGGGAAATTGATCGAATATATCTTAATTTTTCTGATCCTTGGCCTAAAAATCGGCACGAAAAAAGACGTCTTACATCCATGCCTTTTCTTAAAAAATTTAAAACGATCCTAAAAAAAGACGGTTTGCTTATCTTTAAAACCGATAATTATGATTTCTATCTTTATTCTTTGCTCAATCTTAAAGAAGAGCTCAATGAAGATATGAAATACGGAGAAATGAAAGAAAAAGAAGAAGCCTCTTCGGAATTTGAAGATAAATTCCGAAAACTAGAGAAACCGATTTATTTCATTTCAGGATCTTTTAGGAGGTAATATGTTACTACTTGTTGATATCGGAAACAGCAATACTAAATTAAAACTTTCGGGAGAAAACGAATCATTTAAAATTCAAACTTCGGAAAACTATCTTTCTTCTTACTATGAAATTGGCGTACCGGAAGAAATGAAGAGAGAGATTGACGGAGCCATTATATCTTCCGTAGTTCCGAAAGCAAATATTCCGATAATTGAATTTATAAAAAGGGTTTACGGAAAAGTTCCGCTTATCGTAAACACCGATATGAAGACCAGCACTATTTTTCCGAAGACTGTCCATAATGAACTTGGGGCTGACCTTTTATGTTCAATGGAGGGAGCCTCTATTGAAAGCGATAGTTACTTAGTGGTTGATTGCGGTACCGCTACCACTTTTAATTTGGTTTTAGATCATCATTTCATTGGTTTAGCTATTGCTCCAGGAATGAATACTTCCCATAAAGCATTACTCAAGGATGCCGCCCTTCTTCATTATGTGGATTTAAACGGCCCTTTTCAACTTTTAGGGTTGGATACCGCTCAGTGTGTAAGATCAGGTTCAATTAACGGCGCCGCTTTCATAATCGACGGTTTTATTAATGCTATTAAGGAACAATATAAAATAGCAAATCTGAAGGTTTATATTACCGGAGGTTTGTCTCATATTTTAAAAGACTACGTAAAAAGCAAAGTTCAATACGAAAAAGACTTGCTTTTTAAAGGTATGGAACACCTTTTTGATATGAACAATAAAGAGAGATAAAAATGAAAAAATTCCTAATCGTCGATGGAAACAATGTCATGTTCAGAGCCTACTTTGCGACAGCGGCTACCGGAAACTTGATGAGAAATAAAAATAATCTTCCGACTAACATGATTTATGGTTTCATCAATATTTTTCAAAAGATTCTCAAAGACGACTATACACATATAGCCGTCGCTTTTGATAAAGGAAAAAAGACGAAAAGGCATCAAATATACAGTGACTATAAAGGCACAAGAGCTAAAACTCCGGATGAACTGTTTGAACAGATCCCTTATATTTTAAGGTACTTAGAGGCGATGAATATCAAATACTATATGGCCGATGATTATGAAGCGGACGATATAGTCGCCACCATTTCCGAAAAGTTTTATAAGGACTTTGACGAAGTGGATATTCTATCAAACGACAACGATCTTTTTCAACTTATCAAAGATCATGAATACCAATTATATATCAGACAAAAGGAAACTATTAAATACAGTGCCAAAACTCTTTTTGAAGAAAAAGGAATTTATCCTCTGCAAATACCGGATTATAAAGGATTAATCGGCGATAAATCGGATAACCTCAAAGGAGTTGATGGAATCGGCCCGGTGACCGCTTCTAATCTTCTTTCCAAATACCATAGTTTGGAAGGTATCTATGAACACCTTGAGGAAATACCCGAAAAAACAAAAGAAAAACTGGAAAAAGGAAAAGAAGACGCCGGCTTTACTAAGTTTATGGCCATTCTCGACCCGTCTTTTCCTTTTAAAGAATCAGAAAAAGATTTTGAAATAAAAGATGCTTCCCTAGATAAGTTAAACGATCTTTTTGTTGAACTCGAATTTAATTCTTTCTTAAGAAAGATGCCGAAAGCGCCGGTTAAAATTGATTTTTCCAGTAAAATCATCGAAGATCCTTATGAGATTAAAGACTGTATAAAAGAAGATGAAATAAATTTCTTGTTTTTAGAACTACTTGAAGATAATTATCATACGGCTTTAAAAATCGGCTTCGGTCTTTCTAATTCTCTCGGTTCCTTTTACATTCCTTATGAATGCGCCCGGGACTCTTTTGATTTCTCGCTATTCCTTGGCGACAAAAATATCAAAAAGGGCGTTTACGACTATAAAAAAATGTATGTCTCGCTTTTATACGACGGGATTATTCTTGACGGCGTTATCTTTGATCTTCTGTTATCTTCTTATTTAATAAATCCCGATTTAACCAAAGACGATTTTGCGGTTATCAGTTCTCATTTTGGTTATCAGGAAATATCATACGACGAAGAAATATACGGAAAGAAAAATAAAAGAATGCTGCCGGATCTTTCTATCTATTCATCTCATATCGCCAAAAAAGCGTTTGTAATAAGAATGACTTATGATATGGCCGAAAAAGAAATTCAAGAAAACGGCCAGGCAGAGCTTTTAAACGATATCGAAATCCCGCTTTCCGCAACTCTTGCCAAAATGGAATTTCAAGGCCTTAAAGTAGACATGAAGGCCTTAGCGGATTATGAAAAAAATCTTTTAGATGAACTTACGGAAATCGAAAAGGAAATCTATGGATACTCCGGCCACAAATTTAATATTTTATCTCCGAAACAACTTGGCACAGTTCTATTTGATGAGTTAGGTCTAAAAACTTCAAAAAAAACAAAAACCGGTTATTCAACCGATCAATCAGTCCTGGAAGAGCTCAGTTTCTATCATCCGATAATTAAGGCAGTCTTAAGATATAGAACTTTATCCAAACTAGAAGGAACTTATGTGGTTGGCGTGAGAAATGCCGTCAAAGAAAAGAACGACGACCATATTCATACGATTTATAAACAAGCCTTAACTGATACCGGAAGACTTTCCTCGACTGAACCTAATCTTCAAAATTTACCTATCAGAAATATTGAATCCAGGGAGTTCAGAAAAATATTTATTCCGGAAGATAATTGTTTTCTATTGTCTTCCGACTATTCTCAAATTGAGCTTAGAGTACTTGCCCATATGGCCAACGAAACTTCGCTAATTAAAGCATTTGTGAATAAAGAAGATATTCATGAGGCGACGGCGAAAGCCATTCTCAAGAAAGAATCGGTCACCAAAGAGGAAAGATCTTCCGCCAAAGCGGTTAACTTTGGAATTATCTACGGTCTTTCAACCTGGGGTCTATCAAACGATATTGGAATTCCTTTAAAACAAGCCGAAGAATTCATTAGAGGCTATCATGAATCCTTTCCGCTTATCCTCCCCTTTACCAATTCACTAATTGAAAAAGCGGAAAAAGACGGCTATGTGGAGACTATCTTTAACAGAAGAAGATATATCAGAGACATCCATAGTTCGAACTACAATCTTCGCGAGTTTTCCAAAAGAACGGCGATGAACGCGCCTATTCAAGGCTCGGCCGCTGATATTCTTAAACTCGCGATGGTCAAACTGGATAAAGCTTTAATTGACAATAATCTTCACTCAAAACTTATTCTTACGATTCACGACGAAGTAGTACTAAATGTTCCGAAAGAAGAAATAGATAAGACGAAAAAAGTAGTGGAAGACACTTTAATAAACGTAGTTAAACTGAGAGTGCCTCTTGCGGTAGAGAGCGAATACGGAGAGAATCTCTTTGAAGCAAAATAGAGGTGAACAATATGCCGGAATTACCGGAAGTCGAAACCGTAAGAAGAAAACTATCCGATGTGATCATCGGAAGAACGATAGAAGACATTGATGTTCTCTATCCTAAATACGCGGTTTTATCCGAAATTAAAAATCAAAAAATAGAAGGAATAGACAGATACGGAAAATATCTCATATTCAATCTTACTTCCTACCATCTTATTTCTCATCTAAGAATGGAAGGAAAATATTCTATTGAAGAGAACTACAAGATGAAAAAGCACGACCTGGCGGTTTTTCATCTGGATAAGGCCGCTTTAGTTTATAACGATACCAGAAAATTTGGCGTCTTTTATCTTTTTGATAAGAATGTAGATATAATGAAATTACCGCCTCTTTCTTCTCTTGGAAGAGAACCATTTACCGCCGATAAAGATTATCTTCTAAAAAAACTGGAAGGAAAATCATCTCTGATTAAAAGCCTTCTTTTAGACCAGTCGATTCTTACCGGTCTTGGGAATATCTATGTTGACGAAGTATTATTCGCATCTAAAATCAATCCGTATAAAAAAGGAAAAGAAATAACGGAAAAAGAAGTTCTAGATATAATCACTAACGCGAAAAATATTTTGGCTAAAGCTATCACGATGGGCGGCACCACAATCAGAACTTATGAATCTTTAAACGGGGAAACCGGGCACTACCAAGGGGAACTGATAGTTCATGAAAAAGAGGGCCAAAACTGCCCTGTTTGTGGTAATATTATTATGAAATCAAAAGTGGGCGGGAGAGGCACTTATTTTTGTCCGACATGTCAGAAAAACCACCCAGTTATATTAATCGCTATTACCGGTTCTTTCGCTTCGGGAAAGTCATCTGTCCTTTCTTTTATCAGCTCTTTAGGCTTCGAGACTTATTCGATGGACGAAATTGCGAGAAATTTATATTCATCATCCAAAGAAATGCTTAATGCTTTAAAAAAAGCGTTTAAGACCACAGACAAAAAAGAACTGGCCGAGTTAGCGATTAAAAGCGAAAAAGACCGTCTTCTTTTAGAAAAGATTACTCATCGGTATATCTTAGAAGAATTTAATCAAAGAGTTATGTCTTCATTTTCTAAGGTAATATTCGCGGAAGTCCCGCTTCTTTATGAAGGGGGATATGAGAATATGTTTGACTATGTAATAGACGTATACGAAACGGACAAGGTTAAGGATAAAATAATTAACGCCAAGAACTTAACTACTGGTTATTTAAAGGAATTATCGAGGACCCAGTTAGACAAGGAAGAAAAAAGAAAAAGAGCCGATTATGTGATAATAAACGATTCGACTCTGGAAAATCTAAAAGAAAACACGATAAAAATTATAAAGGAAATGGAGGCAATGAATGAGCATATTTCAAAATAGCGTCGAAACCAGAGAACTTCATAAAAAAGATACTCTTAGAACCAGATACTATAGAAACAGTTTTGATCAGGTTAAAAAGGCCTTGGATCAGATCTGCAGTGAAGAAGATATGGAACTTCAAAACTTCAATAAAAGCTATGGGGATATCTATATAATAGCGGACGGCTATGAAGTTATCGCCCAAGTTATACAGCTAAACCCGATAGAAACTTCGGTAGATTTTAAAATTAATTACTTTTCGGTTTTCGGCTGGGGAAAACCGGAGAAAAAGGCCGTTCACTTATATGAAAGATTAGGAGAAATCCTGTCATTTAAAGGCACTGTGCTTCACCCTTAAGAGATTATCATGGAAGAGAAAAATAGACTAAGCGCAAAGAGAAAAAACAATTTTATTTTAAATAGCGATGACTATCGCGTTTTATTTCTGCTTTATAAAATGCTTTTTGGTTCTGACACGCTTAACCTATACTTTACTCTTTACTTTTTATCCGTTAACCAAAAAGATAATGATTTCTCAACTCTCTTTTTAAAAGACTCAATGTCAGAAGAAGATATCTCGGACGAGAAAATAAAAGGTTTTGTGAAAACACTGAACCTTTACCGGTTATTAAAAGAAGACGCCAAAAGCGGCTATACTCTTTATCCTCCTTACGAAGGAAAAGAGTTTTTTAAAACTCCGCTTTCCATCTGTTTAAAAGAATATGTCGCTCCAAGCCACTATTCTTATCTTCTTGATGTTTTTGGTTCTACAGATTTAAAGAGTGATGTTTTCTTTCATTCTCCTGAGGAAACTTTAAAAGGCTTTTCTTTTAATATAAGAGAAAAAAAGAATACACCCTTTAATTTTTCCGAATTTAAAGAAGCGGCTAATAAAAATGGATATCAAATAATTGACCTAGATGCCGATTTCTTTATTTCTCTTGCGAATTTATTCTCTCTTTCTTTAAGCGATTGTCTCACTATCCTTTTTGAAACTTCAAATAATAATTCGTATGATAAAAACATGGTCTTGGAAAAGGTTTTGGAAAGAAATAAAATATTAGAAGAAAAAAAAGCCAGAAAAGAAAATAAAAATATAGAGGACGAGAAATATATTGATTACTTTAAAGCCAATACGCCGGAGTCTATTTTAAAAGCCGGCACCGAAAACAAGGTGGCATCGGCCGACCTGAAAACGATTGACAGGCTAAGAGACGAGCAGTCGCTTCCGGATGAGCTTATTTCGGTTTTGATTTCCTATTCCCTCGTGACGGCGGAAGGTAAAATGAAATCTTACAATTTCTTTGAAAAAATTGCCCTAGACTGGCAAAAGAAAAATATAAAAACGGCAGAAGACGCCTATTTCTATATTTCTTCGCTTTATAACAATAAAAAGATAATCAAAGAAAATGAAAAAACACAAACATCCGAGGAATGGTTTAAGGATTATTGGGATAAAATAATTAAGGAGGAAAAAAGATGATTGACGCCAAAGATTTAATTAACATTAAAGAAAAACCAATCAAAGACGATGAAGTCATCGATAGTCTTCTTGAAAACGAAGACATCCGCAATTTTATCTTGGGAAACAATCTTACAAGTGACATTGTGATTCAGGGGATGAATATTCTTTTAGAATATCAATCGGATACCGTCCCAAAAAGAGACGGTAAAGAATCACTAAAGTATCCGGGATATATTATGGTTCTCACTTTTAAGAACGGCAAAATATCTTATACTTATAAGAGAAAAGAGGGTTCCCTCTTTCCGCTTGGAAAGATTAAATCGATTGCCTTCCCGAAAGAGTTTATGAATGCGTCTTTAGAAGACTTTTCTTTAGTTGCCCCCGGAAGAAGAGAATTATATTCTTATGCAAGAATGTTTGAAAATTCTTTTGGCAGCGATAAGGTGGAGAAAGGTCTTTATATTGCGGGTCCTTTCCGTTCGGGTAAAACTTATCTCGCATCGGCTATCGGAAACGATATCGCAAGAAAAGGCTATTCCGTTATTGAAGTATATTATCCGGAATTGTCTCAGGTTTTAAAAGCTTCGTTTTCCGACGATTCTTTTTCCGATATCGTGAGCGATCTTAAAACCTGTGATTTATTAATACTTGACGATTTCGGCGGCGAAGCGGTTAATCCGTATATCAGAGACGAAGCCTTAGGTATTACTCTTCAATACCGGATGGTAAAAAATAAACCGGTAATTTTTACTTCGAATATCGCAATATCCAAACTTGCGGACACCTCTTTAAGAAAAGATGGCAGCGAGCAAGAGAAAATTAAAGCATTAAGAATAGTGGAAAGAATCAGAGAACTTACAAAGGAATTCTTTTTAAAAGATCGATTTGATACTTTGTAGGAGGAAGGGATATGAAAAAACATTGGTTTAAAGTTTTAGCCGTTATCTGGGCGACAATCAACGCGCTTTATTATTTAGCGATTAGATCCTGTTGGAGTTTTATTTCCGGGACGCTCGGGGCCGATAATAATCAGTCATTTTTGATTATTAATGCGCCCTTTATAATTCTTGGTTTAATTCTATTAACGACGGTTTTATCCTATGTTTTTCTTATTTTTCTTAAAAAAGGAAAGAAATGGGCCATCGTTATCAATTCGATTAACTTACTTTTCACAATCGGATTTGTCGCTTCGTTCTTTATGGGATTTTACGGGTTTATGTACTATTTCTTCCCATTATTTGGGAAATACCTTTTAATCGCCAGCGGTCTTTATATTTTATATTTTGCGATTTTTAGAATCCCGAAGCTAAAAATAAAGCGTCCAATTCTTTTAAAATCACTCATCTTTACGGTTATTCTTGGTGTCACGGCATCTTTCTTAATCGATTTTTCGGTAAATAGAATAACGTATCACTCGGTCGTCTACGCCGTAGAAGATGATTATCAAATAGTTTTTTCTTCCAAAAGAAAATCTTATGCTTGGGTAGAAATTGACGGAGTAGATTATTATGATCTTTCGGCGGGAGTTTCGAGATCGGAAGATTTAGTTCATAAAATCACGGTACCGATGAGTGTGCTTGATGCAGCCGAAGAATATTCTATCCATGTTAAAGCGATTATTTATAAAGCGCCTTTCTACGGATACACGGGAAGAGAAATTACGGAATCTTATAATTTCAACCCAATAAACTATGATGACGGGATTAATTATTACACCTTATCCGATGTGCACCACGCGGTTAAAGGAGCGATTGAGTCCGCTTTAAATTCCGGAGATATGGATTTCCTTGTGGTCGCCGGCGATATTGTATCCGCTCTTGAAAGATATCAAGACCTTGAGTTAACCAATAAACTGGCCTATGAAATAACGAAAGGCGAAATACCGGTGGTATACGCCAGAGGCAATCACGAGACGACGGGCAAATACAGCGAAGAATTTTACAAATATGTCGGAAGCGTGAATCAGGAGTTCTATTATTACTACAATTTAAATGTTTATTCCGACAGTTTTAAAGTCGGTGAAATAAGAGGTCTTGTTTTAGACCTCGGGGTTGACCACAACGACGACTGGTGGGAATATTATCAAACGTCGCATTGTCTTGATTACGAGACTAAACAGCTAGATTTCATTGATGATTACACGCTCTTTATGATAGCGGACATTCCGCTTTTGTTTAATTATAAAATGGTAGTTTGTCACATTCCTCTTGTTATAGTAGACAAGAAGTTAGATCACAGTGATATGATTACTCAAATGACGGATAAACTGAATAACCTTAGCCTCGATATCTCGCTTTCCGGCCACACTCATTATCTTTATGTCTTTGAGCCGGGATTAATCGAAGCCGACACCGCTCTTTCGTTCTCTTCTTTATACACGCCTTCAGCAAGTGAATCCTTAAGTAATCATGTGACGGACTTTAATTTCTATTCGTTTGTGGCATCAAAAAGATCATACACGCAAACGGAAAAGAGTGAAGTCATTAAAACGGATGCGTTTATCGGGCTTCATATCAATGTGGTTCAAAACGGGATACTTGGTGGAAACACGACGGACGCCTCTTATATCAACAGTAGAGGAGAAAAAGTATCAATAGTAAATGCCTTCTATGAAAAATCATACGGAGAAGACATAATTTACAACAGCTAATAAAAAAATAATACGGAGAATATATGAAAATAAAATTACTGGACAACTATATGGAAATAGATGGTCCGAAAAAGGCGATAGAAATAGCCGAAAAAATTTCTAAAAGTTTAGCAAAGAAAACCATTGCGGTAATGGTAGACGGGGTTCTTAAAGATTCCTCTTTTGTGATTGAGAAGGACGCTGACGTCCGTTTCTTAACCGAAGAAGACAAAGAATCCTTAGATATTTTAAACCACTCTACCGCTCATTTGATGGCTGAAGCCATTAAAACATTATACCCGGAAGCGAAATTCGGAGTCGGCCCGACTATTGAAGAAGGCTTCTATTATGATTTCGATTTAGGGGATAAATCAATTGCGGAAGAAGATTTAAAATCAATCGAAAAAGAAATGCAGAAACTCTCTTCTTTAGCGGAAACAATTGAAAGAAAAGAAGTATCAAAAGCGGAAGCCTTATCGATTTTTAAAGACGACCCTTATAAAACAGAACTAATAAACGAACTTCCTGAGGGAGAAGTTATAAGCATTTATACTCAAGGTAATTATACCGATTTATGCAGGGGCCCTCACGTTCCTAAAACCTCTTATATTAAAAATTTCAAACTCTTATCGGTAGCGGGCGCTTATTGGCGGGGAGACTCTAAAAATAAACAGCTCCAGCGAATTTATGGCATTGCCTTTTTCACTAAGGAAGCCCTAGATTCATATCTTAATCTTTTGGAAGAAAGAAAAAAGAGAGACCACAGAAAGCTTGGTAAGGAACTTGGGCTTTTCATGTTAAGCGAATACGGACCGGGTTTCCCTTTCTGGCTGCCAAAAGGAATGGCACTTCGTCATGAACTGGAAGAGTTTTATATTAAAGAGATGATGAAAAGAGGATACAAACTAATCAAGACTCCGCAGATTCTCAATCGTGAACTCTGGGAAACATCCGGACACTGGAAAAACTATAAAGAAAATATGTATACCTTAAAGATTGATGATAAAGATTATGCGGTTAAACCGATGAACTGCCCTGGCGGCATCTTGGTTTACAAAAACGATCTTCATTCGTATAAGGATTTCCCTTTAAAACTCGCCGAACTCGGTCTTGTTCACCGGTATGAAGCATCGGGAGCTTTATCCGGACTCTTTAGAGTTAGGTGCTTCACTCAGGATGATGCGCATGTCTTTGTGAGAATGGATCAGGTAGAAGATGCGGTTCATGAAATAATTGATCTTATGGATTATATTTATACTATTTTTAATTTGTCTTATCATATTGAACTCTCGACTAGACCTTTAGAGAAATATATTGGTGAGATTGCAACTTGGGACAAAGCGGAAGAAGCTCTCGCCAATGCTTGTAAGAGTGCCGGAAAGGATTATATATTAAATCCGGGAGATGGCGCTTTCTATGGCCCTAAACTTGACTTCAAGTTAAGAGACTCAATGAATAGAATTTGGCAATGCGGAACTATTCAGCTCGATATGAATTTACCGGAAAGATTCGATTTAACTTATGTGAATGAAAACGGAGATAAAGTTCGTCCGATAATGCTGCACAGAGCGATTTTTGGATCAATCGAAAGATTTATTGGTATCTTAATCGAACACTATGCCGGCGCTTTCCCACTTTGGCTGTCGCCAGTTCAAGTATCGGTTATTCCGGTTTCGGAAGACTTTCATATGGATTATTCGAAAAAGGTATTCGATTTATTAATAGATAAAGATATAAGAGCGGAGCTTGATTCTTCCAGCGAAAAACTCGGCTATAAGATTAGAAAGAGCCAGGTTAACAAAGTTCCATACCAGATAGTCCTTGGTGATAAGGAAAAGGAAGATAATACTGTTACTTATCGAAAGTACGGCGAAACCGAACAAGTCACTGTCTCAGTAGATGATTTCCTTTCCCTTCTTAAAAAGGAAATTGAAGAAAAGAAATAAATATTAAAATAAAAAAGGAAATGTGTCTTTGACATCATTTCTTTTTTATATTTACTATAATAAATCAAAAATAAAAGACCGCTTCTTGAATGCGGTCTTTTATTTTGTATCAATATATATTGTTTTTTGATGAGTATAAGAAACGAAACAACCTTTCTTTCCTGGTATTTTTTTTAAATTCTTCACATGCGTATAGTCGACCGGAATTGATGATGAATCCTTAAGAGAAGAATAAAGCGCGGCAAGTTTTGCGGCATACCTTATTACTTCCTCACTCTCTTTATCTTCACCCTTTACGATAACGTGAGATCCTTGCGCATCTTTCACATGAAACCATAAATCATATGGGGAGGCAAGAGTATGCGATAAGTAATCGTTCTGCAGATTATTTTTGCCGACATATATAATAGACTTTCCGATATTAAAGGTAAGAAAATTCGGTTTTTGTTTTTTTGAGTGTTTTTTATTATCTTTTAAATAGATGTAGTTTTCTTTTTCTAGTTCCTTTTTAATCTCTAAAACGTCTTTTAATGAAGCACTTTCAAGTTGATATGAAATAAGATTGAAATAATCTCTTTCGTTTTCGGCAATTTGAATTTGCTCATTAAGATGATCAATAGCGTTTTTAGCTTTGCGGTACTTTTTGAAATAGTCGTTCGCATTATCCTTTATAGATTTCAAAGGATTAATATCCACTTCTATTTCACTGTTGTCATAATAATTAGTTAATGTTATTTTTGATGATCTATCGAATTTGTTATTGATATTTGCAAGAAGCAGTTCACCTTTTAACCTTAAAGATGCCGAATCCTTATCCTTTTCTAACTCGTCATTTAACTTAATTATTTTTTTATTGAGGCGTTTTAAAGCGGAAGACACCGTTTTATAAACGGTAGAGTTATTTTCCTTTAATATTTTCTTTTCCGCTTCCTTTTGATAATGATCAAAAAGAAGAGAAGAAAGACTATCAAAATACATTTGGCCTTGATTAAATATATCGAAATAATAATAGTCTTTATCAGATGAAGTTGGTTTTATTTTTGTGGTTTCGCTTTGGAAGAAAGTGAAGAAATCGAGATTAGATTTTTGATATTCGCTGGCCAAATAATCCGCAAGAGAAGGCGATATTCCCATGATGCTTTCCATTATTTTCTTCGGATAGACATTATCGTTTATATTGAAAATTTGATCTATTTCATTTTGATCATTAGGATCTAATTTCTCTGCCTTTAGAGGTTCATATTTCATGCCTCGCATGATACCTCTATTTTCACTTTCTAAAACGGACAACTGTTTCACAGCATCTATTATAATGTCATTCTCATCAAGGAGAAGAAGATTCGCAAAACGTCCGACCAACTCAATAATCAAGGATTTTTTCTTGATGCCTTCCATTTCATCTTTTTGCTCAATATCAATTCTTATTATCCTGTCGTTATTTATTTGATAAAAATCGCTAATAAAACTTCCTTCTAGATGTTTTCTTAAGAGCATCATAAACGAGGGTATGATTTCTGGTTTTTCGAATTTGGCCGGTGATATAAAAATGGTTGGGTTATTATAGGAAACCGAAATATAGAGAAAGAGAGTTCTTCCGGGAACTCTTATTTCTAAAACAAAATCGGATTTATTTAATTGGTTTACGGAATTAATTCTTCCGCCTTTAATCTCGCTTTTAAGTTCATTTGCAAGTTTTGAAACGAACATTCCATCAATTGGCATAAAATATCTCCATCAAAAATTATAGCAAACTCTTTCATATAATCCAAAAAAGAAACACTGGTTTCCGATACTTTTTTAAGATAATGCCCCAAAATTATGCTTTGACACATAATAATTGTCTCGTCAATTTGTTTAGATATATGTTATAATATCTAAAAATGGAGAGGAGGAGAAACCATGAAGCTAAACGAACGTGGACTCCTGGTTGTTCTATCCGGCCCATCCGGAGTGGGAAAAGGAACAGTAAGAAAAGCACTTTTCGATATGTATGGTTCCGATTTTACATACTCGGTATCAATGACCACAAGAGATATGCGTCCCGGCGAAGTTGAAGGTAAAGATTATTACTTCGTCTCAAAAGAAACTTTTGAAAAAAAGATTGCAGAAGGTGGTTTTCTCGAGTATAATTTTTTCTGCGGTCACTATTATGGCACGCCGATGGAAAAAGTTGAAGAAGCTCTCCTAACCGGGAAAGAACTTATCCTAGAAATAGAAGTTAACGGTTGCAGACAAGTAAAAGAAAAAATGCTTGATGCTGTAACGATATTTATCGTTCCTCCGACCAAAGAAATTTTGTACGAAAGACTCAGAAGAAGAGGAACGGAATCACAAGAAGAAATTGAAGAAAGAATCAATAAAGCCAAAGCAGAATTCGGTCTTGCATACCAGTACGACTATATTGTAGTCAACGATACGGTAGCCAATGCCGCCGATAGAATAAGAGCAATAATTCGTGCAGAACATGCAAGAACCAAGAGAAGTATTTATAAATATTATGAAATGGTAGGTGATGGCAGTGAACAATAAAAACCCTGATGGTCTCAGATATCCGTCGATAGACGATTTACTGGAAAAGATTGACTCTAAATACAAGCTCGCCTACACGGCGGCTAAAAGAGCCAAAATAATTAAAGCCGATGATTATTCCTCTCTTGAAGATGAAGAAGGAAACAAATGCGACAAGCCGGTAGGTAAGGCACTTGAGGAAATATTAGCGGATAAAATCCAAATTGAATTTGCCGCTTCAACAAGCGCATCGCAAACAAAAAAAGAATAATGTTTTCTAATTATAACACGGGTGACCGTGTTATAATTTTTTTATAGAGGTGGGATTATGCTAGAACAATTTTTGAAAATGATCGGATACGAAAAAGAAATTTCTGGAGATTTAGAATTAACAAAGTTGGAACTTGATTCATCTTCAGACGAACTTCTTTCTATTTTTCATGCTGCCTCTCCTCTTGATGTCGAGGAAATGAAAGATTTAGTTTTGCATATCGAAAGAGCGAAAATAAAGGGCGTTTCAAAGATTAACTATGATTTCACTTTTGATAAATACAGTGATAGTTCGGTAATTGATTATTATAAATTCACGATTGAAAAACTCTCGGAATCATCAACGCATCTTGTGGCTTCTAAAGATTATGAAAAATCGTATTCTGCTTCAATGAACACTTTAACTATCAAAGTTCCCTCATCAGATAATTCTTTCTTTTTAAGCCGGGTTTCGATTATTACCTATCTTAGAAAAATTGGGTTTAAAACCATATCTATTTATCTAGAAATGTTTAACCGGGATTCGGAAATAGCCGAACAGCTTAAAAGAGCAAAAAAGGAAATGATTGACGAGATATCTTCAAGCCAGGTCAACAAGTCCCAATCAGTTTATTTAAAGGAAAGTAAAGAATTATTTGGAACGCCGATTGAATTAAAAGATTTTGCGGAAGATCAGGAAGGCTATGAAGAATTTGTGGCAAACCAAAAAGGCAGTAATTTTGTGGTTAGCGGCAAAATAGTCTTTATTGATTCGGATAGTTTGTCTTCACCGAGAAAAAACGCTAAGTTTATTTTATTCGACGGCACCGATTATATTTACTGCATGAAAAGGATAAACGACAAGGCGGAAGAAAACTATTTCCAAAAATTGGAAACGGGAATGAATGCTTCAGTTCAATGCTACCCAAGATTTAATAATTTTGGTTCTTATGGTTATATGAACATCACCAACATGAAACATTCATCTTCAATTGCACCGATTACTTTAAGAGTCGATAATGAAGAAGAAAAAAGAGTCGAACTTCATTTACATACTAAAATGAGCGCTCTTGATGGTGTCCCGGAGATGAGCCAATATTTTGAAGCGGCTAAGATATTCGGACATAAAGCTTTGGCTGTAAGTGATCATGGTTCAGTCCAAAGTTATCATGACCTATATAGCCTTACTAAAAAAGATGCTTCCATAAAACCGCTTTATGGATTGGAGCTTCTTTTTGTCGACGAAGAGGAAGTAGTTCCGGCATATGAACCTAAAGACATTGCCTTAGACGATGCCACCTATGTTGTCTTTGACCTTGAAACAACCGGTATTTCCGTTAACTATGAAAGAATCATTGAAGTATCGGCGGTTAAAATCAAACAAAACCAAATAATCGGCCGGTTTTCCGAACTTGTTAACCCAGAGAAGAATATTCACTACTCGGTAGTGGAATTAACCGGGATCACCAAAAAAGACGTAGAAAAAGCGAGAAACAGAGAAGAAGTTCTTAAAGACTTCCTTGATTTTATCAAGGGTTCAATTTTAGTAGCCCATAACGCTTCTTTCGATATTGGGCACCTATACAAAAATTTTAAAGACCTGGATATTTATTTTGAGAAATTCCCGGTAATCGATACCTTAATTCTTGGTAAAATACTCTACCCTAATCATAAGAGATATACTCTAGACGCTTTGGCGAAACTTTTAAATGTTGAACTCAAACAACACCACAGGGCCTTAGACGATGCGACCGCCACTGAAGAAATATTCTTACATATGCTTCTGGAACTGAAAAAAAGAGGGATTAAATACCATAGCGAAATTAATACGATTGTCGATAAAAAAGAAGCCTTTAAATATCCTTACCCGGTTCATATTAATTTGCTGGCCAAGAATCATCAGGGATTAATTAATCTCTATCATATTCTTTCCATCGCCTCTACGGAGTATTTTGCCGACGAGCCATTAGTTACGAAGGCCGTTCTCGAAAAATATCGTGAAGGGATATTAGTGGGCTCTGGCTGCCGAAATTCTTATTTCTTTGATATTGCTTTTAACGAAAGCGATGAAAAAATGGAACAGGTTATCGGTTTTTATGATTATATTGAACTCCAGCCTTTAAATTCATTCATCTATTATTCTTATCATATGGACGACTACGTTTATTGCGTTACGGATACTATGAAGAGAATCATTAAGATGGCGGATAAATATAATATACCGGTTTGCGCGACGGGAGACTGTCACCAGGTAAATAAAGAAGATTTAATTTACCGGAAAATTTTAGTGGATACGCCGCAAGTAGGAAAAGCCAGATTCCATTATTTAAAAAGAGAAAAAGAAATTCCGGCCGAATATTTTATGACCACGAAAGAAATGCTAGAAGAGTTTGCCTTCCTCGGTGATAAGAGAGCCTACGAAATTGTCGTTATGAATACCAACATGATTGCGGATGCCTGTGATTATGTTGAATCCTTTAGCGATGAGGCTTTCCCGCCTCAAGACGATTTCCTAAAGGAAAAAGGCATTGAGTCGGCCGAACAATACGTTATTGATACCGTTTATAATAAGGCTTATTCCTTATACGGAGAACTGCTTCCGGGTATGGTTTTAGACAGAATCAAACATGAAATGAGCGCGATAGTGGAAAATAAATTTTCAACTATCTATTTGATATCTTATCTTCTTGTGAAGAAATCCAGAGACGACGGGTATGTGGTCGGCTCGAGAGGATCGGTCGGGTCTTCTTTCGTTGCGCATTTAATGGATATAACTGAAGTTAATTCTCTTCCGCCTCACTACAGATGCCCGAAGTGTCATTATAGTGCGTTTAAGATGACGGAAGAAGAAAAAAGAAAATACGGACTTCGTCCCGATGAAGAAAAATTCCAAAATATTTTAGCCAATGTCGAATCCGGATTTGACCTTCCGGACGAAGTATGTCCAATCTGCGGTACCGCCCTTGAAAAAGATGGACACGATATTCCGTTTGAAACATTCTTAGGAGTCCCAGAAAACCCGAAAACTCCGGATATAGATTTAAACTTCTCCGGCGAAAACCAAAGCGATATTCATGAATATATCCGCGAACTTTTCGGTGAATATAAAGCCTTTAGGGCTGGCACTATTTTAACATGTCAATCAAAGACGGCTTATTCAATTGTCCGTGATTATTTTGATGACTGCGATAAGGATAATATCGCGGAAGGAATTAGTCCTGTTTATCATAGGAAAGCCGAAATTGAGGCGCTTTCTCTCCAAATAACCGGGGTTAAAAAAACTTCTTCTCAACACCCGGGCGGAATCGTAGTAGTGCCGGAAAATCACGAAATATACGAAGTTACGCCGGTACAGTATCCAGGGGACTCGGTGGATAGATCCTGGATGATTACCCATTTTGATTACCACTCTTTTGAAAAGAATTTATTTAAACTGGATGTCCTCGGGCATGATGATCCGACGGTTATTAGATACTTGATGAAATTTGTCGAAGCTCATCCGGAAAAATTTCCTTTTAAAGATGCCTTCCATATTCCGGTTAACGACCCTAAAGTATATAAAATGATGAACGGAACCGAAGTAATAGGTGTTACTCCTTCCGATATTAAATCTAGTGTCGCCACCTACGGAATAAGCGAATTCGGCACTAATTTCGTTAGAGGGCTTTTAGATGAAGCACGTCCTAAATCATTTGGCGAACTTGTGAAGGTATCCGGTCTTTCACACGGAACCGATACTTGGAGAGGAAATACCGAGGATTTATTAAATGGCGAAGCGAAAGGTTTTCCGAAGATTCCATTTAAAGACGTTATCGGCTGCCGAGACGATATTATGATTGACCTTATTTCCGACGGAGTTCCAGCCGATTTAGCCTTCCAAACCATGGAATTTGTAAGAAAAGGAAAACCTTCCAAAGATGAAGATAAATGGGCTTTAATTGTGGATAATTTAAAACAATACAAAGTACCGGAATGGTATTTATGGTCTTGCTCGAAAATTAAATATATGTTCCCGAAAGCCCATGCGACCGCTTATGTTATCATGGCTCTTAGAATTGCGTGGTTTAAATTATATCGACCGATATATTTCTATAGTGCGATTTTATCGAAGAAAATGAACGCTTTTGATATTTCAGTCATGACCGGCGGTGTTTCCAGCATCAGAATTGAATTAGATCGATTAAACGCTATACCGCAAAATGAAAGAAAGGCTAAAGACGAAGACTTGATTACCACCCTGGAAATTTCTCTTGAGATGTGCGTGAGAGGCTTTAAGTTCTATGGGGTTGACTTATACAAATCTAGTGCGGCCGACTTTAGAGTAGCAGACGACGAATCCGGACTCTATATGCCTTTTATTGCGGTGGATTCTCTCGGAGAAAACTGCGCTTTATCGATAATTAACGCCAGAGAAGAAAAACCTTTTTCCACACAGTCCGATTTTATGAGAAGAACATCAACATCAAAAACTGTGATGGAGAAAATGAAAGATCTCGGTTGTTTCGACGAAATACCGGAAGATAACCAACTTAGTTTAGATTTGGGTCTTTAGGTGACTATATGCCTTTTAAAACATCTAATCCTTTAATTAAGGCCCTTAAGTTAAAAATAGATGCGATAGAAAAAGATAAGGGTGAAAAACAATCACTTAGTGATTCGGTTCATCTTTATGGGCTATATTTATCTTCCATAATTCTAGTTATATCAGCTATCGTCTTTCTTCAAACAGAGATGGCCTTACCACTAATTGATCTTTTGATTATTGCGATAGTTTGTTTTATTTTATCTGCCTTAATGGTGGGTTTATCAATTCGTTTTCCTAAATTAGCTATTCTTTTTTCGCTTCTTTATTCTTTTTTTCAAGGGATTGCGCTTGCGCTTCTTTCTTTAGTATTAAGGGAAAGATATAACTATATATATCAAAATTCTGCGGTTGTGTATAACCCGGATTCAGTGGTATTTATGACTGTTTCGGAAACGATTATCATCGATATGTTTCTCGTTCAAGTTTTTTATATGATTTATAAAAGAGAAGTTAGAAATTTCTGGTTTATCTTTCTCTTCCTTTTAGCTTTTGTCTTTGTTTTATCCGGCGGGATTATTTATTATCTTTCTACTTATGTTGCAGGTTATAATTTTATTCCCAATATCCTCACCTCGCTTGTAACAAGTGTTTTTATTATTTTCTTTATGGTGATTTATATGGAAGAAGAAAGAAAAATAATTCAGGAAGGCATTCCTAAAAAATACGACTGGGTTATTGCGCTTAGCGCATTAATCACTCCTTTTTGGGCAATAATCGATCTTTTTAAATTTATCTTTTCTCATTCAACTAAATAACTTCTTGAAGAGAAGATAACAATAATATATAATTATATATAAAGCAATGATAAGGAAAAGTAGCGAGAAATGCGGTTTAAAAGCGAAAGATGGATGGTGGAAGCATCTTAAAATAGCCTCTCGTGAATTCACCCTTTAGCGGGATTAATACTCCCCGCTTATCCAGCGTTATGGATAAACGAGTGTCGGACATTTTGCCCGAAATTAAGGTGGTACCACGTCTAAAGCGTCCTTTTGATTAGGATGCTTTTATTTTTTTGGAGGACTTATGGAAAAAGAAGAGTTAAAAAAACAGATTAAAAACGAACTTAAAGAAAAAGACATGAGTATGCAGAAACTTTTAGAAATCAAAGCGGCATATCTCGGAAAAAAAGGTCTTATCCCTTCTTTAATGGGAGAAATGAAAAATCTTTCTCAAGAAGAAAAACCGGCCTATGGTGAAAAAGTTAATGCGCTTAAAAATTTAGCGGCCGATCTTTTTGACGAGAAGAAAAAAGAAATTGAAGAAAAAGAAATAGGTCAAAAACTTGAAAGCGAAAAAGTAGATATAACCTTGCCTGGTAAAGAATTTAATACCGGTTCTATCCACGTGCTCAATGAGGTTATAGAAGAAGTGGAAGATTTATTTATCGGCCTCGGTTTTGAAGTAAAAGATGGTCCTGAAATCGAAAGCGACAGATTTAACTTTGAACTTTTAAATATTCCGAAAGATCATCCGGCCAGAGCCATGCAAGACACCTTTTACATCAACGCCGAAAGACTTCTTAGAACTCAGACATCGGGGGCTCAAGCTCACACGATGATAGAATACGGCGGAAAAAAAGATGTTAGAATTATTTGCCCCGGCAAAGTTTATCGAAGAGATGACGACGATGCGACTCATTCTCATCAATTCACCCAAATCGAAGGACTGGTGGTGAATAAAGACGTAACCATGGCTGATTTAAAGGGAACTCTTCTAACTCTTGCGAGAAAAATGTTTGGAGAAGATCGAGAAATTCGTCTTCGTCCTTCATATTTTCCGTTTACCGAGCCTTCAATTGAAGTTGATGTGTCCTGTTTTAAATGTCACGGGAAGGGTTGTTCATTATGCAAAAATACCGGGTGGATAGAAATACTCGGCGCCGGCATGGTTAACAATAACGTCCTTGATATGTGCGGATATGATTCTAAAGTGTACCAAGGATACGCTTTCGGAATGGGTGTCGAAAGAATTGCGATGCTTAAATACGGAATCGACGATATAAGATTGTTCTATATGAACGATAAACGTTTCATTGAACAGTTCAAGTAGGGAGGAAACAAAAATGCTAATACCGCTTAAATTACTTAAAGAGTACGTTGATATTAATGTCGACGACAAAGAGTTTGTGAGACAGTTTTCATTAAAGAGCGCGGAAGTAGATTCTTTTGCTCCTTTTGTGAGTGTTAAAGGTTTAACGATAGGCAAGATTTTAAAAGTTAAGGAACACCCGGATAGTAATCATCTTCATATCACCACCGTGGATACCGGCGATACTGTTCAAGATATCGTTTGCGGTGCTCCGAATGTTATGGAAGGGAAAAAAGTAATTGTCGCCAAGGAAGGAGTCTCTCTCCCGGGAGGCGTGATGAAAAAAGCTTTAATTCGCGGTGTGGAATCTTGCGGGATGAACTGTTCTTTGGAAGAACTCGGAATCGACGCAAAATTTCAGGGATATGAAGGAATATATTATTTGGACGATGATGCCCCTATCGGTATTGATCCGATTGCATATCTTCATTTGGATGATATGATTTTAGAAATAGAATTAACTCCGAACCGCTCGGATCTTTTAAGCATCATTGGCGTTGCTCACGATACTGCTGCCATGCTTAATACTTCTTTTCATTTAGATGAAATAAAATATAATGAAAAAGAAGAAGAGGCGGATATTTCCGTTTCAACCGAAACCGAAAACTGCCGAGCCTATTATTCTAAGGTGATTAAAAATGTAAAGATAAAAGAATCTCCATCTTGGCTTAAAGGTGCACTTATAAAAATGAATGTCAGACCGATAAACAATGTGGTTGATGTTACAAATTATGTTTTGATGATTACTGGTCAGCCTCTTCATGCTTTTAATTATAATGCGATTAAAACCAAGAAGATTGTGGTTAAAATGGCGGAAGACAAGGAAAAGTTTTATACCTTGGATAATAAAGAAAGAATTTTATCTAAAGATGATATCGTAATTACAGACGGAATTACTCCGCTTTGTCTTGGCGGTGTTATGGGCGGAATAGAGAGCGAAGTTGAAAATGATACCACCTCCATCTTCCTCGAATCGGCTAACTTTAATCCGAAAAATATTCAGAGAACTTCGAAGAGATTGGACTTAGTTTCGGAATCAAGTACCCGTTTTGAAAAGGGAATTGATCCTCTTATGAGCAAGTATGCTCTTGATTTGGCCGCATATCTTTTAGAGAAATTGGCTTCCGGAGAAATATTAAAAGGCGGGTCGTGCTTTAATAATCTTCCAAAAGAAGACAAGAAGATTGAAATATCTTTAGAGAAAATAGAAAAGGTTCTCGCCCGTCATTATTCAAGCGAAGAAATTGATAAGGTATTTTCGGGTTTGTCTTTTGATTTTTCTTATAAAGACGGCGTCTATCAAGTAAGTATACCGCCAAGAAGAAGCGATATCGAAACTTATCAAGACCTAATTGAAGAAATTGTCAGAATTAACGGCTATGAAAAAATAGCCTCCTCTATTCCTGCCTCATACTCGGCAGGAAAACATAATGATTACCAAAAATTCATCAGAAAATTAAGGCATCTTCTTTCTTTCAGTTTAAACGAGGTGATCACTTATTCTTTGGTTAACGGGAAAGAAGTATCTTATTTTGATAATAAAGAAATGGAAAAAGTAAAGATATCAAATCCTTTATCAGATGAAAGAACTTATATGAGACATTCTTTACTGCCGTCTCTTCTTAACACTCTTAAATATAATGTTTACCATAAAATAGAAGACAATTTTATTTTTGAAATCGGAAGAAATTATACTTTGGATAAAGAAGAAACATTAGTTTCAGGAGCGCTTTCCGGTCTTATTTCGAGCACCCTATGGAGCGGCAAAAAAGAAGAAGCGGATTTCTTTTATGTAAAAGGGCTTTTGGAAAACGTCTTTACCAAACTTTCCATTAAGAACTATTGTTTCATTTATCCCGCGTCTCCTCTTAAAGGTCTTCATCCCGGAGTATCGGCTGTATTATTAAGCGGAAGAGAACCGATAGGATTTATTGGACTTATTCATCCGGAAACCCAAAAAGAGTTTGATGTCCCTAAAACTTTCGTGTTTGAAATCAATGCCGAAAAATTATACAATGCTTCTCATCCGTTAAAAACCGTGAAGGAAATCTCTAAATATCCTTCAATCAAAAGAGACTTGGCTTTAGTTGTGCCTTCTTCGTTAACGGCGGAAAGTTTAATGGGTAAAATCAAAAAATACGGAAAAAGAAGTCTTTCGGATATCAGCATTTTTGATTTGTACACCGGAGAAAAGCTGGAAAAAGATAAGAAGCAACTGGCGCTTACTCTTACTTTTTCGGATATGAAGAAAACCTTAGAAGCAGTAGAAGTTGATTCTTATATTGCGGAAATCCTCGCCGGTTTATTAAACGAAGGAATAACTTTAAGAGAATAATGGATACTATATTTGAATATACCAGAAACGAAATAGAAGACATGTTGTCATCGGGCGGCTATAAGAAATTCTCGGCCACCCAACTTTTCGGTTGGATTTATAAAAAGAAAACTTTTGATTTTTTGCTTATGACCAATCTCTCAAAGGACTTAAGAGAATTCCTGAATTCAGCCTTTTCCATGGAATTTCCTGTAATAGATAAAAAAGAAATTTCTAAAGATTCAACGGTTAAATATCTTTATTCTTTAAAAGATAATTCTAAGGTTGAAGCCGTCTTAATGCATCATTCATATGGTAACTCCATATGTGTTTCGAGCCAGGTTGGCTGCAACATGGGATGCGCTTTCTGTGCCTCCGGTTTAAAAAAGAAAACGAGAAATCTTCGAGCAGCTGAAATGGTTTCGATGATTTTACAAACGGAAAGGGAAGAAAACGAAAAAATAACTCATGTTGTTATTATGGGAACCGGAGAACCGTTAGACAATCTTGATGAGGTTTTAAAATTCATCAACATCATTAACGACCCATATGGTTTAGAAATCGGGATTCGTCATATCACTCTTTCAACTTCGGGTATCGTTCCAGCTATCTATAAACTTTCCGAGAAAAATATCCCGATTAATCTCGCAATATCTCTTCATGCCCCGACCGACGAATTGCGCACAAGAATAATGCCGATAAACAAAGCTTATCCGCTTAGAGACTTGATTAAAGCCGCCTCGGATTATTTTGATGTGACGGGAAGAAGAATAACCTTTGAGTATCTTCTTTTAAAAGGAATTAACGATTCTCTTTTAATGGCCGATAAACTGGCCGATATTATCAGAGGTCTTAATGCTTATGTGAACCTGATTCCTTATAACCCGGTCAAAGAATTTAAATTTGAGGCTTCCGATGAAAAAAGCGTCATGGCATTTTATTCAAGACTGAAAGAAAGAGGAATAAATGTTACCCTAAGAAAAAGAATGGGAGACGATATAAGCGCCGCTTGCGGACAACTCAGAAGCACAGTCAAATCCTAATATTCTTAATTGGTATTTAATTGACTGTAAAGACTAGAGATGATATATTATTTAATGTTTCGGAGGAAATAAAATGGACAATATAAAGAGGATTGGCATTTTAACGAGCGGCGGAGACTGCTGCGGATTAAACGCCGTTTTAGAGAGTGTCGTAAGGACCGCCACTCTTAAGGGTTGTGAAGTTCTTGGTTTTAAAAGAGGATACTTTGGGCTTTACACTAATGATTACGTCGTCTTGACCGATGAGCTTGTATACAATATTTTAGGAAAAGGCGGATCGATTCTCGGTAATTCCAACAAAGTCAATTTGTTTAATTACAGAGAGGAAGATGAAAATGGAAATGTAACATACAGCAATGTTTCAAACGTTGCGATAGAGAATATGAAAAAGGATAAGGTCGATGCCTTAATCATTGTCGGCGGCGACGGATCAATTACGAGCGCCCGCGATTTCATGAGAGCGGGAATAAAAGTGGTTTGCGTTCCGAAGACAATTGATAACGATGTGCCTTATACCGACCAGACTTTTGGCTATTCATCAGCGGTAGCACAAATAGTTCATGCTATAAATTCAGTTAGAACGACAGCTTTTAGCCACGACAGAATTATGGTTCTTGAAGTTATGGGACGCCATGCCGGCTGGTTGGCTTTAGAAGGCGGACTCGCCGGGAATGCGGATGTAATCCTAATCCCGGAAATTCCATATGACATAGAAAAGGTTGCCGAAGATTTAATAAGCCGTTATAAGAAAGGTCAAACCGGAGCGGTGGTATGTGTCTCAGAAGGCGCTAAATCCAAAACCGGCGAAGTTGTGAAAAGAGAAGATAACAAATACCCTGACAGTGTTAAGTTAGGCGGAATCGGTGAAAGAATTGCTAAAGAACTAGAAGCATTAATTTTCCCGGTTACCTCTCAAGAAGTAAGAAGCACTAATCTCGGGTATATTCAGCGGGGCGGGGAAACCGACTGCTATGATAAAGTTCTAAGTTTCAGATATGGTTCATATGCCGTTGAGGCTTTATATAAAGGGGAATATGGAAAAATGGTGTCTCTAAGAGGCGAAGAATTAACCCTTATTCCTATCACTGATGTCGTCGGAAATGGCCCGGTCGGAGAAACTTCTAAAGGCGGAGCTAAAAACGTTTCTTTGGATTCAGATCTTCTAAGAACCGCTAAGTCGATCGGCATCGAATTCGGAGATTAATAAAAATTGCAGGGGAAAATCATTAAACTGGTTGCCGGGGTCTATACGGTTCTTGGCGAAGACACAAAAAAATACGAATGCAAACCTCGGGGCGTTTTTCGTTATCAGTCTTTAAGTCCGAAAGTTGGCGACAACGTGGAGTTTAATGATCAAATAATAAATAAAATAGAAGAAAGAAAGAATGATTTTACTCGTCCTTTTATTGCGAACGTTGATTATGTTCTTCTCTTTATCTCGATGAAAAAACCGGACTTTAGTTTTGAACTATTAGACCGGTTTTTAATCAATATAATCGAAAAAAACACTGAACCTTATATTATCGTTACTAAATGCGATTTAGCAAGCGAAAGCGAAATGATAGATATAAGAGAAAAAATGTCTTATTATGAGAAATACTACAAGGTCTTTTATTCGAGAAAAGACGGGATGGAAAAAGAAGAATCTTTTAAAGAATTAATCAAAGGAAAAATCGGTGTGGTCTCCGGGCAAACCGGATCCGGAAAAAGTCATTTTTTAAATTATCTTTCTCCTTCTCTTCTTCTTAAGACGCAAGAAATTTCTAGTGCGCTTGGAAGAGGAAAACACACCACAAGACATACCGAGATTTTAAATGTGTCAACCTACTTGATTGCGGATACGCCGGGGTTTTCCAGTTTAGAATTTTTATCGATTAATCCAAGCGATTTAAAAGAATATTTTCCGGAGTTTGTCGAAGTGCTAAACCAGTGTCGTTTTAATCAGTGCCTTCATTTAAAAGAACCGGGATGTCAGGTAAAAAAACTGGTTAGCGAAGGAAAAATACTTGCTTCTCGTTATGAAAACTATAAAAAAATATACGGAGAACTGGTGGCTTTAAAACCGGTTTACCGGAAGGAGAAATAATGATAGTATCTTTATCTATTCTTAATCTTGATTTAAATCATTTGGAAGAGGCATTAAAACATCTTCGATACGCTCCTCTTCTTCATATGGACATTATGGACGGCAATTTCGTCGAAAACGTTTCTTTTGACGAGAAAATAGTAAAAAGAGCCGCCGTTGCCAATCCTTGCTCAGTGATTGATGTTCACCTAATGACAGTGACTCCTGGTCTCATTCTTGAAAAATATGCCGAAGCCGGCGCCGATTATATCACTTTTCACTTGGAAACCGGAAATATCAATGAAAATATTGAAAAGATTCATAGCCTGAAAGTTAAGGCCGGCCTTTCGATAAAACCCGAAACCGATGTAAAAGAATTGATTCCTTATCTTTCTAATTTGGAATATGTTTTGATTATGAGTGTAGAACCGGGTAAAGGGGGACAGTCTTTTATGCCTTCCGCTATTGAAAAAGTGAAGTTTTTAAGCGAATATAAAAAAGAGCACAATCTCCATTATGTGATTTCTATCGATGGCGGCATAAATATCGAAACCGCCGGACTGGTTAAAGATTATGTGGATATCGCGGTTATCGGAACGGCTATTACTAAAGCGGCCGATCCGGTAAAAGTATTTAAAGAATTTTTATCTTTGAGGTAATAAAATGAAAAGAAAAATTGGAATAATATTTTCCATCGTCCTGATGTCTTTTACTCTTACCGGCTGCACAATTTCTTTCGGCAATGCCACAACGAATACGACAACCAATTTTGAAATAGACAAAAGTTCAATAGTTGCCGAAATATATTCTCAGGTTTACGAACAGGCAAAGTCGGATTTGTATGATGATATCTATTCGGCTCTTTATGAAGAGTTTGTCGGCGGAACGATAGACGCAGAAACTATTCAAAAACAGATTTATGACGTAATTGAAGGAACCGGCCAAGGAAATATCGGAATTACCAATTATACTACGACAGAGGGCGAACAAACGCCATACGCTACCGGATCCGGAGTTATTTATAAAAAGATCAATCTTGAAGGTGAAAGTTATCTTTATCGTTATTATTTTATAACCAACCAACATGTAGTTGAAGACGGAACCAGTTTTACCGCCGATTTTTCGGATGGTACTTCAATTAGCGCTCAACTTATGGGAGAAGACGAAACAACCGACCTCGCCGTACTCACCTTTGATACCAACCTTACTTTTCAGGTGGTGCCTCTTGGTGACAGTGATGATTTAAAAGTCGGACAGTTCGTTCTGGCGATTGGAAACCCGAAAGGCTCCTCACTTTACGGAAGTGTTAACTTTGGCATCGTCTCCGGTCTTGATCGAAATCTTCTAGATGACGACGGGGCTGTAAACACCATTTCCAGCTATATTCAACATGACGCCGCTATTAATCCGGGAAACTCGGGCGGCGGTCTTTATAACTTAGATGGAGAATGCATTGGCATTAACTCGGTTAAATATGCGTCTACCGATGTGGAAGGCCTTAATTTTGCGATTCCGATTAATCTCGTTAAAACCGTTATTTCTTATCTGGAAGAAGGAAATGAATATACCGGAAACGTATCTTTCGGGATTACCGTCACTTCAGTCGAAAATCTGACCTCCGCCGGAAGAATTGAATACTCTGTACCGGATGGAGTTACATCCGGAGTATTAGTAATTGAGGTATCGGAAACCGGAAGCAGTTATGGAGTGTTAATCGCTAATGATATTATTGTCTCAATTGACGGCAGTACCGTTAGTACTACTAGCGACCTCGGGGCATATCTCCAAAATGCAAAAATCGGTGATACCGCCTCCATTGGTATTTTAAGAAACGGAAGCAACATGACAGTAAATATTACTTTCAGAAGGGCTATATCAACTACAACCACTAGTTAGAAAGTATAAAAAAAACAAACACTCAGTTTGTTTCTTTTATGTTTAGGCTCTTTTAACCATTCCTCTTCTTAAAGCTCTTGCCGATACGTAAACTCTTTCAACTTCACCTTTGTCGTTAATTATATTAACTTTTTGAAGGTTAGCTTTCCAGGTTTTCTTGGAAGCACGAAGGGAATGCGACCTACTGTTTCCGCTCATCGATTTGACGCCGGTAACATAGCATTGTTTGCTCATTTGTGCATACCTCCATATCAAAATAGCCTTTATAATTATATCTAATATATTTGTTTAATGCAAGACGCAATTTTAAAAACTGCTTACAATTAATTTAAGTTTGTATTATAATTATTCTACATTGCCTAATAGGCAAAACGGTTCAAGGAGGACTGCATCATGGAAGTACTTACGGGTTCGGATTATTTAGGAATGCTTGTAAACGGAGCGGTATACTTAAAAAGAAGCGCCAAAATGATCGATGATCTGAATGTATTCCCGGTTCCGGACGGAGATACCGGCAGTAATATGAGTTCCACATATATGAATGGTATCAAGGAAGTTTACAATCTGGAAAACCCGTCCATTCTCGAACTATCAAAGAAATTTTCGAAAGGACTTTTAATCGGAGCCAGAGGAAACAGCGGCGTTATATTATCCCAAATTTTTGCGGGTCTTACCCCAATAGATAATAAAAAGATGGACGAGGCGGATCTTTATTCAATAAACGAAGCACTCTATCAAGCCAGGTTAAATGCCTATAAAGCGGTTTTAACTCCGGTAGAAGGAACTATTCTCACCGTTGTAAAAGATGCGGCAAAAGCGGTATACAATAATTTTTCTTCCATTAAATCGGTAGAAGAACTTTTTGATATATATTTAAAAGAAGCGGAAGAATCGCTTAAAAGAACTACCGATATTCTTCCGGTCTTAAAGGGAACGTCTTTAGTTGACTCCGGCGCTGCCGGTTATGTGGAAATATTAAAAGGAATGTCGGCTTATTTAAAAGGAGAAGTGCATTCTCTTTCGGAAATTACCACTTCTAAATCGAGCCACCAAGACCAAAGTCTTAATTTTCTCGATTTTGATTTTTATGAATTAAACAAATACGGATATTGTACGGAATTCACAATCAGGCTTAATCCTAACCTCGATTTTGATAAAGAAAAATTTACCAAGCGAATCGAAGTATACGGCACCAGTATTGTGGTTGTCGACGACAAAGATATTTTAAAAGTTCACATTCATACGAAGACTCCGGGTGAAATATTTACCTTAGCCCAGGAATATGGAGCCTTATGTGCGGTTAAAGCCGAAAATATGGCTATCCAAACGGAAGAGAATTCTTCTTTAGCCGCCCAGAATTTTAAAACGAAAAAAGAAATAAACGAAAAAGAGAAACAACTTAACGGCATTGTGGCGGTAGTTAACGGAAAAGGACTCAAAGAGATCTTTGAAGATTTGGGAGTCAACGAGGTTATTGACGGCGGTCAAACAATGAACCCGTCAACCGGCGATTTCGTTGAAGCCATCAAGAAAGTAAACGCCGAACACGTTTATGTAATTCCCAATAATAAAAATGTTTATTTATCCGCTAAAAGCGCTAAGGCTCTTATTAACGACAAACATGTGGTTGTCGTTCCGGCCTTTACTATTCCGGAAGGTTATGCTTCGCTTCTATCTTTTGATTCCAGCGAAACTCCGGAAGAAAATATGAACGAAATGGAAGCAAAAATACATTCAATCGAATCCGGCGAAGTAACATATGCGATAAGAGATTCCGTATCTTCGGGAATTGAAATAAAAAAAGGCGATTTTATTTCTATTCTCGACGGTGAAATAGTAAACAGTTTTAAGAGTAGAATAGAATCGGTAGAAGATCTTTTAAAAGCGATGATCAAAACCGAATCTGTCTCTTTAACTGTTTTCTTCGGAAAAGACGTGGACAATGAAGAAAGAAAAATTATCGAGGAATATATCGGCAATAATTTCTCTTTGGAATTCGGTCTTTTCGACGGCGGGCAGGAAGTTTATTCTTATATAATTGAAGTGGAATAAGACGCCTTATGGCGTCTTTTTATTGAAAGGGGTAAATTATGAGCGAATTTTTAGATAATCTTTTAAAAGATTATATTGATAGTGAATACGCGGCCTTCTCGGCTCCCATCGTTAACTCATCGTATAAAGTTAAAGGAGTAAGATCTCCAGATATGAAAAAAATAATCAAAAAGATCGGCAAGGAAAACAGCATTGAAGTTTTAAAAAAGCTTGACGACGAATCTTTTGAAGAAATAAATATTTATTTTTCCCTTCTTCCCTATTATCTTAAGGATGAAGAAATACTAAAAGCCGCGAAAGAAAGGATTTCTTTATATTGTGATTCCTGGGCCGTTACCGACTCGGCAGCTTCGACCTATAAATTCATTGGGAAGGATTTAAATAAATATTACCCGGAAATTAAAAAAATGCTTCAAGATGAAAATATCTGGGTAATAAGATTCGCTATTGTCTTAACTATGAACTACTATCCTTTAAGTGAAATGATGGAAGATCTTTTAAACGATATCTTAAACATTAAAAGCGAAGAATATTATATAATGATGGCGAAGGCTTGGCTTTTTTCGGTTTTGTTTGTGAAAAGAAAAGAAATGATTTTACCGCATATCGAATCAAACGAATTAACGGGAGTATTAAGAAAACAAACCATCAGAAAATGTTTGGACAGCTTTAGAATCAGCGAAGAGGATAAAGAATATTTGAAAAAAATAAGATGAAAATCGACGATATCAAAGGTGTTGGCCCCAAAATCAAAGAGATATTCAAAGAGAAGGGTATAGTAGACATACCTTCTCTTCTTTATACAATACCTTCATCTTATTTAGAATTTAGACTGACCGGTTTTTCTTATACCTCGGACTTTAACGCCGAAGCTATATTAATTGATGAAGTCTCAATAAGAAAACTTCAGAATAAAACTAAAGTCAGTTTTTCCGTCATGATTAATAATTTAAAATTTGAAGTTGTGTCTTTTAATACCATGTATCTCAAAAAAATTCTTTCGATAGGCAGTGAAGTTGTGTTATGCGGAAGATATAGTAATGAATACCGGGCCATCATCGCTTCTAAAGTATTTCTGAAAGAAGATTATAAAGAAGGGATAGTGCCGGAATACAGAATTGAAGGAATCTCCGATCTTCATATGCAGAAGATAATGATGGAAGCCATCAATTACTATGAACCAAGGGAAATGACGATATCCGAAAACTATTTTCATAAATACGGATTTGATACCGGTAGATCGCTTATCCTTTCGATTCATCACCCGGAATCTACTGAAGAAGCGAATAAGGCGATTGAAGCTTTAAAATATTATGAACTGCTTTCTTTTTGTTTGAAGATGGCATTAATCAGAAAGAATCTATCATCTCTAAGAAAGACTCCAAAGAAATACGATATAAAAGCGGTAAAAGATTTTATTTCGCTTTCTATTCATTTTGACTTTACCGAAGATCAGAAAAACGCGGTTAACGAAATATTTAAATATCTTCAAAGCGAAGTTCCTCTAAATATGCTTCTTCAAGGAGATACCGGTTCCGGAAAGACTATAGTTTCCATAGTGGCGGCATACGCGGTTTATACGGCCGGATATCAATCTTTATTAATGGTTCCAACCGAGACTCTTGCTTATCAGCACTATAAAACTTTTAGTTCATATCTTTCGATGTTCGGCGTAAACGTTTCGCTTTTGACCGCATCAGCATCGGGAAAAGAAAGAAATAAAATCTTAAATGATTTAAATAATGGTGACTGTGATATAGTTATCGGCACTCATTCTCTTTTATCCGACGAAGTTAAATTTAAAAAACTTGGTTTTATTATCTGCGATGAGCAGCATAAATTCGGGGTTGAACAGAGAAAAGTTATCAGAGAAAAAAGCGAGAATCCGGATGTCTTATATATGACGGCCACCCCGATTCCGAGAACTCTCGCCTTAACGGCATTTAAAGATATGAATATTTTAACCATCAGATCTATGCCTAAGGGAAGAAAAAAGATTATCACCAAGATCTATGATTATAAAAATTACTTAAAGGTTTTAGATTTTGTGAAAAGCGAGATAGAAGATCACCATCAGGCATATTTTGTGGCCCCTTCTATTGAAGACAACGAAGAATTGTCTCTAAATGGTGTACTAAAAATAAAGAATGATCTCGAAAAATACTACAGTCAATTCAAAATCGGTCTTCTTCATGGGAGACTATCAGAAGACGAAAAAGAAAAAGTGCTGATGTCTTTTTTGAATCATGAAATTGATATTTTGGTGTCGACTTCAGTAATTGAAGTGGGAATTGACGCTAAAGCCGCCACGGTAATGGTAGTGATAGATGCCGACCGTTTCGGCCTTTCTCAGCTTCATCAATTAAGAGGAAGGGTGGGAAGAAGCGAAGACTCCGGATATTGTTTCTTAATGGTGAAATCAGTGGAAAAGCCGGAGAAGTTAAGTATACTTGAAGAAACTCAAGACGGATTCTTAATCAGCGAACAAGACTTAAAAGATCGAGGCCCGGGAGACTTCCTCGGCGTATCGCAAAGCGGTCTTCTTAAATTCCGTTTCGCCGATCTAGAAAAGGATAAAGATATTTTGCAAAACGCCGTTAAAGACGCGGACGAAATTATTCAAAACGACGAAAAGACAGTTTCCTTCTACCAAAATCACTTATACAGTGATAATTTCGACTGAAAATGATAAAATTAACAAATAGAAGCGGAGGTTTATCTATGATTAAAGTGGCTGTAGACGCAATGGGAGGAGATTTCGCTCCCGAAGCGCAAGTTAAAGGCGCAATGGAAGCCATAAAGATGATTGACGATATTGAAATTATTCTTTATGGAAAAGAAGAAGAAATAAAGAAATATCTTACCGATTCTTCGAGAATTAGAATTGAAGACGCAAAAGACGTTATCCCGATGGGAGAACACGATCCGGTAAGAGCGATAAGAACTCTTAAAGATTCTTCAATGGTAAGAACGCTGACCGCGGTTTCCTTAGGAGAAGCCGATTGTGCCGTATCAAGCGGCCCGACGCAAGCCTTAATTGTCGGCGCTCATTTGATAATTCATAGAATGGAAGGATTTAAAAGAGTGGCTTTGTCGCCAATCATCCCGTCTCTTACAAACAAAGAGACGGTAATTTTGGACTCCGGCGCCAATGTGGAAATTAAACCGGAATACCTTCTTCAACAAGCGCATTACGCTTCCGTTTTTACTAAAGAAATTTTAGGTAAAGAAAACCCGAGAATAGGTTTAATGAATATTGGTACAGAGGAAGGAAAAGGACGAGACTTTGATAAAGAATGTTTCGCTCTTCTCGAAGATTCCGATCTTAATTTTATCGGGAACGTTGAGACAAAAGACATTCTTGAACCTCCATGCGATATTCTTATTTCCGACGGGTTTACCACCAATATGGTTATTAAAACCTTAGAAGGAACCGCTAAATCTATCGGTAAAATGCTGAAAAAGAATTTAATGAAGGGTTTCTTCGGTAAAATCGGCGCTCTTCTTTCTAAAAAGAATCTAAATAATTTTAAAAAAGAAATAAATCCGGACGAACTCTCTAACGCCATGATATTCGGAGTTAATTTTCCGGTTATAAAAACGCATGGATCGTCTAACGCCCACGCTTTTGCCTATGGAATAAAAAGAGCGGCTGATGTTACAAGAACTAATGTAATAGGAAAAGTAAGCGAAGCGCTTAAAAAGGAGAATGTAAAAGATGAAGGAACATCCGATTGAGGAGTATTTTGATATTGATTTTGAGGATAAGGATCTTTTAAAAACAGCTCTGACTCATTCTTCTTACGCCAACGAAAACGGCGGTAAAAATAATGAAAGACTGGAATTTATCGGCGATGCTGTCGTGGATCTTTTAATCGGAGAATATCTTTTTGAAAGCGAAAAAGAAAACGAAGGAGTACTGACTAAAAAAAGAGCTAATATTGTTTGTGAAAAATCTCTTTCATATTTTGCCTCTTTATTTAATCTTCAAGATTATCTTTTCCTTGGTAAAGGTGAAGAAAAAACCGGAGGCAGAGATAAAGACGCAATAAAAGCGGACGCTTTTGAAGCTTTAATGGGGGCGGTTTATATTGATCAAGGAATTGATGCCTGCAAGAAAATCGTTAAAAAGGTCATGCTTCCGAATCTCGGCCATGCCTATGAAGAAACAATAGATTATAAGACGACTCTTCAAGAATATCTTCAATCTGATAAACGTTCATTAAAATATTCGATAATAAAAGAAACCGGTGAATCTCATGATAGAACCTTTACCGCGAGAATAATAATGGATAATGAAATAAGTTTAGGGGAAGGAACAGGCAAAAGCCATGCGGAGGCGGAACAAAACGCTGCCAAAGCCGCTCTTGAAAAACTGGCCTTAAAATAACTATGGAAATTGATTTATTTATGAAGCTTCTTGAAGACGATTTAATTAATTTCAACGCCATCTTAATCAAGAACTATAAAAAACTGAATATAGAAGAAAAAGATATTATCGTTCTTTCAATGCTTAACCGTCAGGAAATGAAAGGAAACAGAGCCTTTGTGCCATCTAAACTCGTAAAGAAAACCGGACTTTCGAGTGATGATTTCTATAAGAGCTTAGATAATCTTACAAACAAAGGATACATACTTATTAAAGTGGAAATTAACGGAAAAACTCAAAAAGAAGGAGAATTTTTCTATTTAGATAAACTTTATAATAATATTGTTTCTCTCTACACCAAATCCGTAAAAGAAACGGAAGAAAAGAAATCAAGAACTTTAGAAGAAAAAATCGTCGATTTATACGAGAAAGAATTTAAAACTCAAATGTCGCCGCTGGATGCGGAAACCATTCAAAAATGGGCACAGGAAAGAGCTTTTACTTACGAGGAAATCGAAAAGGAAATGCTTAATGCCTGTAAGAATGGAAAAACCTCGCTTAAGTATGTGGATTCTAAATTGATTAAAGGAAAAATCCTAAAAGAACAGAATCCGGAATATAAAGAAACCAGTGAAGTGATGGCCGGACTTAAGGAAAAATGGAAAAAATAACCAAAGAAGTATTTTTATCTTACCTTAACAGACTTCATCCGGACGCTTCATGCGCTCTTATATATAAAAACGATTACGAACTTCTAATTTCTATAATACTAAGCGCCCAGACAACAGACATTAAAGTCAATGAAGTAACTTCTATTCTTTTTGAAAAATACCCTGACTTTTTGTCTTTATCTAAAGCTTCTATTTCTGATATAGAGAACATCATCCATAAACTTGGACTATATCACGCCAAAGCCAAAAACATTATTTCCTGTGCCGATAAAATAAGTAATGAGTATAACGGTAAAACACCAAATAATTTCGATTTATTATCTACCTTATCCGGAGTAGGAAGGAAGACCGCAAATGTGTTTTTGTCGGAATATTATAATATGAATACTCTCGGGGTAGACACACATATAATGAGAGTCGCAAAGCGCCTTCAAATTGCGGAAGATGGTGATAATTCATATGGGACAGAAAAGAAACTTAAGGCATTTTTTCAAGAAACCGATTATCGAAAATTACACCATATGATAATCGCATTTGGAAGAAACGAATGCAATGCGAGAAAACCGCTTTGCGCATCCTGTGAAATTAAGCAATATTGTAAATACGGCCACGATCTTTAAATCGTGGTTTTTTTATTTTATTTTTTCAAATTAACCCTTATTGATTTTTACTAAATTGCGATGTATTTTCAAATTAAACGGAGGATGAAATGAATATTACATCATTGACAAGAATTATTAAAAAAACCAAAATCAACGAAGCAGAAAAACAGAAAAATCTTACAATAGGGGCTCTCGCAAAAAGAAAAAGACTTAACTTGGGCCTAACTCAGTCAGAAGTAGCAAAATCAATCTGCAGTATTTCTTATTTATCAAAAATAGAATCAAACAAGATTAATCCGAATCCCAGATGCTTAGAATTATTAATGGAAAAAGTAAAAATACCGAAATGGGAAATATATGTTTTGGAAAACGCTCCGGAACTTCTCCAGAATTCGATTGATTTCTTTTATGACATTGATCTTGATGCTTACCGTTCGCTTTATAAAGATGTCGAGGAAATAGAGGACAATCATACTGCGGATATTATTAAGCTCGGTTACTATGTAATGAACAAGGATAAAGATTCGGCAAAGAATCTGATAGAAAGAGATCTTTCCTTGGTTAATTCAATGGACAGAGACATGATTAAAATATTCGCTCTTTATTGCGGTGAATATTTTCTAATGGTTTCTGACTTTGAGACCGCTCTTTCCATTGCCACGGTTTTATCCGATACAAGAAAAACGGAAAAGAAGCTCTCGGTATTAATCGATGACTTTTGTTTTAGGCTCTACTATAAAACAAAAAGACCGGCTCAGGCCGCCAATCTTTTTAATGAGTTGCTTTTAGTATATTCCTCATCAATTCATATTCCTCGTCTCAAAACTTTAAAAATGGAGTATGCCAGACTGCTTTTTCTCGAAAAAGAGTATCAATATGCCATTGATATGTGCGAAAGTATAAAAAATCTGATAAAAAGCGAAGATGAGGATGTGTATAATGCCATTGTCGGTGCGTCTTACTATATGCTTAAAAAAGAAATAACCGCTAAAGAGTACTTAGACAAGATTAATATATATTCGCCGCTTTTTTCAAACGTTGTCTTCTATAAATATTGTTTGGAAGAAGAAAAAGAATCATATATAAAGAACGTTAAAAAACTAAATGAATCAAATCCTAATTTCTACTTAGAGTATTTTTACCGGAAAGAAGAAAATACTGTTAGTAGGGAATTGTTTGAAAATGAAAGTTTTACCAAATTATTTGAAGGTAAAAACGTATACCAAATAGTTGAACTATATAATCTAGAAAGAGAATATCTAATGAGCATATCTAAATACAAAGATTCTTGTTTACTGGCAAACAAGATAAAGGAATTACTAGATAATCAGACAAACTAATTAATTTTTGATAATCGGCGAATATTCCTTTATTTCCAGATTTTGATCGTGGTGAGGAACGGAGTATATCTTTGTGAAATCTATTTCCCGATATAAAGAGGCCGGAAGGTCTCTTTTTATATTTGATATAATCTGAAGATTATCATTTCTCAGTGTTTTAAGATGAGTTTGTCCTAGCGAGTCAAAGCCAAGTATTCTTATATAATCCAAAGTAAGAAGTTTTGATTCTTCCTTTTTTATATTTAAAAGGACGGCAATAAGTATTCGGTTGATTTTTGTTTCTCTGTCTCTTTTAGAGACAAGAGAATTTACAAGACTATCCCAATTTTTTATATCTTCGAGATTTTTGAGTTTATTTTCAAAGCCTTCGGTTACGCCTAAAATTTCGGATAATTCTTTACTGCTGCTAGATAAAATTCGATATTTTATCAATTCTAAATAGTCGTTTTTCACATGAGGTGTTAAATTTTTTACGGAATAGGAAAAAAACTTCCCGAATTTTCTTTTTACTATCAATTCTCTAAGCGCAGTAGCACTTTGAATTGTAGTTTTTTTCTTAATTGAATCAAAATACCCGGTTTTCGCCCGTAAAAAGAAATGGGGAACGATAGAAGGATTAATTTCCTTTATCGCAATTAAATATTGAATGGCTAAAAGGTTGTTTGGATTTACAATTATTTTTTCAAATTCAGTATTTATTTTTAAAAGCGCTTTTTTCGAACTGGAATTAAAACTATTTCCTTCATCTAAAAAATCGTGCAAATATTTTTTATAAGTTTTTTCCGTCATTACCTTTGCGATTTCTTTTATTTGCTCTTCCTCATTATTTTCAACGCCGAAACACAAATCGGTTATTCCGAGTGCATTTAATATTTGTACGCCCTTAAATGCGAAAACATCAGCCGCCTGGACAGCATATACGGTAGGTATTTCGGCCACGATATCTATTCCTTCGTTTAACGCAATTTTCGTTCTTTCCATCTTGTCAAATATCGCCGGTTCACCGCGCATAACAAAATTAGGGCTCATTGCCACAATAGTTAAATCCGGTTTAATCTCTTCTTTAACTTTTTCAATCAAATATGCATGTCCGTAGTGGAAAGGATTGAATTCTGCAATAATTCCTGCTATCTTCATTTTTATCACCTATCTCATTATATAATAATTTTTCGTCCTTTACAAATTCGGCGCATACCTTATAATAACTATGAAGGAGTTCCTTGTCTAACCTCCTTCTAAAATCTAAAACAGGGAATATATTTATATATTCTCCTAAAAAATGGGAGATTTTTTATGAAAAAAACTATAAGAGATATCGCGGATATCGGTATCGTTGCCGCTTTATACGTGGCTCTTACTTTAGCTCTTTATCCTTTGTCATACGGATCGCCGCAGTTTAGAATCTCGGAATGTCTTGTTCTTCTGACTTACTATAGGAAAAAATACGGAATAGGCGTTACTATCGGTGTTTTAATCGCGAATTTCTTTAATCCGGAGTTTGCGCTTGTCGACATGATTTTCGGAACACTTTCAACAGCGATTGCGGTTATCCTGATATGTTTTACTAAAAAATTATTTATTGCATCTATTTGGCCCGTTTTAACTTCGGTAATCGTAGTTTTTGAAGTTTGGTATATGCTAGACCTTCCTTTTTGGCTTACCTTTGCGGAGATTGTAGGATCAATGTTTATAATTGATTGTGTGATAGGCTATATAACTTTTAGACTTCTTCAAAAAAATAAAGGATTCTTAAAAGTTATAAGATGTGAAAGAAAGGAATTGCTGGAATGAAATATTCGGTTAACGAACTCAAAAGAAAACTTACTGTCGACAATAAAATAGAAGGGACTATTTCGTTTAAAGATAAGATCAGTGAAGAAATCCTGGATGTTGCGGATACAAAGATATCCGGGACCTTTGATTATATCAAAGAAAGCGATGAATTTGTTTTCTTTCTTCATGTAAAGACTTCTATTATGGCCCCTTGCGCATTAACTCTAAAGCCGGTAAAAGTTTTAGTTGATTTTGATACCGAATTGATTTATACTTTTAAGGTGACTGATGACGACTCGTTCCTTATCGAAGGCAATACCATTGATTTGGATGAGATTATCTGGAGTGAAATATATCTTCACTTACCGGTACGCGTCTTATCCGAAGGCGCTGTATTTCATCAGGAAGACACCTATGAGATAAAGAAGGAAAATCCTTTCTCATCACTATATAAAGATAAGGAGGAGTGAAAAATGGCAGTTCCATTCAGAAAGACCAGTAAATCTGTTAAGAGAGTTCGTCGCGGCGGCAAGAATTTAATTGCTCCGACACTTGTAAAAGATCCTGAAACCGGAGAATACAGTGTTAGCCATCAAGTAGACGCTAAAGGCTTCTACAAAGGCGAACAGATAATTCAGATTAAAGAAAAGAAAGAAAAAGAAGAAGAAAAAAAATAAGACAAAAGCGCTCAAAGGGCGCTTTTTCTTTCGTCTTTAGGTATAATAGAGATGAGGCATATATGGAACATATCCCGGTTCTTTTAAATGAAGCTATCGACAATCTTAATATAAAAAAAGGCGGAGTATACGTAGACGCTACTTTAGGTGGCGGCGGACACTCTTCTTTAATTCTTCAAAAACTTAACGGAACCGGTCATCTTTACGCTTTCGACGTGGATGATTTTAGCATTGAAGAAGCTAAAAAGAAGCTTTCTTCTACCAAGAAAGATAACTACACGATAATTAAATCCAATTTTTCTAATTTGAAAGAAGAACTTAATGCGCTCGGAGTTTTATCTTTTGACGGGATAATATATGACCTTGGCGTATCTTCTTTTCAATTCGATATTCCGGAAAAAGGATTTTCTTATAATTTAGACGCTAAACTTGATATGAGAATGGATGATACCTTAAAAATAAGCGCTTGGGATATCGTCAATAAATTTTCTTACGAAGAAATTAGAAATATTATTTATAGATATGGAGAAGATAATTTTGCCCCGGCAATCGCCAAAGCAATTGTGAACGATAGAAAAATAAAACCGATAGATACGACCTTTGAATTGGTTGCGGTCATTAAAAAAGCCCTGCCGATGAAAGAATTAAGCAAAAAAGGACATCCGGCGAAAAAAACTTTTCAAGCTTTAAGAGTGGCGGTCAACCATGAACTGGATGCCTTAAGCGATTCTTTAAATCAAGCCGTGGAAATGTTAAATAAAGACGGAAGAATAGCGGTTATTGATTTTGAGCCTTTGGAAGACAAAATAGTAAAAGATATATTTAGAAAGAATTACACGCCGATAAATATAAAAGGCCTCCCGGTTATGCCGGAAGACCCGATTTTAAAACGAATAACTAAAAAACCGATATTACCTAGCGAAGAAGAACTAGAAAGAAACAGAAGATCGCACTCGGCTATGCTTCGCGTGGTTCAAAAAGCATAAAAGATACGATGGCGATTACAAGACCCGGGATAAAGAAAGTATAAGCGGAAAGATCGATAATACTTCTAAGTGCCGCGGTTTCGCCGACAAAGCCTTGTAGTAAAACATTTAAATGACAAATAGCGATAAAAGCCAACCCGACGGCTAAGAAAAACCAATTAGGCCGATATAAAGGATTGGTTTTTTTATATTCCATTATTGCGAGAACGACATTGTTTATAATTAAAACGCCATAGATAGAAGCCATAAAATAAAACCAAGTAAAGGTATTACTTAGAAGAAGAATGACATTCACAAGAACAATAACACTGCCGACAATTAGTAAATCTTTCCATATTTTCATCTTTAATTCTTTAAGAAGGCGAACTAAAATTACAACCTGGGATAAAGCATAAAAGAGCACCGCCAGAAACTTATTTATAAGGGTGGCGCTTAAAATAGTAGCGAAAACCTCGGCCGCAACAATTGATAAAGCGAATAAAGATCCGAATATTTTATCGGTTTTATTTCGGTTAACAGCCACTAAAATGAAAATGAAACACAATACGACGCTCGAAAACCGTAAATATGTATCAGAAAAATCTACGGAACCCATCGCCGCAATCGTGGAAAAAACGAAAAGAAGGAACTCAATAATTATAAATGGATAGAAAATTTTATTTTTCACATGGATACCTCTTAAGCCATTATACAATAAAACTTTTCGATTCGTAAAGAAAAAGCCGTTTCATCAACCTTGAAATATATATTTCAATGTATTATAATTATTCAGGTTGTATAAGAACAAAATTAAACGTAAATTGGAGGAAAGTTTAATGACAAAAAAAGTATTTGCGTCAATGGATGGCAACCAAGCTGCGGCATACTGCGCCTACGCTTTTACCGAAGTTGCGGGTATCTATCCGATTACCCCGTCTTCACCGATGCCGGAATATATTGACCTTTGGTCTTCTCAAGGAAAGAAAAATCTTTTCGGAATGCCGGTTAGAGTTGTAGAAATGCAATCAGAAGCCGGAGCTGCCGGAAGCGTTCATGGATCGCTTTTAGCCGGAGCTTTAACTACCACATTCACTGCCAGTCAGGGTTTGCTTCTTAAAATTCCTAATATGTATAAAATCGCCGGAGAACTTCTCCCTGGTGTTATGCACGTTGCTGCCAGAAGTCTTGCGGTTCACGCTTTATCAATTTTTGGTGACCATCAAGATGTTATGGCTGCCCGCCAAACCGGATGGGGAATGCTTGCGAGCGGATCAGTTCAGGAAGTTATGGATCTTGCCGGCATAGCTCACCTTGCCGCTATTGAATCTTCAGTGCCTTTTATGCATTTCTTTGATGGTTTTAGAACCAGTCACGAAGTAAATAAAATCGAAGTCATGGATTATGAGGTATTCGATAAACTTATTGATAAAGAAAAGGTTGATAAGTTTAGAGAAAGAGCTTTAAACAGTGCCGCTCCAACTATTCACGGTACTGCTCAAAACGATGACGTTTATTTCCAAGCGAGAGAATCATCGGATAAGTTCTATGAAGCTATTCCGGATATTGTTGCTAAATACATGAAAGCTATCTCGAAAGCAACCGGAAGAAATTACGAACCTTTCAATTATTATGGAGATCCGGAAGCCGAAGAAGTTATTATTCTAATGGGTTCAGCTTGCCAAGTATCGGAAGAAGTTGTGGATTATCTCAATAAAAAAGGAAAGAAAGTCGGAATTGTCGAAGTTCATCTTTATCGTCCTTTCTCTTCTAAATATTTATTCAAAGCCGTTCCTAAGAGCGTTAAGAGAATTGCGGTTTTAGACAGAACGAAAGAATCAGGATCAATCGGCGAACCTTTATATCTAGATATTAAGGCCGCATATTACGGCGTAGAAAACGCTCCGAAGATTGTCGGCGGTATCTATGGGCTTTCTTCAAAAGATGTATCTCCAAGACAAATTATAGCCGTCTTTAAAAACCTGGAAGGTAAGATGAAGGATCATTTCACCGTTGGTATTGAAGATGACGTTATGCATACTTCTCTTCCTCTTCTAAGTGAAGTAGCTTGCGGTGATCCTTCAACAACCGAACTTTTATTCTTCGGTCTAGGATCAGACGGAACTGTTGGTGCCTGCAAGGATGCAATTAAACTAATTGGCGACAACACCAGTATGTATGCTCAGGCTTACTCGTCTTATGACTCGAAAAAATCTGGCGGCGTCACCAGAATGCATCTAAGATTCGGTAAAAATCCGATTAAATCGACTTATCTTGTTAATACTCCGGATTTTGTATCTTGCTCGCAAGATTCATATTTAAACAAATATGATTTAATCGGCGGCCTTAAAAAGAATGGCACTTTCCTTTTAAATACTCAGTATAACGATGAAGAATTAGAAAAGGCTATGCCGAATAAAGTTAAAAAGATTCTTGCTGAAAGAAATATTAAATTATTCGTTATCGACGCATCAAAACTCGCTCAATCCGTAGGACTCGGCGGAAGAATCAACACTATTATGCAGTCAGCCTTCTTTAAACTTAACGAACAGATTATTCCTTATGTTAAAGCTCTTGATTTAATGAAATATTATGCTAAGAAAACTTATGGAAGAAAAGGCGACGCTATCGTTGAAATGAATTATAAAGCCATTGAAATCGGCGGCACCGGACTTAGACAAGTTCCAGTTAAGAAAGCTTGGAAAGACCTTGGACCTGATCCAGTTCAAGAAGAAAAATACCGTCCTGATTTCGTTAAAAATATTGCAGAACCAGTGGACAAAATTAAAGGCTATGATCTTCCGGTTTCAGCATTTAAAGGCTATGAAGACGGAATGATGCCGATGGGCACAACCGCTTATGAAAAACGCGCGATAGCTTCCGAGGTTCCTAAATGGGATCAAGAGAAGTGCATTCAGTGTAACCAATGTTCATTCGTTTGCCCGCATGCGGCTATTCGTCCATTCTTAGTAACTGAAGAAGAAAAAGCGGCCGCTCCGGAAGGGGCTGTATATCTTAAGGCCAACGGTAAAGGTCTTGAAGGGCTGTCTTTTAGAATTCAGGTTTCGGTAAAAGATTGTACCGGCTGCAGCGCTTGTATTAACCAATGCCCGGTCGGCGCTTTAAGTTTCTATCCGATTCACGAAGCTCTAAAGAGTCCGGAAGTGGCTCTTGGCGATTATTTCTATAATAAAGTTACATATAAATCGGATCTTGTTGGTAAAAACAATCCGAAGAATCTTCAGTTTGCTAAACCTCTCTTTGAATTCTCCGGAGCTTGCGCCGGATGCGGAGAAACTCCTTATATTAAAAATATAACTCAGTTATTCGGCGACAGAATGGTTGTCGCTAACGCTACCGGATGTTCGTCTATTTATGGTGCGTCTTTCCCTTCTTCTCCATATACAGTTGGTTCAGAAGGAAGAGGCCCGGCTTGGGCAAATTCTCTTTTTGAAGATAATGCCGAATTTGGTTTCGGAATTACTGTCGGAATTAAGACAATGAGAGAAAAACTGGAAGTTATGATGAAGGATGCGGAAGATAAAGTGTCGGAAGAAACCAAAGCTTTATTTGAAGATTGGATTCTTCATAAAGAAGATGGCGATTATACCTTAGATCTTGCGAAGAAACTTATTGCCGCTCTTAATAAAGAAGAAGCGCTATCCGCTAAAGAAATCTTAAAACAGAAACAGTATTTTGTTAAACAGTCTAACTGGATTTTTGGTGGAGACGGCTGGGCATATGATATCGGTTACGGAGGACTTGATCACGTTATCGCTAACCAAGAAGATGTTAATATTCTTGTTGTGGATACCGAAGTTTATTCCAATACCGGCGGTCAATCATCTAAATCTTCGAGAACCGGTTCTATCGCTAAGTTTACCGCGGCCGGAAAACCGGGAAAGAAAAAGGATTTAGCGGCTATCGCTATGAGTTACGGACATGTTTATGTCGCTACTATTTCTCATGGAGCCAATGAAGCACAGATGGTTAAAGCTTTAAAAGAAGCGGAAAGTTACCATGGTCCTTCTATCGTTATCGCTTATTCACCTTGTATCGCTCATGGTATAGCGGGCGGTATGGGTAATTCTCAAAAAGAGGCTAAACTCGCAACCGAATGCGGATATTTCCCTCTCTTCAGATATGATCCTCGATTAAAAGAAGAAGGAAAGAATCCATTCCAACTTGATACGCCTAAACCGGCTTGGGATAAATATCACGATTTCTTAATGAATGAAAGAAGATATGCAACCTTATCTTCAATTAATCCAGTTAAGGCGCAAGAACTTCTAGATGAAAATATTGAACACGCTAAAGAAAGATTTACCATGTATGAAAGATATGCCGGAATGAATTATTCTTCTCCGGAAAAAACTGAATAATAAAGGTTGGTAAAAACTATGCCTAATGTAAAAGCTATGTTTAAAGAATTAGTTAAAATGCCTAAACTATCCTCCTTAAAGGATGTTCTTTTCGTCGGACCGCACCCGGACGATATTGAATTTGGCTGCGGAGCTCTAATATCTAAAATCAAAGAAAACGGCGGCACAGTTCATTTCCTAATCGTGACCGACGGTTCATCGGGAACTGATGATCCTTTACTTCCTCCTTCGGAATTAAAGAAAATCAGAGAAAAAGAAGCGACCGATGCCGCGTTCCATTTAAAAGCCGATTCCATTGATTTTATCGGCTTTGAGGACGGAGGTCTTTTCACTAGTGAGGATGTTACGAGAGAAGTTGCCAAATATATTATGAAATATGCACCGGATGCCGTATTCAGTCCTGACCCGCACCTTAGAAACGAATGTCATAATGATCATATAAAGACCGGAGAAGGCGTAAGAGGCGCAATGCAGATTGTCGCTTATCCGGAAGCTCTTAAAAGGCATCATGTAGAAACAAAAGATGCAAACCCTTGTAGGAAGCCTATTGTTTTAGTTTATTACTTTACCGACTATCCAAATGCTTTTGAAGAAGTGTCAAAGAAGAATGTCGGCGACAAATTAGCGGCTCTTTCTCTTCATAAGTCACAAATGACCGGGGACTCCAAGATGCTTCTTGACTATTTTCTATATAAAGCAAGACAAGACGGTAAAAAACATCATGTTCTTCTTGCCGAAGTTTTTCAAGTAATCATTCCTATTTGTCAGCACGTCTATTCTGACGGGCTCAAAATGTAAAAACTCATTAAAGTTCTTTACAATTCCTAAATATAAAATTATAATATCTAATGTAGTACAGTAAAAAAAGGAGACACATGAAAGGCACAGTTAAATGGTTTAACTCAGACAAGGGCTATGGCTTCATCACCGGCGGAGACGGAAAAGATTATTTTGCACATTATTCCCAGATCCAGTCAGATGGTTACAAAACGCTTGAGCAAGGTCAATCTGTAAACTTTGACGTAGTTGAAGGTCCAAAAGGCCCTAACGCTGCTAATATAGTTAAAGAATAGTTTGTTATGAGTGAAAAAAACGGTTCAGATAGCATCTGAGTCGTTTTTTTTCACCTTTTATTATGTTATAATTAATGAGCGAGGATTTATATGAAACTATATAATACATACGAAAATAAAGAAGAAGAATTCATTCCGATAAAAAAGGACCAGGTAACAATTTATTACTGCGGTCCGACTGTATATAACTATATTCATATTGGTAATGCAAGGCCGATCATTTTTTTTGATACCATAAAAAAATATTTTGAGCATCAAGGTTATAAAGTCATTATGGCTTCTAATTTTACGGATATAAACGAAAAAATTCTGGCGGAATCAAAAAAAGAAGGCATATCCGAAAAAGAAGTAGCGGAAAAATATATCAAAGCTTACCTTAATGATGTCAGATGGCTTAATGCCGATGATTCATTTATCAAACCGAAAGTAAGCGAAAATATTCCGGAAATTATCTCTTTTGTGGAAGAGATGGTAAAAAACGGCTCCGCTTATGTATCTGGAGAGGATGTATATTTTAAAGTAAGTTCGATAAAAAATTATGGCGCTCTTTCTAACAGAAAAACTGATGAATTAATCCAAGGCGCCAGAGTAGAAGTAAGCGATAAAAAAGAATCAGGTTTAGATTTTGCCTTATGGAAAGAATTTCATGAAGGAATTACTTATTCTTCTCCTTGGGGCGAAGGACGCCCCGGTTGGCATACGGAATGCTGCGTAATGATTAATAAGGTTTTTGGCGGCTTAATTGATATTCACGGCGGCGGTTCGGATCTTATTTTCCCGCATCATGAAAATGAAATCGCTCAAGCGGAAGCCGTCTATAAAAATCGTTTGGCTAATTATTGGGTGCATAATGCGAGGGTAAATTTCGAAGATGAAAAAATGAGTAAGTCTTTAGGAAATGTTGTTTGGGTTAAAGATTTAAAATGCGACCCGAGAGCCTATCGTCTTCTTGTTTTGTCTTTTCCCTACAGAAATATAATTTCATATAGCGACGTTCTGCAAAATCAGTTTGATAAAGAGTTCGAAAAGATATATAAAGCCTATACTGATCTTTTTCTTTATCTAGATCTTAATCATGCGCTCGATAACGAATTATCCGATAAAGTGTCAAACGAGATAATCGATAGGTTTGATAAGGCAATGGATGACGATCTAAATACCCCAAACGCTATAAGCGTTATCAGTTCTCTTGTTAAAGACATTAATGCCGAATTAAGAGGAAAAAAGGATTTAGATATTCTAATTCAAGCCTATAATTCTTTGAATATAATGCTTCATGTGCTGGGTCTTGATATAAAGAAAGAAAAAATGTCCGAAGAAGATAGAGTATTATACGACAAATGGACATCCGCAAGAAAAGATAAAAAATATGAAGAAGCGGATAAGTACCGTGAACTTCTTAGTAAAAAAGGAATAATTTAATGATTCAATTAAACGGCCAGGCCCTAGCCTATATTGGCGATGCCGTGTTTGAACTTCAAATAAGAGAATACCTCCTAAGTAATCAGCTCACAAGAGTGAACGATCTTCATAAAGAGGCAATTAAATATACTTCGGCAGTTTCTCAAGCTAAAATAGTAGATTATATATTGGAATCCTTAAGTGAAGAAGAGATAGACATATATAAAAGAGGAAGAAACGCCAAAGAAACTCACAAACCTAAAAATGCAAGTTTAAACGAGTACCGTAAGGCCACCGGGCTTGAATCATTGATCGGTTATCTTTATTTGAACAAAAACGATTCTAGATTAACAGAAATAATCAAAAAATCCATTGAATATATAAATGAAGAAAACGGCCGAATTTAGCCGTTATGTTATTGAAAAACAACACAAAAAAGTATATAATGAGGTGAGGATATGATTCTAGAAGGCAAAAATGTCTGTATGGAAACTCTTCTTTCGGGACAAAAGATCAAAAAAGTCATAATGAAAGAAAGTTTTAACGATGAAATTATTCAAATAGTTCAAAAAAGAAACATTTCTTTTGAATTCTTGAATGACTTTGAGTTTCAAAAATTATATCCGAAAGCTCAAGGAATCGTAATTGAAGTTGAAGGTTATGTTTATGAGAGTTTTGATAAAGCTTTGGATAATTTATCACCAAAACCTTTCGTTCTTATCTTAGACGGAATTGAAGACCCGCAAAACTTTGGCAATATAATCCGTTCTTTTGAAGCTTTGGGCGGCGACTTTATTATTATCCCGAAAAACCGGGCCTGCGGTGTAAATGAAACGGTGGCCAGAGTATCAAGCGGCGCGTTTAACTATGTGAAAATTGTGCAAGTAACGAATCTTAATACAGCAATCGCCTTTTTAAAAGATTACGGGTTTTGGATTGCTGGCGCTGATATGAAAGGCGACACTCTCTATGATCAATTACCGGTTGATACGCCTCTTGCCTTAGTTATCGGGTCGGAAGGTTTCGGAATCAGCCATCTGGTCAGACAAAACTGCGATTATTTAATCAGAATACCGATGACAGGAAAAATAAACAGTTTAAACGCCTCGATATCGGCAGCGATAATAATGTCAAATATTATATCAAGGAGAAAATAATTATCGATCTTTTCAGTTATAACGATCACGAACTTTTGTATCTAGCGCAGGAGAATAATGACGATGCCATGGATATTCTCCTTAAGAAATACGGAATCCTTATTTCGAAAAAAATTAAAGATTTTAATCTTCTTGCGGACTACGATGATGTCTTTCAGGAATGCAGCCTCCTCCTCTTCCGGTCAATCTTAAAGTACAATGATCAACTCTATGGTTTCTTTTCTTTCTTTGATAGAAATTTAACCAACAAACTGATAACGATTAAAAACAAGAAAACAAAGACACAGACAATTCTCGTCGATAATATTGATATTCTTAAAGAAAGTCAAAACGATTTTGAAGGTTTTTCTCCCGATTACCGAATCTTTTCCGGTTTAAATGAAAAAGAAAAACTTTTGATTGATCTTTATTGTCTTAAAAAAATCCCGGTAAAGAAAATAGCTGAAGACTACGGACTTAAACCGCAGGAAATCTACTATATAATTAGGAAAGCAAAGAGTAAAATAAGAGAGAACCTAGGTAAAGATTTGACTTGACATTAATCTTTGCTATATATAAAATAACTTGAATGGAGCGGTGCCCATGCGCGTAAAAGTAATACTCGTATGTGAAGAATGCTCTTCACGAAATTATCAAATTTATAAAAACAGCGATTCTGTGAACCGCATTGAACTTATGAAGTACTGTAAAAAGTGTAATAAACGCACTCTTCACAAAGAAAGTAGGTAGTGGGGGTTTTCCATATGAAAGCAACGAAAGTAACAAAAGAAAAAAAAGAAAGCGCATCGGAGCGCATACTTAAATTTATCAAGGAAGAACACTCTTTTGAAAACTGGCTTCTTCTTGTTTTAGCGATAATTTTACTTGTACTCGGAATTTATATACTGGTAGCGGCTGCATCGGACAACAATACGTTTGCCGATGATTATTTCGATATCTCGCAATCGGGATGGGGAATATTCGACGCTTCTTGGAAGGTAATCACTATTTCTTCCGTCATTATTGCTCTTTCCGCCTCAGTAATAATTTATTGTCTTTGGCCGGTATTCAAACCAAGTGTTAAAGAACTTAAGTTTGTGACCTGGACTGATAAGAAGACTCTCTTCTTAAACAGCATGATAGTTCTTCTCTTCATCGTCTTTCTTACCGCCTTATTCTACGTGTTCGACTTCGGACTTATTCCTCTCTTTAATTTAATTTTCGGTGAATAAAAATGGCAGACTTAAAAGGTGAGAGGCTCTGGTATATCGTCCAGACCTATTCAGGAAAAGAAAATTCCGTTAAGGATAATCTTGTATCTCGTATCAAAAGCATGGATATGGAAGACCAAATCTTTCAGGTTATGATACCGGAAGAAATGGTTATCGAAAAGAAAGAAGACGGAACCGTAAAAGAAAAAATGGTTAAAATCTTCCCAGGATATGTCTTTATCGAAATGATAGATAATGAAAAATCTTGGTGGGTTGTCAGAAACACTCCGGGGGTAACCGGCTTTCTCGGTTCGGCCGGTAAAAAGACAAGACCGGTATCCATTCCGAAAGTAGAAATGGATCCGATTCTTAAAAGATGCGGTATGCTTCAAGTTCCGGCCGTTTCGTACCACGAAGGCGATACCGTTACCGTGGTAAGAGGAAACTTTAAGGATCAAATCGGCGTTGTCGACGCCATTGATTTAGAAAAAATGGAAACCGTCGTTCTTATTGAACTTTTCGGCCGTCAGGTTGAAGTTACCGTTCAAGCAGACGATGTGGAAATAGTTGAATAAATGGTAGCTTCCAAGCTACCTTTTTTATGGAGATTTTTATGAAAATAGATTGTGCGATTTTTGATCTGGACGGTACTCTTGTCGACTCGATGCTTTATTGGGCAAAAGTACCACAAACATATCTTGAAAAGAAAGGAATCATTGAAAAAGAAGATATCGCTACCGAGTTTTTAAGTATGTCTTTAGAAGAGTCGGCTATTTTTCTAAAAGAAAAATATCAACTTCAAGATTCCGTTAAGGAAATCATGCAGGGAATAAACGATTGCATCGAGGATTATTATTTAAATAACATTCCTTTAAAACCGGGAATAAAAGAACTTCTAGACGAACTAAAAACGAGAAATGTAAAGATGGCGGTCGCAACTGCTACCGACAAATATCTCGTGATTGAATGCCTTCATAAATTAAATATAGAATCCTACTTTGATTATGTTATAACAAGCAGCGAAGTGGGCTCTTCTAAAAACAATCCAGAGATATATTTAAGATGTGCAGCATATTTAAAATCAACACCGGAAAAATCAATTATTTTTGAAGATCTTCCTTATGGGATAATCAGTTCTCATCAAGTTGGCTTTCATACTGTAGGTTTATATGACGAGGCTTCAAAGCATCTTCAAAAACAGATTAAAGACCATTCCGATTTCTATTTTTTATCAATTGATGAGAAGGCTAAGAAGACTTTACTGGAATTTATCGCTTAATTAGCGAAAGATGGCTCTTGACACCACTCAATCATTATTATAGAATAATAGAGCGTGTATTTTTTACGCGTGTGGGAGAACCCAGACGGGTTCAGTGACCACAACATGATAAGGAGGAAACATCATGGCAAAACAATTAAAAACAGTTGTTAAATTGCAAATCGCTGGTGGAAAAGCTACTCCAGCTCCACCTATCGGACCAGCACTTGGACAAGCAGGAATTAACCTCCAACAATTTTGTATGCAGTTCAACGACCGAACTAAAGACATGGTTGGCAGCATCATTCCTGTCGTTATCAGCGTTTACGAAGACCGTAGCTTCACTTTCATTACCAAAACTCCTCCGGCATCTGATCTTTTAAGAAAAGCCGCAGGAATTACTAAGGGTTCACACAACCCGGGAAAAGAAAAAGCGGGCAAAGTCACTAAGGCTCAACTTAAGGCGATCGCCGAAACTAAAATGCCTGACTTAAACGCAAACGACATCGAAGCGGCAATGAAGATCATCGAGGGTTCTGCCCGTCAGATGGGAATCGAAGTCGTTGAATAACCGTCATTTAATTAACTGTGTGGAAGGATATTCCGTTAATACCACAAGGAGGAAAAATTCATTATGAAAAAAGGTAAAAAGTATATTGAAGCCGAAAAGCAAATCGATTCTACTAAACAGTATTCAATCGAAGAAGCTGTAAGCATCCTGAAAAAGGTTTCTTATGAAAAGTTCGACGCTTCAGTAGAAATCGCGTTCCGTCTTAACCTTGACCCGCGTAAAGCCGAACAGAACTTAAGAGGAGCTTTTGTACTCCCTAACGGTTCTGGTAAAACTAAAAAAGTTTTGGTTTTCGCCAAAGGTGAAAAAGCTAAGGAAGCTGAAGATGCCGGTGCCGACTATGTCGGAGAAGCTGATTATGTTCAAAAGATTTCGGGAGGTTGGCTTGACTTTGATACCATCGTCGCTACTCCGGATATGATGGGCGTTATCGGTAAACTCGGTAGAATTTTAGGACCGAGAGGTCTTATGCCAAACCCGAAGACCGGAACCGTCACAAATGATTTAGCGAAAGCTATTTCCGAAATCAAAGCCGGTAAAGTAGAATACCGTGTAGACAAGGCCGGAAATATTCAATTATCAGTAGGAAAAGTTTCTTTTGATGAAAATAAACTCGCAGAAAACGTTCATGCGACTGTAGAATTGATTCAAAAACTCAAACCTTCGACTGTTAAAGGAACTTTCATTAAAAACATTACCGTTTCTTCAACAATGGGTCCTGGAATTAAACTCCAGTACTAATTTAGAAGAATCAACAAAAAAACGAATATTTATCTAAGATAGCTGGTGCTTTATAGCTTAATTCCCCGCTGAGATTATAAGGATAAAATTATTTATTTCTCCTCTTTCTCACGGAAAGAGGTTTTTTTATTTAAAGGAGAATATCTTATGGCAAACAAACAGATTATCGCAAATAAGAAAGAAGCCGTTGAAAGTCTTGCCGAAGAGATGAAGAAAGCTCAATCTTACGTTGTATGCCAGTATACCGGGTTAACAGTTTTAAAACTCGAAGAACTGCGTCACAATTTAAGAGAAGAAAAATGTGTTTTAAAGGTCGTTAAAAACAACATTATCAAAAGAGCCGCTTCATTAAACGGATTTAATGAACTAGACGACACCACTGGCCCTTCCGCCCTTTGTCTTTCTAATAAAGACTCGGTTTTAGGACCCAAATTACTTTTCGAATTTGCCAAAAAGAACAAACAGCTTGTTCTGAAGGACGGCGTCGTTGACGGCGTCTACTACAACGACGAAGATATGAAGACAATCGCAACTCTTCCGTCGCGTATTACATTACTTGCTATGATTGCCGGAGGACTTTATCAGCCTCTTCAGCAACTAGCACTCGGCCTCAATATGGTCGCTGAATCAAAACAAGAATAATTTAAAAGGAGAAAAAACATGGCTAAAATCACTAAAGAAGAATTTATTGAATCATTAAAAGAAATGTCAATGCTCGAAATCAAAGGGCTTGTTGACGCGATGAAAGAAGCATTCGGAGTTGATCCGACCGCCGTTGCTGTTGCCGGCCCGGCTCAAGCAGCCCCTGCTGAAGAAGAAGGCCCTAAAGATGTATCGGTAATCTTAAAAGAAGCTGGAGCATCTAAAGTTGCAGTTATTAAAGTCGTTAGAACTTTACTCGGAATCGGACTTATCGATGCCAAAGCAATCGTTGATGCGGCTCCTAAAGCAATCAAAGAAAACGTTAAACCTGACGAAGCAGAAGCTATCAAGAAACAATTTGAAGAAGCCGGCGCCATCGTCGAAATCAAGTAGTTTATCTTTAAAAACATCTAAAAAAGCACCTTCACTGGGTGCTTTTTTTATTGCTTTTACCAAATAAATAATCTCTTTTGCGCTTGATACTTGCCTATTACTAAGGGCCTGATGCGCGAAAAATGAATAAAAAGCGCGTTTACCGTCTATTTTTTATCTTAAGCCAATTTCTATTACTGATTATATATCTACAGATATATAATCATTTTTACTATAAAAAAAGGTTGCTTTTACGTCTATATTATTATATAATAATACTCGCGTGTATTGAACACGAAAATGAAACAGTTGGCTGGGATGTTGCTGCTACACTAGAAGGTGTTGTCATGGTTAGCAGGGAACTCCGAGACCACAAAAGACTAATAAAAATTAGAAAGGAGCAACACATGGTAGCAAGAAAGGCAATTAGAATTAAACTTAAATCCTATGACGCTAAGTTATTGGACCAATCTGCAAAGCGTATCGCTGATGCAGCAAGAAGAACCGGCGCCAAAGTAGCTGGACCTATCCCGCTTCCGACCGACAAAGAGGTTTTCACTATTTTAAGATCACCTCATGTAAACAAGGATTCTAGGGAACAATTTGAAAGAAGGACTCACAAGAGATTGATCGACATCAATCGTCCGACCCAAGCAACAATGGACGCATTAATGAGACTCGACCTCCCATCCGGAGTCGACATTCAACTTAAGTAGGTGATTAGAATGAGAAAAGGATTACTTACAAGAAAAGTCGGAATGACACAAATATTTACCGAGAGCGGCAAAGTCGTTCCGGTAACTGTCCTCGAATCGGTAGAGAACGTCGTTCTTCAAGTTAAGACTAAAGAAGCAGACGGATACTCAGCATATCAACTCGGGTTTGAAGACAAAAGAGAAAAAGTATCAACTAAAGCGGAAATCGCTCATTGCAAAAAAGCGAACACCGCTCCTAAACGTTTTGTATCGGAAATCAGATGCAAAAATATCACCGTTAACGTCGGCGACAGCATTAAAGTAGACGCTTTCCAAAAAGGCGAATTCGTTGATGTTACCGCCAAGGCTAAAGGTAAAGGCTTTGCCGGCCCAATCAAACTCAACAATCAACACACAGGACCTATGGCTCATGGTTCTAAATATCACAGAGCTGTCGGTTCAATGGGTTCTATTGCGCCAAACAGAGTATTCAAAGGCAAGAGAATGCCGTCCCATATGGGAGCTTGGACCAGAACGGTTCAAAACTTGGAAGTAATAGACGTTCTTCCTGACAAGAATGCAATCTTAGTCAAAGGGAATGTCCCAGGTCCTAAAAAAGGACTTGTCTTCCTTAAAGCTTCTCTTAAGAAATCAGCGTAGGAGGAGAACGTTATGGCAAAAGTTAATGTATTGAACATGCAGGGCGAAGTCGTCTCCTCAATGAAATTAAAAGACGAAGTATTCGCTCAAGAATGGAATGACCAAGTTATCTATGACGTAGTAAAGGCTCAAAGAGCGGCTATGCGTCAGGGATCAAGTCAAACCAAAAACAGAGCGGCTGTATCCGGCGGCGGTAAAAAGCCTTATAGACAAAAAGGAACCGGACATGCCCGTCAGGGAACCATCCGCGCTCCGCAATATAGAGGCGGCGGACACGTATTTGAACTTCATCCGAGAGATTACACTTTCTCGGTAAACAGAAAGGTAAGACGTCAAGCATTCCGTATTGCGCTTTCGGAAAAAGTTAAAAACAACAAATTCATCGTTTTGGATGCGTTAAACGTTGAAGAAGCAAAAACTAAAAACATTATTGAACTTCTAAATGCTTTAAAAGCTGAAGGAAAAGTAATGATAGTTGTGCCTAATGTCGACGACAATTTGGAATTATCCGCAAGAAACCTTCAGAATGTCGCTGTCTGCCTTGAAACGCACACCAGTGTTTACGATGTCCTTGATTCCACTACCGTCGTTCTCACAAAAGAAGCAGTAAAGTATTATGAGGAGGCTTTCATCAATGATTAGTTACGATATTATAAAGAAACCGATCATCACCGAAAAAAGCATGAAGTTAGTGGAAAAGAACAAGTACACTTTCGAAGTGGCTAAAAATGCGACCAAGACAGAAGTTAAGGCCGCCGTGGAAGAAATCTTTAATGTCAAGGTCGAAGACGTTAATATCATCAATACCCTTCCAAAAAGAAAGAAAGTCGGAAAATATACAGGATTCCTTCCGGCTGTTCAAAAAGCGATTGTTACTCTTCAAGAGGGTGACAAAATCGAAATCTATTCGAAGTAGCAGGTAAAAAATATGGGAATTAAAAAATATAAACCTATTACACCAGGCACGAGAGGAATGACCGCTCTCGACTATAAAGAAATCACAACTAATGTTCCCGAGAAGTCATTAACCGTTTCTCTCCGTAAACAAGGCGGAAGAAACAATCAGGGAGTCATTACCGTTCGTCATCATGGCGGCGGCGAAAGACAAAGATACCGTATTATTGACTTCAAGAGAAACAAAGACGGAATCGAAGGAACCGTAAAGACCATCGAATACGATCCTAACCGCACCGCCAATATCGCTTTAATCGCTTACCCTGACGGAGAAAAAAGATATATTCTTGCTCCGCAAGACTTAAAAGTAGGCGACAAAATCGTATCTGGCGAAGGAGCCGATATTCAAATCGGAAACTGCCTCCCGATTTCATCTATTCCAGTAGGAACATTTGTGCATAATATCGAACTTACCCCTGGCCATGGTGCTCAACTTGTAAGAAGTGCCGGCGCCAGCGCTCAGATTCTCGGAAGAGATAATGACTTCGTTCTAGTAAGACTTACATCCGGAGAAGTAAGAAAGATTATTGCTTCCTGCCGCGCTACTATCGGTATCGTCGGCAATCAGGAACACTCTTTGGTTCAAGTCGGCAAGGCCGGCAAGACCAGACATTACGGCGTTCGCCCAACCGTCAGAGGTTCGGCAATGAACCCGGTTGACCACCCGCACGGCGGTGGAGAAGGAAGACAGCCTATTGGACATCCGGCTCCTCTAACACCTTGGGGTAAAAAAGCTCTCGGTCTTAAAACGAGAAGCAAGAAGAATCCTTCTAACAAGTATATTGTAAGAAGAAGAAACGGCAAGTAGGAGATAAACTATGTCAAGATCAATCAAAAAAGGACCTTTCTGCGACGATTCACTTTTAAAGAAAGTCAAAGAAGCCCAATCATCTAAATCTAAAAAAGTCATTCAGACTTGGTCAAGACGTTCAACGATATTCCCAGAATTCGTTGGTCTTACAATCGCCGTTCATAACGGCCGCCAACATGTTCCGGTATATGTTGTAGAAGACATGGTAGGCCACAAACTCGGCGAATTTGCCCCGACGAGAACTTTCCGCGGTCACTCCGCAGATAAGAAGTCGGATAAGTAGGAGGAAAAGATGGAAGCTAAAGCAAGTGTATCTTTAATTAGAATCGCTCCTCGGAAAGTCAGACTAGTACTCGATCTCATTAGAGGCAAAGAACTTAATGAAGCAGTCGGAATTTTAAAGAATTTAAATAGAGGCGCATCAAGCGTCGTCCTCAAAGTCGTTAATTCCGCCGCTGCTAATGCCGAACACAACTTCAACATGGATAAATCAAAACTCTATGTCAAAGAAATCTATGCAAACGAAGGACCGACTTTAAAAAGAATGCAGCCTCACGCCAAAGGACAAGGCTTCTCAATTTTTAAAAGAACGAGTTCAATTATTTGTATACTAGGGGAGAAGGAGTAATCTATGGGTCAGAAAGTTAGTCCAATCGGTCTTAGAATCGGAATTATAAGAGACTGGGATGCAAGATGGTACGCCGACAAAAAAGAAGTTGCCGACCTCTTGATCGAAGATCTTAAAATCCGTGACTATATTGAAACCAAATACAAAAACGCTTCGGTATCGCAAATTGTGATCGAAAGAAGCAAAAATAGAGTTATCGTTACCGTTAACACCGCTAAACCGGGAATGGTAATCGGAAGAGAAGGCGTCATCAAGAAAGAAGCTGTCGACGCTCTTACAAAACTTACCGGCAAACAAGTTTTCATCAATGTTAAGGAAATTAAACGTCCGGAACTTGATGCGACTTTGGTTGCGAGAAATATTGCATCTCAGCTTGAAAACCGCGCATCTTTTAGAAGAACTCAGAAGCTCGCTATCATGAGAGCTTTAAAAGCCGGAGCTAAAGGTTGTAAAACCTTGGTATCGGGAAGACTTGCCGGAGCTGAAATTGCGAGAGCCGAAGGATATTCGGATGGTAACGTTCCTCTTCATACATTACGCGCCGACATCGATTATGCCCAGGCAGAAGCTCATACTACTTATGGAAAACTCGGAGTAAAAGTCTGGATCTATAAGGGCGAAATTCTAAAGGGCAAAGTTAATGACGAAAGCCCGGAAGATAAGGAGGCAAAGAAACATGCTTACACCAAAAAGAACTAAGTATCGTCGTCCGCACCGCATTTCCTATGAAGGACATGCAAAAGGCGGAACCGAAATCGCCTTCGGCGAATACGGATTAGTAGCTAAAGAAGGCGCCTGGATTACCTCACGTCAGCTAGAAGCCGCCCGTGTCGCTATGACTAGATATATGAACCGTCAAGGTCAAGTTTGGATAAAAGTATTCCCGCATTTAGCCAAAACCAAGAAACCTCTGGAAGTTCGTATGGGTTCCGGTAAAGGAGCTCCAGAAGGATATGTTGCTGTAGTTAAAGAAGGAGTCATCCTCTTTGAAGTTGCCGGCGTATCCGAAGAGATAGCAAAAGAAGCGTTCCGCCTCGGCGCTCAAAAATTGCCTATCCTAACTAAAATAATTAAAAAGGAGGCCAAATAGTTATTATGATGAGAATTGAAGAAATCAGAAAGCTCTCCGATGAACAAATCACCAAGGAGATAAAAGACCTCAAAAAAGCGTTATTCGATCTTCGTTTCAAACAAGCGACAGGTCAGTTAGAAAACACTGCCGAAATCGGCAAAACCCGCAAGACAATCGCCCGCCTTTCAACCGTATTGACTGAAAGAGGAGCTAAATAGGAGGAAAAAATGGAAGATAGAAAAACCCGCAAGGTTTTTACCGGTATCGTTGTCTCAGCCTTAAATGACAAGACCATTACCGTAAAAGTCGACACATATAAGAAACATCCTCTCTATTCAAAAAGAGTGATGTCTTCGAAAAAATTCAGAGCCCATGATGAAAACAATGAAGCCAAAGCCGGCGACAAAGTTAAAATTATGGAAACCAGACCTCTCTCGGCTACTAAACGTTTCCGTTTACTCGAAATCGTCGAGAAGAAGATTGAAGTGTAGGAGGAGAATATGATTCAGTCCGAAAGTAGACTTAGAGTCGCAGACAACTCCGGCGCTAAAGAAATATTAACTATTAAAGTATTAGGCGGAACTCACAGAAAGTTTGCGCATGTCGGCGATATTATTGTTGCGACAGTTAAAAGCGCTGTACCGGGAGGAACCGTTAAAAAGAGCGATGTGGTTAAAGCCGTCATCGTCAGAACGAGAAGAAGTATTGAACGTGCCGACGGTTCATCGATTAAATTCGACGACAACGCCGCCGTTATCATCGACTCGGAAAAAAATCCAAAAGGAACCCGTATCTTCGGGCCCGTAGCCAGAGAACTTCGTGAAAAACAATTCACTAAGATTATCTCTCTCGCTCCGGAAGTATTATAGGAGGTAGTGATATGAACCTGAAAAAAGGCGATGAAGTCGTAATTATCTCCGGCGTCGACAAAGGCAAAAACGCTAAAGTAGTTGCGGTTCTTACCAAGTCGAACAAAGTTATTCTTGAAGGCGAAAAAATCCGCGTTAATAAAGTTCACAGTAAACCTACTCAGGATAATCCTGACGGCGGCATCGTGGAAAAAGCGGCTAAGATTGACATTTCTAATGTCATGGTAGTAACCGGAAAAGATAAAAAGAGAACCAGAGTCGGTCATAAAACTGTTACCGATAAACCGACTAAGAAGGGCGCTCAAGGCGAAGAAAGAAAAGTAAGATTCGCTAAAAAGGGCGGAGCCATACTGGATTAGGTGAAATTATGAATAGATTACATGAAAAGTATTTAAACGAAATCCAGCCGGAATTAATGAAAGAATACAGTTACAAAACCATTATGATGTGTCCTAAAGTCGTTAAGGTAGTAGTGAATATGGGTGTCGGAGACGCCATCCAAAATTCAAAAGCCTTAGACGATGCTGTTCAGGATTTGACGCAGATTACCGGACAAAAACCGGTGGTAACCAAAGCCAAAAAATCCATCGCGAACTTCAAACTTCGTGAAGGAATGAAGATCGGTTGCAAGGTTACACTTCGTGGCGAAAGAATGTATGACTTCTTAGACAAACTGATTAACATTAGCCTTCCTCGTGTTAGAGACTTTAGAGGTGTATCCGTTAAAGCCTTTGATGGTAGAGGAAATTACACAATAGGTGTTAAAGAACAAATTATCTTCCCGGAAATCAATCTGGATAAGGTAAGTAAAGTTCGCGGCATGGACGTTGTTATTGTGACAACTGCCGAATCCGACAAAGAAGCAATGTCGCTTCTAAAACTTATGGGCGTTCCATTCGTCCATAGAGACTAATGAAGGTAAAAAGATTATGGCAAAGAAATCCAAAATAGCAAGTTGCAAGAAACCTCAGAAATTCTCGGTAAGAGAATATACGAGATGTGAAAGATGCGGACGTCCTCATGCTGTTTCGCGCAAGTTTAAATTATGCCGTATTTGTTTCCGAGAGCTCGCCTCTAAAGGTGAGATCCCGGGAATAACTAAATCAAGTTGGTAGGAGGAATAAAGAATATGATGACAGATCCGATTGCTGATATGCTAACCCGTATCAGAAACGCCAACGCGATGAAGAAAAAGACGGTTAATATCCCTCTATCACGCGTTAAAAAAGAAATCCTTGAAGTATTAAGAGTTGAAGGATATATCGAAGGCTACCAAGTAAAAAGAGATGAGAAATCTCATCACAGCGTTATTGAAGTAACTTTAAAATATCTCTCAAACAACGCTAGAGTAATTCAAGGTCTTAAAAGAATATCCAAACCTGGTTTAAGAGTTTATGCCGGAAACGAAGATCTTCCGAAAGTCTTAAACGGTCTTGGAACCGCAGTCATTTCCACTTCAAAAGGAATTATGACTGACAAAGATGCTAGAAAGCAGAAAGTCGGCGGCGAAGTTATCGCCTACGTATGGTGATAGTATGAGCCGTATTGGTAAAAAAGCTATCATTATCCCAAATGGCGTAACCGTTACTGTAACCGATAATAATTTAGTTACTGTAAAAGGACCAAACGGGGAATTATCCAGTCAATTTAAAAACGACGTTAAAATCGAAGAAAAAGACAATCACCTTTTCTTCTCGATTGCGGAAAACCCGACTAAATTCGTTCATAGCTATCACGGCACCGTAAGAGCCCTTGTGAACAACATGATTATTGGGGTTTCCGAAGGTTTCAAGATTGCTCTTGAAATTAAAGGAACCGGATACAGAGCCCAACTTCAAGGTGATAAACTGGTAGTTATCGTTGGTTATTCCAACCCGGTTAACGTTGATATTCCTAAGGGAATCAGTATTGAACTCCCTACACAAACAGACGTAATCATCAAAGGTGCGTCCCGCCAAGAAATCGGCGAGTTCGCTGCCTACATTAGAGGCATCAGACCTCCTGAGCCTTATCTTGGAAAAGGTATTAGGTATAAGGGAGAGAATGTTCGCCGCAAGGAAGGAAAGACGGCTAAATAATATGATAAAAACATATGACTCGAACGCGCAAAGAATCAAAAGACATGCGCGTATAAGACAAAATTTATGCGGTACAGAGGCTCGCCCGAGACTCGACGTCTTCCGTTCTAACGCCAATATTTATGCGCAAATCATCAATGATGAAAGCGGCAAAACGATAGTTGAGGCATCAAGCCTTAATCTAGAGAATGGCGGCAATATTGAAGCTGCTAAAAAAGTCGGCGCCGATGTAGCCCAAAAGGCTCTTGCTGCCGGCATTAAAGAAATCGTATTCGATCGTGGCGGTTATATCTACCACGGAAGAGTAAAGGCTTTAGCCGAAGCGGCTCGTGAAGCCGGGCTCAAATTCTAAGGAGGATAATATGACAGAAGAAGATTTAAAAGTCAAAGTGGAAAACGAAGACGACGAAACCGTATCTGAAGACAATGCTCCGAAAGAACGCGAAAGAAAACCTTATAACAATCAGGGTAGAAGAAATTCCAAAGGCCCGAGAGAAAGAAAACCAAGAAGAGACAAAGAACCGAAAGAAGAAAGTCCTTATGAAGAAAGACTCGTATCGGTCGGCCGTATCACTAAGGTAGTTAAAGGCGGAAGAAGACTTCGTTTTAATGCTTTAGTTGTTATCGGCGACAGAAAAGGGTTAGTCGGATTCGGAACCGGAAAAGCTCATGAAGTTCCGGACGCAATTAAAAAAGCGGCTAAGGACGCGGAAAAGAATTTAATTAAAGTTCCTCTATATGGTGCAACAATTCCTCATCAGGTGTATGGTAAATACGGAGCCGGCAAAGTTTTAATTAAACCAGCCGTTCCGGGAACCGGAATCAGTGCCGGCGGCGCGGTAAGAGCCGTTATTGAATTAGCCGGAATTGAAGACGTTTTGTCTAAATCCCTCGGTTCTAATACTCCGGTAAACATGGTAAGAGCTACGATTGCCGGTCTCTCTCAACTCCGTTCTGTTGACCAAGTTGCCGAGATGAGAGGAATAGATGTGAAGAAGGTGCTTAAATGATGTTAAAGATTAAACTCGTTAAAAGCCCGGTTTCCTCTAAACCAGACCAAAGAGCAACAGTAAAGGCTTTAGGCCTTACTAAACTTCAAAGCGAAGTTGTAAAAAACGATAATCCTCAAATTAGAGGAATGATTAAAAAAATCGCTCACTTAATCGAAGTCAGCGAAGTAAAGGAGGTTTAAGATGGCTCTCGAAAATTTAAAGCCAACAGAAGGTTCACTTCATTCTAAGACTTTTGTCGGCAGAGGTAACGGATGCGGTCTCGGTAAAACCTCCGGTCGCGGACAAAAAGGACAAAACTCAAGAGCCGGCGGCGGAACACGCCTCGGTTTTGAGGGAGGTCAAACCCCTCTTTACAAGCGTATAGCGAAAAGAGGATTTACTCATCTTCAACAAGTAAAGTACGCGATTGTCAATGTTTCGGCTCTTGAATCATTCAAGGCCGGAGACGTTGTCGATAAGGAATCGCTTAAAAAAGCCGGTTTAATCAATAAAGAATATTCCGGCGTTAAGATTTTAGGCGAAGGATCTTTGTCTAAGGCACTCACTGTCAAAGTAGATAAAGTCAGTGTAAGCGCAAAAGAGAAAATCGAAGCAGTTGGCGGGACAGTAGAGGTGATCTAATGGACACAATTAAGAAGGTCTTCAAAAACAAGGAAGAGATATTGAAGATATTATTCACGCTGCTTATATTCTTTATATTTAAGATATGCACGATGATACCGGCAGTGGATAATGTCGAATTATTTTCAAGCAGCGATTCTCAAGGATTCGTTGGCATTATCAACTCTTTTTCGGGAGACGCTTTAAGGAATTACTCGATTGTGGCATTAGGAATTAACCCTTATATTACTTCGTCAATTATTATTCAGCTTCTAGAAATGGACGTAGTTCCAACCCTCGCAGAATGGAGGGAAGAAGGTGAAGAAGGAAAAAAGAAACTGAGCCAACTCACCAGATACTTAGCCATTATTATCGCCCTTATCCAGAGCGTAGCCATGACTTTCGGTATGAGCTCAACTATTTTCCAATATGGAAGAACCTCATTCTTAGGCTTGATGGCCGTTTCAATTACTCTAACTGCCGGTGCCGCTTTAACCATGTGGTTTGCGGATCTTATCACTCAGTTCGGTGTTGGTAACGGAACATCACTAATGATTACGATTGGTATCCTGATTGCTTTCCCGGAATCTATCGAAAACTTAGTCGCCGATATTACGGGAGAAAGTGTTGTTTGGACACAATACTTAAGCGCCGGCTTATCACTCCTTCTGTTCTTCGTTATTTTAATCGGTATCGTCTTTATGGAATCATCGGTCAGAAATATTCAGATACAATATTCGAACCGACCCGCCTCATACAAATTTAAAGGGGCGAATGATTCGACTTTCCCGATCAAACTTAATACGGCAAGCGTGATTCCGGTCATCTTTGCCGCCACACTTATGGGAATTCCTTTAACTATTATCCAATACACCGGGATGTCGACCTCGGCACCTGTCTGGTATGAATGGTTAAATGAAATCTTCTCATCGGATGCTATCCTCGGATATGTCATCTATGCACTTCTCATTTTCTTCTTTACGCTCTTCTATACTTTCCTGCAGATTAACCCGCAAAAAACGGCCGAAGATCTTCAGAAAAGAGGAGCATATATTCCGGGCTTCCGTCCGGGATTTGAAACCGAACAGTATATTACTAAAGTATTGTTCAACACTACCTTAATCGGTGCCGTTTATCTTGTTGTCGTGGCCTCGATTCCGACTTTATCTACCATGCTTGGCGCCTCAGACGCCATTGAAATTGGCGGTACCGCCATCATGATCGTAGTCGGAGTTGCCATCGAAACGGCACGTCAGATCAAAACTGACGTTCAGGATCAAAAGTATGCCGGCTTTATTAGCTAGGTGATAAAAATGAACCTGATTATCGTCGGAAAACCAGGGGCTGGAAAAGGCTCGGTTGCCGAAGTCTTCAAAGAAAAAAGTGATATAATCCATCTTTCAACTGGAGATATCTTCAGAAAAGAGATGAAGGAACACACTACACTTGGAGAACTTGCCTTATCCTATATCGGAAAAGGCCAACTTGTTCCTGATTCGGTTACGAACGATATCATCTATAAAATTCTCGAGAAAAATCCGTCGGGGAGTTATCTCTTCGACGGGTATCCGAGAACCGTCAACCAAGCGGAATGCTTGGAACAAATGATGGAAAAGCTCAATATGAAACTTGACCTCGTATGCGATCTCGAAGTAAAGGACGATCTTGTAATCTTCCGCTTATCGGGAAGAAGAGTGTGCAAGTCCTGCGGAACGATTTATCACGTGATAAATCATCCTCCGAAAAAGGATGGCATCTGTGATGTATGTAATGGTGAAGTAATTCAAAGAGCTGATGATAAGGAAGAAGCAATCAAAGCCCGCCTAAACGTTTATCAAAACCAGACGAAGCCGCTCATCGACTATTATAAAGCCAAAGGCTTATTAAGAAGTGTTGACGGCGATCAATCCGCTCTTGACGTCTATCTGGACATTATGGAGATATTAGATAATGAAAAAGGACGTTAATTCTTTAAAAATCCGATTACTCCCGGATATAAAGAAAGCGAAAACGAGTTCTAAAAAGGAGAACATTTAATGCCGAAAGACGATGTAATTGAATTTGACGGTGTAATTAAGGAAGTCCTTCCTAATACCGAATTTATCGTAGAACTTAAGAATGGACATCGTATCCATGCTCACGTATCTGGCAAAATCCGCATGAACAACATCCGCATTTTGCAAGGACAAGAAGTTAAAGTTGAAATATCTACTTATGACCTATCACGTGGCAGAATTACGAGGAGATACAACACAAGGAAAAAAGGAGATACAATATCATGAAAACAAGACCATCGGTCAAAAAGATTTGCGACAAATGCAAAGTTATCAAACGCCATGGCGTGGTTATGGTAATCTGCGAAAATCCTAAGCATAAACAAAGACAAGGTTAAAAAGGAGAAGACAATAATTTATGGCACGTATAGTTGGTGTTGATATTCCTAATGACAAGAGAGTCGTTATATCCTTAACCTATATTTATGGAATAGGAGTCAGCACATCAAAGAAAATTTTAGCAGCAACCGGCGTATCTGAAGACACAAGAGTTAAAAATCTATCTGATGAAGAACTCACAAAAATCAGAACCGAAGTTGCCAAATACAAAATCGAAGGTGACTTAAGAAGAGAAGTTACCAACGACATTAAGCGTTTAATGGATATCGGATGCTATAGAGGCATTCGTCATAGAAAAGGTCTTCCGGTTAGAGGACAAAATACCAGAAATAACGCCAGAACCAGAAAAGGCCCGGCTAAAACCGTTGCCAATAAGAAAAAGTAAGGGGAGGAAAATAATAATATGGCTACTAAAACTACTAAAAAACGTCGTGTTAAGAAGAACATCCCTTACGGTGTTGCACATATTCATTCGACATTCAATAATACCATCGTTTCCATTACAGATGGAGCCGGAAACTTAGTTGCTTGGAGTTCATCAGGCGCTATCGGTTATAAAGGCTCAAAAAAATCAACTCCGTTTGCCGCCGGTCTTGCGAGCGAAGCTGCCGCTAAAGCCGCTATCGACAACGGAATGAAAAAGGTTGAAGTATCGGTTAAAGGTCCGGGTCCAGGAAGAGACACCGCCATTAGATCGCTTCAGGTTGCCGGTCTCGAAATCACTGCGATTTACGATGTTACTCCGGTTCCTCATAACGGTTGCCGTCCGCCGAAGAGACCTCGCGGATAGGAGGACATGACCATGGATGAATTTAAATTCGCTAATGATTTTCAGGAATCTTTATACGAAATTAACCAGGAATCAAAGGCTGCGTCCGATGAACTGAAGTTTATCAAGCCGGAGACCTCTTTCAAATCAGTCGGCAACGACCCATACCATGGTGTCTTTACCATGAAGCCTCTGGAAAGAGGCTACGGGCTCACTCTTGGGAATGCGCTTAGAAGAGTACTTCTGGCCTCTTTACCGGGAGCTGCCATTATCAATATTCAAATTGATGGCGTTCAACATGAATTCTCATCAATTAAAGGCGTAGTAGAAGACGTTACGGCTATCGTTCTTAACTTAAAAGGCGTCGTTCTTAAATTCTTATCAGACACTGCAGTTGAGAAGAAACTTGAAATCGATGTTGAAGGTCCTAAAACCGTTACCGCATCGGATATCATCTCTGATGAAGAAGTAGAAGTCGTTAATCCTGATTACTATATTTGCCGCGTTAATGCCGGAAAATTAAGAATTATGATGAACGCCAGAAAAGGCATCGGTTATGTATCAGCTGAAGGCAACCGCGAATATACGGAAACCCAAGCCGGCATCATTCCGATTGACTCTATTTATACTCCAGTTCTTAAAGTTTCTTATAAAGTTAACAAAGTAAGAATTCAGGATAACCCTAACTACGAAGAACTGGTTGTCGATATCACGACTAACGGCGGGGTTACCCCGGAAGTCGCTATCGCTTCGGCTTCTAAAATCTTAATCGATCATCTGGACTGCATTGTTGATTTATCGGATAAGGTAAAGTATGAAGAACATATGATTGAAAGAAAAGAAGAAGAAACCACCTCTAATCCGGACCGCCAGATTGAAGATTTAGACCTTTCGGTCAGATCTTATAACTGCCTTAAGAGAGCCGGAATCAATACTATCGGGGAATTAACCGAAAAAACCGAGGAAGATATGATGAAGATCAGAAACCTCGGCAAGAAATCCTTAAAAGAGATCAAAGATCATCTTCAGGAAATCGGTCTTTCTTTCGCCCGTCACTAATCAGGAGAATAATATGTCAAATCAATTTACCCATATGAACCGTGATATGTCATCAAGAAAAGCTCTTTATAGAGATCTTGTGACTCAGCTCATTCTTCACGGACAAATCAAAACGACGGAAAAGAAAGCCAAACTGGTTCAGGGAATCGCAGAAAAACTTGTTACAAAAGCTAAAAATAACGATTTATCTTCAAGAAGAGAAGTAGCAAAGACCGTTAGATTCTTAAAGAACGCTGACGGAAAATATGCTCTTCAAATTCTTTTTGATGACATCGCTCCTTCTTACAAAGAAAGATTAGGCGGCTATACTCAGATTTTCAAGCTGGCGCCAAGAAAAGGCGACGGCGTCCCGATGGCCTTAATCAGATTTGTAAAATAGTTAATTAAAAAAAGGTAGTGCCAAGCACTACCTTTTTTATTTTTCATTATAGTAATTTTTTAATGGTGTTGAACTTCTTTTCAGTATAACGAGGATATCTAAGCGGAATATCCATTTTGCCTTTGAAGACGACTCCTTTATAATGAGTGAACGCATCAAAGGTTCTCTTTCCGTGATAGAACCCCATACCGGAGTTGCCGACACCGCCAAACGGAAGATCTTCCGTTGCGACATGCATTAATGTATCGTTAACGCACCCGCCGCCGAATGATATTTCGTTATGAACGTACTTAACCTTTTCTTTATCATTAGTGAAAATGTAAAGAGCGAGAGGTTTAGCCCCGCCGTTAACTTTCTTAGCGATAGAAACAGCTTCTTCAATATCCTTAACTTTAAGGATAGGCATAACCGGACCGAAGATTTCTTCGGACATAATCTTGTCTTCTAAAACCACATTATCTTCGATAGTTGGTTCAAGAAGTCTCTTGGAGGCGTCCTTTTTACCACCAAACACTACTTTATCTTCATCAACAAGTGAAGTGACTTTTTCATAGTGTGAATCGGTAATAAGATGTGGAAAGTCGTCAGAGATAGTATCGCCGTCATAGTAGAATTCTTTAATTTGGGCTTTTACAGCTTCTAAGAATTCATCGTGAATTTTTTCATTGACTAAAATGTAGTCCGGGCAAACGCAAGTTTGACCAGCGTTGGTGTATTTACCCCAAACAAGTCTTCTAACGGTAGTTTTAAGATCACAATCCTCTTCAACAAAAACTGGAGATTTTCCACCGAGTTCCAAAATACAAGGTGTTAAATGAACGGCAGCCTTCTCTAAAACCATAGTGCCGACAGAAACACCGCCGGTAAAGAAAATGAAATCGAATTTTTGTTCGAGAAGAGCCTGATTCTCCTGTCTTCCGCCTAATACTACATCCACATAACCTTCTTCAAATACTTCATCACAAACAGTCTTAATGACGTCAGATGTGTGAGGCGATCTGTTGGAAGGTTTAATCAGTACGCAGTTTCCGGCTGCAAGAGCTCCGACAACCGGGGCTAAGGTAAGCATATAAGGATAGTTCCAAGGAGCCATTACTAGTACAAGACCGTAAGGTTCAGGAATTTCCTTGCCATAAGAAGGCCAACTTGAGAGGCCGACGCTCTTTCTTTTAGGCTTCGTCCATTTCTTCAAGTGTTTAAGCTTGTTCTCGATTTCTCCGTAGACCAAACTTATTTCTGTTGCATATGATTCGAATTTCGGTTTGTTGAAGTCAGCTTTCATTGCTTCATAGAAATCTTCCTCATGTGCTTTGAGTGATGCAAGGAATTTCCGCAGATGTTCAAGTCTGAAATCAACATCTTTAGTCTTTCCTGTTTCAAAATACGCACGCATTTTTGCTATGGTGCCAGGTATATCTTGCATATTAAAATGTCCTCCTACTGATAATAAATTATCACTCTATAGTGATAAAGTCAATATTGAAAATCAATAATTATCTTCTTTAAATTTATCGGTATTTACTAATGATTTTAATTTTTATATTATATGATATAATATAATGAGACTCAGGAGGTATCTGTGTCAATTATCGTAAAAAATCTCTCATATAAATATGAAGATGAAGAAAAGAACGCTGTTAACGCTCTTTCTTTTACTATTGAAAATGGAGAATGGGTATCAATTATCGGTCATAACGGCAGCGGTAAGTCCACTTTAGCCAAATTATTAATGGGTCTTTTAGAAAAAAAAGAGGGAGAAATCTATATTGAGGATTTGCCGTTAAACGAAAACAATTTATATGAAATAAGAAAACATCTGGGGATTGTTTTTCAAAATCCGGATAATCAGTTTGTCGCAACCAGCGTAGAAGATGATATCGCCTTCGGACTGGAAAATTTAGAGGTTGATCCCGCTTTAATGGAAGGCATGATTGATAGTGCACTTAGTGAAGTTAATATGACAAACTATAAAAAAAGCGAACCATATTTACTTTCTGGCGGTCAGAAACAAAGAGTGGCGATAGCCGGAATTCTCGCGATGAACCCTGAGATTATTATTCTCGATGAGGCAACCTCCATGCTTGATCCGGAAGGAAAAGAAGATTTTATAAATGTGGTAAAAAAGTTGAAAGAAAAAGGCAAAATTATTATCATGATTACTCATGATATGAACGAAGCTTTATTATCAGATAGAACGATAGTAATGTCTAACGGAGAAATACTAAAGGATGGTAAAACGGAAGAAATAATGATGGATGAAAAAACCTTAAAAGAAGCCAGACTTGAACTTCCGAGTGCTCTTTATGTTTATCATTCTTTAAAAAAAGCCGGATACAATAACGAGGAGGTATTAAAGGTTCTATGGGAATCCGCCTCGAAAATGTAAGTTATTCATATAATAAAAAGAAAAAAGGCACAGTATATGCCTTAAAGAATATCACTCTATCAATTGACGATAAAGACGAATTTATCGCTCTAATCGGTGAGACCGGTTCCGGCAAGTCGACTCTTGCTTCTTTGTTTAATGCTTTAAAAATCCCTTCATCGGGGGAAGAGTATGTTTTCGGGATAAAGATCCAAGAAAGAAGAAAAAGAAAGGAAAACTATAACGATATAAGAAAACATGTCGGTTTAGTTTTTCAGTTTCCTGAGTATCAACTTTTTGAAGAAACCGTGTTAAATGACGTCATGTTTGCACCGAGAAACTTTGGCAAATCTAAAGAAGAAGCGGAAAAAATTGCAGTGTCAGCTCTCGAAATGGTTCATTTTCCGAAGGAAATGTATGATAAAACGCCTTTTACTTTATCTGGCGGTGAAAAGAAAATGGTTTCTATTGCGGGTATTTTATCGATGGAACCTGATATTCTTATTTTTGACGAACCGACGGCGGGAATTGATCCTGAAAACAGAAATAAGCTGACTAAACTCTTCAAAGACTTAAATGAACAAGCACATAAAACGATTATTATTATCACTCACGATATGAATATCGTTTCTAAATACGCCAAAAGAGTTATTGTGATGTCAGAAGGGGAAGTAGCTTTTGACGGAACTCCCAAAAAGCTTTTTGAAAGTTCCGAAGACCAAATCGCATCATTTAATCTTGATTATCCCGACTCAATAAAAATCGCCAAATATTTGAATGAAAAAGCTGGTTTAAATTTGAATCCTAACCAAAATGATTTGAACTCCTTAATAAAGGAGATTCTTTCATGAAAAACTTTGTCTTAGGGCAGTATATGCCAGGAGATTCTTATCTTCATAAATTAGATCCGAGACTCAAAATAATTGCGACAATTGTGATTATGGTGGCTGTCTTCTTTTTAAAGAATATTTATGAAATGATGGGCGCGCTTCTAATTCTAATCGTTATACTGTTGAGCGCCAGACTCTCAATTCTAAAAGTGCTTCAAGGATTAAAACCGTTAATTGTGCTTTCAATTTTCGTTTTTGTGTTTCAAATATTCTTTAATAAAGGCGGCGAGGTTTTATATCAAACGTCTCTTTCCTTCAGTATATCTTCCATCATCGCGATAGTTGTTATTACCTTTTTCTATTTTTTCTTGATGAGATATATGAAGCTTAAGGTTCTTTATTTTTTCCTTTATGTCTCGCTTCTTTTTGTCTCTTTAAAATATTTACTTTATCCGGATGTGTATTACAGTTTTAATCTTGAGATTTATGAAGAAGGAATGAATACCAGTCTTTTTGTCTTCTTTAGACTAATTACCGTGGTCTCGCTTGCGACCATTTTAACGCTTACCACCAAGCCGACCGAACTTACTCTTGGGACCGAGTATTTAATGAAACCCTTAAAAATATTTAAAATAAATCCGGAAGAGTTTGCCTTAATAATCTCGATCGCTCTTCGTTATATCCCGACAATACTTGACGAATCATTTAAAATAATGGATGCGCAAGCATCAAGAGGGGCCGATTTTAAACAAGGAAGTTTAACTAAAAAAGTTGGACAACTGGTTTCGCTTTTAGTGCCGATGTTTGTGATATCATTTGAACGAAGCGATCAACTCGCCGATGCGATGGAATCCAGAAATTTTGTTCCAGGAAAACCTAAAACCAAATACCGGGCGCTTAAGTGGCAGACGGCCGATACCATTTCTTTAATTTTTTCTCTTCTTTTATTAGGCGGTTCTATATGTCTTTACATCCTTTTCTAGACGGTTTTATTCTCTATTTAAAAAATGAATCGAATGACTTATCTTTTTTAAGCGATTCGTTTATTGCTTTAAGAGATAAGGAAAAAAATCTTTTGTCTTCGAAAGATCTTTTTATTATGCATTTTGAGAACCTAAAAAAACTAGGTCTTAGTGATATTTCGCAAGAAAATGAGGATTCTCATTATTTAATCTATTTTATGGTAAAAGAAACACCTTATATCCTAAAAGTTAAACTGGACAGCGAAAATAAAGTTTCCGGAGTCGTGGAAGAAATATACCGGAAAGACCAAAAAAATACAGTTTTAGTTTTAGAGTATGACGGAGCCAATTATCTCGGGATGCAGAAACAAACCAACAAAAACACTATTCAGGATGTCCTCGAAAACGCTCTTTATTTAATGCTTTCCAAAAAAGTGCTTTGTTTTGAAGCTTCAAGAACCGATAGAGGCGTCCACGCCAAAGGACAAGTGGTCCACTTCGATTCATCGGGTATTCCTCCTTATAAATACAAAACCGCCTTAAATAAATATTTACCGGAAGATATCAGAGTAAAAGACGCTTACGAAAGATCACAACTCTTTCATGCCAGGTATGATGTTATAAAGAAAGAATATCAATATATCATTGATATGGGAGAATATTCGGTTTTTGATAAGGATTATGTTTGGTATCAAAAGATTAATAACCTTCCGAGAATGAGAGAAGAATTATCGGCGATTAAAGGCACCCATGATTTTTATAGTTTTTGTAAGGGAGAAAAAGAAGATACGATAAGGACTATTTATACGGCTTCTCTTCATCTTTCCGGAACGAAAGTTATTTTCACTTTTGTCGGAACCGGCTTTCTTCATAATATGATAAGACTGATTATCGGGTCATTAGTCGAGATTGATAAAACCGGCCGCGGAAGCATTAAAAATATTATGGAAAAAAAGGATAAAAATTTGACGAACAAGATAGCACCGGCTTCCGGTCTTTATCTGGTTAAAATCGACTATTAACGAAAAAACGCTATTTTTAAATGAAAATTTAAAAATATTTAATAATTATGCAATAATTAATATATGAGGTAAAAACAATGACAGGAAAATTTATCAGTTTCGAAGGAACAGACGGAAGCGGTAAAACTTCGGTCATAAAAGAAGTGGAAAGATATCTTAAAGTGGCCGGTTATGATGTTGTTACAACAAGAGAACCGGGAGGCGTTTCTATATCCGAACAGGTTAGAAATGTCATTCACGATACCGAAAACAAAGAGATGGATCCTGTGTGCGAAGCCCTGCTTTATGCGGCGTCTAGAAGACAGCATCTCGTTCAAAAGGTCATTCCTCTTCTCAAAGAAGGCAAAATCGTTCTTTGTGACCGCTATATCGATTCGAGCCTGGCTTATCAAGGATACGCAAGAGGCATCGGTATTGAAAAAGTAAAGGAGATAAATGAATTTGCGATTGACGGTATTTATCCTGATCTCACTTTGTTCATTAATGTCCGCCCGGAAGTTGGACTTCAAAGAATCTTTGAACATCAAGCTTCTCATGAAATCAATCGTTTGGATGAAGAATCGATTGAGTTTCACAAGAGAACCCATGAAGGGTATTTGATTTTAGCCAAGATGTATCCTGATAGAATCAAGGATGTCGAAGGCGAAAGATCAATCAAAGAAGTAGCGAACGACTGTTTCAAATTAATTAAGGGAATTCTATAGGTTTTATGAACAAATTAGAAGAGGAACAACCTCTTGTTTTTAACACATTAAAAAATATGGTTGAAAGAAAAAAGCTGCCTCACGCTCTTATTTTTTATGGTGACAAAAGCACCTCAAAAAAAGAAATGGCTTTTTATCTGGCTAAATTAATTTACGCTAAAATTGAAGATTCTTCTATTGAAGAATGCGAAGCCGCCAAAAGAATTGATGATAACAGCCATCCTAATGTGTTTTATATTGAGCCTCTCGGGTTAACTATCAGAAAGGAACAGATAACGTCTATTCTTAGTGAAGCAGCTAAAACCGCTCTCGAAGAAGGGCCGAAAATATTTATTTTTGATCAGGCGGACAATCTAAACCCATCTTCTTCTAATAGTCTATTAAAATTCATTGAGGAACCGCAAGACGATATTCATATTATTTTTCTCGTTGATAACCTGTCTTCTATCTTAGATACGATTAAATCCAGGTGTGCTCTTTATAGTTTTAGACCCCTTAATAAAGATTTTTTAAAGGAAAGACTGGATTTAGAAGGTATTAGCGAGTCTCTTTCTTCAATTCTTATGGAATATAGCCAGAACGAAGATTTAATTTTGTCTCTAGCCAAGACAGAAGAATATTTAAAGATTGTCGATTTTGTCCCGGCGCTTTTTATGAAGAAATTTGAAACAAACGAATCGGTAATTATTTTCTTTAACGATAATTATAAATTGATCGATACGATGGAAAAACAAGATTTCTTTCTTTCCCTTTTCACTTTCTATTTAAAGGATATTTTGAATTATGTGGAATTTAAAAACGAAAACTTTATTTATAAAGCCGAAAAAGGAAGAATTAAAGAATTAGGTAATATTTCAAACGAACTGGCTTTAGGCCGTCTTATGAGAGAAATATTAGAACTAAAAACTAAAATAAAATATAACGTTAATCTGCGTCTTAATTTGGACTGTATTTTGTTAGAATTAGAAGACGCATATAGAAAGTAGGTAAAATATGCCAAAAGTAGTAAGTATAACCTTTATAGGAAACAATAAAAGATATTATTTTGCGCCGATTGATGGTCTAAAAAAAGACGATAAAGTCGTGGTAGAAACTGTGAGGGGTTTAGAGATCGGTACCATAGTAGAAGAAGAAAAAGATATTGAGGATTCGGAAGTTATCGGTGATTTAAAGAGCGTTAAAAGAAAAGCTGAAGTTAAAGATTTAGAAGATTATCAAAAGAATCTTTCCGAAAAGCCGGATATCCTCGAAAAAACTAAGAAAATCATTAGCGATTATAAGCTGGATATGAAACTCTTAGATGCTGAATACACTCTTGATCGTTCTAAACTGACCATTTATTTCAGTTCGGACGGAAGAGTGGATTTTCGTGAACTTGTGAAAGAACTCGCCTATGTATACAGAACCAGAATTGAATTAAGACAGGTTGGTCCAAGAGACGCCTCACGAATCGTGAGCGGCATTGGCATGTGCGGAAGAGAAGTGTGTTGTTCATCTTTTTTAGGCGACATCCAGAACGTTACTATCAAGATGGCAAAAAATCAAAATTTAGCTTTGAACCCTAACAGCATTTCCGGTCTTTGCGGAAAACTTCTTTGCTGTATCAGTTACGAAGATCAGACCTACCAAAGTCTAAAAGAAAAGATGCCGCAAAAAGGCGATAGTGTAAAAACAGAAAAAGGGCCTTGTGAGGTTCAAAACGTTGATTTATTTTCTGAAACGGTTACCGTAAGATATAAGGATAATTCTATAGACACAGTTTCTATCTTAGATATAATAGAAAAGCCTAAAAAGGAAAATGGAAGAGATTAACACGATCCTTGGTTATGAGGACTCCTTAAAAATAATTCAGAATAAAGATAATTTTCGTTTTTCTCTTGATTCAACTTTCCTGGCGTTCTTTACCGAAATAAAGAAGAAAACCGATAGAATTATCGATCTTGGTTCAGGAAACGGCGCCATTCCGCTTTTTTTAAGTATGTTTACCACTAAACCTATTTTTGGAATTGAACTGCAGGAAGAAGTGGCTTTAATGGCAAAGAGATCAGTTGAATTAAATAATCTCGAAAATCAAATTAAAATAATTAACGGCGATATTAAAAATATTAAAGATTATTTTCTAAGCGATTCTTTTGGACTTGTCCTGTCTAACCCGCCGTACTTTAAAGTGAATCATACCTCTTCTCTTAACGAAAAGGAAGAGATTTCTCTTGCGAGACACGAAATCACAGTAACGATGGAAGATATTGTGAAAGCCTCGTTTTATCTTTTAAAAGAAGGCGGCACTTTATCTATGGTACAATCCACAGATAGATTTAGCGAGACGATTTTCCTTCTTAAAAAATATAATTTTTATATTAAACGTCTTCGGTTTGTTTACCCCTCTAAAGGGAAGGAATCTTATATCTTTCTTTTTGATGCGGGTAAACGAGTTAAGGAACAAGGTATAAAGATATTGGAGCCGCTTTACGTATATAACGATAATAATGAATACACTGACGAAGTGAAGGCTTATTTTCACTATGGAGAAAACAATGGAAAGAAGTAATGAAATAAAAGAAAAAAACGCCTTATATCTAATTGCTTCCCCAATTGGAAACATAAACGATATATCCTATAGAGCTATTGAAACTCTTAAGTCTCTTAATTATCTTTTTTGTGAAGACACCAGAGTGACTCAAAAGCTTCTATCTCACTACGGCATATCTCTTCCGCTCGATTCTTATCATGACTATAGCGATAAAGTTAAGGAAGATAAAATCATCTCTCTTTTAAAAGAAGGGAATAATGTGGGGATAATTTCGGATTCCGGAACGCCTATCATATCCGACCCCGGTTTTGAAGTGGTGAAGAAAGCTTTAGAAGAGAATATTAAAGTCATACCGATTCCCGGAGCCTCGGCCCAGGTCTCGGCCCTTATTTCTTCTGGTCTTTCGCCAAAACCATATTTGTTTTACGGATTTTTAGATCATAAAATATCCAAGAAAAGAAGTGAAATAGAACAACTGTCTTCCTATCCTTTTACCATGGTTTTTTATGAATCGCCAAAAAGAATCAATGAGACCCTTTTATTAATGAAAGAAGTTTTAAAGGAAAGAAAAGTTTTTGTTTACCGGGAAATAACTAAAGTTTTTGAAGAATATATAAGACTTGATTTAAAAGAAGCAGAGTCCTTTCCTAATGACTTAAAAGGGGAAATGGTCATTGTTTTAGAAGGAAAGAAAGAAGATTATTGCAATAATATTGATATTATTGCGGAAATGAATAAAATAATTAATGATGGGTATTCGGTGAAGGAAGCAGCGAAAATGTTGTCGATAAAATGCTCGATGAAATCATCAGATATCTATAATGAATACCAAAGAGGAAGAAAATGAATATTCTCACAATATGTACAAACGGAACGGAAGACTCGGAACTCGTCGGAACGGTATCTCTTCTTAAAAGAGGCAATATTGATACCACTCTTCTTTCGGTAGCGAAAGATAAAGTAATTACCGGCAGTCATGGAGTAAAAATCGTTTGTGATCTTTCTTATAATGACGTTAAAAACAAGGACCTTTTAGCTTATGACGGTCTCTTTTTTCCGGGCGGCGGAAGGGGATCAAAAGAAATCAGAGAAAATGAAGGCGTCCTATCTTTAGTTAGAGAATACGCTAAAAAAGAGAAACCGATTTTTGCGATTTGCGGAGCCCCGAGTATCTTAGGATTTGCGGGCGTATTAAAAAATAAAAGGTTTACCTGTTATGACGGTTTTGAACAATATGTAAAGGGTGGCATATACGTAAAAGAAAACGTCGTTAAGGATCAAAATATCATTACCGCCAGAAGTGTAAACTATGTGACAGAATTCGCTCTTATGATAATTGATTATCTTCAAGGCAGCGAAATTAAAAACAAGGTTATCAAAGCTATTTTAAGAGAGGATTAATATGAAGAATTTTTACATCACTACGCCAATTTACTATGCATCCGGAAGGCTTCACATCGGCTCTGCCTGTACAACATGTTTCTGCGATTCATATGCGAGATATAAGAAACAATTAGGGTATGACACCCGCTTCTTAACCGGAATGGACGAACACGGACAAAAGGTGGAGATTAAAGCCGAAGAAAAAGGCATATCGCCACAAGAATACGTGGACATCTTGGCCGAAAGAGCGAAAAAACTCTGGAAGTATTTGGAATGCAGAGAAGATTACTTTGTTAGAACTACCGATCAAAATCATATTGAACAAATCCAAAAAGTATTTGAAATGATGCAGGAAAACGGCGATATTTATCTCGGTAATTACGAAGGTTGGTACTGCGTTTCTTGCGAAACCTTCTTTACCGCTACGGAAGTCGGGGCTGAACATGTTTGTCCTTCCTGCGGTAAGAAAGTATCGATAGTAAGCGAAGAATCTTATTTTTTCCGTCTTTCCAAGTATGCAAAGCCTCTTCTTGATTATATTGACTCTCATCCTTTATTTATTCAGCCGGAATCCAGAAAGAACGAAGTGATTTCTTTCATTAAACAAGGTCTAGAAGATTTATCTATTTCCCGTTCATCTTTTAGTTGGGGAATTCCGATTAAAGCCAATCCCAAACACGTGGTTTATGTTTGGCTCGATGCGCTTTTCAATTATCTTACTTCTCTCGGATTTTTAGAAGACGACAAATCGCTTTATGATAAATACTGGTTAGAAGGAGAAGTTGTGCATGTGGTCGCGAAAGATATTTTAAGATTTCACGCGATTTTTTGGCCGGCCTTCTTAATGTCGATTAATGTTCCGGTAAACTTTACCTTATTCGCTCACGGCTGGTACTTAATGATGGGCGACAAAATGTCTAAATCCAAAGGAAACGTCATCTATCCGGAAACTTTGGTGAAAAGATACGGTCTTGATTCTTTCCGCTATTATATCTTAAGAGAACTTCCATTTTCGGACGATACCGTCTGCACTCCGGAAGATTATATCTCAAGATATAATAACGATTTAGTAAATGATTTTGGAAATTTGGTTTCTAGAACTTTTTCGATGGCGGATAAATACTTTCAAGGCCATGTGGAAAAAGAAGAGACTGATAACCCATATCTCCTAGATCTTAAAAAAACCGCTTTAGAGACTATTTCTCTTTATCATGATTATATGAAAGAGTTTAAAGTAAATAAGGCTCTTCAGGAAATAAACAAGTTGGTTTCAAGAACCAATAAGGTGATTGATGAAACTCTGCCTTGGACCCTTTTTAAAGAAGGCCAAACCAAAGAACTTAAAGCGGTAATATATTATCTTCTTGAAGCCATTAGAATCGAATCAGTTCTTTATGTTCCATATTTAATCGAAACTGCCCCGATAATTTTTGCTCACCTAAACACTACTAAAGAAGAAGAGAATTTAATTAACCTTTCGTTCTCAAATAAGAACGAATACAATGTAGTTAAGCTTGAAGGACCACTTTTCCCGAGGGAAAATGATCCGGATAAAGCCAAAGAAGAAATAATAAAAGATATGGAGTATGAGCTTAGCCTAGGCGCTTAAAATGACCGATATTCAAACTAAAAAGAAAAAAACCAAATCGGTTTTTGAAACGGTACTGATCGTTGTTTTTTGTTCTTTTCTGTTGTCTATTTCAACTTCAATGTTTTTAAACCCGGTCGGTCTTTACGCCGGCGGGGTTACTGGTATTGCCCAGATCATCTTGCACTTTTTCGGTCTGGTAATTAAACAAGACTACAATGCCTATGAAAACTGGCTGGGTCTATT